>NZ_AKVN02000001.1:878333-1566666 GCF_000271485.2 Pelosinus fermentans DSM 17108
AAGAAGCCTGGTTTCTTGCTAACTCTACACATGTTGTTGATTTGGCATTCTTCCTTGGTGGTGAACCAAAGAATATTTCTGCTTATATCAAAGGCGGCCTTGCTTGGCATCCATCAGCTTCAGTATTTGCTGGTGCAGGGGTTACAGAGGGAGGGGCTCTATTTTCTTATCAGGCTAATTGGGCTGCTCCAGGACGGTGGGGTGTTGAAGTGTTAACAAATAAACATCGACTAATATTTAGACCACTTGAACAATTGCATGTGCAAAGAAATGGATCAGTTGAGATTGAAAAAGTTGAAATTGATACACAATTTGACGACCAGTTTAAGCCAGGGATTTATAAGCAAGTACAGACATTTTTAGTTGGCGATAATACAGAGTCATTGCTAACAATTAGTGAGCATTGTGAACGTGTCAATAGATTGTTTAGTGCAATTAATTATGGAAATAAATAGCGCTAAAATCATTGAAAAAAAGGATTATTATGGATGAAGATTATATTTGCAGCATATTATTTTTACTTCCAAAAAGAACTGTATTCGTTAATTATTAATGAATTAAAAAATGATTCCTCAGATTTTAGGTTTCTTGCTACACATAGCCATTATGGAAGAAAGGAAACACTTGTAGGAACTAAGAAAATTAACTTAAAAGGTGAAATTTTTGAGGACGCTACTTGTACTAAAATTGAGCGGATTATTTTGGGCATAAAAAAAGCCGGGTATTATTTTTATGATAGACTAACTCTATTTAGACTTTTGAAGAATTGGTTACCGAATGTAGTTATAATTAATAATGATTTAGCTGGTATTTATATTCGAATGCTACAAGATTTATGTAGTAAATTAGAAATTCCTATTCTTTTGATTATAACAACGAATTTTGTGACATTTGAAGTTCAGCCACAAGCTGAGAGAGTAGGAATACGTTGGGTGTATGGGCAGTTATTAAAGCGACTCGAATGTTATGATGCATATTATTTCAATGGAAATACAATTGGCACCTATATTGATAGTAGTATGATTGCTGTACAAGGGGATTATATAAAAAATATCCTTATAGAGAAGGGAGTTTCCCATGAACGTATAGTTGTTACTGGGAACCCGCTGTTTGATAAATATTTTGCTTTACGAGAGATACAGCGAGCAGAGGCTTTAGCGATCATAAAAAAGAGGAACAAAATTGATATTAATAGTAAACAACAGTTGGTAGTGTATTGTACTGAGGTCATAGAATATGTCTATGGACAGGACTATTTAGAAGAAGCTAACCATGTATTAAAGGGAATATTTGATTCTTTGGGGGAAAATGTAAAAATTATTGTAAAATTACATCCTGCTGAGAACAAAGAGAATGTAAAATATTATAGAGAATTATTTAATAGTGATAGATATTCCGTTATTGAAGATACTGACCTTGGCAATTTATTCAGGGCCTCATCGTTAATGATTGCTCATTTTTCAGCTACAATAATGGAGGCAATTAGTGTGGGGACGCCAGTATTGATGATTGATTTTAATAAAGATACTGAACGACATCAATATATACCATATAACGAAAAAGTTGTGGCTCAATCGGATGTAGAATTTAAAGGTAAGTTGGATAAATTGTTAAATGAGAAGGAATATATTGACGAGGCAATGATTATTTTAGACAAGTGGGTATTATCCTATTTAGATAATTCCCATTCAGTTACTAGTACAAGTCGGGTAGTAGAATTAATAAAAAAAATGAGTAGGCAGCACAATTAGGAAGTGTAGCAGGAGAAACTGTTGTGTTGGTGAATGAGACTTCGCATGTAATAGAGGGATGAAGAATGAGGATATTAATTGTAACTGATTCGCTTGGTATGCCACGTGGAAATGTCGATATTGAAAACACATGGACACGGAGTTTTATAAAAGAATATGGGGGATGTTTTGAAGTATTCACATTCTTAAAGAGTGGTTTAACCTCTAATGATGTTATTTCTGAGGCTGATCAGCTTTTAGGACTTTTTAAACCAGATATAGTGATTTTCCAAATAGGAATTGTGGATTGTGTTAGAAGAGTTTTGTCACCTAATGTAGTAAAAATATTATCAAGAATTCCAATTATATCAAAATATACTAGAGAAATGATTCGCAAGAAGCATTATTTTTTAACAAAAATTCATGAGTTGAAGTATGTGGGTACTGAGCAATTTGTAGCTAATATAGAGAAAATCTCATACATAGCACATAAAAGAGGAATTGTAGTTGCTTTTATTAAAATAGCTGGTCCAGGCAATGCTTTAATAGAGAGTACTTATGGTGTCGAAGAGGATATTGATTTATATAATCAGATAATTAACATGGAAGTTAGAAAACATAGCAATACAATCTTTGTTGATCCATATGAGGGACAAAATTTAAGAGACTATTTATTAGAGGAAGATGGATATCATTTAAATGCAAAAGGAAACGAATTAGTCTTTAATAGTCTTGTAAGTATGCTCGATGAGATAAGAAAACATGATGCATCTAGCAATTTTGAAAAGTAGGTGTTAAATGTTTAAGAAATTATTTTCATCTTCGTTGTTTCGTTCAATGGGGGTATATACAACTAGTAATTTTATAAATATGGCCATACCCTTTTTTTTGATGCCTATTATGACCCGTTACATGTCACCAGAAGATTATGGTATTACTGCTATGTTTCAGGTTATTACTGGGTTTTTAGCTCCATTTATAGGATTGGGAATGCAAGACGCTATTAATAGGAAATATTTTGATCGTGATAGAATTGACTTACCCAAGTATATTGCGAACTGCTTAATGATTGTTGCGATTACTGCTGTTATAGCTTCTTTTACACTTTATTTCTTTTCAAATCAAATAAGTAAAATAGCATTCTTCCCCCAGGAGTGGTTATGGGGGACTTGGGTCGTTGCAATTGGACAATTCTTGGTTTCTCTAGTTTTGGGACTCTGGCAGGTCCAATTCAAATCAATATTATATAGTATATATCAAGTAGTAATGACGCTGGCAAATATGGTATTGTCATTATGGTTTATTGTGGGGCTAGATTTAAAATGGCAAGGACGGCTTGAAGCACAAATACTTGTAGTAGTGGTATTTGGTCTACTCGGTTTATTCATACTCTATAGGCAGGGATGGATGAATTTTACCTTTGACTATGGTTACGCAAAAGATGCTCTTAAGTTTGGACTTCCACTTGTTCCCCATGCATTAGGCGGAATTATTATGACAATGACGGATCGGATTTTTATTACAACAATGGTTGGTATTACTGATACGGGCCTATATTCTGTGGGAGCTCAAATTGGGATGGTAATAGCCTTGATTGAAGGCGCTTTTGGGACTGCGTGGGGACCTTGGTTATTTGAACGTTTGAAGAGAGATGATACAGATAAGACTAAAAGTACTATAGTAAAGATGACGTATTTATATTTTATAGGTTTATTTATTTTAACCATTGGACTATCAATGATAGCTCCATGGTTTCTAAGCTTTTTTATAGGCGAAAAGTTCGTAGGTGCAGGAAAATTTGTTTTTTGGATCGCTTTAGGGAATGCGTTTGGTGGCATGTTTAGAATTGTAGCGTTGTATATTGTATATGTTGAAAAGACTCATATATTAGCAACGATTACGTTTGTTTCTGCAGGTTTGTACACTATTTCAAATTACTTATTTATTTCTTGGCATGGGTCACTTGGTGCGGCGCAATCATTTGCTTTTATTAAGTTTGTTTTTCTAGTACTTACATGGATCCTGAGTAATCGAGTTTTCCAGATGCCATGGATGATATTGAAAAAGTAGTGAGTGGAATGGAGTGAATATTTTTGTCACAAATTAGGATGAAGGCTTGCGAAATCTTGAAAAATATGGGTATTACTATTTTTTCTATCTTACGAATAATAAAATTTATGCAACCTAAAAGTAAAATGCCGCAGATAGATTCTGGTAATCGTAATCGTGAATGTGTTGTTATAGGAACTGGGCCGTCATTAATTAATACATTAGCTCAGAATTTAGAGTTTTTTGAGTCAATGCCTAAGCTATGTGTAAATGATATTGTTTTGTCTAACTATTTTGAGGACTTGCAGCCTGAGTACTATGCCTTTTTTGATCCTGCTTACTTTGATGAACAGGTATCAGTAAAATTTAAACGAGATCGTGAGTGTATAATCAAAAGTCTGATACAGAAAACGAAGTGGTCAATGATCTTGTTTTTACCACGACAGGCACAAAGAAATATAGAATTTAAAGAGATCTCTTTAAAAAATTCCAATATTAATGTAGTATTTATTAATAATACTCTTATAGATGGATTTGCAAGCTTTCGCCATTTAATTTATAAATTAAATTTAGGGATGCCAAGAGTTCAAAATATTCTAGTTGCAGGAATTTTTTTAATGTTAAATTTGGGATACAAGAAAATTTATACTATTGGGGCGGATCATTCATGGCATGAAGATCTTATTTTGGATAATGACAATAGGGTATATTTAAAGTTAGGACATTGCTATGATGAAAATGAAATAGATTACGTCCCGTTTTTTATGGATGCACAGGAAAAACATACATTTAAAATGCATGAAGTGTTTGAAGCATTAACAGCAACTTTTAAGGGGTATTTTTATTTGAAACAATATGCGGATTATCTACAGGCTACTATTATAAATGCTAGCGATAAAACATATATTGATGCATTTGAAAGGCTGAAATTATAAAATGATAAAAACGATTTTTAAAAATCCTTTTACTAGATGGCTTAAGTGGCTAATGCACTATTTCCACGTTAGACGTAAATTTCCAACTGCGAAATTATATTATAAGGCTTTTGCTAGACAGTCGCAGTTAGGAGAATATGTGACTATTTATGAGAAATCTAATGTACATCAGTGTGAGATTGGTGATTACACCTATATAGCAGGTCAGAGCACATTATTAAACACACGTGTAGGCAAATTTTGCTCAATTGGTCCTGGTGTACGGTGCGGATTGGGAAGACATCCAGTAAATTTTGTTTCTACACATCCTATTTTCTTTTCTATATTTAAGCAAGCTCAAATTACTTTCGCTGATAAAGCATACTTTAAAGAACTTTTACCAATAGAAATGGGGAATGATGTATGGATTGGTGCTAATGCTGTTATTTTGGATGGCGTAAATATTGGAGATGGAGCTATTATTGCAGCAGGAGCTGTTGTTAATAAAGATATTCCGGCATATGCCGTCGTTGGTGGTGTACCGGCTAAGACTATTAAGTATAGATTTAGCCAGAAAGAGATTAAATATTTAATGGAATTTAAGTGGTGGAATAAAGAGAATAGTTGGATTAAAGATAATTGGAAATCATTCCATGATATAGAGTTGTTTTCCAGAAATAATTCATATTAAATATATTTGGAGGAAGTTATAGTGATGAAACGTGCCTTAATTACAGGAGTTACTGGTCAAGATGGAGCCTATTTGTCAGAATTTTTACTAGAGAAGGGATATGAGGTTCATGGTATTAAACGGCGTTCTTCGATGTTTAACACCGACCGTATAGATCACTTGTATAAAGACCAACATGAAAATAATGTTAGATTGTTTCTTCATTATGGAGATATGACGGATTCAACAAATTTGATTCGCATTATACAGCAAGTGCAGCCTGATGAAATATATAATTTAGCGGCACAGAGTCATGTCCAGGTTTCTTTTGAAACACCAGAATATACAGCGAATTCTGATGCCTTAGGAACGCTTAGAATCTTGGAAGCCATCCGTATTCTTGGTCTTGAGAGAAAAACAAAGTTTTATCAGGCATCAACAAGTGAATTGTACGGTCTAGTACAAGAAACGCCGCAGAAGGAAACGACACCGTTTTATCCTCGTAGTCCATATGCGGCGGCTAAAATATATGGCTATTGGATTACCGTCAATTATCGTGAAGCGTATGGTATGTTTGCTTGTAATGGGATATTATTCAATCATGAATCACCTTTGCGTGGTGAAACCTTTGTCACGAGGAAAATTACTCGTGCAGTAGCTAGAATTAAAATTGGCCTACAAGATAATTTATATCTTGGCAATCTTGATGCCAAGCGTGACTGGGGCTATGCCAAAGATTATGTGGAGGCAATGTGGCTGATGCTGCAGCAAGATAAGCCAGAAGACTTTGTTGTTGCGACTGGTCAGACGCAAAAAGTGCGTGACTTTGTTGAACTGGCTTTTCGTGAAGTGGGTATTGAAGTTGTATGGCAGGGGAATGGCGTAGAGGAAAAGGGGTTGGATAAGGCAACTGGTAAGGTATTGGTTGAAGTGGATTCTCGCTATTTCCGCCCAACAGAAGTTGAATTACTTCTTGGGGATCCGACTAAGGCCAAAGAAAAGCTTGGATGGCAGGCTAAGACAACGTTAGCGGAATTAGTTTCTATGATGGTTCAGGAAGACTTAAAATCAGCAACGCGTGATGTATTATGTGAAAAAAATGGTTTTGAAGTACGTCAGTATAATGAATAAGGTGAGATATATGGAGAAAAATGCAAGAGTCTATGTTGCCGGTCATCGTGGATTGGTTGGTTCAGCACTTATTAGGACCTTGGAAAAAGAAGGATATACCAATATACTTTCGGCAACTCATTGCGAACTTGATTTAATAAACCAACAAGCCGTAGCTGATTTTTTTGCTAAAGAACAGCCGGAATATGTATTTTTAGCAGCGGCCAAGGTAGGTGGAATTTTAGCTAATTCTAATTATCCAGCTGATTTTATCTATGAAAATCTAATGATGGAAACTAATATTATTCATCACTCTTGGAAAGCGGGTGCCAAGAAATTATTATTTCTTGGTAGTTCGTGTATTTATCCGCAAATGGCTGAACAGCCAATTAAAGAGGAATCTCTATTGACGGGACCACTTGAACCTACTAATGATGCATACGCACTGGCTAAAATTGCTGGGATTAAAATGTGTCAATCCTATAACAAGCAATATGGAACTAAATATATATCAGTAATGCCAACCAATTTGTATGGTCCCAATGATAATTTTGACTTAGCAACATCACATGTATTACCAGCCCTAATTCGCAAAGTTCATGAAGCTAAGGTTAATGGTGATCAAGCTGTAACAGTTTGGGGTACCGGACGAGCAGTTCGTGAATTTTTATATGTTGACGATTTAGCAGATGCTTGTTTATTTTTAATGGAGAATTATGACGATAGTAAAATTGTTAACATCGGTACAGGTGTAGGAATTTCAATCAAGAGTCTTGCGGAAAACATACGTGATATTACAGGTTACCGTGGAAAGATAATTTTTGATAGATCTAAGCCAGACGGGACACCAGTAAAAATTAATGATGTTTCCTTTTTAGATAGCCTTGGATGGTCAGCTAAAGTTGACTTAAATGAAGGATTGAAAAAAGTATATTCCTGGTACAGGGAGAATGAGCTGCATAAGAAATAAATTTTACATCGTTTTTATTATGGAATTATGGGATAGATATCATTATGCTATTAAGAAAGTAGCCTTATGGGGGGAAGTATGGACAAGCCTCTTATTACTATTATAACGGTTACATATAATGCTGAAGAAACGCTAGAAAGATGTATTCAAAGTGTTTTAATGCAAACATATGAAAATGTTGAATTTATTATTATTGATGGGTTATCAACGGATGGAACTGTGAAAGTTATTGAGGAATACAAAGATGGTATATCTTATTGGGTAAGTGAGCGCGATACAGGGATATACAATGCAATGAATAAAGGAATAATAAAAGCTCATGGTGATATTATATATTTTTTAGGCGCAGATGATTATTTGCAAGATAAAAGTGTAATTGAGACAGTCATGATGCAATTTATTAATAACAGCATTATTGATGTTGTCTTTGGAAGAGTTATCCTCATAAAGGAGGGCGATAAGAATTCTAAGATAGCTGGGAAGATGTTAACTATTAATGATCTGAGAAAAGGGCGAATGGCTCCACACCAGGGAATGTTTATTAAAGCTATGCTATTAAAATCTCTAATGTTTAACGAGGAATATAAAATTTCCTCCGACTTCGAGCTGATTATAAAATGTTTTATAAACAATTATAAAGTAATATTTATTGATAGTGTGATAACTTGTTACAGTCTTGATGGCTTGAGTGGTAACAATTTATATAAAATGCTAACAGAACAGCAAAAAATCATAAGGGAACACTTCGGAGTAGCTGATTCACTATATTTCATATGTAAATCAGCATATATTCTAATGCGGCATTGGGTAAAGAAATGATAGAATAATTATCATTTGAACAGCTTATTCACGTTAAGATAATGAAGCGTGGAGGCGTGAGGAGGCATGTTTTATAAATGAGTTCTTCAGAAAGTTGTACAGGGTGTTTGGACAAGCCGCTTATTTCCTTAATTGTTGCTACGTTGGATCGCTGTAGCGATGTAGATCGGTTATTAGATTCGTTAACTAGGCAGGTTTTTAAAGAATTCGAAGTTATATTAATCGATCAGAGCAAAGATACAAATACGCAAAAGGTTGTAGAGAAATATGGTCAATTACTAAACATTAGGTATGTTAGGATTGCAGAGGCTGGTACGTCGAATGCAAGAAATATTGGAATAGGTTTTGCACAAGGGGATATTAAAGCTTTTCCTGATGATGATTGTCTTTATTATCCTGAGACCTTAACTAATGTTAACTATTTATTTAATAAACATAAAAATGCAGATATAATAGTAGGTAAAGTCTGCGATATAGATGGAAATAATTTACTTCGAAAATGGCCTAAGACGTCTAGGAAGATGACAAGATTTAATTTTTACTTTATGTTTTCAGCAGTAAGTTTGTTTTCTAGAAGCAGTGGGCGGTTCGATGTAGAATTTGGTCCTGGCTCTATCTACGGGGCAGCTGAAGACGCTGATTATCTATATAAAGAAATAAAGAATGGTTTATGTCTTTATTCACCCGAAATAAAGGTCTATCATGCAGAGGAAAAGACTGATAGAATGCCAATAGGTAAGGTTAAAAACTATAGTATGGGCCTTGGAGCGTTTTGTAAAAAGAATTTAGAGTTTCCTATAGTAATCTTATTTATGTTAAGCTTGCTTTATATTACGTTTTGTTTACTACTCGCAATGCTTAATAAAAGAGAGAATGAATATAACTTATTTAAAATGGGATTGACTATGCGTATCAAAGGTTTTTTATCTTACAAAAGAGGTTAGTTTTGGCCCTTTTTGTAGGGGTAATGGATATTATTACCATACTATCGAAATACAGGATTTTTATAATATACATAGTTTTTAGGTTTTACTAATCAACAAATGAGATAAATAAAAGTTTAAAATATTAAAGCGGATTTGAAAAGCATTATCAAATTGCTGGACAGAAAGGACGCAAGGTAGGTATTTTTGAAATCATAAAAGAATTCACCAATCCTTAGTCTTGCCAGTGATACTTTTTCGTAATTCTCATTTTTTATATACATACAAATTAGTTTGGTTAGCCAGCATTATTTCTTTATTGAACTTTATAAGCGACCGGTTGTTGGCAACAATGAATAATTTGATCGGGTTACCAAATTGCTTGATGACATTAAAATCGGGATAACGTAACAATAGGTGCTAATTGTGTTGTTACAAAAAATGTTTCTGATAATATGATTATGGGTGGCATTCCTGCAGCCGTGATCGGCGTGCGTAGCATACAGAAGTAGTATTTAAAGGATTTAGAAGCCATCATATCCTGCTTTTCAAAAAGACATCAGGCTTTTCAGATAAAAGAGGGGTAAAGAAATGATAGAATTATTAATTAGTATTGTTACTTATAATAATGCAAAGATAATAAAAAAAACTATTGAATCAATCATAAGCCAAACAATGGGTATCTCATATAAAATTATTATTTTTGACAATAACTCAACTGATGAAACGTTAAAAGTAATTCAGTCCATTCAGTCGTCAGATATTTCAATCATAGCAAGTAAGGTAAACCATGGTTTTGGATACGGTCATAACCAAGTTATTAATGCTTACGAAGCAAAATATTATTTAATTTATAATCCAGATCTTAGAGTTAAGGATAATATTTTAAAAGAACTCTATGAATATATGGAAAGTCATCATGATATTGGTATGATAACACCAAAAGTAACTTATGATACGGGAGAAATTCAATATTTGTGCAAACAGCACCCTACAGTATTTGATTTATTCGTGCGCCGCTTTTTACCAAAGTCAATTCAAAAGTCGTTGAAGAGCAGGGAAGATTGGTTCCAAATGAAGTATACGGGATATGATAAAGAGTTTATCATACCCTATGCAACAGGTTGTTTTATGTTTTATCGGAGCTCTATTTTAAAGCAAATTCAAGGATTTGATGAAAAATTTTTCCTTCATATGGAGGATGCAGATATATCCCGCAGAACTAATGAGATTTCTAAATGTATTTTTTATCCTTATAATTCAGTGGAACATCTTTGGGCAAGAGGATCTCATAAATCATTTAAGCAAACAATTATAACAATAAAATCAGCCTGGTATTATTTTAATAAATGGGGTTGGAAATTCTACTAGAGGGTGAAAGTATGATACTAATTACGGGTATAGCAGGGTTGACAGGACGATTCTTATACCAAAAAATACAAGATCAAAAGCCAGACAGAAGAGTAAAATATTTTGTTCGTCCTACATCGGATATCTCATTTATGTTGGATGAAGATAAAAAGAATAATGTAATTTATGGAGATGGCAATAATATTAAAGATATCACAGATGCACTTCTAAATGTAGATTTAGTTATACATTTGGCGACAATACATTTGTCAGAGATTATAACACAAGCTTGTGTATTTAAGGGAATAAAACGTGTAATATTTATAAATACAACAGGTATGTATAGTCACTATAAGTCATATGCTGCCCTATATACTGAATTAGAAAAAAAAATTAAAGAGAGTAATTTAATTTATACAATCATACGTCCAACGATGATTTATGGTAATCATCAAGATGTAAATATACACAAGTTAATTAAAATGATAAACAAAGTGGCGATTTTCCCTGTTATAGGAAAAGGGGATGGGCTAATGCATCCTATTTATGCGCAAGATCTGGCTAACGTTATTATTAGTGCAATGACTAATGAAGAAAAAACTAGAATGCAAGAATATAATGTTGCAGGGAAGGCGCCCCTCACTTATTTATCTCTTTTGGCAGAGATAGCGAAAGCTTTAGGGAAGAAAAGATACTTTTTACATATACCTTATGGACTGGCTCTTCTTATTGGTAAGATTGCAGATTGTATTCCTAATGGTATTATTGACTATGAAAAGGTGCAGCGTTTGAAAGAGGATAAGAGTTTTGACTATTCCAAAGCAGCTTATGATTTGGGATTTAGCCCAAGATCGTTTGAAGAAGGTGTCAAATTAGAAGTACAGGCATTAAGAGATGTTGGAATTATAAAATAATAAGAAGTGTTTGCTGTGATAAATGATAAAAAAACAGAAATAATTTATACGATGAAGTAGGAGAGTGTTCTAAAATGCCTACAATACTAGTTACTGGTGGGGCTGGCTTTATTGGCAGTAACTTTATCCACATTGCATTAAAAAATATGGATGTAAATATTATTAACCTAGACAAGCTTACCTATGCGGGAAATTTAGATTCATTACGTGATGTAGAAAATGATCCAAGATACACATTTCTTCATGGGGATATTTGTGACAGGGAAATGGTTGAAAGGATCTTTGAAGAATATCAACCTGATGCAGTTGTACATTTTGCTGCAGAATCCCATGTGGATCGTTCTATCGATGGTCCCGCGGCTTTTATTGAGACGAATGTGAATGGAACGTTTGCACTCTTAGAGGCGGCAAGAAAGTATTTCCGTAGCTTAGAAGGTGATGCTAGAAACGCCTTTAGGTTTTTGCATGTTTCCACAGATGAGGTATACGGATCACTTGGTGAGACAGGGTACTTTACGGAGGAAACTCCCTATGCTCCGAATTCTCCTTATTCAGCCTCTAAGGCCTCTTCTGATCATTTGGCACGGTCTTATTACCATACCTACGGACTACCGGTATTGATTACTAACTGTTCGAATAATTATGGTCCTCACCATTTCCCAGAAAAGTTAATTCCTTTAATGATTTTAAATGCATTAGAAGGTAAGTCTTTGCCAGTGTATGGCACAGGGCAGAATGTACGAGATTGGCTCTATGTAGAAGATCACTGTCGAGCAATCATAACTGTGTTAACAAAAGGTATGCCTGGTGAAAAATACAATATTGGTGGACACAATGAAAAAACCAACATGAGTATTGTACATACTTTATGTGATATTTTGGATGACAAAAGTCCCAGTAATGATGGGAAGTCATATCGTGAGAAAATTACCTTTGTCAAAGATCGTCCGGGACATGATATGCGCTATGCAATTGATGCGTCTAAAATTCAGCGAGAGCTAGGATGGGTGCCAGTAGAAACTTTTGAAACTGGGATTATTAAGACTGTTGATTGGTATTTGCAAAATGGTGATTGGTGCAAGCGGGTAACGGATGGTAGTTATCAACGTGAACGCTTGGGGAATGGGAAGTAAAAGATTGCTTCGTAACGACAGCATAAAGATTGGGGGAAACGTAGGGATGGCAGTAACTAAAGGTATTATATTGGCGGGTGGGTCAGGAACACGTCTTTATCCTATAACTAAATCTATTAGTAAGCAATTAGTACCAGTATATGATAAACCTATGATTTACTATCCGCTGACTACTTTAATGCTGGCAGGGATTCGTGATATTTTGGTGATTACTACACCTCATGAGCAGGAAAGTTTCCGCAGTTTGCTAGGAGGTGGCGAACAGTGGGGAATTCATCTATCCTATGCGGTGCAGCCAAGTCCAGATGGGTTGGCTCAGGCTTTTCTAATTGGGGAACCGTTTATTGGTAATGATCCATGTGCCCTTGTATTAGGGGATAATATATTTTATGGCTATGGTTTTAGTAAAAAACTTCAGCAAGCTGCACAGCAGGATATGGGAGCTACGGTGTTTGCCTACTGGGTGAGAGATCCTGAACGTTATGGAGTAGTGGAGTTTGATGGAGATGGACATGCTATAAGTTTGGAAGAGAAACCTGAGATGCCAAAGTCCCATTATGCCGTAACAGGATTATATTTTTATGATAAATGTGTAGTGGACTTTGCTAAATCACTAAGTCCATCAAGTAGAGGAGAATTGGAAATTACTGATTTAAATAAATTATATCTGGAGCAAGATGCACTTAGAGTTGAAACCCTGGGGCGTGGATATGCGTGGCTGGATACTGGTACTCATGATTCTTTGCTGCAAGCAGCCAACTATATTGCGACGATACAGGAACGACAAGGATTAATGGTGGCATGTCCTGAGGAAATAGCCTATAGGATGGGTTATATATCGCGTGATGATTTGCTTAGTTTAGGAGATGTTATGAATAAAAATGGGTATGGGAAATATTTGTTGCAACTAGCTGGGGAGTGAGTGTAGTGAAAGTTATTGAGACAAATTTACCAGGTGTAGTTATTATAGAGCCTAAAGTATTTGGTGATGCCCGTGGATTTTTTCAGGAAACTTGGCAACAGAAAAAATATGAAGAGATTGGGATTTGTGAGAGTTTTGTTCAGGATAATCTATCTTTTTCAACGTACGGAGTTCTTAGAGGACTTCACTATCAGCAACCGAATACTCAGGGAAAGCTAGTGTCAGTTCTACAGGGAGAGGTATTTGATGTGGCTGTAGATATACGTGTAGGTTCTAAGACTTATGGACAGTGGACAGGTGCAATGCTTTCTGGAGAAAATCATCGTCAATTGTGGATTCCACCTGGATTTGCCCATGGATTTTGCGTAATGAGTGAAACCACGTATTTTATTTATAAATGCACAGATGCATATACACCACAAGCTGAGGGCGGGATTATTTGGAACGATCCAGACATTGGTATAGAGTGGCCATTGAAAGATATCCTCTTATCAGAAAAAGATCAAGTATATCCTAGACTTAAAGATATTTCTGTTGAACGTTTGCCATTGATCAAGTAACATAAGCTGCCCTTTAGTTACCACCCCTCATGAGAGGGGATTTTTCTATAGATTGTATCCTACGATTTATGAATTAAGGAGATATACGATTGTGAAAATACTTGTTACAGGAGCTAATGGACAATTAGGAAGAGAAATTGCTATACAAGGGCGTGGACATGAACTGATATTAACTGATTCTGATACTCTTGATATTACAAATGGAGAGGATGTTAAGTCATATTTTTTAGCTATAAAGCCTCAGGTGGTCATTCATTGTGCAGCTTATACCAATGTAGATGGAGCCGAAACTGATTTTGACGGCGCATTTCGTGTCAATGTCGTAGGAACACAAAATATTGCAGCCGGATGTCTAGAAGTAGGAGCACGTATGGTGTATGTAAGCACTGATTATGTATTTGATGGGAAGAATCAGGAAGCATATCGTGAATTTGATCAGGTCAATCCGCAAAGCGTCTATGGTCGTACAAAGTGGCAAGGAGAAGAGATGGTGCGGCAGATTCTCAGTCGTCATTTTATTGTGCGTACAGCTTGGTTATATGGTGATGGCAATAATTTTGTGCGAACAATGCTAAAGTTGGCGGAAACGAATGATACATTACGTGTCGTACATGATCAGCTGGGAACGCCAACGTCGACAGTTGATCTTGCGCGGGTTATCTTTCTCCTCCTATCAAGTAATGCGTATGGTACGTATCATGCTACTTGCCAAGGACAGTGTTCTTGGTACGAATTTTCCTGTGAAATTTTTCGACAAACTGGCAAAAAGATTACAGTTGTGCCTGTAACTACTTCTGAATTTCCTCGCCCGGCGAAACGCCCTATCCGTTCTGTTTTGGATAATCATATGTTGCGTATGACAGTGGGAGATCCAATGAGAGAATGGCAGGATGCGTTGAAAGAATATCTTTGAAAGATAAGAGAAGGAGACATCGACCTAAATATAAAGATTTAGATAATAGAGAAGGGAGAATTTCACTTTTGAAAATTATCATTTTAGCAGGTGGTGGAGGTACACGTTTATTCCCGCTATCCCGCACCTGCTTTCCAAAACAATTTATGAAGCTAGGTGCTGAGCGATCTTTGCTGGCACAGACGATTACTCGTTTTATGTCTGTAGCCAAGGTAGCGGATATGGTGATTGTCACCAATCAGGAATATATTCATCATGTTAAGGCAGAGTTAGCTGCTTGTGGGGCGATGGACGCTCATATTATATTAGAACCTGTAGGCCGTAATACGGCCCCAGCCATTGCATTGGCGGTCAGGTACTGCATTGATGAATTGAGTGCTGGGGAAGATGAAGTGATGTTTGTGACACCTTCAGATCATATCATTCGTCAAAATGATCTTTTTATCAAGTCTGTAAGGCAGGCTGAAGAAATGGCCCAGGAGGAGAATATTGTCACCTTTGGCATAAAGCCTGATAAACCTGAGATTGGGTATGGGTATATTGAAGCTGGTAAGGCGTATGGATATGGTTTTTCTGTGAAATCCTTTAAAGAAAAACCGAATCAGGAAGTCGCCGAGGAATATGTAGCAGCAGGACGATATTATTGGAATTCTGGCATGTTTGCTGTTACCATGGGGCAGATCATGAGAGAGTTTTCTCTTCACCAGCCTGAGATTTATCAATTAGCATCTACTAACTATGCTGATGCATTAGCTGAGTTTGAAAACATGCCTAATATTTCAATTGACTATGCGGTGGCAGAAAAATCAGATAAAGTAGTAACTATTCCCTTATTGGCCTATTGGAATGACATTGGATCATGGGATGCGATTTATGATGTGTTAGACAAGGATCAAGATGGAAATGCTGTCAAAGGTGATTGCATTCCCATTGATTGTACGAATACACTCATGTTAGGACGCAGTCGTTTGATAGCTGGCATTGGTCTTGAGGATTTGCTGGTAGTGGAAACAGATGATGTCATTGTAGTAGCTAAGAAAGGTGAGTCCCAGAAGGTTAAGGATTTAGTTAATGAATTAAAAGATCGAGGACGACGTGAGGCGGATGAACATACGACGATGTATCGTCCTTGGGGAAGCTATACAGTCCTTGGTGAAGGACCTGGGTATAAGATGAAGAAGATCATGGTGAATCCTGGGCAGCGCCTCAGCTTACAAATGCATTATCATCGCAGTGAGCATTGGATTGTGACTGGTGGTACGGCGGAAGTGACCCTTGGTGATGACGTAAAGCTGGTTCATGAAAATGAAAGTATCTTTATTCCTCTATCTACAAAGCATCGTTTAGAAAATCCAGGGCGGATACCATTGGAGATTATCGAGGTGCAGAATGGTAAGTATTTAGAGGAAGACGATATTATACGTTTTGATGATGAATACGGAAGAGTGTGACGATTACACCAGTTATGAAATTGATTCTAAATTTTGCTCATTATAGTTGACAAGAAGAAACTTATCACCTACAATAGTTCTAAGCTGATTGGGAAAACCAAAGGCATAGAATCTCTATGAAGATTAGAGATTCTATGCCTTTTTGCTGTTTATTAAGAACAATAAGGGGGGAATAAAGAACAGGGATAGTTGTCTTTGGAGAATTTTTTAAAAATTTCTATAGCTATAAAAATAATACATATTGTTAGGAGTGTTCAAAATGGAAAAACGTTTTTCTACTTATCTTTTATCTGGTATATTAGCAGGGGCTTTGCTGCTTGCAGGTTGCTCCAGCCAAAAAAGTGCGGATCAGGCTTCCGGAGCAGCGGCAAATGATACAAAGCAGGTTAGGCAGGTGCTCGTTGGAGCTGGATCTACATTTGAACCTTATGCATATATTGACAAGAATAACCAGCCCGCAGGCTATGATGTAGCAGTTTTAAAGGAAATCGATGCAAGGCTTCCACAATATGAGTTTAAATTTCAATCCATCGAGTTGAAGAATCTCTTATTGAGTTTGGATGCAAAGAAAATCAATATTGCGACACAGCAGTTTGAAAAAAATCCGGACAGAGAGGCAAAATATCTGTTTACGAATGAAGGTTTTGCAAATTATGATAAGAGAATTGTTGTAGCAAAAGGACGCACTGATATTAAAACGATTGATGATTTAGTCGGTAAACGAGTAGGCTGCTCACAGGGAAGCAATACAGCAGCTCTCCTGGAAAAATACAATCAGGGGCATGATAAAAAGATTAATATTGTATATACAACCGGTGGAGCCAGCGTGGTATATGATGATCTTGTCAACGGCCGATTGGATGCAGGGGTTATGACTAAGAAGACATTTAACCGTAACAATGAAGCTTTTGGCGGTGGATTGGGAATTATCGAGGACGGTTTATTCAGCCAATCACAGGCATACTTTATTCTCAGCAAAAATGAGGTTCAGTTGAGGGATGATATTGATAAAGTTTTGAAAGAAATGAAAGCAGACGGAACTCTATCCAAGTTGTCTTATGAGTATACAAATACGGATTATAATGTGGAATAAGGATACGATTTTCAGTGAAAAATGGAATCCTAGTGAGTAGTGATGTGTTGATAAATAGGAAAGGAGGGGGATGAAGAAGTGGGAAGCCTATTTGATATAAAGCTGGTTTTTGAATATTTCCCTGCCATTATATCCCGCTTTCACATTACATTGCTGATCGTAGTATTTTCTATTACTGTAGGCATGCTATTGGGATTGCTGATCGCAGCCATCCGCATTTACAAGATACCTGTACTCAGCCATATTGCCGTAGTCTATGTATCTTTTATTCGTGGAACGCCGGTTATCATCCAATTATTTATTGTCTATTATGGGCTGCCGCTTTTGCTGGATGAAATTGGAATTAACATTAACCATTGGGATAAATTGTACTTTGTTTTAGCCGCTTACGGATTCAATAATGCGGCGTTTATATCAGAGATTATTCGTTCGGCTATTGTAAGTGTACCCCAGGGACAGCGCGAGGCGGCTTATTCTATTGGATTAAGCAGATGGCAGGCACTTCGCCGGGTTATATTACCACAGGCATTTTTGATTGCCTTTCCTGTTTTTGGAACCCGTGTTGTGAATACGTTTGAATCTACATCCCTTGCCTTTACTCTTGGTATTTTAGATATGATCGGTCAGGCCGAGGCCATTGGAAATCGTACTTATCATGAATTGGAAGGCTATGCTGTGGTTGCAGTTGTCTTTATCGTAGTAAGTCTGCTATTGGAAAAAATGTTTTTGCGTACTGAAAAAAGGTTGATTTTGAATAGGAGGTGATGGCATGATTTTTGATTTTCAATATGTTGCTGCATCCCTCAAAGTTGCTGTGAAATACATTCCTACGACACTGGTGCTGTCGGTACTTCCCCTTTTAATCGGGATCGTTGTTGGCACATTGATTGCTGTATGCAGGAGATTTCGTGTAAGAATCGTAGCAAAACTGGCAGATATTCTGATTCCAGTAATCAAGGGAATTCCGTTGGTGCTGCATCTGTTCATTATGAATTTTCTAATACTCAAACCTCTTGATTTTTTGGCCAAATGGTACGGATGGGCAGATGCTTTGCGGTTTATGGATAAAACATATATCGGTATTGTTGCCATTTCCATCTATGCAGTGGTTGTTATATCGGAAACAATGCGCAGTGCTTTACTGTCAGTGGATGATGGGCAGTATGAAGCTGGTTATTCTGTTGGACTTACCAGATGGCAGACGCTGCGACGGGTGGTTCTGCCCCAGGCGTTTCCCTTTGCAGTTCCTGTTTTGTGCAATAACTTTATCGGACTCATTAAAGGATCTTCGATTGTATATCTAATCACGGTTGTGGACGTGATGAATGGGGCTTTAACCTCTGCCCAGATCAATTATCGTTTCTTGGAAGCGTATATCGCTGCAGCGATTATTTATTGGGTGATGTGTCTGGCAGTGGAAAGGGTTTCCGTTATGTTGGAGAAACATTTGAAAAAATATCAGTATAGGGTGCAGGAAAATAATTTAAGAAGAGAGGTGTTATAGTTTGATTCAGTTAAAGGGTGTTCGCAAGTCCTTTGGGAAAAATGAAGTGCTTAAGGGTGTTGACTTGAGTGTAAAGAAGGGGGAAGTTGTTGTCGTCTTAGGTCCAAGCGGCTCAGGGAAAACCACATTACTACGCTGCATTAATTTTTTGGAGGCGGCAGATGACGGTGAATTAACGATCGGTGATACGAAAATAAGCTTTAAGCATGCCACCAGTAAGGAAATTCTAAATGTCCGCAGACAAACAGCCATGGTTTTTCAAAATTACAACCTTTTTAGCAATATGACTGCCTTGGAAAATGTGATGGAAGGACTTGTTACAGCCAGAAACGTTCCGGTTGCCCAGGCAAAGGAAATTGCAAAAAAAGCACTTGATAAGGTTGGGCTTACCGATAAATATGACTCTTTTCCATTGCAACTTTCCGGTGGACAGCAGCAGCGCGTGGGCATTGCCCGTGCGGTTGCGCTGAATCCGGAAGTGATTTTGTTTGATGAGCCTACTTCTGCATTGGATCCGGAACTGGTTGGCGAGGTGCTTGCCGTTATGCAGAAGGTTGCACAAGATGGAATTACGATGGTGGTGGTGACCCATGAAATGTCTTTTGCAAACGATATTGCCAATCACATTGTGTTTATGGATGAAGGAGTAATTGTCGAAGAAGGAAGCCCGAAGGAGATTTTTGCTAATCCAAAAGAGGAGCGCACAAAACAATTCTTGGAAAGAATTCTGCCCAGATGGAGCTTCTCAATTTAAAATATCCGAATGATACAATTCGGAGAAATCAGGTGCATGATGGAAAATGTTAATCAGCTCAGAAAAAATCTGCATGAACTGGCAAAAGTACAATTGGGGTTTTATCCGACTCCTTGTCATCGTTTGGATAGACTTTCTAAGCGGTTGGGAGTTGAAATCTATCTCAAAAGGGAAGATGTATCGGGGTTTACCCCTTTTGGCGGCAATAAAATTAGAAAGCTTGAATATCTGCTGGGAGATGCATTGGAACAGGGATGTGATCATGTGATTACTTTTGGGGCAACCCAGTCCAATCATGCAATGCAAACCGTTGCAGCCTGCAGGAAATACGGTTTAACTCCCATCTTATTTTTGCGTAAAGTAATTACTCCAGATAGCCAATTGCGAGCTAATTTACTGCTAGACACTATAATGGGAGCTGAACTTCATATTGCAGACAGTCGTGAGGAAGCAGAGGCGGCAGCAAAGGTAAGGGAGCAGAATTTAGAAGAAGCAGGACATAAATGTTATGTGATTCCAGGCGGTGGGGCAAGCGCTGTTGGTTCGATTGGATTTATTGATGCGTTTCTGGAGCTTTCCGAACAGCTGCTGCAAAATAACATCCAGCCCGACTATCTGTTTCACGCTACCGGGTCGGGAGGCACGCTTTCTGGACTACTTGCAGGGAAAAAGATACTGGGTGCTTCTACGAAGATTGTTTCCGTTGCGGTTGGAGAGAAAGATGTAGAGTATCCGGCTAAGATATTACAGCTTTCCAGTGACACATTGGAAAGAATCCGTTTTGATTTTTCTTTAACGGAAGATGATCTTGCTATAGAACATGACTTTTATTTGCCAGGATATGAAATTCCGAATGAAGAATCTTCGGTGGCTATCCGATTATTGGCGGAGACAGAAGGTATTTTATTAGATCCGGTTTATACGGGAAAAGCGTTTTCCGGATTATTGCATGGTATCCAAAGTGGAAAAATACCAAAAGGCAGTACGGTTGTATTTTTGCATACAGGAGGTTCCTTAGCCTTGTTTGCCGAAAAGGAGATCGTGGGCGATTGGCTGACCTGACGAACACACCTGTCACTGCGTGCCACCCCTCTCTAGGGGGGAATAAAAAATAATGGGCAAAGTCGAAAGAGGACTTTGCCCATTATCATGTCAATTGGCTTGTCGATGGGGACAGTTCCGAGTTTAAAATTGAAATTAATACATTCATTGCATACAATGGTACATTTGCAAGCCAATCTTCTTTTCTATAATCAGACATTGATGTTCGAATTGCGTTTTTAGGATTATATTTTAAGCAATAGTTTTTGAGACTTTTGGCTTGCAGGTTTTCTGCTGCTTTTACCTCAAGAGGGACAACATCATTGCCATGTTGGAATATAAAATCAATTTCACCTGTAGATCGTTTTGCTGACCAATAATATGGTTTTATCTCACTATTTGTTATTAATTGCTGTAAAACATACTGTTCCGTTAATGCGCCTTTAAATTCTTCAAATATTTGGTTGTTTTCCAGTATTGATTTTAGGCTTAGGCCGCTCATAGCAGAAAGCAAGCCAACATCAAGTACAAACAGCTTAAATGCATTAAAATCTTGATAGGCCATTAGTGGCATATCAGGTTTTGACACGCGGCTAACCTTATAGATTAGCCCGCAATCAATCAGCCACGTCATAGCAAGCTCATATTCTCTTGCCCTTGCTCCTTGTCTGATGAGCCCATAGATAAATTTGCGGTTTTCTTTTGCCAGTTGTGAGGGAATCGAAGTCCACAGCATTCTAATACGCGGTACAGTTTCGTTAGGTGCATGTTTTGAGAAATCTTGTTCATAGGCCATTAGTATTTTATTCTGGATCTCGCGGGCAGTGGTAAAATCGTTATTTGCAATAAAGCGGGATACTACCTCAGGCATTCCACCAATATAATAGTACTGCTTTAGCAGGTCAATATATTTTCCCTTGAAGCTGGTTACCATCTCAAAATCATTGGATTTCAAAAGTTCCACAAGGTTATCATTACCTGTTGCTGTCATGAATTCTAAAAAATCAAGCGGATATAACGTCATGAAATCTACTTTGCCTACTGGAAAGGATGTTCCTGGGTGCAGCGCAACTCCAAGCAAGCTTCCAGCAGCAATGATATGGTAATCAGGTGCATTTTCACAAAAATATTTAAGCGAGGTTAATGCTCGCGGAACTTCTTGAACCTCATCAAATATGATCAGTGTATTTTTAGCTTCAATCGTGATGCCTGTTTCGATTTGCAGGGCGGTTATGATTCTTTTTATATCTATGTCACCTTTAAACAGGCTTTCCATTCTTTCGTTATTATCAAAGTTGATATATGCACATTTCTCGTAGTGTGTTCTGCCAAATTCGCGCATCAGCCAAGTCTTGCCGACCTGCCTTGCTCCCTTTATAATAAGCGGTTTTCGATGGGAACTGTTTTTCCATTTTATTAAATCATTGATTGCGGTTCTGATCATAACAGCACCTCTTTAGAAATAATTTTCTTAATTATAGTGCATTCGCACGCATAAGTCAAACGACTTTTAGTGAAAATATCCGTTAATGCAGTTGAGTTTAAGGTAAAATGAGAACTGAATGAGCAGATGGAACACACCCTGTCACTGCGTGCCAACCCTCTCCAGAGGGGAATAGTGAGGTTAAAGAATAGCCTATGTTGATGCTATGTCGATAGGGATGGTATTTGACGACACTGCGAAAGCCAAAGACAAGGTAAGCTTCAATGGACCAATCATGGTTGTTATATTTAAGATATTATTGGTATAATAATGATAAGGAATTCGTGGAGGTGCTGACGATGGTATTAGCAGTGAAAAATAAGGGTATTTCCTATACATATGCTGATTATTTAGACTGGGACGATGGTCAACGCTGGGAATTAATTCATGGAGTAGCATATAATATGTCGCCAGCTCCATCTAGGAGGCATCAGGAAATATCACAAACTTTATCACGGAAAATTGGCAATTATTTAGATGGCAAACCATGTAAAGTATATACTGCGCCTTTTGATGTTCGTTTGCCTCTGGATGGTGAAGATGATAAGAGCACAGGTAATGTCGTGCAGCCTGATATCGTGGTGATCTGCGATAAAGAAAAACTGGATGATCAAGGATGCATTGGTGCACCGGATTTCATTATTGAGATTTTGTCACCTGGTACTGTGAAACTGGATATGGTAATTAAATTGCATTTATATGAGAAGGCTGGAGTCAAGGAATACTGGCTGGTACATCCCACAGATCACACTGTTACGGTGTTTAAACTCGGAGAAGATGGTATGTACGGTCGGTATGAAGTGTATGATCATTCCGAGCAATTGTCGGTAGGGATATTTTCTGATTTGGTATTAGAGTTGAGTGAGATTTTTGCTGAATAGTGAGATTGAAGAATAGATGGGGACTTTCATATAGTGTTTTGAAGGTATTGTTGGTATAATAAGCAATATAGTCGAGTGGATGTGAGGCGGTGTAAATCATGACAAAGAAAAAGCTTCAAATTGAGTTGATTCAAAGGTTGGGAGATTTTTTTGCGGAGCGTCAGGATATTATGTTTGCTTGGTTGTTCGGTTCTTATGCTACTGGTTTGACTACTCGTTTTAGTGATATGGACATTGCTGTTTATGTTGAGGATCATACGGTATTGACAGATATGGATTGGTATTTGCAATTAAAGGCAGATCTTATGGAGCTGGTAAACAAAGAAATTGATCTGGTGGTGCTAAATAATGCTAAGCCTTTAATTAAACATACAGCAAATATGCAAAAAAAGGTACTTTTATCGCGCAATGCATTGTTTGAAGCAGAATACTCCTTGCGGGTTGTTAAAGAATACAATGACGTGAGATATTGGGCGCGCTATTCTAGGCAGCATTTATTGAGAGGAAACAAGAATGGTTAAACGGGACGTCTTAGAGCGAAAATTATATCAAATTGAAAAGTCACTACGAAAAATACAAGTTTATACTTCACTGAATTATGATGAATTTATCAGTCATCCAGTTGCCAGAGATGTAGTAGAATATAACCTCTTCATCATTATTAATTGTATGATTGATATTGTAAATCATATTGTAGCTGATGAGGAGTTAGGGGAAATTGATATGCTATCCGATGGTTTTCGAATTTTGTCGGATTATGGATATTGGACAAGAATGCAGGGTGCTATCTATATTAAAATGGTAGCATTTCGTAATATGATAGCGCATCAATATGTAGATATAGATGCAAATGTGGTATATATGATTTTACAGGAAAAATTAAAAGATATTGGAACGTTCAAGCAGCAAATTATCGATAGAATTTAATATCTCTAGGGGCATTATCGATATTGGAAATAACGAGAGGGGCTACCACACTAGTTTAGTGCGGCAGTCCCATTCTTTGATATGGAGGGGGTTTTATTTTTAGATGGGTATTTACTTTATGAGTGTAATTCCAACTGAAATAAAAAAAGTTATACTATATTGTATATTGGTAGGAAAATGAATATAATAAGTATAGAAAGAACAATAGGGGGTATGTACCATGTTTGGTGTGAGTGCAGAAGTAAAACTTGGAGATAAGAGTCAATTCGTTATCCCTGCTCGTATTAGAGAAAATGCGAAAGTTGGACCTGGTGATATACTAATCATGACTAGTGATCGTAATGGTCGTATGAGTCTCATTAAGAAGCCTGAAGATTGGGCTAAGGCTGCATGGGGGTGCTGCAAGGGGGCTTGGGGTGAGAAACCATTAGAAGCTTTGCAGAAGGAACGTGAGGATTCATGGGAATAACGAGTGATGAATTTTTAAAAGTCTATAAAAAAATAGGGTTTGATACCAACATTTTTATTTCAGTTTTTGCTCAAGAGCCACTAGGTGTGAGGGTTCTTCCTATCATCGATGCTGCGGGTAATAAAGAAACACATGAGATCTGGACTTCTGTACTTGCATTTTCAGAGTGTAGTGTGCGTCCTTACCGGGAAGCTAACTGGACTGCTCTTGACCAAGTCAAATTAATGTTTCAGATGCCCAATCTTACAGCTTATCATATTGATGAGGAGATTGCAGAAGAAGCAGCTAAATTGCGAGCTGCCTATAATGTCAAAATGCCAGATGCTCTGATTGTTGCTACAGCAATTGTTAAAGGGGCTGATGTTTTGCTCACTAATGATTATAAACTTTCAGCAATAAGAGAAATTTCTGTTGTGAGGCTTGACGAGTTGTGTCAATAGGGGAGGCACTATATTTTCCTACATAATTCAAACGACTTTTCGTATAATTATCCGTTAATACAGTTGAGTTTAGGGTATATGAGAACTGGATGAGCAGACGGAATAGTGAGGTTAAAGAATAGCCTATGCTGATATCATATCAACATAGGCTATTCTTTAACCTCACTTATTTTGCTTCTCGTAAGTCTAGAATTTCATTCCAATTCTTCACGGTTACCAATTCGATGGTTCGGATATCACGGCGAATGTACTTTATTTCTGATTCTACGCGGTCAATTTTTTTATCGGTTAGTTCCAGGATCTTCATAATATCCTGCTGCTGCTCACCAATAGCTTGCATAAATTCATCTTTTGTGACCATATTCGATTGAATATCAGAAACATCGAGCTTCAAAGTAGAGATATCTCCCTTTAGGGTGAAGACGTCATCTTTTAGGGTAGAGACATCTTCCTTTAGGGTTGAAACGTCGTCTTTTAGAGTAGAGACATCTTTCTTTAGGGTAGAAAAATCTTCTCTTAGAGTAAAGACCTCATTTTTTACGGATTTAACTTCGGTGAGGATTTCTTGTAATAACTTTTCAGTCGGCATTTGTGTCTTCTCCTTTTTTAGTAGTCTAGCACAAATTCCCGTAGAAGGGGGGAACGGAGGGGTAGCCTCATTGTTAATCACAGTGTAGCATAGAAGTATGGGAAGTTGCAATGGACATCCATAGAGCAGCAGGATAAGAATCATAATTTGGCGAAGTTGTATAACATATATTACTTTCTTTGGGAATAAAATGAAGATTGAATATAGGAAGAGGAGGGGCTTTCCAATGACACAGGATATTGTTATAAAAAGAGATGCCTTTAAGGCCTATGATATTCGTGGCAGGGTGCCTGATGAGCTCAATGAGGAAGTAACCTATCGCATTGGCTGGGCTTTTGTGGAGCTTTTCGATGCAAAGACTGTGGTAGTGGGGCGGGATGTGCGGTTGTCCAGCGAGAGTCTGACTAAGGCGTTAATAGAAGGTTTTACAGATCGGGGCTGTCATGTAATTGATATTGGTGTATGCGGTACGGAAATGGTATATTTCGCCACATCTCATTTAGGAGTGGATGGGGGAATCATGGTAACAGCCAGTCATAATCCTATGGATTATAATGGACTCAAGCTGGTACGTAAAGAATCAAGGCCGATTAGTGGTGATACAGGGCTGCGAGAGTTAGAAGACTGTGTAGTTACTGGAGATTTTTCACGGGAACAGTGTGCTGGTATTGCCAAGGGCACAGTGGAGCAGTATGATATTATGAAAGAGTATGTACAGCATTTGCTTACCTATGTGGATGCAGCAGTATTAAAACCGTTGAAAATCGTAGTAAATGCTGGCAATGGCTGCGCAGGACCAACGCTTGATGCATTAGAGAAGGTATTGCCTTTTGAGTTTATCAAAGTGTATCATGAGCCAGATGGGACGTTCCCACATGGAATTCCCAATCCCTTGTTAGTTGAGAAGCGGGAGGCAACAGCCAAGGCTGTGCGAGAAAGCGGTGCTGATTTTGGGATTGCCTGGGATGGGGATTTTGACCGCTGCTTCTTATTTGATGAACAAGGACAATTTATTGAAGGGTATTATATTGTTGGATGTTTAGCAGAAGCATTTTTAAGGCGCTGTGCCGGGGCGAAAATTATCCATGATCCGCGTTTAACCTGGAATACGATTGAATTGGTAAAGGAAGCTGGCGGTATTCCTATTTTGTGTAAGACCGGTCATGCCTTTATTAAAGAACGCATGCGCCAGGAAGATGCGATATATGGTGGGGAGATGTCAGCTCATCATTATTTTAGAGATTTTGCATATTGCGATAGCGGTATGATACCGTGGCTCTTAGTTGCTGAGAATATAAGTGTATCAGGCAGATCCTTGTCTCAATTGGTGGGAGCTCGTATGGAAAAATTCCCTGTGAGCGGGGAGATCAATCGAAGAGTCAAGGATGCTCAGATGGTGGTAGCAGAAATAGAAAAGCAGTTTGTAACCCCGGGAGCTGCTGTTGATTATACAGATGGATTAAGTATAGAATATGATGACTGGCGGTTTAATCTGCGAATGTCCAATACAGAACCGCTGATTCGTCTGAATGTGGAGAGCCGGGGCGATGCTTCTTTACTGGAAAAGAAAACGGCTGAATTATTAGCCGCTATTGAGAAGCTGGGGTAAGGAGGAAATGGACGAGTGACAGGGACGGACGGACACACCCCGTCACCGCGTGCCACCCCTCTCTAGAGGGGAATGGGAAAAACTATAGCCTCGGAATGTCATTGCGAGGAGGTACGACGAAGCAATCCCTCTGGGCGCAGAGATTGCTTCACTCTGTTCGCAATGACAAAAGAGCACAAAAATATGCTATTAATAACTCCCTTTGTGTCCTTTGCGCCTTTGCGGTTCAATTCGTTTTATATGTGTTATAGGATGTATCAGTGTTTTCCTGATACAGCACAATATGATTA
Source organism: Pelosinus fermentans DSM 17108 (assembly GCF_000271485.2). Lineage (NCBI taxonomy): Bacteria > Bacillati > Bacillota > Negativicutes > Selenomonadales > Sporomusaceae > Pelosinus > Pelosinus fermentans. Next base: position 905,842 of record NZ_AKVN02000001.1, read on the forward strand.
TCACAGCTAAGGATGGTGCTAAGATGAGAAAAGGACTGGGAAAAGTTCGCAAGGCGGTGATTCCGGCGGCAGGGATGGGGACAAGGTTCTTGCCGGCGACGAAGGCACAGCCTAAAGAGATGCTGCCTATCGTTGATAAGCCGGCGATTCAATATATTATTGAAGAAGCGGTTCAGTCAGGCATTGAAGAAATTCTCATTATTACAGGGAGAAATAAGCGTTCCATTGAGGATCATTTTGATCGGTCAGTAGAGCTGGAGATGCTGCTTAAAGATCAGGGCAAGTACGATTTGTTAAACTTGGTAGAGGAAATTGCTGACGTTACGATTCATTATGTAAGACAGAAGGAAGCAAAGGGACTGGGGCATGCTGTGTTATGTGCCAAACAGTTTGTAGGGAATGAGCCTTTTGCTGTGCTGTTAGGTGATGATATTATTGATGCCAGTGTTCCTTGTTTAAAACAAATGATGAGTGTCTATGATGATTGTTACGGTACTATTCTAGGGACGCAGGAAGTTCCTCTGGATAAGGTTTGTAACTATGGAATTGTAAAACCTGTGGAGATTAAGCAGAATGTTTGGCAGGCTGTGGATCTTGTAGAAAAGCCGGATATGTCAGAGGCACCATCTCGTTTGGCAGTGATGGGGCGCTATATTCTTCAGCCTGAGATTTTTGCTATCTTAGAGAATACTCCTCCTGGAAAAGGCGGAGAGATACAGTTAACGGATGCGATCCGTACCTTAGCAATTCAGCAGCATTCCGTGTATGCCTATAATTTTGAAGGTCGCCGTTATGATGTGGGTGATAAGCAGGGATATTTGGAAGCGACGATTGAATTTGCTCTGAAGCGTCCTGATTTGCGAGATGACTTTTTACGATATTTGATCAAAACTGTCGGTCCGCTGGTGGCAGGGAAAGATGGGAATGCAGGTTGTAAGTAAATAGTGGCTAAACACACCCCGACACTACGTGCCACCCCTCTCAAGAGGGGAATAGAAAAAGCGGCAATTAATAATGAATGGGAAGTGTACAAAAATATAGGGAGGTTGTTGTCTAATGAGTAGTAAAGAAGAAAGTTGTCTAACATTAGCCTCGGGTTTTTCCTTTGACTATGGTAATCTGTATGGAGCTGGTAAAGTAACTGCCAGTGATGTTGAAGAGTTAGCAGAAAAGCTGGCTGCTGCACAAAAGGCTGTTGAAACCATGCGGGCAACAGGCGAAGTTCGAGGACATTTGTCCAAAGACGGCACGCCGGAAAGAGTGTTATTTACCCAACTGCCTTATGTGGCTGAAGGTAACCTGAACTCTCCAGCATCCATTGCCAGGTTAAAGGAATTTGGCAGTTCTCTAAAAAACACAGTGGATGCTGTAGTGACCTTTGGTATTGGCGGCTCTTACTTAGGGAATAAGGTCTTATTTGATGTTCATTGTGGTGAGTTCTGGAATGCAAAAAGTGTGAAGGAACGCAATGGCTATCCGAAGCTATACTTTAATGGTAATAACATTGATGCGAGACGAACTGCAGATATGGTAGAGCATCTGATCGCAGAAGCCCGTCTGAAAGCTGTTCATGGTCAGCCTAATTCCTATAAAGTCGTCTTAGTGGTGATTTCAAAATCCGGCGGCACCCTAGATACCATGTCGACTTTCATGGTGATGTATGATGCTTTAAAACAACAAGAGCCATTGCTGAATATTGAAGTGGTAGCGGTAACCGATCCTGCGAAAGGTGAGAAGGCTACTTTATTGGGAAAATTAGCCGAGGAGCAAGGCTGGCCGACCTTTAGCGTTCCAGATGGCGTGGGCGGCAGATTTAGTATTTTCTCGGAAGTTGGTTTAGTCACTGCTGCCTGCATTGGCATGGATATTGACGCGTTCTTGGCTGGCGCACAAGCCATGGATCAGGCATGTCAGACTTCTGATATATACAAAAATCCGGCGAAATTAAATGCAGCCTTAAAGTTTATTGCTGCCGAAAAATACGGGCGGGACATTGAAGTGTTTATGCCTTATGCAGATTATTTAAAATCAGTAGCAGAATGGTATGTACAGCTGTTAGCTGAATCCTTAGGCAAACGTACCAGCCGTGAAGGAGCGGAAGTATTTTATGGCCGGACTCCAATTGTAGCTGTTGGAACAACGGATATGCATGCCCAGACACAGCAGCATCAGGATGGTAAGAAAGATAAGGTGGTTCAGTTTGTTAAGGTGGTTAAGTGGGAGCAGGATGCTGTGATTCCCGATGTTTTCCCTGCAGTCTCCAAGCTTTCTGAAATATCTTCTATCTATTTGAGCCAGGCTTTGGACGTAGCACGAGAGGCCAACGCAGAGGCACTAATCAATGACGAACGCTTTAATGCCACATTGATACTGCCTTCCTTAAATGCCTATCATTTAGGAGAATTGTTATATATGCTGGCATTGTCTGTTGCTTATGAAGGTGAATTGGCGAATGTTGATGCTTTTGATCAACCGGGGGTGGAAGCATATAAACGCCTAATGGGGCCTAGATTAAAGGCCTTAAAAAAATAAAGAAGATATTTCCAAAAAAATCCTGTTACTTGTAACAGGATTTTTACTATTTTTGGAGAATTTTATTACTGAAAGGTAGGCGGTAGCTATGGCGATTAAGATAGTGATTGCAGATGATCATGCCCTATTACGGCAAGGGATAATAAACGTGCTGAAATTAGAAGATGATTTTCAAGTAATTGGAGAAGCCTGTGATGGGGCAGAAACCGTAGAAAAAGCCATTGCTTTAACTCCGGATATCCTTTTGCTGGATATAAATATGCCCCGTATGAATGGTTTGGATGTTATAAAAAAAATTAATGAGCAGGAAAAAGCAATTAAAATCATTGTTTTAACTATGCATGATGACGAAAGCTATGTAATGGAAGTCATAAAATCCGGTGCTGTCGGGTATCTGTTAAAGGATATTGAACCGGGTATGTTAGTTACAGCCATTCGTACGGTATACGCTGGCGAATCATATATTTATCCAACCTTGGCAAAACGGATCTTTAATGAGTTTAGCCGTACGCAGCAGGAGAAGGAAAAAGAGAAGGTTAGTGAAGTTGTCAGGACAATCAGCCGTAGAGAAGAAGGCTTAACCTATAGGGAATACGAGGTGTTGCAAGGGGTATGCCGGGGACTGAGTAACCAGGAACTTGCTAAGAGTTTATTCTTAAGTGAGAAGACGGTCAAGAATCATCTTACGAATATATTCCGCAAGATCAGCGTAAATGATCGTACCCAGGCTGTGCTGTATGCTATAAAGCATAAACTTGTAATCTTAGAGTAAATCACCTTTCATAGCATTTTGCATATCATATCCTATCCCATGATAAAGGGGGTAGGATATTTTGTTTTTTTCCTATACAGCGAGTGTAATTTTGTTGTCCCTGGCTATGTATGGAATGTGGTATTGTATTCGTGATCTGTGGAAATGGTGGTTGGAGCCTCGTTTCGTGTCAGTTCCAAGCTGCAGCTTTTTAATTGTGGTAAGAAATTTAGATTACAGAGTGGAAGATCTGCTGCGTTATTTGGCCCAGGAAATTGAACGGGCAGAGGTAGATTGTGACATTGTCGTAGTAGATGTGAGCTCGGATGATTTTACTGCACTGATTTTAGAACGATTGGTCGGAGATATCCCGATTATGAAAGTGGTAATGTTTTCGGAGGAAATAAGACCGGTAAGTGATGCCATTGCCCTGTGCCGCGGCAGTGTAGTTCACGTCATGGACCTGGCACATCGCATGAGCATCGATGATTTTATGGTTGCCGTATGTGGCCTATTGCGTCAAGATTATCAAGACGTCATGCTCAAAAGAGCAGCGAGGTGAATGAGATTTACTGGAGACGATGGTTTAACCGCAGAGGCGCAGAGAACACAGAGAAAATATTTTAGTTAGTATATTACATATCCCCTCTCAGTGCCCTCTGTGTTCTCTGCGGTTAAAAATTCCTTCGTGTTCTTCGCCTTTTTCGCATCTTCGCGTTTAAACGTATTTTTATTCTTTCCCATTTTTCAACACCAAAATATCATAAATAATCTCCACAAGTTTCTGGGCAATGGGCATGAGATTGGGATGAGAATCCGATGACTGGGCGGTACAAGACATTGCTAGTTTGGCAGATTGCAAATGTTTTTTTACCGTAGTTGAGGTCCAATATACAGGAATGTCTGTATTTCCAGTTAGTGTTATGACCGCTTGATATGAAGTAAGATTTTTTTCAGCCACACCCATTACGGCATGATAATTAATATAGCCCGTACTCGTATCGCCTGCTACTTTGGGAATCCTTGTTTTCATAGGACACAGGACAAGTCCGGGAGCAATGGGCAGCGGCTGCAAAATCCTTTGACCGGTGGCAAGGATCGTGTGCTGTCTTAAGGCTGTAAGATCCATAGCGCGGCTATGGGCTAAACGTCGCAAGACGGTACGAATGGAAGCAGCAGTAGAAGTTTGTTTGCCGTCTGTCGTAATAATAGTAGTAGTGTCACCTTCCGAAGTATAATGGGGAAGAATGGCAGCAATATGATTAAAAATAGGTAATTTTTTTAACATAGGAACTCCTTATTATCGAACGTGTGTTCGATTTTTATTTTTATAATAACAAAATTTAGGTGAAATAACAAGAGTTTTACTGCAATGTTTTTTTGTATAGACAGCCCTATTATTTCACATACTTTAATAATATGAAGTGAATAAGGGGGAAATCCGATTGTTAAATGAGCGGGTTGATCATGGAGAAAGCAGTTATAAATGCACCCGATGCGGCGGGGTGTTTGGCTCTCATGATGAGAACATTGTACGCTGCCCTTTTTGCGACATGGTGTGTGATGAGGTGAAATGTCGCGTAATTGAAAGTAGTTATGAAGAATATTAATAAAAGTACAAAAGAATACAAGGAAAATCATGGGGCACGTCGAAAGGATAATCAAACAGACCCTTGGCTTACATGCGGCTTTTGGGAATTGTGGCGAAGGGTCTATTGTTAATTTTGGATAAGGAGTTGATGAATGATGGCTTATAGCAAAACGGAAAACAAAGATGAAAGTGGAAAAGATGCTGGCTTAGAGCAGGTAATCATTTGGCTGCGTGAAGATTTAATCGGAGAATTGGAAGCGATTAATCAGTATCAGGCTCACATTGACAGGATTGATAATGAGGAAGTTAGAGAACTGTTAGAGCATATTCGGGATGATGAAAAAGAGCATGTCGCAGAGATTACTCATCTCTTAGCCCGGATTGATGTCATTCAGCGGGAAAAATTCGCCGAGGATCACACTATGGCGCAAGAAGATCGTGTAGTAAGCGGATCTTCAAGCGATGCAGATGAGAAAGTTGCAACCATCGGTAATCTTTTCGGTAAAAAATAGGTTGAAAAGGGAGGAGAGATAGTATGGATATTTTAGATCGGGATTCAGCACCCTTGACGGAGACAGAATGGTCAAAGGTTGATGAGGCAGTTGTGAATACGGCCCGTCGCATGTTGGTAGGCAGAAGAGTGATTGAAGTGTTAGGGCCTATGGGTCCTGGAGTATATACGATTCCATATTCAATTTTTAGCGGCACTTCATCTACTGGCATTGATATGGTGGGAGAGCAGGAAGATTTTATCGTAGCCCCTAGTTCTCGTGCGACTACGAGTGTACCGATGCTCTATAAAGATTTTAGAATTATGTGGCGGGATGTAGAAGCCGATCGTCATATGGGATTGCCTCTTGATGTGAGCACTGCTGCGGTAGCTGCGAATTATGTAGCGGTTCAGGAAGATAATTTAATTTTCAATGGCAACAAAGAGCTCGGTCAGGTCGGATTGCTGAATGTACAGGGACGCAAAACTGTAAAGATCAGCAACTGGGATGAACCAGGCAGTGCTTTGGCTGATGCGGTAAAAGCCGTTAGTGCTTTGAGTGAGGCTGGACATTATGGCCCTTATGCTATGGTCGTGAGTCCCCTTCTCTTTGGTCGTATGGTACGGGTTTATGGCAATACTGGAATGTTGGAATTGGATCAGGTGAAGGCCTTAATTACTGGCGGAGTATATTACTCCAACACGATTAGCGGCAACAAAGCAGTAGTATTAGCTACTGGCGGTCACAATGTGAACTTGGCAGTTGGTCAGGATATGACTACTTCCTATATGGGAGCAGCCAATATGAATCATACTTTTAGAGTATTAGAAACAGCAGCTCTATTAGTACGTCGTCCTGATGCAATTTGTACGATTGAGTAGGGCAATAACGTTTTTTAACCACAGAGGCACCGAGGGTACGGAGGGGATAATTTCCTGTACCCCCGGTGTCCCTTTTTTATTAAGAAAGTATAAAAAAATGAACCACAAAGGCACAATACCGCTATCGCGGTACACAAAGGAGTGCACAAAAAATATAAATAATCCCCTTTGCGCCTTTGCGGTTCGATTCGTTTTATATGTTTTTACTTATCTTTCTGTTCTCTGTACCCCGTTTCTTTCTTCATCCCTTGCAGGTCCTATCTGTGCCGGGTATAATGTTATAAGAATAAGTACAGCCTTGCGGGGTTTGTTTGAGGTGGATCAATGGGAATATTACGAGTGGAAGGTTTACATAAAGCATTTGGTATTGAGACCTTATTTACCAATGTGGCGTTTGAGTTAGATCGCGGGGATACCATTGGGTTAATTGGTGCCAATGGAACAGGTAAGACGACGCTCATGCGCTGCTTACTAGGATTGGAAGCCATTGATGGTGGGCGCGTGGCAGTACCGGTCGGCGAGAACATTGGTTATGTGCAGCAGGATTCTACTTTGCATCAGGGAACCCTGTATGAAGAGTTATGCTCTGCTTATGCTGATATATTGGCTTGTCAGGATAAAATGCATGAATTAGAGCAGGCGATTGCAGCCGCAAAGGAGGATCATGCTCTAGATGGGTTGATGAAAGAATATGCAAAAGTAGTAGACAAATTCGAGCGGGGCGGAGGCTATGAATATGAAAACAATATTCGCCGCATTGCTTTTGGATTGGGCTTTACTGTGGAGGATTTCTCAAGGGGGATTGAGACCTTTTCAGGCGGGCAAAAAACTCGCATTTGTTTGGCGAGAGCCTTAATTCGCCAGCCTGATTTTTTATTTTTGGATGAACCTACGAATCATTTGGATATTGGAATGGTGGAGTGGCTGGAAGATTTCCTTATTGGATATCCAGGGGGTGTGCTCATCATTTCTCATGATCGTTATTTTTTGGATAAAGTGGTCAATCGGGTGATTGAGTTGGAAAATAAAGCCTTGACAGCTTATAAAGGCAATTATACTTCCTATATGCAGCAAAAAGCTGAAAACATGGCGGCGTTGGAAAATGCCTATGACAAGCAGCAGGATCATATTACGAAAACGGAAGCATACATTCGAATGTATAAGGCTGGGATTAAGTCCAAGCAAGCCAGAGGACGGGAGAAACAGCTGCAGCGCCTAGAGAGGATTGTATTGCCTGCCAATATTGCCCGTTTTGACTTTTTTGGTTTTAATCCGCCCAGCGAGTGTGCGGAGCGGGTAGCAGAACTGGAAGAGGCGTCTGCTGCTTATGGGGAGCGGAAGGTTTTTGAAAAAGTATCCCTCTTGATTCGGAAGGGGGATGGTGTGGCTTTAGTGGGGCCCAATGGGGCGGGTAAAACTACGCTATTGAAGCTGCTGACAGGTGAATTGACGCCCGCTAGCGGCAGAGTGAAGCTTGGCAGTAGGGTGAAGGTTGGTTATTTTTCTCAGGAACATGAAGGATTGAATGGGAAAAACCGAATTGTTGATGAAATCATGCATGAATATGGTTTTAGTGAAGAGCGGGCAAGGCATTATCTGGGAGCTTTTTTATTCCGGGGAGATGATGTCTTTAAGATTGTGGGTGAATTGAGCGGTGGCGAGAAATCAAGGCTGGCAATGCTTAAGCTTATGCTGACAGGAGCTAATTTCTTGATTTTGGATGAACCGACCAATCATTTGGATATACCTGCAAAAGAAGCAGTGGAGGAAGCGATTTTAAGCTTTCCTGGTACGTTTTTGACCGTTTCTCATGATCGATATTTTCTGGATAAAGTAGCAAACTGTATGGTGGAATTGGCGGATGGGAAATTAGAGGAATATGCTGGCAACTATAGCTACTATCGGGAGAAGAAGTTAATCCAGCAGAAAGAAGCCGCTACAGCCCAAGTGGCAATTACCAAGCAGGAATCCATTGTCAAAAAGAATGAGCGGCCGCGGCAGCGAAAGGCAGATCAAGACAAGAGTTTAAAGAACCAGCAGAAGCTGGAAGGTGAAATTGCCATGTTGGAATTAGAGATTAAAACCTTAGAGTACCGTCTCAACGATCCTAGCAGCCACGAAGATCAAGAGGCCAGTCAGCAATTGGCAGATGAATACAGCAAAGCCCAAACGGCTCTAGCTGAAAAGTACGATGCCTGGGTGGAGCTGACGGAGGAATAGAGTAGAAGAAGGAAAAAAGATGTGAAACGCGAAGGCGCGAAGCGCTAGCGCGGACACGAAGAACACGAAGGGATATTATTAAACTTATCTTCGTGTTCTTTGCACGTCTTCGCGCCTTCGTGTTTCAAAATTTTTTGGTTTTAAGGCCGACTTGTGTGTCAAGTGACATGCAGGTCGGCTTTTGTTTATTTGTAATCAAAGTGATAGATTGAAGTCAGCGCTAATATAAGAGGAACCGGTTTCTCGCCATAAGGTGAGAAGAATGGAATTACATCACTTGGTTAGAAATGCACAAATGGGTGACAGAGAGGCCTTTCAGGAAATTTGCACTTGTTTTACCGGGCTGGTCAAGAAATATGCACATCAGGCCCATTTACGAACGATTACTGAAGAGGCAGAAGCCCAAGGCTGGTTAGCGGTGGTTCAAGCTGTGAAGTCCTACGATGAAACCTGCGGTGTGCATTTTGCTGGATATGTGAATAGTAAGGTCAAATTTGCGATTTGGAATTTGTTTAAAAAGGAACGTCGAATCTGGCAGGAGGAGCAGTTAGAAGGCGGTCAGGAAGGGGAAGAGGTCGATTCCTTTGCCTACCTGCCTGACAATACGGATGTAGCAGGAGAAGTGGAAGACAGGTGGTTGTCTCATGAACTTAGAAGTGCTATCGAAGCATTGCCCGATAAACAGCGGCAAGTTATTTTAAAAACGGTAATTGGGCAGGAAACATTGACAAATGTGGCAGCAGCCCTGGGAGTCACCACCCAAGCAGTATATAATCTGCGGCAGCGAGGATTTGCACGTTTAAAGATTCTATGTGCCGGAATGTATAGCAGTGAAAGGGGGTGAGAGAAATGGCAGTGAACAAAGTACCGCAAACCAGTAAAATGCTCATCACGATTGAAAACGGTGTGAATGCCAATGGTCAGCCAGTGCAGCGTCAAAGAAGCTATAAAAATGTGAAAGTAAGTGCTGCAGATGCAGATGTGTATGCAGTAGCCCAAGGAATTGCTGATTTGCAAACCCATGCAGTAATCGGCATTAGCAGACAAGACGAAGGCAATTTAGTGAATGCTTAAGTGATCTTAAGAATCAATTAGTAAGGAGGTGAGTGGCAATGGCAAAAACATTGGAAATGGTTTTTCGCAGTGAAGGCGGCAAAGAAGTCACGCTAAGCATTGCAGATCCGAAAGAAAACCTGACCCTGGCGGAAGTGACAACGGTAATGGAGGACATTATCGCTAAACAAGTCTTTGAAAGCAAAACCGGAGATTTATCCCAGATCGTAGAAGCACGCATCAACAGCAAGGATACCGCAGTATTGGTATAACCAGTGTTAAGTAAAAAAGCAATGAACCGCGAAGGTCACGAAGAGATGCAAAGAACACGAAGGGATATTATACTTATTTCTTCCTTACCCTTCGCTGCTTCGTATCTTCGCGGTTCAAATTTTCATCATTCCAATTCCCCTCTAGAGAGGGGTGCCCCAAGGGCGGGGTGTGTCGTTCTTCGTTATAGAGAAGGAGGTCTTTTCATGGATCAACTATTAACCTACACAGCCAATTTCGGATTTCCCATAGTGATCAGCCTTTACCTACTAGTGCGCATCGAAGGGAAACTGGAAGAATTGACTGCCAGTATCAATGAACTATCCAAGACCATAGCAACAAAATTATAAAGTGAAATGCCCTCCAGCACATCGATTCGATGCGCTGGAGGGCATTTTCGTGCAATATAACGAACCGCGTTTCATTTCCCTCCATTCCCCTCTGGAGAGGGGTGCCCAAAGGGCGGGGTGTGTCGTTCCTACTTATTTTTCATCTGTTCTAATATTGCATTTACCAATTGATCCGTACAGGAAGTCGACTTTTGTCCGCAGGTAATGCCTTTTAGTTTCTTGATAACCTCTTCAGCGGGCATGCCCTCCACTAATACACTTATAGCCTGCAGATTTCCAGGACATCCGCCATTAAATCGTACATTGGTTACAATTCCATCTTTCAATTCGAAATCTATCTCTTTGGCACATACGCCAGCTGTATTATAAGTAGTCATATTAAAAACCCCTTTATATTTTCTTTGCTGTACATTCCTCTAAGATACACTGAATTTCAATAGCTGTCTAGCCCTGCTATCGTACAATATCTGGTTATTTTCCTCCCTTGGCAGGATTTAGGCAAAAATCTGCGAATAAAAAAGTAATTGAGATTATTTTAAAGTGGAGTAATGCTGTGGAACATTTAGAAGGTACCGTAGAAAATATAATATTTCATAATACTGATAATGGTTTTGTTGTGTTTAAGCTAAAACCAGCCAATGAGAATGGCACTGTCGCTGTAGTCGGCAACATGCTGGTGCCTTTAGTGGGTGAACAGCTGGAGCTGACAGGAGAGTGGGCGGAGCATGCCCGTTTTGGTCGTCAATTTAAAGCAGCGAGCTTTAAAAAAGTCGCACCTGCCAGTGTGAAAGGCATCGAACGTTTTTTGGCCTCAGGTGCTATTAAAGGGATCGGTCCAGCCATGGCGGCACGTTTAGTAAAGCAATTCGGCTTAGATACGTTGAAAATCATCGAAGAAAAGCCCAAGCGCCTGCAAGAAATAGAAGGAATCGGCAAAAAGAAAGCTGAGGCGATTCATGATGCCTACTCCCAGCAATCGGAAATGCATGAAGTCATGTTATTCTTAGAAATGAATGGAGTAACAGGCGCCTATGCAGGCAAGATTTTTACTCAGTACGGATTTTTGGCAATTAGTGTATTACAAGAAAACCCCTATCGATTAGCGCAAGAAGTGCAAGGCATAGGTTTTCGTACGGCAGATCAAATTGCCATGTCTTTGGGCTTAGAACGCAATCATGAGGAACGGATTACTGCAGGGATTGATTTTGCCTTGCTGCAGATTTCCCAAGCTGGTCATTGCTGTGTACCAGAAGAAACTCTGGTACAGGAAGCTGCCAAGTTACTGCTGGTTGATCCCGTAGATGTAGCCAGGCATGTATCCTTATTAATTCAAGAGAGCCGATTATGTGTAGAAGATTTTCATGGGATGACTCTAATCTATCCCCGCCATTTATACTATGCGGAAAAAAGGGTAGCGGAGCGATTATTGCGTTTAAAAGATCGAGCCAAACAAGCCCCTGATGAAGATTTACCGGCTATTGTTGACAGCTGGGAGAAGCAATCAGGAATCACCTTGGCAGATGCCCAGCGTGAAGCAGTATTATCATCGTTGCTGCATGGTGTTTTAGTCTTAACGGGTGGACCTGGTACAGGTAAAACTACCGTTGTACGGGGTATGCTGGATGTTTTAGAAAATCAGGGTTTTAAGCTGCTCTTGGGGGCACCTACCGGTCGGGCTGCAAAACGCTTAAGTGAGGCTACGGACCGGGAAGCAATGACCGTTCACCGGCTGTTGGAATCCACGGGGGGAGTTGAGGGAGCACCTTTATTCATGCGCAATGAGAATGAACCATTAGATGCAGAAGTAGTCATCATTGATGAAGTTTCCATGATGGATATTTCACTGATGAATTCGTTTCTTCAAGCGATACCAGATGGCTGCCGTGTCATCTTGGTAGGTGACGTAGACCAGCTGCCCGCAGTTGGTCCCGGATCGGTGCTGAAAGACATTATCCGCTCAACAACTGTGCCTGTGGTACGTTTGACAGAGGTCTTCCGCCAGGCTGGTGAAAGTATGATCGTTATGAATGCCCATCAGATTAACCGAGGGATGCTGCCTGACTTTAAAAGCAGCAAGGACTTTCAATTTCTTGAGATCAATGATAGCGATGCTGTTGCCGATGCTATTGTAGACTTGTGTCATGAGCAGCTTCCAAAAGAAGGTTTTAATGTTTCCTATGATGTACAAGTATTGGCGCCCATGCATCGATTGGTGTGCGGTGTGGAGAATTTAAATAAGCTGCTCCAGCAAGCACTAAACCCAGAGAGAGAAGGAAAAGCATCGATCTCTGGTGCCAATCAGGTATTGCGGGAAGGCGATAAAATTATGCAGATGAAAAATAATTATACCAAAGGGGTATATAACGGGGATATTGGTTTCATTACAGGTATTCAAAACGGCAGAGTAGCCGTTCGTTATCCAGAGCAGAATGTGATCTATGAACGGGGAGAGATTGATGAACTGCATCTTGCCTATGCCATGAGTGTACACAAAAGCCAGGGCAGCGAATATCCTGTAGTCATTATGCCCCTGATTTCAGGACATCATATTATGCTGCAGCGCAATTTGCTGTATACTGCTGTAACAAGAGCAAAAGAAAGAGTGGTCCTCCTAGGCAGCAAAGCTGCCCTCAACACTGCCCTATCCAACGATCGGACCAAAAAGCGCTATTCCCTCCTGGCAGAACGCCTGCGGGGAGAAGAATTGTAATGTTGCCTGCGAGAGAGTGACGACACACCCCGCCTGCGGGCACCCCTCTCTAGAGGGGAATAGTTTTTAATCACCTTCTTAAAGAATGGATCAGTGAAACACTAAATGCACACAATCCATCAGAAATGGGCTTTTTAAAATCCCCTCTAGAGAGGGGTGGCGCGCAAGCGACGGGGTGTGTTCGTCGTTTCTTGCAAGTAAAAAGTATAAGGGGATGAAATGTTTTGTCTAAAGAAAAGATCATTTCATACAATCCTAAACTAAAGGAGCTAGCAAAACAGCTTCGTCAAAATAGTACTTTATCCGAGATATTACTTTGGCAGCAACTGAAAGGCAAACAAATAATGAATTATAGCTTTCACCGCCAAAAACCAATTCAAAATTATATTGTTGACCTCTTTTGCCATGAATTAATGCTAGCAATTGAGATAGATGGAGTTACCCATAATGAGAAGATTGCCTATGATATACAACGACAAGAAAGGCTGGAGTCATTAGGAATTCATTTCTTAAGGTTTCATGATAGTGATGTAAAGAAAAATTTAGCAGGTGTAGTAGAAGCTATTAAAATGTGGATTTGTATGCATGAGGGAGATAACGGACACACCCCGCCTGCGGGCACCCCTCTCTAAGAGGGGAATAGTTTTTAAAAATCCCCTCTAGAGAGGGGTGGCGCGCAGCGACGGGGTGTGTTCGTCGTACCCATGATTGCATAAGGAGGTTGCATTGGTGTGATTAGCAGCTATTGGAAGACCTTTTTGAATATCCTCTATCCTCCAAAGTGTCCTTATTGCAAAACCTTAGTGCAGGAACATGGAGCATGGTGCCAGGTCTGCTTATCCGCTATTTTGGCGGTTCGAGAAATTAATGTTCTGGAGCATCGGCTAAAATCCTTAGACTCCTGTCGCGTGGTATGCGAATATACAGGAGGCCTAAAGCGGATTATTCACGATATGAAATTTCGTCAACAAAAGAAATATGGGGTTCATCTCAATTGGCTAGTAACCAACAGTAAACTGGCACATACATTTTCAATGATTGAGTATGTAATCCCTGTACCATTACATGCCGACCGTCTGCGGGAGAGGAGCTACAATCAGACAGAGGTTATCTTTAAGGAATGGTCAAAAAAAGAAAAATTACAGTGGATGCCAGAACTGTTAGTACGTAACAGGCATACCATTCCTCAATGGGAGCTGACTCTAGCAAAGCGAAAGGAAAATATAAAGGGCGCGTTTATCGTTACGCGCCCTGAATTAGTGAAGGATAAACATATATTGTTGGTAGATGACATCATAACCACCGGCATTACTCTGGATGAATGTGCCAAGGTCTTAAAAAAATCCAAAGCAGCATCTGTCCATGGGCTTGCCATAGCCAGTGGAGCAAGATAGAAGGAACGAACACACCCCGCCCGCGGGCACCCCTCTTTAGAGGGGAATTAAGAGATCGCCTTCTTTCTTGCTTCTGCGGGCACTTCTCTTTAAAAGGGAAACCAAAAATCCCCTCTAGAGAGGGGTGGCGCGAAGCGACGGGGTGTGTTCATCCCAATGATTCAATAAACGCCTTCACAATGTCAGGATCAAAAGCCGTACCTGACATATTCTGCAGTTCACGGACGGCTTCTTCTTTGGTTTTCTTCCAATGCTCTGTGCAGGGGTTGATAAAGCGATCGTAGTAATTGACTACGGAAATGATGCGGGCTCCCAGAGGAATATTGACTCCCTTTAACCGTTTTGGGTAGCCTTTTCCATCCCAACGTTCATGATGATAACGAATGTAGGGAATGTGCTCCTGACATTGGGAAATATTCTCCAGCATAGCGCTGCCCGCATTACAATGGTTCTTAAATACCGTCATCTCACGGGTAGAGAGATAGGGAACCTTTGCTAAGACTGCATTAGGAACGGTAAGATGACCAATATCGTACAGCAAAGCAGCCAGGCGTATGCGTTCAATTTCCTCTCGGGGAAGACGCATCTTGGCAGCAACGCTGACGGCGTAATTTGCTACCTGCTGGCTGTGTAAATATAAATTTGCATTTTTGAGTTGAATAAGCTGCATTAGACTGGCGATGACGCTATCGAAGGTGTCATCGCCAGAATAAAATTCAGGACCTTGCATAAGCGTTAACATAACCACGGCAAACTGCCTTTCATTTTTAAAAGTATACAAATTATATTCTATGTTTGACTAAAAAACAACAAAATCCTGCTGATAAATTTAAAAAATATAAAATAAAACAAAGAAATTAAGATTTGATAGAATTCGTTCGAAATTATTGTTATAATGGAATCATAATTTTCTGATTAAATCGCTTTTTTAATAGGAGGCCTATAATGGGTATTAAGAATTGTCCAGAATGTGGTAAATTGTATATGGAAAATCCCAGTGGTCTATGTCCGGAATGTTATGCTCATGAAGAAGTATATGAGCATCAGATTGGTGAATATTTGCGTGAACATGGCAAAGCATCTGTTGAAAAAATTCATGAGGAGACAGGCGTTAAGGAAAAAATCATATTGCGTATGATAAAAAGTGGTCGATTATTGGTGGATGGCGTCAGCCTGATCAGCTATCCGTGTGATATGTGCGGAGTGCCTATTTATGAAGGCCGCATCTGTGCAAAATGCGGCAGCAGCTTTTCAAAACAAGTCAAAGAAGTCTGGCGGGATAAGGAAAACTATGGCAGCCAGCGTGAGGGACTTCGGATGTACAGTAAGGATGATTTTAAGAAATAATAACAAAAATATAAAAAAACTTTATGGCAGGGATTAATGTCCCGGCCATTTTTGTCGATACTATTAGTGAAGGATTTTTTTGTGTAGATTGTGAGGTGGAAATAAGATGATTATTTCAAACAAACAAATTCAAAGTGTGATGAAGGTATATAGTGAACAAAATAATGCGGGGAAAAATACAAAGACCGAGAAAACACAGCCTGCTAAAGGAAAAGATCAAGTGATATTATCATCAGGAGTACAGGAATTTGGTCAGGTGCTGCAGCGTGCGATTACTCTATCTGATGTAAGGCCAGAGAGGGTACAAGAGTTGTCAAAAAAAATTCAAGATGGTACGTATCAGGTGGACGCAAAGGACATTGCGGATAAAATGATTGGACGCATACTTGTAGATGATCTGCTGTAAAGGAGAATATAGTGAAGGATAAATGGGGAAGACTTACTGCTGTTCTTGAGAAAATGCTTATAGTGTACCAGGCGATATTCGAATTAAGCCTTCAAAAACGCGAAGTGCTGGTGCAAAGTAATGTACCTGGTTTAGAAACGATTATGATACAGGAAGAAAATGTATGCTTTGAAGTAACGAGGCTTGACAAAATACGTAAAAGTATTATTAAAGAGCTTGCAGCTATATATGGTATTACAGATCCGAAGATCACGTTGTCACAACTTGTTCAAGTGGCTGATCAAGAGGATATAGGGAATGTTAAAAATGTTGAACAAGAGCTTACCACTATTATTTTAAAAATCTCTGAAGTGAATAACGTAAATAAACAACTTGTTGAACAAGGGTTGTTGATTGTAAATTATAGCCTCAATTTGTTGGCTCAAAGTACTGTTGGTCCTACCTATCATCCCAATGAAAAGGCTTCCTTTGCTCCCCCGAATAAGTCTTTATTTGACAGTAAAGCATAGCAAGCATAATGAAAAAGAAAGGCTGACGGTTATGATATTGCAAGAAAAATATGAATTGGTTGATGAGTTATTCGAGATAGTAGAACAACTAGTTGTGATTTATACTAGTTTGAAGGTTTCAAATGGTGATAAACAGCGTGTACTAGCAGCAGGGAATCTTGCTGATTTACAGATGATTGCTCAACAGGAAGAGAAAATAGCATCTATCATTGCAGCTTTAGAAGAACGCAGGATCACATTGCAAGGTATGATTGATCATTCTCATACTTCTTTCAATCAGCTAATTGCCTTGCTGGAAGAACCAAGAAGGAGTCGCGGGATTGCTGTATCTCAAGAATTGCGACAGCTAGTAAAAGAAATGAACATAATGCAAGAGGCGAATTCCATCGTATTGCACAACTTTTTAAAATTAGAAAACCATAAGCGAAATGTTCTTTTCAAAGTGAGTACAGTACCGGAATATGGCGGTAACAATAGCTTTGGAAGTAATCATAGCATTTTTAATAAAATTGTTTAGATAGGAGAATGAGGATGGCATCTACTTTTGGCGGTTTAAATATAATGACGCTGGGAATGTCAGCACAGCAGCTTTCCCAAAATACCACAGGGCATAATGTAGCGAATGCTAGTACTGCAGGGTACTCACGGCAAACGGTGAATCTGGTTACCACTACCCCGCAGCAAATTTATACAGCAAATGGAATGTCCATGGCTGGTACTGGAGTCACTACAGCATCCATTACCAGAGCGCGGGATTTTCTGGTGGATACGCAATACTGGCAGAAGAATTCCACGAAAAACTATTGGTCAACACAAAGCGATGTTCTGGCTAAAGTTGAAAATGTCTTTAATGATACGAAAAATACAGGCATTCAAAATGCAATTGAACTGTTTCACACAGCTTTAGGTACACTGGCTAGCAATGGTAGCGAGGACAGTGCCCGTACCGCTGCTCGTGAGGCGGCTAATGCATTGGTGGAAACCTTACAGACAAGTGGCAGTAATCTTGTATCACAGGCAAACGACGCATCAAGCCGTATTGATACGCAGGTTTCTCAAGTGAATAGTTTATCTAAGCAGATTGCTGCTTTGAATAAGCAGATTGTTAGCCAAGAGGCTACTGGTGCTACGGCAAATGATTTGCGTGACCAAAGGGATAAATTGGTTGATGAATTATCCTCCTTCACAGAGGTAAATGTATCGGAAGAAAAAAACGGCTCTTATACGGTAATTATTTCTGGAGGAGTTTCCTTGGTGCAGGGAGAACATGCTACCGATTTAACGGTTGAGCATGGAAAAAATAATCCTTATGGTTACGATACAACCAAAGTCACAACTCTCAATGGTACTGTAAATGTCAATTTTAAAAATGGATCGATAGCTAGCTTAATGGATCTTCGGGATACGACAATTAATGGCTATTTAGCAGATTTGGACAGCTTGGCCCAATCGCTCTTGCAAGATTTTAATACCCAGCATAAACAAGGTCAAACGAAAGATTTGACAGCAGCAGATAATTTTTTTGGCGTGACAGGCGTTGATTATACCGATGCAGCTGAGGACCCCACTAAAATGGCATCTCCAGCTAGCTGGCTTAGTATTCTTAAGGTCAATGAAAAATTTTATGAAATCAATGGTGTTAACCTTATTGCTGCTGCTGGTGCAGATGCTGCAGGAAGTGCCGATGGCACTAACGCGACAGCACTAAAAAATTGGCTAGTTGATGATCCATCTACAGCGTCAGCTGCTTTAGGAGTAAATAGTCTTTCTAGTTTTTATGCTTCTATGGTTAGTGGCGTGGGGGTCCAGACGCAGCAAGCTAAAAATATGACAACCAATCAAACGGTTATTTTTGATTCAGTGGCAACAACTCGTGAATCGATATCAGGAGTCAGCATGGATGAAGAATTGTCAAATATGATTAAATTTCAGCAAGCCTATGGAGCGTGTGCCAAAATGCTGGCAACCATGGATTCCATGCTAGATTCTCTCATTAATATCAGATAAAGGATTACAATCAATAAAGGAGTGAAATATGAATGCGCGTTACCAATAATATGATGAGTACTCAATTCCTGTCAGGTTATCAAACAAGCTTATCACGCATGAGTGATATACAAGAAAAAATTATTGCATCCAAAAATATTAATCGACCTTCAGATAATCCGGTAGGGGCGGCACGCAATCTTCAATTTACGGCTGCTACCAGTGCAAATGAACTATTTACTCAAAATGCAAACGATGCAATATCCTGGATGCAGACCAGCGATACCAATTTGTCAGGGATCGTAACGACTATGACCAATATAAAGACGGCAGTTTCTAGTGCTATTTCGGCAAATCCCACCAGTTCTTATGATGCCATTGCAAAGCAAATTGATCAGATGATAAATGAACTGGTGCTAGCTGGAAACGCTCAGATTGGAGGTCGTTATGTTTTTAGTGGACAAAGCGATAGTGTTGAACCTTTTACGAGGAATGAGACTACTGGAGTTGTGACGTATAATGGAACGTATAATGGACAAAGTGGCGCAGCTGATACGAAGGGAACGATAACGATGCAAATTGTTCCAGGAGACATTAATACATCTCGTGATAAAATTAATTTGGATGGATCAGAAGTATTTGGTGCGATAGATGCAACGGGAACTCCAAAAATATTTCAAGACTTATTAACGATTAAGCAGCATTTAGAAGATATTCAAACGGGTGCAAATGGAGTTACACCAGATACGTTATCAAACGATTTAGGAACGATTGATGCAGATATGGACTATATTATATCTGCCCAGACGACAATTGGCGCAAGACAAAAATCGTATCAGACGATATCGGAACGTTTGATAGTAGATGCTACGATCATTGCCACGGATGCTACTAATAATGACGGATATAATGTTGCCAAAGCAAGTATTGAATCCCAATTGGCTCAGAATGCTTATAATTCACTGCTGTCAGTTGGAGCTAATGTATTGCCAAAGTCCTTGGTTGATTACTTATAATTGAGAATATACCTGAAGTAAGAATAAGATGAAGGAGGGTAATATAACCTTGAGACCAATCGAAATTCAAATTCATCAGGTATCGGGACAACTAGGGCTCAATATTACCCAACCGAATATCAATTTGAAAATCACCGCACCGGATATTGAAATGAAGACAACACCTGTTAATCTTGATTTAACAATTGAACCTCCTGAAATTTTCATTGATTCTCGGGCCTCTTTTGATAGCATGGGATTACAAGGGACATATTCCTTTGCGAATTCTCTGGCAGAAGAGGCAAAACAAGCTTGCATCCAGGGAATTGAAAAGCGGGTTTCTGTAATGCACCAAATGGAAGATCCTCATAGTGGTTCCGTTGGACAAATCATTGCGGCAGCCAGTAAACCTCGTGAAAAGCAGGTGGTAATAGGTCTTTCCCCTTCAGTAGGACCTGATATTTCGGCCAAACTAGGAACCATCAAGGGAACCTACACTCCTGCCCGCATTGATGCTACTGTAAAGGAAGGGACGGTCACCAATAACTTTACCTGGGGCAAGGTGGATATTTACATGGAACGTGAACCATCAATTGACATTAAAACATAACCGGAGGGTAAATTATGGATAAAAAGATACACTTTCCCAAAGGATTAATCGGCTTGGAAAATTATCATGATTTTACATTTGCAACATTGCCTGAGCAAACCCAATTCTGGTTATTGCAAAGTATAGAAGATAAACATTTTGGATTGGTGGTTACCAATCCATTTTGGTTTATGCCGGACTATGACTTTGAACTGACTGAGTCAGAAACTAAGCAAATAGGAGCAAAAGAAAGTTTAGACGTTTTTGTAACGATAAACGTAGCCTCGACTCCTGAAAATATTACAGCCAATCTAATGGGACCCATTATTATGAATCAAAATACTGGCATTGGGCTTCAAACACTACTTGCAGATAAAAAATATACGACACAATATAAGATTCTGTCTGCAAAATTGGCAGGGGGTTAATAATATGCTGATATTGACCCGCAAAAAAAATGAAACGCTGCGTATTGGTGACGATATATTAATAACGATTGTCGACATACAGGGTGATCAAATCCGTTTAGGAATTACAGCACCTCGTGAAGTGTCCATATTACGACAAGAATTATATGAGGCTGTTAAAAATTCCAATACTCAGGCTGCTCTGACGCTGCAGAATATGGATATGCTGTCCTTATTAAAAAAAATACCGAAAAAAGATGAAAAAGAGTGAAATAGGAAGATATAAGCTAATAAATTAAGTAATAACAAGAAAAAATGCTATAAATGATGAAAAAATATTGAATTTAGACAAAAATTATCCTTAATATAGTAGGACAAGGTTACGATATATATAATAACAGTACAAAATACTGAATGACTTAGCTGGCCAGCGGTCATATTATTGTAGGCAAGGATGCCACAATTTAAATTCAAGGAGGAAATTATAATGAGTGTAGTTAATACTAATATCGCTTCTTTAAATTCTTGGAGGAATCTTCAAGCTAGCCAAGCAAGCATGAACAGTTCTTTGGAAAAATTATCTTCAGGTAAAAAGATTAATAGAGCTGCTGATGATGCATCAGGACTAGCAATTAGTGAAAAAATGACTGGTCAAATTAACGGTTTGGATCAAGCTACTCAAAATGCGCAAAACGGCATTTCCTTGATTCAGACTGCTGAAGGTGCATTGAATGAAACGACTGCTATTATTCAACGTCTTCGTACATTAGCTGTACAGTCTCGAAATGATACCAATACTGACGATGATCGTACACAAACTAACAAAGAAGTAAAACAATTGATTGCAGAAATTTCACGTATTGCTTCCACTACACAGTTCAATACTAAGAATCTGTTAAATGGAGATGCTACAACAGCTGTGACTGGTACCGACAAAGGTGCTCTTACTTTCCAAATCGGTGCTAACATGGGGCAAACTATTACTGTATCTATTGCTAATATGTCGGCTGCTGCTGGTGGTTTGAATATTTCAACAACGGTTATTGATCTTTCTACTACAAAAGGTGCGTCTTCAGCAATCGCTGCTCTTGATACAGCTCTAGCTACTGTTTCTTCTACCCGTGCTGAATTGGGTGCTGTTCAGAATCGTTTAACACATACTATCAATAACTTGGAAGTTGCATCTGAAAATCTTAGCTCTGCACGTTCTAACCTTCAAGATACTGATATGGCAAAAGAAATGGCTAACTACAGCAAACAACAAGTACTGATTCAATCAGGTACTGCAATGCTTGCACAAGCAAACCAATCTTCGCAATCAGTTCTTAAATTATTACAGTAATAACAGTTACATAAATATTAAGAATAAAAACCGGCCGGCGATATGCCGGTCGGTTTTTAACAATAAAGGAAGGGTTGCCTCATGAATATTGACAGGGTTAACTCGCTTGGAACAGTGCAGGCTTTGGAGAATCGAGAAAATAAGATTGAAGAAAATAAAGCAAAAAATGTAGAATCAATAGATTTTTCTCAATTGGGAAAAGCAATAGATAAGTTGAATGATAAGGCGAAAGAAGAGAATTATGCTGTACAATTTGCTGTTTATAAAGATACAAATCGCATCATTGTTCAAGTAGTAGATAAAACTAATAATCAAGTGATTTCTACTTATCCCCCTAAACAGATTCTCGAAATGGCACGAATGGTCGATGCAGAATTTAAAGTGCTGGATAAAAAAATTTAACAAGAAGGTGAAAATATGGCTTCTGTTTCTTCTACTTCATCAACAACTCTTTCTCTATCAACAACTACCTCTTCTTCCCTTGGTTCAACCCATTTGAACTCTACTGTTGGTGGACTGGATATCGATGCCTTGATTAGTGCCACAATTGCAGCGAAAAGTTTGCCCATTACCTTACTACAAAATAAGAATGCAGTTTTGCAGGCTAAGGTGAATGATTATACAGCGATAAAAACTGCTTTGAAAACTTTGCAATATGCTGCAAAAGATTTGACATATGCGAGTAGTTTTACGGGCCGAAAAGCTACATCATCAGATACGGATGTGGTGACAGCGAGTGCGACCAATGGTGGTACAAATGGTAGTTATACAATTAAAGTTACATCCATGGCTTCGATTACAAGCAACTCTAGTAGTGCAGTTGGAAATGGTGGACGTAAAGCCACTGTAACGAGTACAGCAGCAGGCATTGTGGGCACTGACACTATAAACGAAGTAGGCGAATTTACTATTAATGGTAAAAGGATTACTGTGGCTGCGAGTGATACTTTTGATAACATAATTAGTCAAATTAACGCTGCATCAGCAGGTGTGACAGCTTCGTTATCTGATGGCAAAGTTACTATTACACAAAATAAAGCAGCGGCAGCGTCGACTATTGAACTAATCGATACTAACGGATTATTAGACAGTAAGCTGCATATAAAGCAAGCTGATGTAATAACTGGAATTGATGACACCAGCGGAGGTACGTATACGACTGTTACAGGAAATAATGCTTTCACTCCTGCTAAGCTCAATGATACAATAACAGATTATGCTGCTAGTGGTATTACAGTTGGTAGCTTTGTCATCAATAATAAAAGTATCTCTGTAACTTCAACTGATACGATTAATACCATCGCAAATAAAATTACGGCTTCTGGTGCTAATGTAAAAGCTACTGTAGACACGGATGGTAAGATTACTCTTACCCAGAAGACGGCAGGGAAGGATGCAGCCATTACATTAGGGACTGATACCACCGGCTTTTTCGATGCTGCTGGAATAACTCAACAAGCAGCAACTGATGGGCTTGGAAAAGATTCTGACACAACGAGCCTATTAAAGGATGTTACTGGTCTTGATGGTGTAACAAAAGGATACTTTTCGATTAATGGGACTTTTTTTAGTGTTGATCCAGAAAAAGATACAGTTGAGTCTATTATCAAAAAAATTAATGCTTCCACAACGGCTGGTGTTTCAGCCTTCTATGATTCTACCACACATAAAATATCTTTGACTTCTCAAACAGCTGGAAATACAGACATTAAATTGGGAACCAGCTCTACAGATAGTTCAAATTTCTTATCTCAAGTTGGATTGGTACAAACAAATCAACAAACTGGTGCTGATGCGGTAGTTACTGTAAATGGAATATCGGCAACTGCAACAAATAACAAAATAACATACCAAGGGAATACATTTACCCTTGTGGGTGAAGGCACTTCTACCGTTACAGTAAATGACGATATTGATGCAATGGTAACAAAGGTACAAAACTTTATTACTGCATACAATGCGGCTATGGATTCCATTGTTACTAAAATCACAGAAAAAGCAGATTCTTCGTCAACAGATGCTTCTGTTGGTGATTTATTTGGAGATTCAACATTAAGAGGTCTTGAACAATCGTTAAGAAATTTTAGCTCAACCATTTTATCATCCCAAGCAAGTACAATGCAGCAACTTTCACAGGTTGGTATTACCACTGGTACAGCGGGGACATATGACATAGCTAAAGTTCAAAGTGGACATTTGGAATTGGATGAAACTAAGCTCCGTGCAGCCTTAACAGCTGATCCTAAGGCTGTGGAAACACTTTTTGGTAATACAACGGTTAGCATAGATGAGGAGAAGCTTGGAACAAATGGTAAGGGCGATGGAAGTACAAAGACTTTTACTCTAAAACATGGTATTGATATCATCGGTGATCCTACAATTAAGGTTGGTACTAAAACATACACCTTAGTTGCTGCGGCTGATCTAAAGACACATGTTGATACGACTCCTCCTGGTGCTACTGAGACGAATGAATATCAATTTTCTTTTGACAGTTCAACCGGGAAAGTTACACTTAATTATGCACCAAATAGTAGTGATGGTGACATTACGGTTTCGTATGACTATGATGTAGAGTCAGGAAGTAATGCGGGGATTTTTGTACAAATGAACGCGCAACTGACCAATTATACTCAATATGGTGGAACGTTGGATATGCAAGCAGGGTCAAATGGATATCTTGCAAAGAACATAGAATATAACAACGATCGTATAACGGATTTGAAGTATCGATTGTCTCAGGAACAGGCAACTTTGTATACAAAATATCAAAACATGCAGACAACATTACAAGGTCTTCAATCCCAAGGAAGTTATATTACAGCACTACTTGCCAGCTTGACAAAAAGTAGTAGCTAGTTAAGAATTTTAAATGGTCAACAACATGAGTTGACCATTTAAAACGATGATAATGTTCACTATTGTCTACTACTGATACTTGGAGGAAAGCATGTGTAATTATTTGCATGAAGAAGTGCTCAAGTTACTGGAGCAACATGAAACATCATATGCCAAGCCGATGAACTCTCAAGAAATCGGTAAGGTATTAAAAGTAACACCATCATATATTCGCAGTCAATTGTCTCAATTGGCAAAATCGAAAAGGGTAGGAGTACGCAAGGGAAATGGTGGTGGGTATTATATGAGGAAAGAGGAGATATAACAACATGCAAGTAGTGAATGAAAAGGAAAGCCACTTAGACGGATTAGGTGTTTTACTTGAGGATATGAGAAAGTATCTGCATATTGTTGAACAAGGTTGCCGAGATTTTTCGACTCAGTTTCAACAAGCTGATAATTCTTTACCATTAATATCTTTGACACAGATGATTGAAGGTTTGGGTTATTATCAGAAATTACTTAAATCTTCCGCGGTTTTATTGAATATTAACTTAGCTGAATTTTTATATGAGAATAGTTCGATATCTTCACTAATTGACCAGCTATCTAAAATTTTTACTGAGATATTAGAAGCAGTAGAAAATAAAGATTATACATTAGTGACAGATCTTATAGAATATGATTTGCTTTCTGCCATCTCCATTTCGCAAGAATTTTTAGTGATTGTGCAGAAACGATGTGAAGAAAGGGTTATATAGGCTGTGATACAAAAAGTGCAAGATTCATGGGAAGAACAGAACTGGAAAATTTATAAGGAACGTTATGGGATTGAACGTACTGCTAAGATGCCCGATTATAAGCATATTGAGATTGTAGATAGTCGCGTAGGGATGCCGACAGCAAAGGTGATGGCGTCCAACGGTAAATGGATTTTCTTACACAGCTCTGTGGATCCTATTAAAGAAGCGCAGAAAAATGCGAGTACAGTTTCTACTGAGCCAGGAAAATTTATTATTGTTTATGGATTCGCTTTAGGATACTTAGTAGAGGCGTTATTAGAAATAGTAGATAAGAAAAATCTGTTATTTATCATTGAACCTGACTATGATTTGTTTTGTGCAGTTATGGCGAGCAGAGATTTGCGTCATTTGCTAGGAAATGAAAACATATATATTTTGGTAGCTGATTCTATATCAAGAGTTAATAACACTTTTTTTACAATTTATAATGAGGTTAAATATAACCAAATTATCATGACTGGATTATTGGGACATCAGACCGTTTATTCTGATTTTTATCAGCAGTCAATGAAAAGTGTAAAAGATATTGTGAATAGTAAAGTGATTAATATAGCAACGATGATGAAGATAGGACCTAATCTAATAGCAAATTCACTATTAAACTTATCTGTTTATTGTAGAAATCCAGGTATCTCTTCTTTATTTAATCAGTTAAAGGATTTGCCGGTTATTATTGTAGCAGCAGGACCATCGTTAAACAAAAATATTCACTTACTAAAGGAAGCAAAGGGGAGGGCTGCTATTTTTGCTGTGGGGACGGCGGTTAAGGCATTAAATAAATGGGGAATTGAACCGGATTTTATTTTTAGTGTTGATCCTCAACGTTTGAATTATGATCTGCATTTTAAAGGAGCAAATACGGCAGGTGCTGTTCTGGTTTCTGAAATACAGTCTCATCCGATGATCTTTGAAAATCATCAAGGACCTATATTTGTATCAGGACATATGCCAATAATCAATTGGTTTGGCGATAGTATTGAAAGGAAGGGGTTAATTGAAAGCGGAGGATCAGTGGCTAATAATGCATTTGTAGTAGCTCATAAAATGGGCGCTAATCCAATTATTTTAGTAGGACAAGATTTAGCATACGCTCGTGATGGACATACTCATGCTACTGGAACGAACTATGAAAACAACAAATATACTGGTGGTAAAAATCAGGATTATTTTGATGTAAAGGCTAATGATGGTGGAAAAATTCTTACAGATCGGGCTTTCTATCAATTTCTTCATTTCTTTGAAACTTGGATCGAAAAATATCCTGAATGTAAATATATAAATGCAACAGAAGGTGGTGCGTTTATTCAAGGTACAACCCTTATGAAATTACAAGAAGTACTAGATCAATATTGCCAGGAACCAATCGAAATACAGGAAATGATCAAAACAGCACAAGATTCTTTCTGTGCACCTAATAAGGAACAAATATTAGAAAAACTCGAATTACGTTTGATAGATACGAGAGGAACTATTGCTGAAGCAAACAAAGCTCTTAAGCATCTGATGCAGTTGGAAAAAGCTTGTGACAATAGGCAAGGGAAAAAAATGCAGCAACATCTAAAGGCAGTTAGTAAAATATACGAAAAATTTGAGAAGGATCAGCAGATACGTGAAATAGCTGAATGGTTTGTCCAAAAAGAACTATATGGTGTTTTTGCTCGAACTCATGAGGCAGAACGTTCAGAAACTGATGAATATAGCCATGCAATAGCGGATTATTCTCTTTATTATAGAAAAATTATCGAAGCAGCAAAATCACTGGCAGATCTGATTCAACAATCCATGGATAAATTTAGGAGGAAAATAGATAATGATTGCTAATCCTTATGATCACTATAAGCGTGTTCAAGTAGAAACGGCAAGCCAGGGACGATTAATTCTAATGCTTTATGCCGGGGCTTTGAAGAATTTGCGTAATGCCCAAAACTACATTCAGCAAAAGGATGTAAGTGGAGCGCATCGTATGCTAATGAAAACCCAGGATATTATTAAGGAGTTAAATATAACGTTAAATATGAATGCGGGTGAGATTTCTAATAACCTGCGTAATTTGTATTTGTATATGTTGCAACGTTTGGTTGAAGCCAATGTTAATAAGGATGCAGAAAAGATTGAAGAAGTCATAGAACTGTTAACTACATTAAAAGAAGCGTGGGATGCCGTGATTTTAAAAAATAAGCCAGTAACTGCGCCTTAATGGAGGATGAAAATGCGACAGGAAGAAAATGAACTACTTTTTATAAAACATTGCCGTAATTTGCAACAATTATCCCTTCAGCAGTTGCATGCAATCAAAGAAGAAAAGATAGATATTATTAATGAATTAGCGATTCAAAAACAAATTATCATTGATGGTATTGTGGCTCTGCAGGAGAAGTTTAATATAGAGCAATGTGAGCTGGGAGATAAGGCAAGTATGAAGGAGTTATTGCAGAAAATTGCTGACAGTGAAAATGAAAGTCAACAAATAGTACGTGAACGTTGTACAAGCATCAGTAAGGAGATGCTAGCAAATCGCAAAGAACTTAATATTCAGCAAGCATATGAAGATCGTCCTTATCAAGAACATGGAAATATGTTAAATATAATAAAATAATACATTGTGATTTTTAAATCCCATGTACGTGAGAAAATGGACAGAGGTGAAATTCGTGTTTACTAATAAATCGATATTAATCACTGGGGGGACAGGTTCCTTTGGTAAGTGTTGTATTAAAACGATATTGGAGCGGTATACTCCTAAACGTTTAATTGTCTTTTCCCGTGATGAATTGAAGCAATATGAAATGCAGCAAGAGTTTAATGCATCGTGCATGAGATATTTTTTAGGTGATGTGAGAGATGGAGAACGATTAAAACAAGCCATGCGAGGGGTAGAATTTGTGATTCATGCCGCGGCACTAAAACAAGTTCCCGCTGCTGAATATAATCCTATGGAATGTGTCAAAACCAATATAAACGGTGCGGAAAATGTAATTAAGGCAGCCCTTGAGACTGGAGTAGAAAAGGTAATTGCCTTGTCGACAGATAAAGCAGCAAATCCTATCAACCTCTATGGTGCAACGAAGCTGGTTTCCGACAAACTGTTTGTAGCAGCTAATAATATTGCAGGTGGACATGATACGCGTTTCGCAGTTGTTCGCTATGGGAACGTTCTCGGATCCCGCGGTTCAGTTGTGCCTTTTTTTCGGAAATTAATAGCAGAAGGTATAACAGAAATGCCTGTTACAGACCTTCGTATGACACGATTTTGGATCACGTTACCTCAGGGAGTTGAATTCGTCCTGCAATCTTTTAAAAGAATGCATGGTGGGGAAATTTTCGTACCTAAAATTCCTTCAAGTCTTATTTCGGATTTAGCTAGGGCTATTGGACCCAAATTACCGATCAAAGAGATTGGAATTCGTCCAGGAGAAAAATTGCATGAAATCATGTGTCCGGTTGATGATTCTCATTTGACATTGGAATTTAAAGATCATTATGTCATTCGCCCGTCTATTACCTTTGTGACCCCGGTTGATTACACGACCAATGCTATAGGCGAAAAAGGACATTATGTGGAACAAGGATTTGAATATAATTCCGGTACCAATCCGCAAATTTTATCTGTGAAAGAGTTACAGGAGATGATCTAAATGAAAAGCATTCCCTATGGTAGACAAGATGTTAATCAAGCTGATATCGAAGCTGTTATTGAAGTACTGCGATCCGATTGGTTAACCCAGGGACCTACTCTTGAGCGGTTTGAGCAGAAAGTAGCTGAGTATTGTGGTGCCAAGTATGCGGTAGCTGTAAATAGTGCTACGTCTGCTTTACATATTGCTTGCATGGCGGCTGGTCTTGGACTAAATGATATATTGTGGACATCGCCCAATACTTTTGTTGCCTCGGCAAATTGTGGTCGTTATTGCGGGGCAGTAGTGGATTTTGTGGATATTGATTTTCGCACTTATAATATGAGTGTTGAAAAGCTGGAACAAAAATTAGCCTTGGCTAAAGAACAGCACAAGCTACCTAAAGTCGTCATTCCAGTACATTTTTCTGGGCAATCTTGCGAAATGGACAGAATCTCCATACTTGCTAAAGAATATGGTTTTACGGTAATTGAGGACGCATCACATGCCATTGGTAGTCGTTATAAAGGTCAAGAGGTAGGTTGTGGTGCATATTCTGACATGACTATATTCAGTTTTCACCCTGTGAAAATTGTTACCACCGCTGAAGGCGGAATGGTATTAACTAATAAACAAGAGCTTTATGAAAGATTAATCCAATTTCGTAGTCATGGCATTACCAGGAAACAAGAACTGATGACAGAAGAAGCTCATGGTTCTTGGTATTATCAACAGCTTGACTTAGGCTATAACTATCGCATGACAGATATTCAGGCAGCGTTAGGACTTAGCCAAATGGATCGGTTAGATGAATTTGTAATGAGGCGGCAAGGGATAGCAGAAAAATATAATGAAAAACTACAGGGCTTACCCATCGTATTACCATGGCAGCATCCAGATACTTATTCAGCGTATCATTTATATGTAATTTGTTTAGAGGAAGATAAAATAACAAAAACTCATAAACGGGTATTTGAAGAATTACGCCAAGCCGGAATTGGTGTGAATCTGCACTATATACCTGTACATACTCAGCCTTATTACCGTGAATTAGGTTTTGATTGGGGAGACTTTCCGGTTAGTGAGTATTATTACCAAACTGCAATTAGCATTCCTATGTATTCGGCTATGACGGACGCGGATCAAGATTATGTTATTAAAACTCTTAAAGAGGTTTTACTATGAAAACGGTAATTATTGTACAGGCAAGAATGACGTCAACACGTCTACCGGGGAAAGTACTAAAAACTGTTTTAGATAAGCCTTTATTGGAATACCAAATAGAACGTCTTCGAAGAATAAAATTAGCAGATGAAATTGTTATTGCGATAACTACTAATGATACAGATCAACCGATTGTTGATTTTTGCAACCGACTTGATCTCCCTTTTTTTCGTGGATCGGAAGAAGACGTACTCTCTAGGTATTATGGGGCGGCTGTGGAACATAGTGCTGATGTAGTGGTTCGAGTTACATCAGATTGTCCAGTCATTGATCCGGTATTAAGTGATGGAGTGATTGACTTTTTTTTTAAACCGCAAAATGATTATGACTATTTGCGGTTGTTTCAATATCCTCGAGGACTAGATACGGAGGTTTTTACCTTCAAGGCCTTAGAGGAATCTTATTTTGAGGCAAAGAAACAACCTGAAAGGGAGCATGTTACTCCGTTTCTTTATAGGCATCCAGAACGGTATAAGGTAAAATACATGACCCCTCTTGAAGATTATAGTCATCATAGATGGACGGTGGATACACCAGAAGATTTTGAACTGATAAAACGGATTATTGAGGAGTTGTATCCTGTTAAGAAAATGTTTGATTTTGTCGATATAATAAAAGTAATTCAAAGAAATCCAGAGTGGTATTATATTAATGATGGAGTGCGGCAGAAAGAATATGGAGAATAATAGAATTCTCATATAGTTTGAAAGGCTGTGTATAGGATGAAAGTAGTAATACTTGCGGGTGGTTTTGGTACACGTATTAGTGAAGAATCCCATTTAAAACCAAAGCCGATGGTGGAAATTGGTGGACGTCCAATTCTCTGGCATATTATGAAAATATATTCTTATTATGGATTTAATGATTTTGTTATTTGTTTAGGTTATAAAGGATATTGCATTAAAGAATATTTTGCCCATTATTTTTTGCATGAAGCAGATGTGACATTTGACTTTACAGTGCCAAATCAGCAAATTATTCATAATCATCATGCTGAACCATGGAAAGTCACCTTGGTGGATACTGGATTAGAGACAATGACTGGAGGACGAGTAAAACGTATACAACCATATATCGGAAATGAATCCTTTATGCTTACCTATGGTGATGGAGTAAGTAATGTAGACATTGGTAGTTTAGTCGAATTTCATAAATCCCATGGGAAATTTGCAACTGTTACTTCTGTTCAGCCCTCAGGGCGTTTTGGTGCGATTGAGATGACTGCTGGAAATGTGGTACAGGGATTCCAAGAAAAACCTCAAGGAGACGGTGGCTGGATTAACGGCGGGTTCTTTGTGTTAACGCCTAAAGTATTTGATTACATTAAAGATAATAGTACTTTTTTTGAACGCGAACCTATGGAGAACCTAGCAAAAGATAATCAGTTACTTGCCTATAAGCATGATGGTTTCTGGCAACCTATGGATACTATACGTGACAAAGAAAATCTGGAAAGCTTATGGCAGAATAATAAAGCGCCATGGAAAATATGGGAATAGGTGCTTATAAAATGATAGATAAAAGATTTTGGCAAGGAAGAAGAGTCTTTATTACTGGGCATACTGGCTTTAAAGGATCTTGGCTCTGTTTATGGTTAAGCGCATTAGGTGCAGAAGTTACTGGATATGCCTTGCAGCCACCCACTGAACCTAGTCTATTTGAGTTGTGTAAGGTTGATGAACTGGTAAAATCGATTATTGGTGATGTGCGTGATGGTGAGAAATTAGCTAAAGTTATGTCAAAGGCTGATCCAGAGATCGTTATACATATGGCTGCGCAGGCGTTAGTAGGAGATTCCTATAGAAATCCTGTAGATACTTATGCTATTAATGTAATGGGGACTGTTAATGTATTGGAAGCCGTACGGACATCTAACGGTGTAGAAGCGGTAATTAATGTGACAACCGACAAATGTTATGAAAATAAAGAATGGGTATGGGGTTATCGAGAAAATGAGCCGATGGGTGGATATGATCCTTACTCCAGTAGTAAGGGGTGTTCTGAATTGGTGACTTCTTCTTATCGGAACTCTTTTTTTAGCCCTAATGAATATGAAAAACATGGTATTGGTATAGCTTCAGCCAGAGCTGGTAATGTCATTGGTGGCGGTGACTGGGCTAAAAATCGTTTGATACCTGATTGTATAAATTTTCTTTTAAAGAATGAAAAGATTAGGATTCGTAATCCTCATTCCATACGTCCTTGGCAACACGTACTAGAGCCTCTTAGTGGATATTTACTATTGGCGCAAAGATTATATGAGGATGGAGCATCTTTTGCCGAAGGCTGGAATTTTGGTCCTAATGACAGTGATGCGCAATCAGTAGAGTGGGTCGTTAAGAAAATGTGCGAGGAATGGGGAGGCTATGCATCTTATGAAGTAGATAAAGGTAACCACCCTCATGAAGCTCGTTATTTAAAGTTGGATTGTTCCAAAGCAAAAATGAAACTCCTTTGGCAACCTAGTTGGAATTTAGAACAGGCATTGGAGAAAATCATTGAATGGGTTCATGCCTATCAAGCAAAGGCTGATATGCGAGAATTTTGCTTGCAACAAATACGAGAATACATGAAATCATAATGTGAGGTATAGGGTAGTATGAGTGATAATACGAAAATAGAAAAGCAATTAAGACAGCAAGTCATTGAAGCGGCCATTAAGCATTATGAAGTAAAGCATAAAAGAGAAAACAGTTTTAAACCAGGTGATCGTATTTCGTATGGTGGTCGTGTTTTTGATGAAAAAGAGATTATTAATTTAATTGATTCTTCTTTGGATTTCTGGCTAACGACAGGTAAGTATGCTGAAAAATTTGAGAAAGAATTTGCTGAGTTTTTAGGGATAAGGCATTGTTCTTTAGCTAATTCTGGCTCATCGGCTAATCTTTTGGCATTTATGGCACTAACTTCTCATAAGCTTGGTAACCGCAGAATTAAAAAGGGGGATGAAGTCATCACCGTAGCTGCTGCTTTTCCGACAACGGTTGCACCGATTATTCAATATGGGGCGATTCCTGTGTTTGTCGATGTAACATTGCCTACATATAATATTGACATTACGCAATTGGAAGTGGCTTTATCTGATAAAACTAAAGCAGTAATGATTGCCCATACGCTAGGTAATCCTTTTGATTTGCAGACGGTAAAAGATTTTTGCGATGCGCATAATCTATGGTTAATTGAAGATAACTGTGATGCACTGGGAACAAAGTATTTGTATAACGATGATTGGAAATATTCTGGCACAATTGGGCATATTGGCACGTCCAGTTTTTATCCGCCACATCATATGACTATGGGCGAGGGTGGGGCAGTATATACGAATGATACCCAGTTGAAACATATCGTTGAATCTTTTCGGGACTGGGGGCGTGACTGCTGGTGTCCGTCAGGTAAAGATGATACTTGTAAAAATCGGTTTACTCAGCAATTTGGTGAATTGCCTGTAGGATATGATCATAAATATGTGTATTCTCATATAGGATACAACTTAAAAGTGACTGATATGCAGGCTGCAGTTGGGTGTGCCCAACTGGAAAAGTTACCTTTCTTTATTGAAAAGCGCAAAGAGAATTGGAAAATGCTGCGAGAGGGGTTAGATGAATTACAAGATATGTTCATTCTGCCCGAAGCAACAGCTAAATCTCAGCCGAGCTGGTTTGGATTTTTACTAACCGTGAGAGAAGATGCAAATTTTACTCGTGATGAGATAGTAATATATTTAGAGAGAAGTGGTGTACAAACTAGAATGTTGTTTGCGGGCAATTTATTGAGACATCCGTGCTTTGATGAGATGAGAAAAACAAGTGAAGGATATAAAATTATTGGTGATTTAAAGAATACAGATACAATCATGAATCGGACTTTTTGGATAGGAGTCTATCCTGGAATGACAAATGATATGATCATTTATATACTGGAAAAGATAATGGGCTTTGTGAAGATATGAAGATTTTAGTTACAGGAGCAACAGGTTTCTTAGGGAGTAATCTTATAAAGGCATTGTTGAAAAATGGTCATGAGGTCTGTATTTTAAAACGCAGTTTTTCTGATGCTTGGCGAATAAATGAAGTATTATCACAAATTAGTACATATGATATTGATCTATGTGAATTGGAAAAACCATTTAAAGAGCAAGGAAAGATCGATGTAGTCATTCATACAGCAACTTGCTATGGGAGAAAAGGCGAAAATATTAAAAAAATAATTGAAACTAATATACTGTTTCCATTGATGCTGTTAGAAATAGCAAGTTCTTATGGTACAGATGTGTTTATTAATGTTGATACTTTTTTCAACATTAATAATGGTTTGTATAAGTACTTAAATGAGTATGTTTTATCTAAAAAGCACTTTCTGGAATGGGCTAAACAGTTTGCTAATACTGGAAAAATTTGCTTGGTAAATACAAGATTAGAGCATATTTATGGACCTCATGATGATGAGACTAAATTTACAAATTATGTAATAAAAAGTTGTTTAAGGAATGTTTCAGAATTGCAACTAACAGAGGGAGAACAAAAAAGGGATTTCATATATATAGATGATGTAGTTGATGCTTATATGTTATTGATAAAGCAGGAAGGAAATCAAGTTAAGCAATTTCAAGAATATGAAATAGGTAGTGGTCAATCAATTTCAATTCGGACTTTTGTTGAACTCGTTCATACTATCGCAAAATCAAATACTAGATTAAATTTTGGGGCTCTGCCTTATAGAGAAAATGAAATTATGATATCATGTGCCAACACTGGAAAGCTTAGTGGGTTAGGATGGAGAGCCAATGTATCATTAAAAGCTGGGATTAGTGCAATTATAAATGAGGAATTTTTATAATGAACAATTACTTGATCTTAGGTTAAAAAATATTATAAACATGATATTAACATTTTATCTACAGTGTACGTTGTGTAAATAATAAAAAGGGGATTTTCTAAATGCCTAAATTATCAATTTGTATTCCAACCTATAATCGAGCAATAGACTTAAGAAGGTGTCTTGAATCAGTGTTAAGTACTCAAGATAGGGATATTGAGGTTGTTGTGCAAGATAATTGTTCTCCTGATCAGACGGAACAGATTATTAGTTCATTTTGCGACACTAGAATCAAATATTATAAAAATGACAAAAATATTGGAATGGTTTTAAATATAATATCTATTATTGAGAAAGCAACTGGGG
Source organism: Pelosinus fermentans DSM 17108 (assembly GCF_000271485.2). Classification (NCBI taxonomy): domain Bacteria; kingdom Bacillati; phylum Bacillota; class Negativicutes; order Selenomonadales; family Sporomusaceae; genus Pelosinus; species Pelosinus fermentans. The sequence goes on from NZ_AKVN02000001.1 coordinate 941,326, forward strand.
ATTTTATCTTCTTTTTGACTGATGATGATTGTATGCTACCTGGGAGTATCGCTAAAGTTAAAGCCTTTATAGAGAAAGGGGTTGACTGTTTTACCACGGATGCAATTATGTACTTGGAAAAACAGAAACAAGCGAATACTTATAGTTATTTTAATAGTAATATTATTACTTGTCATGAAGATAAAGAAAAAATCACACAGATATTTTTGTCATCACATATATTATCTAGATGTTGTTTTAAAAGAAATCTAATTGATATTGAATTTTTAAAAGTACATGGTGATAATTGGTACCCTCACATGCTGATAGTACTTTTGTTTTATTTGCGTTCAGCAAGAATAGGATATCTTGCTGAACCAATAGTTATGCACACATGGGAAAATGAGACGTTTTGGGGTGTGTCGCCTTATAATTTTAAAGAGTTACATCAAGGTCAGGTTAATATCATTATGTCAGTGTATCCACAAATTGATGAAGAAATGTTTAATTGCCTAGTCTATAATTTTTCTATAATTAAGGGTTATATTCATGAAGATTTTAATGAAATTTTAACAGTTGAAAAAAAGAAGGAAATATTGTATGAACTAAAAAAGATAGAAATAAAAAAACAAAATAGTGAAGTAAACGCGAGTATATTGAAAATAGCTAATAAAAAAACGTTTATATGGGGTACAGGTAAGGCAGCACAATATTGTTATGATGTATTATTAAAGCGTGGTTTGGGCGAAATAGTCATTGGATTTATTGAGAATAATCCATTAAAGTGGAATAGTTGTTTCAATAAGAAGAAAATATATTCACCTAGTGCCTTGCATGACATAAAAGATACATGTATGGTACTTATAGGGTCAATGTATTATAGTGAAATTGGTATTGAGTTGGAGCAGTTAGGATTTGAGAAGGTAAATGATAAGGTCTTTTTATTAAGAAAGGAAACACGACATAACAATAAATAATAGATTGATTTTATTAATGATAATAACATATCGGCACTTATATGGAAGAACTTCTTAATTGATATAGATCAACTGGAATAAAGGAAGGGAGTGCTTTTTATTGCATGATTTATAAGAAATCGAAGTGAAAAGAAGTTAGTACTATTTGGTGCAAGTGGTTTCGATTGGGATGCATTTGAATGGCTAGCACAATGGATAATTGATGTGGACATTTTTTGTGATAATAATGCGAATAATTGGGATACTGAGGGGTGCTAAAAAAAATATTCAAAGTTATAAGCCCAAATTGGCTATTTGTATTTATCATAGACCAGAAGATATTTTTGAAATCCCACTATATATTAAATCTATTATGCCAGAGTATCAATTGTATTTAGGACATAAACGTTTCTACGATGAGACTGAAACTGTTTGTTATGCGATTTGATGGGGTGCGCATAAATAATGAGGGGGGATTGCTACTTTATGAACAATGATTACAAAAATGATTTTGGTGTAAAAAAAAAGTATCAAGGGGAAGTAATTCATGTTGCTATTTCTATCCACGATCCAATCGGTACATATGCTAAACATGCAGGGGCAACAATAGCCTCAATTTTTGCAAATACTTCAGTGTCAGTGTGCATACATATCCTACATGATGAAACGTTAACCCAAGAGAATAGAAAGAAATTCGAAAAACTATCAGAGAATTTTAATCAGGAAATAAGGTTTCATTTAGTAGTACTTCCCGAAAACATATTATCTTATAAATATGAACGAGTTACTCAAGGAGCATTATTTCGCCTATTACTGCCTGATATATTGACTGAGGAGAAAATAATTTATTTTGACTGTGATGTTATTGTAGATTTAGATATTAATATATTATGGGGTATTTGTATAAAAGGATATCCGCTTGCAGCTGTTAGAGATGGTGGAATATCATATTGGGACGATCAAAAAAAATATCTAACTAAAAAAAATGGTATGCAGATAGAGAAATATTTTAATTCAGGAGTATTGGTTTTAAATTTAAAATATATACGTGAAAATCATTGTCTTGCAAAAGAGGCTTTTGATTTCCTTGAGACACATCAAGAACGTGCATTTCAAGATCAAGATGCATTGAATTTTTTATTTCAAAAAAAATATTTGCCTTTACATGAGGATTTCAACAGTTTTGCAATGGTTAAGGGTGATAAATATGAAAGCGGAAAAATATGGCATTGGGCATGGAATAAACCTTGGGATAGATTTATAAGTATGGTTGATATACTTTATTGGAAATATTTATCACTTACGTCTTGGAGCAGTGATGCCTTTCATTTATTTTCCGTATTGCAATATAGTAATGATGCTGAAAGAAAAATTATTATATTTGGTGCTGGCAGTGCTGGTGAGAAGGTTTGTAGGAATTTGCCAGCGCAAATTGAATATTTTGTAGATAATGGTCAAGCTAAATGGGGTGACTATCTAAATGGAATTCCCATTCGTTCTCCAGAATGTTTGCTTAATGAAGATATAAAAAGTGTAATAATTATTGTTGCAAGTCAATATCACTCTGAAATATCAAAGCAACTTTTAAACATGGGATTTAAAAAATATGTAAACTTTTTGTAACTTAACATATAGAAGTTTTAATAATTAATTATTTAGATAGGAAGGTTTTTAAAATGGGTGATATTCCTTTAGTCTCGGTTATCATTGATAATTATAACTATGGTCGTTTTATCGGAGAAGCTATTGAGTCGGTATTAAGACAGACATTTACAAATTATGAATTAATAATCGTCGATGACGGTTCTAACGATAATTCACGAGGAATCATTGACAGTTATTATCATAAACATTCTGAAAAAATTGTGCTAGTATACAAAGAGAATGGTGGACAGGCTTCAGCATTTAATGCAGGTTTTAAAGTCGCTAAAGGGGATATTATAGCTTTTTTAGATAGTGATGACTATTGGTTTGAGGAAAAATTAGCAAAAGTTGTAGAAGCCCATAAGGAACATGCTATTGTACAGCATAATCTTATTAAAGGTGAAAAAAAATTCTATGATATTTTAGAAAGTCCTTATAGACAAGCGTGGTTTAGACAATATGGCTATTATGATAATTTTGTGCCAACTTCCGCTTTATCTTTTACACATAAGCTTTTAAATAAAATATTTCCTATTCCAGAAACGAATGCAGTAAAAATATGTGCGGATGCATATATAATCGGACATGCTTTATATCTTGACAATATATACTCAATAGAGGATTGCTTAGGTTTTTATCGTGTACATGGCAATAATCTTTTTTATTGTGCAGGTGATGATGAACGGTTAGGTAAAATTACTGTGGCATTAAATGAAACTTTTGTAGCAAAAGGCTTACGATCTGTTCCGTTTCATAAAACCCAGGCGGATGCCTTAGTAAGTGCTATAGAAATAAAGTCTGAGTTTACATATTTAATATATGGAACTGGGACAGCTGCTTTAAAACTTTATGATCGTATTATCGAAAATGGTGCTAAAGTATCTTACTTTAGTGATTCTAATCCGCAAAAATGGGGAAGCTTTATTGATAAAATTAAAGTTGTTGAACCAGAGAATATTAAAATGGAAAGAAATAAGTTTGATAAAATCGTAATAGGTAGTAGTTATATCGAAGATATTTTAGTAAAATTGAGCGAACTAGGATTTATACCACAACTTGATATAGTTTACCCTGGAATGACTACACTCAAGGGTAGCAACAGAGATGAATGAAATATTGTCTGATGAAGATTCAAATTGAAAAAACAATAATATCTATTGCTGTGAATTTAGACAAGAAAGGAATAAAAAATGAATGGTGATCATTTAGTCTCAGTCATTATTGATAATTATAACTATGGTCGTTTTATTGGAGAAGCTATTGAGTCGGTATTACGGCAGTCATATAGAAATTACGAATTAATAATCGTTGATGATGGATCTACGGATAATTCACGGGAAATCATTGATAGTTACTATCAACAGAATTCTGATAAAATTGTAGCGATATATAAAGAAAATGGTGGGCAGGCTTCGGCATTTAATGCAGGTTTTAAAATAGCAAAAGGAGAAGTTGTAGCCTTTTTAGATAGTGATGACTATTGGTCTGAAGATAAATTGGGAAAAATTGTTGAGATTCATAAGGAGCATGCCATTGTTCAGCATAATCTTATAAGAGGTGAAATGAAATTTGTTAATGTCTTAGAAACCGGTTCTATACAGTTACTATTTAAAAAATTTGGCTTTTTTGGTAAAGTTATGCCAACGTCTGCATTGTCTTTCAATTACGATGTTCTAAATAAAGTATTTCCCATACCTGAGGTTGATGCAGTGCGAATTTGTGCTGATGCTTATATTATAAGTCATGCATTATATTATAAAAATATTTACTCTCTTGATGAATGCTTGGGGACGTACCGTGTACACGGCAACAATCATTTTTATTGTGCAGGCGATGATATTGAACGAAGTGGTAAAATTGTTGCAACTTTGAATGAAACACTGCAAACAAAAGGGTTAGAGCCTGTGCCTTGCCATAAAACGCAAGCTGATGCTTTAGTAAGTGCAATGGCAGTAAAATCGGAATTGTCTTATCTAATATATGGTACCGGGACAGTAGCCTTAAAACTCTATGATTATATTATTGCTAACGGGGGAAAAGTCAATTACTTTAGTGATTCTAACCTGCAGAAGTGGGGGACTTTTATTAATGATGTGGAAGTAATAAATCCAGAGAAGATCAAACTTATTCGTGAAGACTTTGATAAAGTAGTAATAGGCAGTAGTTACATAGAAGATATTGTAAAGAATTTAGGCGATTTAGGATTAAGGCCGCAAGTGGACGTTGTCTTTCCTGGAATAGACTTGAAAGGATGATAAAATGAGATCACCTGCAAAGATGGAAACCATTCAAATAGAAGTGACAAATGCCTGTGTACATGCCTGTTCTAATTGTACACGATTATGTGGACATCATAAGAACCCATTTTTTATGAATTGGGAGACTTTTGAGAGGGCAGTAGCTTCGTTAGAAGGTTTTGATGGTATTATTGGTATAATGGGTGGAGAACCTACCTTGCATCCCGAATTTAAAAGGTTTGCACTTCATTTGCGAGAACAACATAGCATGAAGGATAATCTTAATGCAGCAAGGCAGCCATTAGAAGACTTTCTAAAGTATACGAGAAATAAACATAATGCTTACCGTGTACTTAATAAGGATAAAGGACCAGGATTATGGACTTCGATTACGAAGAAGTATTATGAGTATTTTGAGCTGATTCAGGATACTTTTGTTTTTCAATGTTTGAATGATCATAGAAATCCTAGCTATCATCAGCCGATTATGGTTACTAGAGGTGAGCTTGGTATACCTGATAAAGAATGGATAGCATTACGTGATAATTGCTGGATACAAAATAGCTGGAGCGCTAGTATTACACCCAAAGGTGCTTTTTTTTGTGAAGTAGCTGCGTCCTTGGATATGTTGTTTGATGGTCCTGGCGGCTGGCCGATTGAACCAGGCTGGTGGAAAAGAAAACCTGAAGATTTTGGTGATCAGCTTCATTGGTGTGAAATGTGTGGTGTGGCACTTGAGACGTTTAAGCGAAATGCTAATGAGGAAGTGGATGATGTATCACCTCTAATGTATGAAAAACTGCTGAAAATGGGTAGTCCTAAGCTTAAAAAAGGCGCAGTGGAGGTATATCAGCCTGGTACTGAAATTTTACGTGAAGGTTATGATGATTTTGTACGAGGACAGTATATTGCAGATGTTTCTCAAAAAATAGCTAGGGACAATGCTAATTTGTTTCCAAAGGCTCTAGAGGGTATTCTTTTTTGTGATGACCTGTCTATTGCTGATATAAATGATATTATAATTAAGAATATAAAATATTTTGATAGTATAGTCTTAGCAACGTCCTCTCAATTGCAAGCGGATAGTTTACAGCAAATTCTTATGAAGTTTTCTAATGTATTAGTGGTATGTTTAGAGAGCGCTCAATGGGGACAGTTATTAAACATGTCAATTGGTAGTTTACAACATCATGATTGGATTATGCTTTTATCACGTGGCATGATGTTACCAGAGGATTTTAGAGAAAGGCTCAATGGTTTGGTGTTTAATCCAGGAGTATTGTATAAAATGGGCTCAGTGCCTTTCTTTAATAAACGGGCTGAAGCATTGCTGCATCATGGTTATGATGGGATAGGGAAATGTTTTGAGTATGTCGAATTTGAGAAGTTTTGGGACATAGAAAAGGTTATTAATTTATCAGGGTTAACAGTGGGACAAGACGGTAAGGAAGAAGAAAACTGGCGAAATATAGTTGACGAAGATTTTTGCAATGATCAAGGGTTTCGTGTGCAGTTTGAGACAATAATGTTGCAGGCAGTTCCGACGAAAGGGAAGATCATTGTTACCCAATCTGCATCGTATTTTTTAACAAGGGCATTAATTCGATTGCTAAAAGAAACTGGTTTTGAACCACATGTTATTTCTCATGAGCGTTTTGCTCATACTTTTGAAGATGTCTTACCTAACATGAATACACATGTATTTAATAATATTGAGCATTTTGATTTTGTAGCGTTAAAAGAACATTGCGATAGTATTTTAAAGGAAATTACGTTTAGTGGTGCTGTTGTACCTTATAGTATTTTGAATAAAACGGCTAAACTGGATGATGGTTATCAGCAAATTGAAAAGGTAGCTGCCTATTTAGGTGGAAAAGTTGTAGCCAGAGTTAACATCAAAAGAAATTTTGTAGTAAATAATACTCCTAATATAGATTCTCCAATTATTAACGTTTGGAAATATTAATACTAGGATAGGAACAGAGGCGGCGGTATTATGAAAATTGCTATGATAGGTACAGGCTATGTTGGTCTTGTTTCGGGAACTTGTTTTGCTGAGATGGGAAATGATGTAATTTGCGTTGATAATAACGCTGAGAAAATAGCAATGTTATATGACAATAAGATACCCATTTATGAACCAGGATTGGAAGAGTTAGTAAGAAGCAATCAAGAAAGTGGCAGGCTTACCTTTACTACAGATATTAAAAATGCTATTGAAAATGCGCTAGTGATATTCATTGCAGTTGGTACCCCTACTGGTGATGATGGATCTGCCGACTTAAAGTATGTATATGAAGTTGCAGCTTCCATTGGCCAATATATCAATGGCTATAAAATAATCGTGGATAAATCAACAGTGCCCATCGGTACCGCAGATCAGGTAAAGAGAATTATTTGTGCTGAGCAAGTAAAAAAAGGGACGGAATTTGAATTCGATGTAGTATCCAACCCGGAATTCTTAAAAGAAGGCGCAGCTATTGTCGATTTTATGCGGCCTGATCGAGTGGTGATTGGGACTGATAATGTTAGGACTGCTGAGCTTATGAAAGAATTGTATGCACCATTTGTTAAGAATGGTCATCCAATACTCAGCATGGATATAAAATCAGCAGAAGTAACAAAGTATGCAGCCAATTGCATGCTGGCTGCTCGCATATCATTTATGAATGAGATAGGGAAAATGTGCGAGGCAACTGGTGCTGATGTAACTAAAGTACGGCAGGGTATTGGAATGGACAGCCGCATTGGTATGGCATTCTTATATGCTGGTCTGGGATATGGAGGCTCCTGCTTTCCCAAAGATGTGAAAGCCTTAATTAAGACTTTTGAGAGTATCGGCATTCCATCTGAATTATTATCGGCAATCGAAAATATTAATCTGAATCAGCGCAAGATATTCTTAGATAAAATCTATAAGCATTTTGAGAACTCTTTGCAAGGGAAAACCATTGCGATTTGGGGATTGGCATTTAAACCGAATACAGATGATGTACGTGAGGCACCTGCTATCACGATTATCGAAGAGTTGGTTAAAAGAGGCGTAAGGATTAAAGTCTATGATCCTCAGGCTTTTAAGACAGCAAAGCAGCTTTTAGGAATAGATAATGGCAACATACAATATGAAAAAAATCAATATGATGTATTAGCAGATGCAGATGCTTTGCTTATCATAACAGAATGGAATAGTTTCAAAAGACCAGATTTTGAAAAAATAAAATCACTGTTAAAAACGCCAGTCATTTTTGATGGCAGGAATTTATATGAACCATTATTGATGAAGAATAGTGGCTTTACATATTATTCAATAGGGAGATAAGGCTATGATAAAGATATCGGCAGTAATACCTGCGTATAATGCTGAAAAATATGTTGAAGAAACACTTAGCAGCTTGATAGGGCAAACCTATCGATTACACGAAATTCTTGTAATCGATGATAAAAGCAGTGATAATACAGTAACTATAGTAGAAAGATTAGGAGCAATGTCTAGCATCCCGATTAAACTCATTTGTCAAGAAAAAAACCAGGGGGTGTCTTCTGCGCGTAATCGTGGCATTATGGCATCAGAGGGTGATTGGATTCTTTTCATGGATGCGGATGACATTGCTGTGGCTGGGTTGGTGCAGGCGGAGGTAGCTTATTTACTAACGTTACAAAAACAATCGGCAGATCATTGGGTAGTGGTGTATCCTGCCTATTCTCAGATTAATGCAGGTGGAGAGGATATATCTGGCATTATGCGAGGTCAGCAGCTGACTTCTTGTAATTCCTTTGGCAGTGAATTAGTACGGAATCAGTTGATAACGCCATCTGGAGTTTTGGTAAATAAAGCGGCAATGCTGGAAGTGGGCAATTTTAAGATTGGTCTAAAACATCAAATAGAAGATTGGTATTTATGGCTGCAGCTTGCACAGCGAGGTGGCGGTTTTGCATATGTAGATGAGCCTTTAGTCAAGGTTAGAAGGCATAATGAGAATGCTACCAAAAGTATGTCCAAGGCATTAGGTGCTGAAATGGAAGTACTTGGATTTTACGAGTTAGCTGTTATAAAACAAGCTATTTTTTCCAGAGATTTATCTTCATTAAACAATTTAGTTGATTATGTAAGTATATTGTTTAAGCTAGGAGAATGGGATTTAGGGTATGAGGAATTAAGTAAGGCAGATGATGCCCAGTTTGCTTCCGTATTATTTCTACAGGGCTTATATTGTTTGAAGAAAAATCAAATCCTTCAGGCGAAGGATTATCTGGAAAGAGCAGTGAATGGGAACCGTCAAAATGGTGCTGCTTTAAATAACTTGGGAGTGGCACATGCCCTGCTGGGAAATATGGTTACTGCGCAAGAGTATTTAAAAGAAGCATTGCAAAAATTCCCTGGATATATTGATGCTAAGAAGAATTTGCAAGTTATAGATAGAAAAAGTAGTTATCAGTTACAGGATTTTAATATTACCTCGCGAGAGTTAAGACCCGTTTTATTGAGCTATTCTGAGTAAAATTGGAGATTAGGATAATGAAAAAAATATTAGTTACAGGTGGGGCGGGTTTTATTGGCTCCCATTTGTGCCGAAGATTAGTTAATGATGGATATGAGGTCATTTGTCTGGACAATTTTTTTACTGGCAGCAAGAGAAACATACAAGATTTAATAGAAAAGCCTAATTTTGATGTAATTCGGCAAGATGTTACCCAGCCAGTCAAGTTTAACGTAGATGAAATCTATAATCTTGCTTGTCCTGCCAGTCCTGTACACTATCAATACGATCCCATTGCCACTATGAAAACAAGTGTTTTAGGTGCAATAAATATGTTGGAGCTGGCTCAGGATAATGGTGCGAAAATATTACAAGCCTCTACCTCGGAAGTATATGGAGATCCTTTAGTACATCCCCAGTTAGAAACCTACTGGGGAAATGTAAACCCTATTGGCATTCGTAGCTGTTATGATGAGGGAAAACGTGCAGCAGAAACCTTATTTTTTGATTATCATCGTAAGTGTGCAATACCAATTAAAATAATACGTATTTTTAATACCTACGGAACCGCAATGCACCCCAACGATGGAAGAGTAGTAAGTAATTTTATTGTTCAAGCCTTAAGCGGTCAAGATTTAACCATATATGGCGATGGTCAGCAAACACGTTCTTTTTGTTATGTAGATGATTTGGTTGCTGGCATGATATTGATGATGAATAGCGATCCTGATTTCATTGGCCCAGTCAACTTAGGAAACCCAGGAGAGTTTACTATGCTGGAATTAGCTGAAATGGTAAAGGCGATGACACAGAGTCGGTCATCAATTATATTTAAACCACTCCCTGCAGATGATCCGAAGCAAAGAAAACCAGATATCACTTTGGCACAACAAAAACTTGGATGGATACCAAGGATATCATTAAAAGAAGGATTGACAAAAACGATACAGTATTTTAGTAACTTGGAGGGTCTTTAAATGAAGCAAAAAATCATTGATATCATTCTTCACGAAGTAAGTGAATTAAATGAACAGTTGGACAATAAAGTTGCTATAGAAAACGGTGAAAATGCAGGCTTATATGGCTTAACAGGCGTTCTTGATTCCTTGGGGCTTGTTACGTTAATTGTTGCTGTTGAGCAAGCGATAGAGGATGAATTAGGATTGGTCATCAGCTTGGCTGATGAAAAAGCGATGTCACAGAAAAATAGTCCTTTTCGTACGATTGGTACATTAGCTGATTATATAGTAAAGGTTAGTCAGGAGGAAGCGTGATGGACAAGCCAGTTACTTTAATTACGGGAACAAGCAAGGGAATCGGAAAAGCTCTGGTTGAACATTATGTCTCTCTTGGTCATCAAGTCATCGGCTGCAGCCGTAATGCTGTTGAGTGGAAAATCGAAGGCGCCCAGGGGAATTATCAACATTATATTGCTGATGTAAGCGATGAAATAGCTGTAAAAGCTATGTTTTCCGATATACGCAAACAGTATGGTCGTCTTGATCATTTGATGAATAATGCTGGAATTGCGTCCATGAACCATTCCATCCTTACGCCACTGAAAACAGTGCATCAGGTGCTAAATACGAATGTAGTTGGTACTTTCCTATTTTGCCGAGAAGCAGCAAAATTAATGCAAAAGAAACGTTATGGAAGAATTATAAATTTTGCTACGGTTGCCACTCCTTTAAAGCTGGAAGGAGAGGCAATTTATGCTGCCTCGAAGGCCGCAGTGATTACATTAACGCAAATATTGGCCAAGGAGTTTGGTGAGTATGGTATTACAGTGAATGCCATAGGGCCTACACCTGTACAAACAGATTTAATCAAGTCTGTGCCCAAAGATAAGATTGATAGCTTGCTGAACCGGCAAGCTATTAAGCGTTTTGGGCAATTTCACGATATTAGTAATGTCATTGATTTTTTCTTGAAAGTGGAAAGTGATTTTGTGACAGGACAAGTGATCTTTTTGGGAGGCATTTAAGTGGTTATTGATTTTTTACTAAAGGGATTTGCCGCGAATAAAGACAAGGAAGCAATTATTTGGCAAGATCAGTCCTTCAATTATGGATGGATCTTAGCTTCAACTAAAGCTAAACTAACGTTTTTGCAAGAACGTTTAAAGCCTAATTCTGTAGTTACATTGGAGGCTGATTTTTCTCCAAACGCTGTGGCCATTTTATTGGCTTTAATTGAGTGTGGCTGCATCATTGTGCCTTTGACGGATTCAGTAACGCATAAAAAAACGGAGTTTAGACAAATAGCAGAAGTTGAATTTGTTATTACGGTTGCGACAAATGATGAAATTGTAATAGAACATACAGGAATAAAGGTTGAACATGAATTTTTATTACATCTGAAGACGGAAAAGAGACCAGGACTTGTCTTGTTTTCTTCAGGGTCTACGGGTAAAAGTAAAGCAGCATTACATGATTTTGTACCATTGCTGGAAAAATTTAAAGTTCCTCGACATGGGATGAGAACCATTAGCTTTTTATTATTTGATCATATTGGCGGCGTAAATACTCTGTTATATACATTGTCCAACGGAGGATGTGTAGTTACTGTTAACGAACGTTCCCCGGAAGAGGTTTGCCGTTCTATTGAAAAGTATCATGTAGCAACATTACCTACGTCTCCAACTTTTATTAATTTATTATTATTAAGTGAAGCCTACAAGCTTTTTGACCTTAGTAGCTTAACGTTAGTAACCTATGGAACCGAAGTGATGCCGGAAAGTACCCTTTTACGATTTAATCAATTATTTCCAAATGTTCGTTTGCTGCAAACCTATGGTCTTTCGGAAATTGGTATTATGAGGTCTAAATCTAAATCATCGGAATCCTTATGGGTGAAGATTGGCGGTGAGGGTTTTGAAACTCGAATCGTTAACAATATTTTAGAAATTAAAGCAAATTCAGCCATGATGGGTTATCTTAATGCTCCCAGTCCATTTACTGCTGATGGGTGGTTTCATACAGGAGATGTAGTGGAAGTCGACGGTGAATACATGAAGATCTTAGGGCGAAAGTCTGAGATGATCAATGTTGGAGGGGAAAAGGTTTACCCTGCTGAAATAGAAAGTGTGCTGCAGTTGATGGATGGTGTGGAAGATGTAGCGATATCGGCCGAAAGGAATCCGATTACTGGTAACTTGGTAAAGGCGAGAGTAAAACTCAAGACAGAAGAGACCATTGGTGAATTCCGCAAAAGAATGCGTGAGTTTTGTAAAGGTAAGTTGGAAGGGTTTAAAGTTCCGCAAAAGGTGGTATTGGTTGATACAACGATGTATGGCGAACGCTTCAAAAAAATGCGTAAAGAGTAAAACAATGGCGGTGAAAAAGAATGCTGCGATTTGATCATATTAGGGAAGAAGATTTGGAACTGATTTTAAGCTGGCGGACTCATCCGAGCGTTACACAATATATGTACACAGATATTTCTAATGATATTGAGGGACAAAAAAAATGGCTTCAATGGATATCATCTGATTCAGCATGTTGTTACTGGCTGATACATTATCAGGAAAAGCCAATTGGTGTGATTGGACTTACTGATATTGATGCCAATAATAAACGCTGTTCATGGACGTATTATATTGGGGATGAGACATTTCGTGGGATCGGTGGTATCATCCCTCCTTATTTATATAATTATATTTTTAATGTTTTACAGTTTAAGAAAATCATTGCCGAAGTTATGGAGGGCAATGAGCGAATTATGAAACTTCACCAGCTCCATGGCTATCGGCAGGTTGGGATATACAAAGAACATATATATAAGTATGACAGGTATCATGATGTGACGGTTCTGGAACTCTTAGATACAGAGTGGCAGAGAATCGGCAAGAAATACAAGAAATGCATTGCTCATTTTGCATAGTAAAATATGATGAGATAGGTGTAAAAAATGAATATTGTTATTGCAACAATAAAGCCGTGGAATATTGAATATGCGAATCAATTTAAAAAAAAATATGGGGATCGTTATAATATCCATATTATAGCGAATCAAAAGGATTTAACGTATAACGTCTTAGAAAAAATACAACCCCTATATGTCTTTTTCCCCCATTGGTCGTGGATTATTCCTGAAAAAATACATCAAGACTTTGATTGCATTGTCTTTCATATGACGGATCTGCCATTTGGCAGAGGGGGAAGTCCGTTACAAAATCTCATTGTACGAGGTTTAGAGAATACAAAACTATCTGCATTAAAAGTAGACAGTGGTATGGATACTGGCGATATATATTTAAAAGAAGATTTAAATTTGAATGGAACTGCTGAAGAGATTTTCATAAGGGCAGCCGATCTTATTTTTACTAAAATGATTCCAGCTATTCTTGAGATACAGCCTATTGCGAAGAAGCAAACGGGGACGGTTACAAATTTTATTCGGAGAAAACCTGAGGAAAGTCAGTTATATCCTAATATGAAATTAACACAACTATATGATCAAATTCGTATGCTAGATGCAGATGGTTATCCTAAAGCATTTATTGAATTTGGTAAGTATAAGCTTGTATTATCCCGGGCTAGTTTAAAACATGGAAAAGTAATTGCGGATGTAGAAATTGTAGAGGAGGGACATGATGAGTAAGATTTTAGTAATTGTCGCTCATCCTGATGATGAACTACTTGGTATTGGCGGAACTGTAAGAAAATATCGTAATGCCAATCACGATCTAGAATGCATTATTCTTGGTGAAGGAATGACGTCCAGGGCAAATAAACGCGAAGATACTCCTAAGGGACTGATTGATGATTTACATGATCAGACAATTAAGGCCGCTCAGAAGATCGGCTATGCAAACGTGCACTTTTCTAATTTTCCAGACAACCGTTTTGATTCCGTTGATTTGTTAGATATTATAAAAGTGGTTGATAGCCACATACAGCGTTTTCAGCCAGAAATTGTTTATACACATCATTATGGTGATCTTAATATTGATCATCGAAAGACCTTTGAAGCTGTCATCACAGCTTGCCGGCCAGTCGGAACGTATTGTGTAAAAGAGATATACTCTTTTGAAACACCTTCTTCTACAGAATGGCAGTTTCAACATGGCGATAAAACCTTTAAAGCGAATGTTTTTGTTGATATAGAAGATACACTGCAGGTGAAGCTGGATGCAATGGCTTGTTATCAATCAGAATTAGGGGAGTATCCACATCCCAGGTCATTAGAAGCTTTAGAAATCATTGCAGCTAGATGGGGAACCGTAGTCGGTAAACGCTATGCGGAAGCTTTTGAATTAATCAGAAAGGTAGAATGAAATGGTAAGGATTGCAATAAGGGCTGACGGCGGAAAAGGTGTAGGCTTGGGTCACATTATGCGATGCTTGTCCTTAGCGAAGGCTTTTCGGAAGGTTGGGCATTTGGTTTATTTTCTTACGAAATACAACATGGGTATATCATTAATAGAAAAAGAAAAATTCGAAGTCATTCGAATACCTTCTGAAGAAAAAGAAAGAGAAGGTTTTTTTTACGGCAATTCCGAGCAGCTAGTATCTGAGGCACAGGTTATTCTTAAGCTTCTTCACCAATATAAAATAGATATATTAATAATAGATAGCTATAATATTACCAATCAATATTTTCTAACTTTAAAATCTTATGTAAGTTGTCTAGTCTATATTGACGATGAAAATAAATCGACGTATCCAGTGGATGTGGTGATTAATGGTAATATTACTGCTGCATATCTAGGATATCGAAAGTATAATAACAATCAAGTTTTGCTATTAGGACCACAATATAATATGATTCGTGACGAATTTAAAAATATTTCTCCTAGAGGGATTAGGGAAAATGTAGAAGAGATAATGATAACTACAGGTGGATCAGATCCTTATCATATGACTGAAAAACTACTGAATACTTTTTTAAATAATGATTACTTTAGCAAGGTCCGATTTAATGTGCTGGTAGGATCAGGCTTTACTACGAGCCAAGATTTAATTCATCTAAGTCAAGATCATGAGCGAGTAGTTTTGTATTCTAATGCGATAGCGGATACACCAGGTTTAATGAGGTATTCTACTATTTCTGAAATGATGCTACGTTCTGATATCGCACTATCAACTGGTGGCAGCACTCTATATGAATTTGCTGCGTGCGGCGTACCAGTCGTAGCATTTATTGTGGCTGAAAATCAAAGATTTCTTGTAGAAAAAATGGAGCATTTAGGTTATATAATCAATTTAGGGTGGCATAATCAAATTTGTGAGGAACAAATAGTAGATCGTACTAGGCGATTAATGAATGATTATGCCGCAAGAGCTAAGATGAGCAGCAAATGCCTGGAGCTAGTTGATAGTTTGGGAACAGAACGAATTGTTAAGGAGCTGACTAGGGAGTTTGTTAGTAGCTAGTAGTTTATTTAGATATTATCATAGTAAGGGATTTTGATGGACTTGCATAGGGTTTACGAGTGATTTTATGTTATGGAAAATTATGATTTTCCCTTAAAGACTGTGCACATAAAGGCCAAAGCAGAGGTACCTTAAAGCAAGTTTATAATTGGCTATAGATGATGATTTCATCGTACCTTTTGGAATATTATAACAAAATATGCGAGCTATTTTTTAGGGATACAAATGTATGCATTAGGTTGGGGAGGTTACTTATTTATGTTATCAGGGAAAAAGATGTTTATTCAGCCGCAATATTTTAGTAAATTTAGATGCATTGGTACAGAATGTGAGGATACTTGCTGTAGCGGATGGAAAGTCATCATTGATAAAAACACATATAAAAAATATCGTGAATGCTCAGATAAAGATTTGCGTAGACAAATGGATAAACAAATAACACGTAATCGTGGTGTTAATGCTAATGATGATTATTATGCTAAGATAAAAATGGATTCTGAAAGCAACTGCCCATTTTTAAATAACGAAAGGCTTTGTATTATCCAAAAGAAGATGGGTGAAGAATATTTATCAAAGATCTGTAATAGTTATCCTAGGGAGTTGCGGTGCATTGATGGTATAATCGAAAGGTCTCTTAAACTGTCATGTCCCGAGGTTACACGGTTAGCATTACTTGATTCTGGTTTGATGGAGTTTAATGAAGTGGAAGATCAGTTATCCATGCACAATAATATAGTAGTAACTATAGATACTACAGATGCTAAATATAATAAAAGTTTGGAAAAGTATTTTTGGGCCTTGCGTATTTTTACAATAATTACTTTGCAAAAGAGAGACTACTTATTGTGGGAGCGCTTGATTATTCTAGGTCTTTTTTATGATAATGTGAATAATGCTGTGAATGAAAATAAGCTAGATACGATTCCTCAGGTTATCAATAAATATGAAACTATGATAGAGCAGGGGTTCTTACACGAAGAATTAAAGCAAATTCCAGTAAATAATGCTGTTCAGATGAATTTGATAAAAACATTAGTAGATGCAAGATGTAGTTTTGGCGTAGATACGAGCTTTGCAGATTGGATATCAAAATTTTCACAAGGTATTCAATATAATTCTGAAGATGACATAGAAGTAAATGCTGCTAGATATGAAGAAATCTATCGAAAATATTATGAGCCATACATACAGCACAAGGAATACATATTAGAAAATTATATGGTGGACTATGTGTTTAAAACAATGTTTCCACTTAGTGGCAAGAAATGTTGTTTTGATAGTTATATAATGATGATTGTTCATTATGCGATAATAAAAATGTTGCTTATTGGCATAGCTGGGTTTTATAAAGAAAAGTTTGATAATAAACAAATTATAAAGTTGATTCAGTCCTTTGTTAAAACTGTTGAACATAATCCATTATATTTAAAAAATGTTTTAAACTGTTTTACTGAAAATAAATTTACTTCTATGGCATATATGGCTATTTTGATAAAGAATTAATAACTTATAATTAAAATGGTGATTATATTTTTATTGGTAAATTTTTACGATAGAACATACAGATAACACATCCTGCCTTGAGGGGTATCCCTCTCAAAAGGGGATTTTAAAAAAGACTTTTCGGAGGTTAATTATGCAGCCAATTAAAATGCAACAATTTGCGATAGGTAAAGAATATTGTCCCTTTGTCATAGCAGAAATGTCTGGAAATCACAATCAATCACTAGAACGAGCATTGGCAATTGTGGATGCGGCGGCAGATTGTGGCGTACAGGCTCTCAAGTTACAGACATACACAGCAGATACGATGACCATTGATATTGAGGATAAAGAATTTTTTATTGATGATTCTGAGAGCTTGTGGAAAGGCAAATCTCTTTACAATTTATATCAGGAAGCTTATACGCCTTGGGAATGGCATAAACCAATTTTTGATCGCTGCCGTGAGCGAGGGATGATTGGCTTTAGTACTCCCTTTGATGAAAGTGCTGTTGATTTTTTAGAATCTCTGAATGTATCTTGCTATAAAATAGCTTCTTTTGAAATGACAGATTTGCAGTTGATTCGAAAAGTGGCTGCTACCGGTAAGCCCATGATCATATCTACGGGGATGGCAACTGTGGCAGAGATTGATGAGACGGTACGGGCAGCCAGACAAGGGGGATGCCAGGATCTTATTTTGCTTACATGTACTAGTACATATCCCGCGACACCAGCCAATACCAACTTAATGAAGATTCCTCATATGAAGGATTTATTCTCCTGCCAGGTGGGCTTGTCTGATCATACCATGGGGATTGGCGCAGCGATTGCTAGTATCGCATTAGGAGCGACTGTTATCGAAAAACATTTTACGCTATCAAGAGCCGATGGTGGTGTAGATTCCGCTTTTTCGTTAGAACCTGCAGAAATGGCAGCATTGGTTACAGAAAGCGAACGGGCTTATCAGGCACTGGGGCAAGTTAGTTACGGCCCGAGTAAGGCAGAGCAAGCATCTTTACAACATCGAAGATCCTTATATGTAGTAGAAGATATTCAGGCGGGTGAATTGTTTACCAAGCATAATGTACGGGCCATTCGACCTGGATTAGGTCTGCCGACGAAATATTTAGATTTAGTCATTGGTCGAAAAGCAAAAGAGGATGTGGGGCGAGGTACACCTGTGAGTTGGGAAATACTGTGATGCTATGGTGTTGTTCAAGATGTTTTTAGTAAAGGAACGCATTATAGGAGTCTTTTTTCTTGCAATTTATTTCTAATAAGCTTATAATATAGGTTAAGAACCTATTGCTTAGGTCTGTGGTTGAAAGTCGAGGCCAGTCGCAGGCGAAACGATCCACATAAGGAGTCCAAAGCGGCTCTGAGCATGGTGCGGTTTAGGGGTAAGTCCTGCCGAGTTATTAGCTACGTCAGCTAGATTCGAGAGTGGCAGTAGTGAGGAGATTGATTTCTTATTAGCGAACCTTCCAGCAGGCGGGTGTGGGGGCAAAGACCAGGTCAGCTAAGCAGTGTGGTCCTTTAGAATTCATAAGGTGAGGGGATTTCTTTAATGGCTTTTCAGGACAAAACTCTAAAATGTAAGGACTGTGGCGTAGATTTTGTGTTTACAGCAGGAGAGCAGGAGTTTTACGCAGAAAAGGGATTTGAAAATGAGCCTGCACGTTGTCGCGAGTGTCGCGATGCGAAAAAACGCAGTCGCGAAGGTGGCGAACGTCAAACATCACAACGGGAAATGCATGAGGTGATTTGTGCTGGATGTGGTATTACTACACAAGTGCCATTTAAGCCTCGTAACGATAGACCGGTTTATTGCCGGGAATGCTTCACAGCGCAAAGGTCATAAGTACGCAGCACTCGGATGAGAAATCATCCGAGTTTTTTTGTTGTATAAAGTAAGTGAGAACTGCCATTGGTGTGAGGTCTTGCAGCTTCGTACATGAAGATTGGTCTTGTTAAAGAATAGACGTAAAAAAGAGCAGATCCGTAAAGGTTTGCTCTTTTATATTTTATGGCAGGCTATCGATATATTTCCCGTCGATGTCCTATATGCAAAGCTAAGATGATAGCTTCGCTTTTTACTATTTCCAGGATAATACGATAATCGCCAACTCTGAGCCGCCAAGTATTAGGTATGCCACTAAGTTTTTTTATATCCTTCCCAATTAAGGAAATTTCCAATTCTAAAAGTTCGGTAATAAATTCGTTTGCAGGTAAATGCATCTAATTTTTCTAAATCTTTTTCGGCTCTTTTGGTAATGACTACTTTCATGAATCCAAATCTCTTATAAAATCGGTCAGTGGTCTGACATTACCAGCCTTAATATCTTTTTTTGCTGCGGCAATAGCTGCTAGTGCATTATCAGAAAGTGGTTCGTCATCAAGAGGAACATGATTTAACGCTTGCAGGAAAACTTGATCAGCTTTTTCAATCAAAAATTCCAGGAAGCGTTTGGCAGCTTCAGTTTCGCCATCAGGTAACGCGTCAATCAGCTTGTATAGATCTTGTTTTGCGGTACTCATGTTGGTACCTCCTTGCTGAAAAATATTTTACTTATTGTTACTGTATCATACTCGACCGATAGTAGCAAGGTTAAGGAGAAGAGAGCTGGTGCTTATGAGAGCACCAGCCTTTTAGTCATTTTATATAGCGTTTTAGAGTGTCCCAGAAGTTTTCACGGGTTCCTGCCATAATGACGATTACTTTTCCGCCATCAGTGAGATTGTAAATTCGATATGCGATTTCATAGTTGGTTTTGTTATAGTAGATATCATAGCCATACATGCCAGATAAATCGCCACTTTTCTCTTCGCCGATATAGGGATCTTTTTGAATCTCTTCTAGTGCATTTTTATATTTTTGCTTCAGGTTCTTATCTTTAAGTTTTTTGAAATATTTTTCGGCTGGGGGTAAGAAAATAAGCTGATACATATTAATTATCTGTATTGAAGATTTCTTGGAATTTATCTTGGCTGTGGCTGGTCAAAGCAGTTTTATCTGCTTCGGTGATTAATAATTCGACAGCAGGACGAACCTTTTGGTTCATTTCTGTAAATTTAGTAAGTAATTGTTCGCCTGATAATCCTTGAGCGACAAGATCACTCAGAATTTCTACAGCAAATTCGCCTGTGAATTCAGGAGAGATGGGTTTTATGATTAACGCCCCATCTTTAATATAGCAATCGACTTCATTAGATATTCCTAACATTTCATGGAATTTAACAGGAATAGTAATCTGACGTTTGCGGGAAACGCTAATTCTCTTTCTGTCCATGGCTTCACGTCCCAGTATATTTTTAGTAAGGATTCTCGTCATTATTATATACCTCCGGTCAAAGAAAGATGCATGTCAAATTTTCTTTGTTTCTTTGATTTTTATTATACATGTTTTCAGGAGCGATGGTCAAGGGGCAAGTCTGGTAAGGCTAGGTAAGGGAGCTTGTGTGTGTACTGTTTAATGCCATCGTGCTTGAAATGCAAAACTGTAAGCGATCAAGTAAAATCTACCCAAAATGGGCACTAAAAAAGCTAGTATTGATGAGAGAGGGGGAAAAGTGAAATAAGACGGTTACAATACAGGTTATATTTTCGATTCGTTTTAGAAAGTCTCAGAATGTTTGTATTAGATAAGAGAAGATAATTTTGTGTAGCAGCAGGAATTTACTCTTGTACAATCGAAATAAAGCGACAGGTGTAGTATTATGACTGAATTACGGTAATAATGTGTATATATTTCTTATTACGTTGCTGGTAGCTTCCATGCACATCCAGTGGGCAGACTAAAGAGCAGAAAAGCCGTATATGGAGAATTGAAAAAGGATGAAGTGATATGAGAGTAGTAACAGAGGAGTTAGTGTTGCATTTTTTACAGAAGTATCCTCGTCGCACGATTTCTCTTGTGGAGATAGAAAATGTAATTCCAGGTGGGATCGAATATCGAGATTTTGCAGATAGTATGAAGAGGTTGATGGCAGATGGAGTCGTGGTTCCGATTTCCAGTCAAGGGACGAATCAAGCCCAGCCGCCATTGCCGATTCGATATCGCATCCATAAGCAGAAAATGCAGGCTGACTTTTTTGAAAGAATACGAAAACGTCAGCTTTCTTTGCATCCTGGCATCAATATAGAACATTATTTTAAAGGATCAGAAGCTAAGTGGAATAGGGAGCAGGTATGGCTGGATCAGCTGGATTCTTATCTGAAGGCTTTTGGTCTGCCAAAGACGGAGACTTCTGTATGGGAGCGTTCCTATGAGATTATGGGAGATGAGAAATGGATTCGGGATGGCGGCGGCGGTGCTTTTTTGCAGCAGGTTGGTGTATATGAGAAACTGCAAATGATGGAGCTTGCTGAGCCTCTCCGGTTTGCACTCAATCCCAGGCGTATTCAAGATGCGCAATGTTATCATTTAATTGTGGAAAATAAAACGACTTATGACGCTTTGGTGGACATTTTGCCTGAGACGGATCTTCTTACGCTGATTTATGGTGCGGGCAAAGGTTTTTTGAATAGTATCACCCAGTTGGAGAAACAGCTGCATCTGGAAGGTGCTTCGCATACGTTGTATTATTTTGGTGACCTGGATTTTGAAGGCATCACCATATGGCACTTATTGAATCAACGTCGCCCGGCCTCTTTGGCTCTGCCCTTTTACCAGGCTTTATTGGACAAGCCGTTTCATCAGGGAAAAGAAAATCAGCGTAAGGATCTTAGAGCCTATGAACAGTTTTTGCAGAGTTTTTTAGCTGCGGATCAGGAAAAAATCCAGAATCTTTTTGCCAAACAGGGCTATTATCCCCAGGAAGCCTTATCGATACAGGATTTGCAGCATATGGGGAGGACCACTCAATGGAAGAGTATTTAAAAGATACGACGAAAGGTTTTGGGGAACGCTTTAGACGGTTGGCTATTTTCACGCCTTTATTTTCCCTAAAAGGCAAGCGAAAAAGTGCGGTGCTGCCTTTTGACATTGATTGGTTTAGTTTAGGATTATTGACGTTGCTCTTTTTCTTTGAAAGCAAGCTGCATCGCCAAGGGAGAAAAGGCCGTCAGGAACTTGCTGATTATTTATATGAAGCAACCCAGGGGCAGATTGGTGCTACGCGCGCTCACTATGATCTGATCACGGAGACCATTATGGATACCTTTCGGGACCCGATGGGCAAGCGTCATAATGAAGTTTTTTTCAATTGGGAGACTGGTACTCAGGAGGTCGTTCAATTTTCCTTATTAAAGACGGATGCTTTTGATCAGGACAATAATCGGCAATATTTTACCTTGGATGAAGCAGGGTTAGAGCTGATCTTTGCGACGAAAGAATATTTTAGTGAGTTTCGGATCTCCATTGCCCAGCTTTTAATTCGCAAGCAGCTGGAAAAGGGTGAGTTCGCAAGTGCCTTGCATGAAATCCATGAAATGCGCATTGCCGTGCAATCTCTGCGGGATCATATTCAACGTTTGGGATTAGAGGTAACTCGCAATATTATTTCTGATGATACCTATGGGAAATATGCGAAGACCATCGAAAACGTGTACGAAAGGCTGACACGGGAAGATGAAGAGTTTCGTGAGCTGTATGGTTTTGTTAAGGAAACAACGGCAAAAATTCAATTTGAGAGCCAGGAACAAGTCGATGAGGAGGCTCGCCTTCAGATTGCTCAGGTGTCGATTGAATTGGGTGAGGTGCACCAACTGCATCATGGCTTATTGTATAATGTGATGCAGCTGAAGAACAAAGCTTTGGAAGCGGCTCGGCAGGCGCTTTTCTCAGCGGGGATTCAAAGCTTTAATTTTGATCAGGAGATTGTATCCAGGATTGTGTCTTCGCCCCTGCCGGAGGAAGCGGTAAAGGGATTGGTACATCCCTTTACCCGATTGCATCAGCAGACCAGTTGGTCTTTGCTGGCCCTTTTATTTCCCCAGCGGCTGCAGCGAAGCGACCAGGAGGAAGAAACGGCAGCTTATCCTGAGATGGAAGAGGAGGAATATCGTCAGCACACTCTGCAGCAGGAAGAAAATTTTAGCCGCATTATGGAGGAAGTGATTCAGGTCATGGATGGCAAGGATTCTATGGAATTAAAAGATATGGTATCAGGTTTGCCGGGAGAGCTTTTGCAGCATCGTTCTTTCTATGATTTTTGGCTGTTGCTC
Source organism: Pelosinus fermentans DSM 17108 (assembly GCF_000271485.2). Classification (NCBI taxonomy): domain Bacteria; kingdom Bacillati; phylum Bacillota; class Negativicutes; order Selenomonadales; family Sporomusaceae; genus Pelosinus; species Pelosinus fermentans. The sequence continues at coordinate 964,648 of NZ_AKVN02000001.1, forward strand.
CATCAGCGGAGTCCTGTTGTAAAGGGCGTGGGGGAAGGCAAACATGTTTTGGATAAAGCCTTAGCCCTGTTAGGGGATGACATTCTGGAAGTTGGGGAAAAACCAGAACTTTTACAAATGACAGAGCAGTATACACTACAGAATATGTGCTTTACGAGGCGGAGGAAAGATGGATGAATTATGAACAGCAGGATATTGTAAAGGCTTTTCAACTCTATACTCGTCTGGCAGCCCAAGGGTTTATTGCTGAGGAAGATGTGGAATATTATCTCATGCACGAGGATGTACAGAGCTTATTAGAACAGTTTGTTCACTATGTAGATGCCATATTGGTTCAACTTGCTGCACCCGCAGGGAAGAGCGGGAACGGTTTTACCAGGAGAAGTTTGCTGCCCAGGTTCATGTTTTTACTGAATTAGTATCTGTGGTGAAAGAACAGTTGTCCTGCAATCGGACTAGGGTTGAGGAAGAATTGGCAATGACAGCAGGAAGTCATCAACAGTTGCAGCAGGAAATGGAAAAGTGGCAAAAACTGATTACCAAGATGGAAACTCGAAATGGGAAATTGGAATTTTTGACAGAAGCAGTTGTCGTTACGTCCTTAACAGGAGAAGAGGTTCAATCCTTTCCTTATGAAAGTATCGGGATGGTGGCTGCTTTATTGGAGGCTATGGAAGCTTCTTATGAAGAGCTGGCAGCCAGTAAACGGATCGTGGAGCAGGCTAAACTTCATTTTGAAAAGTTTTGTCATCATTCTAACTTTCAAAATGAAAAAATGCGGCAAAGTATTCTCAATGGTATCCGGCAAAAACAAAGCTATCAGCAATTAGTGATTTGGGAGAAGGAACTAAGACACCACATTCAAGGGGCCAATCGAGTGGCCGAGCAAAATATGCAGGCCTACAATGAAGATATTAAACATTTTATTAATCAGCTTCACTTGCATCTCATCAGTATTTGTGATGAAATGGGGCTGATTCAAAAGATGACAGGGGTAAAAGTTGAGGAGCATTATAAAACGATTTATGAAATAAAGACACCTGTATGGGAAGAAAGCGCTGCTAAAGAAAAATTGCTGGAGCATTTGGAATGGATGACCGAGCAATTGGCAGCAGATAGTTACAAGCAGGAAGATGGCATGGAGGATAGTAAAAAGATACGAAAAAATATTGAGAACTGGCTGAGTCCTTCTTATCTCTTTACCCGGATTAGTCCTAATAAGAATTTTACGGTAGGGGTACGCAAAGTGTCCAATGATAGCCGCATCAGCAACTATCCTGTGGATTGGGCTACGTCGAATAGTTGGTCGGGGGGAGAAAAGTGGAGCAAGAATATGGCTCTGTTTTTAGGGATTCAAAGTTATTTAGTGGAAAAACGCCAGCCCAGCAGGCAGAGTAAGGGTCATAGCCGCACAGTGGTGCTGGATAATCCCTTTGGATAAGCTTCCAGTGATCATGTACTAGAGCCGGTGTTCTTTATTGCTGAAAAATTGGGGTTCCAGGTCATTGCTCTTACGGCTCTGGCAGAGGGAAAGTTTCTGCGGGATTACTTCCCCATTATTTATAGCTGCCGACTGCGATCAGCAGTGGGTGGCGAGACATCCGTCATGAACAAAGAGCTCCATGTCAATCATGCCTTCTTCCAGGATAAATACCCTCAAACTCTAACACGCCTTGGGCAAGTCAAACAGATTGAGTTATTGAGCTAAATAAAAAAATGAAAACCAATGAACCGCGAAGATATGAAATAGGTATCCCTTTGTGTATTTCGCGTCTTTGCGGTTCAAAGTGTTTTCTTTTAAAAATACTCCTGCTATAATATTGACTAAATATGCATAAACAATGTATAATTATAAAGAAATTGAGAATGTAAGCAGGAGGGTTATTCTATGTCAAAGAAAATCATGTCATTATTAATTATCGTGGTGCTGATTGCATCATTTGGTTTGGCTGGGTGCAGTAAAGAGGGAGCATCCACTGCGAAAGTATTGAAAGTGGGTACGGATGCAGGTTTTGCTCCATTTGAGTTTCAAGATGAAAAATCAAAAGAATATGTGGGTTTTGATATGGATTTGATTAAAGCCTTAGGTAAGCAAATGGGTTATGAAGTACAAATTCAAAATATGAATTTTGATGGACTGATTCCTGGTTTAGAAGTGAATAGCATTGATGCAGTTGCTTCCGGTATGACTATTACAGAGGCTAGAAAGCAAAAAGTGAATTTTACCAAGCCTTATTATCAAGCTGGATTAACCATCGTAGTGAAAAATGACAATAATACGATTAAGAACTTTAAAGATTTAGAAGGCAAGAAGATTGCAGTGCAGATTGGTACGACTGGTGCTGCAGAGGCAAAGAAGATTAAAGATGCGCAGGTGCGTGAGTTTAATAATGCTCCCGAAGCCTTTATGGAATTAAAAGCTGGCGGTGTAGATGCCGTTGTGAATGATAAACCTGTGAATGAATATTATATTGCCCAATCAGGCAGCAAAGATGCCAAAGCTGTTGGCGAGCCTCTGCAAGCTGAAGAATATGGGATTGCCGTTGCCAAGAAGAATACAGAGCTGGCAGGTAAATTAGATAAAGCTCTTGATGAGCTGAAAAAAAATGGCGAGTATGAAAAAATATACGTAAAATGGTTTGGTAAAAAGCCAGGAATATAACCTGATAAAAGTATAATGTATACATTGCGGGACTGGGTGAAAACCGGGTCCCTTTTGCTATATTCTATAAAAAAAGTATTGACTAAATATCCAAGGCGTATGTATAATTATGAACATTACAAGATTACAAACAAATAGCGGGAGGAAAGAAAAAATGTCTAGAAAAATACTATCCTTGTTCATAATTGGAATATGTATCTTATCTTTAGGATTGGTAGGCTGTGGTAAGCAGGAAGCGAAACCGGCCAAAGTTTTGAAAGTCGGATCGGAAGCGGCTTTTGCTCCTTTTGAGTTTCAAGATGAGAGTACAAAAGAATATGTGGGTTTTGACATTGATTTAATTAAAGCCATTGGCAAGCAAATGGGTGCCGAAGTACAGATTCAGAACATGGGATTTGATGGATTGATTCCTGGTTTAGAGGCTAACAGTATTGATTTGGCTATTTCAGGAATGACGATTACAGAAGAACGAGCCAAGAAAGTAAGTTTTTCTAAGCCTTATTATAAATCTGGTTTGACGATGGTTGTAAAAACTGATAATACGAGCATTCAGTCTTTCAAAGATTTAGAAGGCAAAAAGATTGCTGTTCAATTAGGTACGACTGGCGCAGATGAAGCTAAAAAAGTAAAGGATGCACAAATTCGTGAGTTTAACAGTGCTCCAGAAGCCTTTTTAGAGCTTAAAGCTGGTGGTGTTGACGCTGTTGTAAATGATAAACCGGTAAATGAATATTATATTGCCAAAACCGGCAGTAAAGATGCTAAAATGGTCGGTGAACCTCTAACTGCTGAGGATTATGGTATTGCAGCTTCAGGTAAGAATAAAGAGCTGATTGACCAAGTTGACAAAGCATTGGAAGAATTAAAAAAGAACGGCGAATATGAAAAAATTTACGTAAAATGGTTTGGTAAAAAACCCTAATCCAATCATCGTACATAAAGACAAAAAGAACACACCCCGTCACTGCGTGCCACCCCTCTCAAGAGGGGATTTTTTTTACTCTTCGCATCTTCGCGTTTCAAAAGGGTTTATTTTTGTCACTCGAAGAGTGGACATTTAATAAAGTGTATTATTTTGATAATACAAAAAATGCTTGATGATTCAGAAAAAAGATGTAAAATAGTAGAAGGTAAACAAATAGAGTTGTTATGGGAGGTTATTTGATTGTCGAAAAAAATGCTGAGTTTGATGGTAGTCGGAATTTTGGTATTATCCTTGGGTTTAGTTGGCTGTGGTCAGAAGGCTGCAGATACGGACAAGGCCAAAGTACTTAAAATTGGTGCAGAGATGACATTTCCGCCTTTTGAGTTTCAGGAAGAGGGCAATAAAGAATATGTTGGCTTTGATATGGATTTGGCAAGAGCAGTGGCAAAGCAAATGGGCTACACTGCAGAAATTCAAAACATTGGTTTTGATGGTCTGATTCCTGCATTGGAAGCAGGCAATATTGATATGATCGTATCCGGTATGAGCATTACAGAAGAACGTAGTAAAAAAATAGCGTTCTCCAAACCTTACTATAAATCTGGTTTGTCCATTGTAGTTAAAGGGGACAATAATTCGGTTGCTAGCTTTAAAGATTTAGAAGGTAAAAGAATTGCTGTACAAATTGGCACCACAGGTGCTGAAGAAGCTAGAAAAATAAAAGATGCAAATGTACGGGAATACAATAGCAATTCCGAAGCATATATGGAACTAAAAGCTGGCGGTGTGGATGCAGTAGTGAATGATCTGCCAGTGAATGAATATTACTTAACAAAAAGCGGCGAGAAAAATGCCAAAATTGTTGGCGATATCGTCAATGCCGAGGAATATGGCATGGCTGTAACGAAGAAAAACACGGAGCTAGTGGAAAAAGTAAATAAGGCAATCGATGAGTTAAAGAAAAACGGCGAATACGAAAAAATTTATGTGAAATGGTTTGGTAAAAAACCACAACTATAAATAATGAAGAGGCTGCCTCAAACGCTTGAGGCAGCCTCTTCATTATTCCTTACCATATGAGAGGAAACTTATATTCTGAATCACCTTCATCATTTTCCCTGTTAATGCCTCCTATATCAAAGCGATAGGATAAGCCCCAATAAAAACCATCACATTTTTTATCGTTAAACTTTGAAATCCGGTATGTAAAATTGGTTTTTAAATCATCAGTCAGCTTATAGCTTAATCCCACCTGTGATTCGCGGAAATGACTGCCAACGACCTGGGACACATAGTAATCCCAGTCTTCATTGAGAAAACCGTTCGTTGCTCCTCCAAAAAAAGACTTATTATGAGAATCCATTGACACATTGCCAACTATGAATCGCGAATTGGGGCCAAAATTAAATTGGGCGTAAGTTTCATTTGTCTTGTAGCCAGCAGACCGCCAATTCGTTTTTTCGAACCCAACTGTCAGTGAATGTGTAATTTTATAGTCAAAGTTAAAATTACTCCCACTATCACTACTGTTATGAATCATGAAGTCTACATTAAGATCTCCAGTTTCCAAATTCTTAACTGGAGCAGCCAACGCGGTGCCAAGCATGAGATAGGTGCAAAAAAAAGATACTACAGCTATTTTTGTTCCTTTTTCCAACATGAGAAAATCCCTCCTAACGATTTTAATGAAACTTACAATTATATCAATTATCGTTGTTCTTCTTTGTTTTTTGCTTTGAAAATAAAAATGACAGCGTTCAACTCCTCTTCGTGTTCTTTGCATCTATTCGCGCCTTCGCGTTTCACGTTTTTTTGTTTATTTCTAAGTGACTTTAAAAACCATATTTTAAAGAGATCCACGTTTCAATAGGATTGACAGCATTGTCCTGTGTGTTTATAATCATAGTGTTGCGTTATTATACACGCATACATATTTTTGAATTAAGGGTGAAGACTATGAACTTTGATTTTGATTTAATTGTGCGTTCCTTTCCCCTTTTACTAGTCGGTGCAGGGGTAACGGTGCAAATTACAGCATTCAGTGTGAGTCTGGGTTTGCTAATTGGAATGTTTGTTGGAATTGCACGTTTATCCAATACTTGGATTATTAAAGCATTAGCTGCAGTGTATGTGGATTTTATTCGCGGCACACCGCTGTTAGTGCAGATTTTTCTTATTTATTTTGCACTGCCCATTATTGTAGGGCAGCGGATTGATCCTTTTATTGCTGCGATTACCGCTTGCAGTATTAACAGCGGTGCCTACGTGGCAGAGATCTTCCGCGGCGGAATTCAATCCATTGACAAAGGGCAGATGGAAGCAGGACGTTCTCTTGGTATGACTTGGGGACAGACCATGCGCCATATTATTTTGCCTCAGGCTTTCAAGCGCATTATCCCGCCTTTAGGAAATGAGTTTATTGCAATGATGAAAGATTCTTCTTTGGTATCGGTAATTGGTTTTGAAGAGCTTACGAGAAGAGGGCAGTTAATTATTGCCCGCACCTACGGGTCTTTTGAAATATGGTTATCTGTAGCATTTATTTATTTGATTATGACCTTCACAATTTCACGTTTGGTAGATTATTTGGAGCGGAGGTACAAAATCGATGATAAGCATTAAAAATGTTCATAAACATTTTGGCAAACTCCATGTTTTAAAAGGGATTAATGCTCATATTGCAGAGAAAGAAGTTGTCGTTATCATTGGACCCAGTGGTTCAGGTAAGAGTACATTACTCCGCTGCATTAATTACTTGGAAGAGCCAACAGAAGGCGAAATTATAGTGGATGGCATTCCTCTTACGAATGAAGCCAATATTAATAAAGTGCGGGAAGAAGTAGGGATGGTTTTTCAGCGCTTTAATTTATTTCCTCATAAATCAGTATTAGAAAATATCATCCTGGCGCCTATGACTGTGCGAAAAACACCAAAGTCTGAGGCGGTAAAAATTGCCCAGGATTTACTTGTAAAGGTTGGACTGGCTGACAAGGAACATGCCTATCCGGAGCAGCTGTCAGGTGGACAGCAGCAGCGGGTGGCGATTGCCAGAGCATTGGCTATGAAACCGAAAATCATGCTGTTTGATGAGCCCACTTCTGCCCTTGATCCGGAAATGGTTAAAGAAGTGCTGGATGTTATGAAATCCTTAGCTCATGAAGGAATGACAATGGCGATTGTTACTCATGAAATGGGCTTTGCCCGGGAAGTTGGGGATCGGGTTCTTTTCATGGATGAAGGACGCCTTGTGGAAGAAGGCACGCCAGAAGAGATTTTCTCTCATGCGAAAGAAGAGCGAACTAAATCCTTTTTATCTAAAATATTGTAAGAAAAAGGATGATTTCTTATAAATTCCAGGCTGTGCGATTTGACACACATATCCAGGAATGTTATACTTTAGATAGTGGTCACGTGGTTGGCCTCAGTTTATTGTTTATTTTAGGAGGAGTTTCATAATGATTGGTAAAGTAAAATGGTTTAGTTCTGAAAAAGGCTATGGTTTCCTTGAAAGAGAAGATGGCGGCGATGTATTCGTACATTTCTCAGCAATTCAAGATCAAGGCTTCAAAACTTTAACTGAAGGTCAACAAGTTGAGTTTGATATTGTTGATGGCGCACGTGGACCGCAAGCAGCTAACGTTGCTAAAGCTTAATAGATTTTGAGCAAATATACCCGGCTATTATAGCCGGGTTTTTTGATTATATATAACCCTTTGTGTACTTTGCGCCTTTGTGGTTCAATTCGTTTTATATCTTTTAGAGAACGTGTCGCATTCTCTTATAGTACTAATAGATATAATTATCGAAATAGTTAAAATTTATAAAGGACTTTAATATCTGTATGGAGAATGATACTTATAAGACACTGAAAGGAGATGGGCGATTATGGCAATCATAGTACGAGGCAAAAATATTGAGATTACACCAGCACTAAAGGAGTATGTAGTAAAACGCACTAGTAAGATTACGAAATACTTCGATACTCTAGGAGAGATTACAGCTATTTTGGCTGTAGAAAAAGGTCGCCATATAATTGAATTGACTGTGCCGGTTAATGGTATGATTCTCAGAGGCGAGGAAGCCACTGCTGATATGTATACTTCCATTGATCTAGTTGTAGACAAAATTGAAAAACAAATTGAAAAATATAAAACCAAAATTTCTCGCCGCATGAAAGCCGGTACCTTTAAAGGGGAATTAGTTGCTGCTACTGCCGCTCCAGAGGTAGAAGAACTCCATGTTGTGAAGACGAAACGATTTGCTGTTAAACCGATGGATATTGAAGAGGCTATTTTACAGATGAATCTTGTCAATCATGATTTTTATGTATTTAGCAATTCGGAAACAGAAGAGGTCAATGTAGTATATCGCCGTAAAGATGGAAGATATGGTTTGATTGAACCTGATTTTAACTAAGGAATAGATATGGCTCTAAGGTATAGTTAAAATGAAAAAATAAGTGCAGAGTTAAAAGAGTAAGCACAAGGTAACCACGTGAAACAATGTTTCATGTGTGTACTTTGTGCTTTTTTTATTCAATCACAAAAATCCCCTCTTCTGGCATGAGGAAGGGGGAAGGAGGAGCAATCATATGAGGATATTTACAAGGAAGGGCACTGTGCTGTCACGCCGAAAGTTCTTTAAGCTGCTTGGGGGCATGGGGCTGACGGGTGCGGTAGCGTCTATATCTGGATGCAGTACTGATGCGGTTGGAGGGAAAGGATGGATACCGGGGCAGTATCAAGTACCGGGAAATTGGCCAGTCAAGGTCAAGGGGCGTATCCCGATTGATCCGGCCAACCCTTCCATTGTGCGGGATGATCAGAAATGCATTTTGTGCGGTCAGTGTTTAGATGTTTGTGAGAAGGTACAAACAGTCTACGGATATTATGAATTACCAATAAAAAAAGATATTACTTGTGTGAATTGTGGACAGTGTGCCTTGTGGTGTCCAACGTCATCGATTCGGGAAAGGGAAGATCTTCAAAGTGTATTACGAGTATTGGAGGATCCTAACCTGCATATTGTCATTCAAACGGCACCGGCTACTCGTGTTTCCCTTGGGGAAGAGTTTGGTCTGCCAACTGGCAGCATCGTAGAAGGACAACAAGTTGCTGCTCTCAAACTGTTAGGTTTTGATGCTGTGTTTGACACTAACTTCAGCGCGGATGTAACGATTATGGAAGAGGCAACAGAGCTGCTCAAGCGCTTAGACAAAGGCAATGCCTTGCCGCAGTTTACCTCTTGCTGTCCAGGATGGGTAAAATTTTGTGAATACTATTATCCTGATTTACTGCCCCATCTATCTTCTGTTAAATCTCCCCAGCAAATTTTAGGGGTTCTGGCAAAGACCTATTACAGTGAAAGAGTAGGAATAGCACCTGAAAATATTGTGTCTGTGGCTGTGATGCCCTGTACTGCAAAGAAATTCGAATGTCAGCGGCCCGAAATGAATGCTGCTGGACGAAAAGCTGGCAATCCTCAAATCCGTGACGTGGATTTTATTTTAACTACTAGAGAATTAGCACGCTTAATGAAGTTACGAAAGATTGATCTCAGTGGTTTGGAAAGCGCAGCGTACGACCATTTGATGGGAGAAAGCAGCGGAGCGGGCGTCATTTTTGGTGCTACTGGAGGAGTAATGGAAGCAGCTGTCCGCTCTCTTTATTTTCTGGTCAGCAAACAACGCCCGCCTGAGCAACTACTTAAATTTGATGCTGTACGAGGCCTTGGTGGTGTCAAGGAGGCTGAAGTTATGATTCCCGGCAAGGGAAGCCTAAAAGTTGCAGTTTGTCATGGATTAAAGAATGCCAGAATGATCTTGGAAAAAGTTCGTGGGGACAATTCTCCCTGGAGCTTTATTGAGTTTATGGGCTGCGTAGGAGGATGTATCGGTGGTGGCGGTCAACCTCGTACTTCCTTAGCTTCTGCCGATGAGGTCAGACAAGCGCGCATTGCTGGTCTCTACAGCTTGGATGACAGGATTTATAGGAAAAGAGCTAGCTTTGAAAATCAGAAAGTTCAAACTTTATATAAAGAATATCTTGGTAATCCGGGAAGCGATCTTGCTGAAACATTATTACATACTCATTATGTCGATCGAGCCAAGGATGTAACGATACGAAAGAAATGATTTAAGGTGTAGTTTTTGCTAATAAACAGTTGTTTTTCAAGAGACTGTTTTTTATGAGCGGAGGAGGAATATGATGGCTAAAGGAGTTTTAGTCGATATACCAAAATGCATAGGTTGTGGCAGTTGTACGGTAGCTTGTAAGTTGTGGAATCAGGTGGGCTTTGACGAGAGGTATCCTTCCAGTGGGAAGGAAGCAGTCTTAAGTGATAAGAATTGGACAATTGTCGTATCTTGTGAAGTGGTGGATAAAGAGAATCGTCCCGCATGGCGTTTTACAAAACAGCAATGTTTGCACTGTCAGCAGCCTGCTTGTGTTTCTGCCTGCTTTTCTAAGGCATTACAGAAAAACAGTGATGGGGCAGTTGTATATTATCCTCATTTATGTGTGGGTTGTCGTTACTGTATGGTGGCTTGCCCTTTTGATATTCCTCGCTATGAATGGGATAAGACATTTCCCTTAGTAACAAAGTGTCAAATGTGTTCTACGCGAATTAGCCAGGGGGAAGCTCCGGTGTGTGTGCTGGTTTGTCCTACGGGTGCCATAGAATTTGATGAACGGGATTCCTTGCTGAAGAAGGCACACGCTAAGATTCATAAAGATAGCACTTATACAAGGAGTATATATGGGGAAAAGGAGGTTGGTGGAACAGGATGGCTCTATATCTCTGATGTTGCTTTTGACAAATTGGGATTTAAGACCAATCTGGGAAGTGATTCTCTACCGATTTATAGTCATAATTATCTAAAGTATATACCCGGTATAGCTGTCATTTGGGGGATGCTGCTAACAGGCCTGTATTACTATGGTAAACGGAAGAAAGATTTGTTAACTAAAAACCGGGAATCAGAAATCAGCAGTACTGATAAGAAACGGGAAAAGGAAGTCGTTTCTCGGAAAAACTCATCTAGAAAGTCAAAGGATGAGCATAATTAACGTTGGCCATGTTACAACCTACGTTTATCGTTAGCTCATCCTTTGCCTGCTTCATAGATATAGATACTGGTTTCTGAGAGACTTACAGGAAGGTATAGGAGGAAGAAGAAATGAAAAATGATTTTTTGCCTTGGCGGTTTACGATCACCAAACCTCGTATGATCTTACTGTTTTTAGCGGCAGTAAGTGCAGCAATTATTATTTTCCGCTTGATTACGGGGTTTGGCATGGTAACCAATCTAAATGACAATCATCCCTGGGGTTTTTGGATTGCCTTTGATGTTCTTGCTGGTGTTGCCTTGGCTGGAGGCGGATATTCTACTGCATTAATTGTTCACATTCTGCATCAAGAGCAATATATGTCTGTTGCAAGAAGCGCACTTTTAACATCTTTATTTGGATATATCTTAGTCATGTTTGGTTTATTTTTAGACATTGGTCAATGGTTTAATTTCTGGCGGCCTTTCGTATCTTGGGGGCATTCCTCAGTGCTTTTTGAAGTATTTTGGTGCCTTTCTATTTATACGACTATTCAAGTATTGGAATTTGGTGAAATTATTACGGAACGAATTGGCGTGAAGTTTCATGTCTGGCTGAAGAAACTATTGCCTATCTTACTGATTGTGGGAGTGATTTTTCCCACTTTACACCAAAGTTCTCTTGGGGGGTTATTCCTAATTACCGTATATAAGCTATACCCTTTATGGTGGTCGAGCTTTATCCCTATTTTCTTCTTATTATCTTCATTTTTTGTTGGTCCGGCGATGATTTGTGTAGAATCCATTATAGCCGGCAGAGCTTTTCACCACGATATCTCAACATCCGTATTACATGGATTAGCTAAGATTAGCAGCTGTGCAATGATCCTCTATTTCGTATTGAAAATATATGATCTTGCCGAAAGGGGAATCTTAGGGTTGATGTTTGCTGGAAATATGGAAGGTAATCTATTTTTAATTGAAATGATAGCTGGCATTCTTCTTCCTGTTGGTATTGTTTTCAGCAAAATGGGTACTACTAAAAAAGGCTTATTAGCATATGGGCTGCTGGTTAGCTGCGGTGTGGTTCTTAATCGTTTAAGTATTGTACTTATTGGCCTGTCTAAACCAGGGCAAGGCATTTATCTTCCTTCTGTATGGGAAGTATTTACTAGTATTGGTCTGGTGGCTATTGGCTGTTTGGCCTATTGTTTCATTGTAGAAAACTTTCGTATTTTTGGAGATGAGGATCGTCGGAAGATGTACTTCAAGCATTCAGCATAGAATGTTTACATGGGTTTTTTCCTATTTACCGATTAAGGTAGGGAGAAAACCCATTTCTTAGGTTTTGATAGAGGACTAGGATAAGAGCTCCAGACGACGATTCGTTACAAGTTCGCTAAGAGTTGTGGTATCCAGTTCTCTGGCCTTGTGTGCAAATTCTTCTCGGGTAAAGATCTTTTTATCAATAAGTAAATCAATTAAAACCGTGATTGCCAAAGTATTCTTATAATCCGTATCTTTTAAGTCTGCAATCTGTCCAATTACATTAATCGAGTTTAGTTGCAAGGTAATTCCTCCTTAAAATAAAAAAATATTGTATATTCTCAGGTATTCCCATTTTATGAGTAATTTATACTTAAAATAGGTTTTCTTGTAAGCTGAGAAAGTAATAAATAAAAATCTATAGAGCTATAAAAAAAGTAATGAACCGCGAAGATCACGAAGAAATGCAAAGAACGCGAAGGAGATAGTATCGTTAATTCATATTCTTCATAGTCTTTATATTCTTCGCATCTTCGCGGTTCAAAATGCTTTATTTTTTTGTCTCGTAGCATTTTTTCCTATTCTCCCATATAGGATTATTGCTTAATGTGAGGCCCAAGTTTTCTTTATTTACTTTGACTTATGTATTATCTTTTGATAAAATTTAGAATTAGGCATATACTGTAAACTAAGAGAAGTTTTTTCATGAAATGTGCTAACTTTTAAGGAGTTGATACCAGTTGTTTAAGTTTTTAAAAAATCTCTTTGGTGATGATAATGAAAAAGAAATAAAACGTATGATGAAATATGTGGAAGAAGTCAATACATTTGAACCTGCCATGCATAAATTAAGCGATATTTCACTGTCTGCTAAGACAGGTGAGTTTAGACGTCGTTTAGAACAAGGCGAGACATTGGATGATATTTTGCCAGAGGCTTTCGCTGTTGTACGGGAAGCTTCTCGCCGTGTATTGGGTATGAGGCATTTTGATGTTCAGCTGCTAGGCGGTATTACGCTGCATGAAGGCAATATTGCTGAGATGCGTACAGGGGAAGGTAAAACTCTCGTAGGTACTCTAGCTACATATCTGAACGCTCTGACTGGTAAAGGTGTTCACGTTGTTACCGTTAATGATTATTTAGCAAAACGTGATAGTGAATGGATGGGGAAAGTATATCGCTTTTTAGGTCTGACGGTAGGACTCATTGTACATGGCCTGGATTTTGTTGATCGTAAACAGGCGTATCATGCGGATATTACTTATGGCACGAATAATGAATTTGGTTTTGACTACCTGCGGGATAATATGGTTATTTATGCAGAGCAAATGGTGCAGCGTCCATTAAATTACGCTATTGTGGATGAAGTGGATAGTATTCTCATTGATGAAGCGCGCACACCTCTCATTATTTCCGGACCAGGGGAGAAATCAACCGAATTATATCATGTCTTAGCAAGAATTACTCCGAAACTAAAAGAAGGCGAAGACTATACCGTTGATGAAAAGACCCGCACCGTAGCACCAACGGAAAGTGGTATCGCCAAAGCAGAAAAACTGCTTGGAATTACCAATCTATATGATCATGCCAATATTGAGATGTCTCACCATTTTAATCAGGCCCTGAAAGCGAAGGGATTAATGAAACGGGATCGGGATTATGTGGTAAAAGACGGAGAAGTCGTCATTGTAGATGAATTTACGGGCCGCTTAATGTTTGGCCGCCGCTACTCTGATGGTCTGCATCAGTCCATTGAGGCAAAAGAAGGAGTAAAGGTAGAACGGGAAAGCCAAACCTTAGCTTCCATTACCTTCCAGAATTATTTCCGTATGTATAAGAAATTGTCCGGTATGACAGGTACTGCTAAAACAGAAGAGGCAGAATTCCGGAAAATTTATAAACTGGACGTTATTACGATTCCGACGAACAAAGAAGTAAGCCGTACGGATCTGCCGGATGTAATTTATAAAACCACCGGGGCAAAATATAGAGCTGTAGTCAATTCCATTGTAGAACGTCATGCAAAAGGACAGCCGGTGCTCGTAGGTACGACTTCCATTGTGCAGTCAGAACATTTGAGTGATATGTTAAAAAAGAAAGACGTGCCTCATAATGTACTAAATGCTAAGTATCATGAAATGGAAGCCCAAATTATAGCCCAGGCCGGGCAGCCGGGAGCTGTGACCATTGCTACGAATATGGCAGGCCGCGGTACGGATATCGTGTTAGGTGAAGGTGTGGCTGATCTGGGCGGACTGCATATTATTGGTACAGAACGGCATGAAAGTCGTCGTATCGATAATCAGCTGCGTGGTCGTGCCGGTCGTCAGGGGGACCCTGGATCTTCTCACTTCTTCTTATCCTTGGAAGATGACTTAATGCGTTTATTTGGTTCCGATAATATTGCGACAATCATGGATAAATTGGGCATGGAAGAAGATGAGCCCATTGAACATAGCTTAATTACGCGCTCCATTGAACAGGCCCAGAAGAAAGTCGAAGGCCGTAATTTTGACATGCGTAAGCATGTATTGGAATATGATGATGTAATGAACCAGCAGCGGGAAGTCATCTATGGACAGCGCCGCCAGATTTTGACAGGCGAAGATATGAAAGAAAACATTTTCCATATGATTGAAAAACTTATCAATCGGGGTATGGAACTGTTTGCTGACGAAAAATTATATCCAGAAGATTGGAATACCCAAGGCTTGGTTGAATACTGCGAAGATGTTTTTGCCCCAGAAGGTCAGTTAAAGGCAGAGGAACTTGGCAATTTAAGCCGTACAGAGCTGCAGGAAGAATTGCTTAAGGTAGCAACGGATTCTTATAATGCCCGGGAAGCCTTGTTTGGTTCTGATAATATGCGGGAGATGGAAAAGGTTGTTATGCTGAAAGTGGTCGATTCCAAATGGATGGAACATTTGGATGCCATGGATATGCTGCGTGAAGGCATTAGTCTGCGGTCCTACGGTCAGCGTGATCCATTGATTGAATATAAGATTGAAGCCTATGACATGTTCCAGCAGCTGATTGATATCATCCAGGAAGAGATTGTGAAATATATTTATCGGGTGAATATCGTTGCTCCTCCTGAAGATCGCTTGCAGCAGGCTCATGCCAGCCATGGAGAAGAAGAGGCAAAAGAGCCAAAAGCACAGCAGCCAATCGTCAATGCAGAGCAAATTGGCCGTAATGACTTATGCCCATGCGGTTCAGGTCAGAAATACAAAAAATGCTGCGGAGCTGCAAAGTAAAGAGATTTGAACCACAAAGGCACAAAGGACACAAAGTTTTAAATACTTTTTTGTGTTGCGCGTAAGCGCAATTGTGCCTTTGTGGTTAATGATTTTTAAAACTTAATTTATTGGAGTTGATACAGTTGTTGTTAGAAGATTTGCGAGTACAGATTGCTGCTTTTGAACAGAAATTAGTTGAAGTGAGGGCTTCTCTTTGACGTTGCCGGCAAAGAAGAACGTATTTCCTTATTAGAAGATACAATGGGGGGGCCAGGTTTTTGGGATGATCCTGATAAAGCGCAAAAAGTCGCCCAGGAGCTAAATGTCTTGAAAGATGGTGTAGCCCAATTTGAGCAGCTGTCCACAGCCTATGAGGATTTAAGTCTATTGTGGCAAATGGGAATGGAAGAAAAGGATGAAAGCATCTATCCGGAAGTCCTGGAAGCTGTTGATAAGATGACTAAGGATATTGAACGATTGGAAGTTGCTTTAATGCTGTCAGGAGAACATGATGGCAGCAATGCCATACTAACACTCCATGCCGGCGCTGGCGGTACGGAGGCTCAGGATTGGGCTCAAATGCTGCTGCGCATGTATGTGCGCTGGGCGGAGAAGAATGGTTATAAAGTAGAAACCATGGATTTTCTGGCGGGTGATGAAGCTGGAGTGAAAAGTGCTACGATTTTAGTTTCTGGTCTAAATGCTTATGGCTATTTAAAATCAGAAAAAGGGGTGCACCGCCTAGTGCGCATTTCTCCATTTGATGCCAGCGGTCGTCGTCACACTTCCTTTGCTGCTGTGGATGTTATGCCTGAAATTGATGATAATGTAGACATTGATATTAATATGGCTGATGTTCGTGTAGACACCTATCGTGCCAGTGGGGCGGGCGGTCAGCATATCAACAAAACGGATTCCGCCGTACGCATGACACATGTTCCAACGGGCGTTGTAGTACAGTGTCAGACCCAGCGTTCCCAGATCAAGAATCGTGAACAATGTATGAAAATGCTGCGGGCTAAATTATATGAATTAGAACGCCAGAAACAGGAAAATATAAAAAATGAGCTTGGCGGCGATTATCAGGCCATTGAGTGGGGCAGCCAGATTCGTTCGTATGTATTTCATCCTTATAATATGGTAAAAGATCATCGCACTAACGCGGAAACCGGCAATGTCCATGCCGCCATGGATGGAGACCTTGGCCTTTTTATCGAGGCATACTTAAAACAAGGAAAGAAGTAAGAGAAATAAGGAGGCGTATCCTGTGACAAAAGGCTTGCGTCTTGTGATTGTGATATTGTTGCTGGCAGTTGCCGGTGAGGTACTGCTGCCAATGATATTATCGGATATTGTAGCCAAAGGTATGAGGGGCTTGGTAGGTAGTGAGCAAGTGACAGCTACATTGACCAAACGCCCGGCTCTCCTCATGTTGGGTGGTAATTTTGATAATATTACCGTTAATGCCCGGCAGGCAAAAGTAGATAAACTAGTATTTGATGATATGAGTATTACATTAAAAGATGCCCAGTTAGATATAGGAGCGCTCATTACTCGCCGTTTGGTTGCCTTTCAGTCTATTGGTGATGTAGAGATTCGGGGCACAGTAACTCAAGATGAACTGGCGCGGTATTTAAACCAAACCGTTAAAGGAATAAAAAATGCCGTAGTAGATATACAATCTGACAAAATAAAGGCCAGCAGCAGCTTTTCCCTTGGAGGCTTCGCCAATGTGGCTGTAACTCTAGAGGGAAAGATTGTGGGTGACGGACAAAAGATCAAATTCGTTACGGATCAATTTTTGCTGAATAATCGAATGACTGGTAATTTAGGAGGCGCTCTTTTAACTGAGGTCTCTTTAGTGGATTTGAATAAATTGCCTTTCCATGTAAATGTCCGTGACATTGTAATGGAAAGCGGGAAAGTCATTTTATATCTAGATAACCGTCCACATTAGTACAGCGTCAACTCTAAAACAGCCCGACAATATCACGCCGATTAGGGTTGATGCTGCACGAGCCCTTATCAGGGCAATTTTTTTTGTAATAGTAAAAAATGAAATTGAACCACAAAGGCACAATGCCGCTGACGCGGCACACAAAGGAGTTCACAAAAAAATATAAATAGGTCCTTAGACCCTTTGTGTCCTTTGCGTTTTTGTGGTTCAATTCGTTTTATATGTTTTAATGGGCGTGTTGTGTTTTGTCTATGACGCACAGTTTTTATAAAAATTATCCTTAAAAAGCAGGATATTGGAGTGTTCTGCCAGAATATGATGAAGTTGCATAAAGTATTGCGACTAGGGGTTACAATATTGTTTATATGACCGTACTTGATAGATAAGGTGGGATAGATTGTTTTGAGAGATTTTAAATATAATAAGATATTATTACTGTGCATCGTCATCGGTCTAGCGGCAGCGTTAACCATTGTCTGGCAGCGCCATAAAATAGAAGAAAGCAGCACAACCATTGAGATGGTCATGGAGTATGAAGATGTTGTAGAACTGGCTCAGCTTGAGGGGGTTCCTGCCGAACATGTGATGCGGCGCATGAAAGAGGCTGGAATTACTTCTCTGGCAGTGTATGAGACCACGCTGGAGAAACTAAATAAAAGCGGTAAGGTAGCAGTTTTGTCGGGTGCCCAATTGCTGCAGCAGTATTATACAGGTATGCTAGGTGATGCAGTTTGGCGTAACTTAGTAGAAATAGGCCGTATTCAAGCAGAAGATGTCTATGTTGTTGGACGTGATCCGCAAGTTTTCGCTGAGGTGAAAGAGGATCTGATCGAAAGGTTGAGCCCCGAGAGGGTGGCAGTCCTTGACAGTCAGCGCCAGATTTTAGCTGTGAAAGCAAATTATGAAAAAGTACTAAAATGGAATCTTGGTTTGCCAACGGATGAAATGCGTTATGTGTCTGGTCAAGGATTTTATGTAGTAGCACGGCCTAGCAATTATACAAAAGTGGAAAAAGAGAATGTAGAAGGGGTATTTGCCCGCTTATCAGGTATTGAAAATGTTTCTGCACTGATATTTGTTGGTGATGAAGCCTTGGGGTATCCTGATCTATTGCCGTTGACTTTGGAGAAAGTCAAAAGCAAACAATTGACATTAGGCTTGATTGAACATCCTCTGCAATTACAGTTTTTTAAACAAGAGGGGCTTGTTCCCATGGCGATAGCCAATGATTACAAGGCAGCTCGTGTGTATGTGATTCCTAAAGATGAACAGCCTAAATTAAAATCAGCCGAAGCAGTTCAACGCTGGATTGTAACGGATCAAGAACGCAATATACGCATTAATTTGCTTCGAAAATATGATAAAGCCGAACCGGGCAAAACCCTTTTAGAAACCAATTTGGAGTATGTCGCCAATGTGAGAGATGGTTTAATTGCCAGTGGTTTTACCATCGGTAAGGCAGGACTTTTCCATCCCTATTTCCCACAAGTCTTCTTATTAGTGGCAATTACCATTGGAGCAGTGGCTGCGGGAGTATTATTTTTGACCTTAGTGCGTCCTTTTCCTGCCCGCTATCAATATGCACTATTGCTGCTGCTCTCTCTGGTTTTTGCATTTCCTTTGCTAAAAGGCAGCGGCAATGCAGTGCGCCAGGCAGTGGCATTATGCAGTGCTGTTATTTTCCCTGTTTTAGCTATGACGTGGCAGCTTGACCGCTGGAAAAAGCTGTCGATAGAAGGGCGGGGAAGTCTCGCCGGCATTATAAAAGATGGGATCGGCGGGTTAATCATCACCGTCATGCTGTCCATGGTTGGCGGTATGTATGTGGCAGCTGTACTGGGGGATGTACGTTTTTTTCTGGAAATGGAAATTTTCCGTGGTGTAAAGGTAACCTTTGTGGCTCCGCTGCTCCTTATTACGATCATTTATTTAGCTCGGTATAATTTATTTGAAAATGAACAAGAGGATGAAAAAGACATTTGGCAGCAGGTTATAAAATTGCTGAATTATCCTTTGTATATTAAAACCTTATTTGTATTTGCCCTGGCAGCAATTGGTGCTTGGATATTCATTGGCAGATCTGGTCATACAGCAGGTGTGCCTGTACCGGATATAGAACTAAAAATGCGGGCCTTTCTAGAAAGGGTTATGTATGCCAGACCGCGAGGCAAAGAATTTATGATTGGGCATCCTGCTTTTTTCTTAGCAGTTATGGCACTGTATCGTCAATGGCCTCGTGTGGTACACTATGCAATGATCGTAGCTGCAACTATTGCCCAGGGTTCCCTGGTTGAAACCTTTGCCCATTTGCGCACTCCAGTGCTCATGTCTTTTGTTCGGGGCATAGATGGCATGGTAGCAGGTATTGGTGTAGGTATAGTAGCAGTACTTGCTGTTCAAGTGCTTTGTTACTTGTCTGTTGTCCTAGGAAGGAGATCTGTTAAGAATGAGTGAGATTGTTATTTCAGGATACTATGGTTTTGGCAATGCCGGTGATGAAGCCATGCTGGCAGCCATGATCGAAGTATTGACTGAACTTGCATCCGATATTAAAATTACAGTGATCTCCGGTAACCCAGAGGATACCTGCAGACGTCACGGAGTAGCGGCTGTATATCGTTTAAACTTTCCTGAGATTATCAAAGTTTTGTCACGAAGCCAGCTGTTAATCAGCGGCGGAGGCAGTTTGCTCCAGGACGTCACCAGTGAACGCAGCTTATATTATTACTTAAGCATTATGATGTTCGCGAAAAAACTGGGCACTCCTGTTATGCTCTATGCCCAGGGAATTGGTCCAGTGCGCGGCACATTGGCTAGAAGTGCGATGCGCTATATTGGTAATATGGTGGATTTAATTACTGTCAGAGACGAAGGTTCTCTTGCAGAGTTAAAGCGTCTGGAAGTAGTAAAGCCGCCAATCCATGTTACTGCGGACCCTGTACTGGCAATGCATCAGGTGGATAAGCAAATTGGCCGCAGGATTTTGCGCAATGCCGGAGTGGAAGGCAATGTACCTCTCATTGGTATATCGGTGCGGGAATGGAAGGATTGGAAGCACTATAAAGAGGTTCTAGTGGAAGCCGCCAATCAATTGGCAGAAGAATTTGAGGCAAGAATTGTATTCTTGCCTATGCAATGGCCGGAGGATTGTGCCGTATCAAAAAGAATGGCTATTCGTACGAAATCCAAGGCGATTGTACTCACGGAAGAGTATACCACCAGTGAATTATTGTCCTTAGTGGGAAACTTTGATATGCTGATTGGCATCCGGCTCCATGCCTTAATCTTTGCCGCAGTAATGCATGTGCCAATGGTAGGGATTTCCTATGATCCTAAAATTGATCGTTTTTTAGAGTCTTTAGGAGAATGTCATGCTGGAGATTTACAAAATCTAGATGCCCAAAGTTTGGTAGAAAAAGTGCGCCAGCTATGGCCGACAAGCAAAGGGGCAAAACAATCCAAAGTTGAGCAGAGTACATATCTTAGGGATAAAGCATTTCAAAATGCAGAATTAGCGTTGGAACTCATTTCTCAAAGAAAGTGGGGGAAGGCAAATCATGAAAAAAATAATATGGCGTGATTACCTGGGAATTGCAGTAGGAGCTGCCATTACAGCGGTTAGCCTCAATATGTTTTTAATACCGAATAAGGTGGCAGCAGGTGGTGTCAGCGGTCTGGCGACGGTGCTACATCATTTATTGAATTGGCCGGTAGGGATTATTATGCTGGCATTTAATATTCCTTTATTTATCATTGGTCTTAAGGTCATGGGGGCGCGTTATGGTATTAATACCCTGTTTGGTGCTGCAATGCTTTCTATCGCCATTGATCTGATGGCTCCTTACACACCTGTGCTGACAGGTGATTTGCTGCTCAATTCCTTATATGGCGGTGTCATAGGCGGTATTGGTATGGGAATTGTCTTTCGCTATAAAGGCAATACTGCAGGGACAGCCTTAGCGGCTGTTATTTTAAATAAATTACTGAAGATTCGTGTAGGGCAAGCCATGATGGCTGCTGATTTTTTTGTAATCGTCTTTGCCGGTTTAGCCTTTAAAAGCGCTGAACTTTCATTATATGCGTTGATTTCGATCTTTGTAACAGGACAGATTGTTGATTTGGTACAAGAAGGTCCTAGTACGTCTAAGGCCTTTTTTGTTATGAGCAGTCAGCCAAAACAGGTAGCAGATGCCATTATTAAGGAAATGGATCGAGGCGTCACTGTGCTCCAAGCAAAGGGCGGCTATACGGGAGATCCTCGAGAGATGCTATTGTGTGTGGTAAGTACCAGTGAAGTGACACAGTTAAAGGAAGTCATTTATCATATTGATTCGAAGGCTTTTGTGATTGTGACCACTGCTCACGAGGTATTAGGTGAAGGTTTTACAGAAGTAAAAATATAAAGCTTGATTTTAAGGAGGTCATAGATATGGCTGAAAAACTGACGCAAGAACAAGTATCCCAATTGGAAAAATATGCACAGTCCATTCGCTATAGTATTGTGCAAATGGTTACGGAGGCTCAATCGGGTCATCCAGGTGGTTCCTTATCAGCGGCCGATATTCTCACAACATTATATTTTGCTGAGATGAATGTAAACCCTAACGATCCTCAGGCAGCGTCCAGAGATCGTTTTGTATTATCCAAAGGTCATGCAGCTCCTGTTTTGTATGCGACATTGGCAGAAAAAGGCTTTTTCCCAAAGGAAGAATTGCTCACGCTGCGTAGGATTGACAGTCGCTTGCAAGGACATCCCAGCATGAAGAACCTGCCAGGTATCGATATGTCTACCGGTTCATTAGGACAGGGTTTGAGCGCTGCTGCAGGATTGGCACTGGCTGCTCGTCTTGATAATAGTGCAAGCCGCGTTTACACTGTCCTGGGTGATGGCGAGCTGGAGGAAGGTATGGTATGGGAAGCTGCTATGTTTGCTGCCCATTACAAATTAGATAATTTGACTGCTTTTGTAGATTTTAATGGACTGCAAATTGATGGTCCTATTTCCGAAGTATTATCACCATTGCCGATTCCAGAGAAATGGGCTGCTTTCAACTGGCATGTGATTCAAATTGATGGACATGACATACAGGCGATTTATGATGCGATTCAAACTGCTAAAACAATAAAAGGCAAACCAACGATGATTGTTGCCCAAACGATAAAAGGCAAAGGCGTATGTGAAATGGAAAACATTGCTGATTGGCATGGCAAGGCTCCTACCCGTCAACAATGTGATTTGTTCCTGTCCCAATTAAATGAATTAGAAGCACAATAAAAAATAGGCAGGTTCAAACCGACGTTTTGAATCAGCCGCTAAAGAGGTGTAGAGAATGGGTTTAGCAACTCGTGAAGCATATGGAGAAATATTAAAAGAGCTTGGGGGAAAATATGAAAATATTGTTGTGCTAGATGCGGATTTATCCAAATCTACCAAGACAGCTGTATTTGCAAAAGCATTTCCTCAGCGTTTTTTTAACGTAGGAATTGCAGAACAAAATCTAATGGGCGTAGGAGCGGGTTTGGCTGCCGGCGGAAAGATACCTTTTGTATCTACTTTTGCCATGTTTGCTGCTGGCCGGGCTTTTGAACAAATCCGGAATTCGATTTGTTATCCAAAACTGAATGTTAAGATTGCTGCTACTCATGCTGGTTTAACAGTTGGTGAAGATGGAGCTTCCCATCAAGCCATTGAGGATATTTCTCTCATGCGCAGCATTCCGAATATGACAGTGATTGTGCCGGCAGATGCTGAAGAAACCCGGAAAGCGATTACTTTTGCAGCAGAATATGATGGCCCTGTTTATATTCGTCTAGGACGTATGGCAGTTCCCGATTTATTTGCTGCTGATTATACATTCGAGCATGGCAAGGCTGTACAACTTGCAGATGGTAAAGATGTTACTATTATTGCGACTGGCATTATGGTTGGTGCCGCAAATGAAGCTGCTAAGCAATTACAAGATGCAGGTATCAGCGCCAGAGTGCTGAATATCCATACCATTAAGCCAATTGACAAGGAAGCGATCATAAAGGCCGCTGCTGACACAGGCGCCATTGTCACTTGCGAGGAACACAGTATCATTGGCGGCTTAGGCAGTGCTGTTGCGGAAGTACTGGTAGAAAACAGTCCTGTTCCTATGGAACGCATCGGTGTATGTGATACCTTTGGTGAGTCCGGTATACCCAGCGCTCTGTTAAAGAAATACCACTTAACTGCAGAAGATATCGCTGCAGCTGCTAAGAAAGTAATTAGCCGTAAGAAATAAATACCAATACCAATAAAACGCCCCTCGCATGCATACACATGTAGAGGGGCGTTTTATTTTCTAGGGTGTGTCACCTTTTTTATTGTGTATGGAGGGGAAAGGATGAAGGCATGGCGGGTTGTCAGTTTAGGCAGGCGGGTGCTGAGTAAATTAGCCCTTTGTATGATGGGCTTTATTGCCATGCTGAAGATGGGGTCTACAGTAGCGATGGCGGTATCGATGATCATTTCCATTCTGGTATATGCGATGGCTTTTGGACTAAAATTTGCTGTTGGGTTTGTAATCCTACTGCTTTTGCATGAATGGGGGCATTTGGTGGCATCTAAGGTTGTTGGTTTGCCTGTTTCACGTCCTATTTTTATACCTTTTCTTGGTGCTGTTATACGTATTAAGAAATTGCCGTTAAATGCCAAGATGGAAGCCAATGTAGCCATCGGCGGACCTGCCATGGGGACCTTAAGTGCATTGCTCTGTCTGGTATTTTACTTATGGACGGACAGTTTACTAATGCTGGTGCTTTCGTATACAGCTTGTCTTTTAAATTTATTTAATCTGATTCCTTGCGATCCTCTGGATGGAGGACGCATTGCTGTTGCTGTAACCCACCGTCTTTGGTGGCTGGGAAGCCTGATTATTGGCATACTATTCTTGCAGACATATAGTTTTTTCTTATTTATATTCTTTTTGTTTTCCTTATACAGAACCTGGAAGAATGTCGATATTAAAGAGAATTATTCTTATTATCAGCTTACCATGAAACAGCGTTTAGCAGTGGGCTGGTGGTATTTTGGCCTGATTATCGTTCTAGGGGTCACGACGTTATATATTGGGGCAATCTTTCACGGCCAGTAGAGAGATAATAGGAAAATATCATTGAAATGTCATTGCTTCACTACCGTTTGCAAATGACCAAAAGAGCAAATAGAACGATTTAAACCGCAGAGACGCAGAGGACGCTGAGGGGGATTTTTAACCCTATCTATCTTTTCTCTGTGTTCTCTGCGTCTCTGCGGTTCGATTATCGGGCTTTTCTTGATAATGACAGATAGTGGAGCATATTCTTATTTGAGCAGCCTAATTTCTACAATTTACTACTTTGTAAAAGTTGGATGATGAAAATTAATAGCAAAAAAAAGGGATTTAGCTATTAACGTCAAAGATTTAATACTAGAATTGAAATTTTTCTGGTAGTGAGGGAGAGTGACGAAAGTTTGATTCATTTAGATGGTGTTTCTAAAATTTATGACAATGGTTGTGTCGCCCTCTCTGATATTACGCTTGACATTCCAAAAGGTGATTTTGTATTTGTGGTAGGTCCTAGTGGTGCAGGTAAGTCCACCTTTATAAAGTTGATTTTTCGGGAGGAACTTCCGACAAAAGGTAAATTAATTGTCAATGGTCGTAATGTTGGTGAGTTAGAGCCTTCAGAGATACCATATCTGAGGCGTAATTTAGGTATTGTGTTTCAGGATTATAGATTGCTGCCAAATAAAACCGTATATGAGAATGTGGCTTTTGCCATGCAGGTAATCGAGTCATCCCGCCGTGATATTCAAAAGCGGGTATCTCATGTATTGGACTTGGTGGGTTTACGTCATAAAGCTAAGAATTTTCCAGGTGAGTTGTCTGGTGGTGAGCAGCAGCGTATTGCCATTGCTAGGGCGATTGTCAATAATCCCGTGGTGGTCATTGCTGATGAACCTACAGGTAATCTTGATCCGGAGACCTCTTGGGACATTATGAGAATCTTTGAGCGCATTAATCGGGATGGGACAACCATTGTCATGGCTACGCATGATAAAAGCGTAGTGGATGCTATGAAAAAACGAGTTATTGCCATTGAAAAAAGCCGTATTGCTCGGGATCAGGTGAAAGGGGTATACGGCTATGAAGATTAGAACCATGGAATATTTTATTAAAGAAGCTCTTTCTTCTTTGAAACGCAACGGATTAATGAGCTTTGCATCCGTGACTACAGTAGCTTTATCCCTGCTCATTTTGGGGATGTTTCTGGTCATGGTACTTAACTTAAATAATATGGCTTCTGCATTAGAATCACAGGTGCAAATTTCTGTATATTTGCAGGATGGCTTAACGGATCTTGAAATGCGTGAGGTGGGAACCCGCATTACCAAGATTCCAGGCGTTGTGCAAGTGAATTTTGTAGGGAAAGAAGAGGCGATGAGTCGCTTTAAAGAGCGTCTAGGTGAGCAGCAGGGACTGCTGAATGCATTAGGCGAAGCAAACCCTTTACCGAATGCTTTTGAAGTAAAGGTGGACAAGACAGAACGTGTAAAAGCCGCCGCTCAGGCTATGATGCAGTTTAAAGGAGTAGAAAACGCTAAATTTGGTCAGGAAGTAGTCGAGCAGTTATTTGCTTTAACAAAAATGGTACGCATTTTTGGTTTGATTATCATTGTATTTTTGGCCCTGGCCGCTCTGTTTATTATTTCGAACACCATTCGAATTACGGTATTTGCCCGGCGTAAGGAGATTGGCATTATGAAATATGTAGGGGCTACCAATTGGTTTATTCGCTGGCCTTTCTTATTGGAAGGCATGATGTTAGGGTTTGGTGGAGCATTAGTTGCAGTCTTGTTTTTAAACGAAACCTATGGGGTTCTGATCCATCAGGTATATGAATCCTTAGCCTTTCTACCGCTAATTCCCCAATACCCGTTTATTACGAATATTAGTGTAGTGTTATTAGTGACAGGAACAGTAATTGGTGCTTTAGGCAGTACGATATCACTACGTCGCTATATGAGAGTATAGAGGGTAGCAGGAGGGATTGGATGTTTAAAAAGTATTTAGCCATGGGCTTAGCAGCTGTGGTAATGTGCGTGGCGATTGGCCCTGCATTAGCCAATGAGTTGGCAGAACAGCAGCAGCAGGTTCAGCAGCAGATGCAGATTCAGCAGGAGAAAGCTGCTGAGGCCAAACAGAAGGTCAATAGTGTTGCTGATCAATTACATAAAGTGCAGATCCAGCTGGATAACGCCCAGGGAGATTATAATGCGATTCAGGCAAAGCGAAATGCAACGGAAGAATTGATTGCTGTAAATACGGTTGTTTTAGAGAAAGCCGAAAAAAATCTATCTGAGCGCAGTTTAATATTGAATAAACGGATTCGCGATATTTACCAAAATGGTCAGTTAAGTTATTTGGATGTTTTATTTGGCGCCAATGATTTTAGCGATTTTACCACTCGTATGGATCTTTTGAAACGGATCATGGATAAAGATATTGAATTGATTGTAAAAGTGAAAGCAGAACGACAATTGGTGCTGCAAAAGAGAGCTGAATTAGAAAGTGATAAGGCTGCTATTTTACAATTAGAAAAAGCAGCCATTGAAAAGAAAAAAATCATTGAGTCCAGTAAGAAAGAAAGAGAAGCTGTTTTGGCAGCGGCTGTTAATGAACGGGATACAGCAGAACAGTCCTATCAGGAACTTTTAGAAACTTCCCGTAAAATTGAGCAGATGATAAGGCGCAGTCAAGGTGGAAAACAAGGACCTAGCGGCGGAACAGGGGCTCTGATGTGGCCTACAGATGTTACGGAAATTACTTCACCCTATGGCTGGCGTACGCACCCGATTTTTGGCACATCCCTTTATCACAGTGGTATTGATATTGGAGCTGATTATGGGGATTCCGTACGGGCTGCTGATAGTGGAGTGGTGATTTATGCAGATTGGATGGGTGGTTACGGTAAGGCCGTGATCATTGAACATGGAAATGGTATCTCTACGTTATATGGGCATAATTCGGAACTGCTCGTAGTAGAAGGGCAAAGAGTGCGTAAAGGAGAAGTGATTTCTCGCGTAGGTTCAACAGGGTATTCTACCGGACCTCATTTGCATTTTGAAGTCCGTGAAAATGGTTCACCTACCAACCCGATGGGTTATTTGCCCTAAATGTAAATAGCATCACCATAAGGGTACCCGCGGTGGGTGCCCTTATGGAATATTTCATGGAATTTCTACATATATTTAATTATGTGTGTTTTCATAGAGAAGAAAGTAGCGAAATTTGAAAGGGTATTCAAATTTCTAATTTGGAATTGGGGTGTATAGATGAGTCGTCGTAAGATTATCGTATCAGCCATTTTATTAGTTGTCTTTACCTTTACGGTAACAGCTGGCGGATTTTTATATCTGTTAAAGGGAAATTCTTCCGATGTTGTAAGTACCTTAAAGTTTTTCAGGGCCTTGCAGGTTGTGAAAGCCCGCTATGTAGAGCAAGTGGATACAGAGACCTTGGTAGCTGGGGCTGTCAAGGGAATGGTCAGCTCTTTAGGAGATCCCCATTCCATTTATATGGATGCCAAGATGTATAAGGACTTTATGGTAGAAACAGAAGGTTCTTTTGGCGGCGTGGGTATGGTTTTGGGAGTAAAAGATAAGACCTTGACGGTTGTTTCGCCGATTGAAGGCACGCCCAGTGATAAAGCTGGAATCAAAAGCGGAGATCAAATCCTTCAAATTGACGGTAAAGATACGAAAGATATGGCCTTAGATGAAGCCGTCAGTAAAATTCGCGGGCCTGAGGGGACTACTGTCAGTTTAGCCGTTCGTCATGAAAGTGAACCTGTAAAAGAGATTGCTTTGACCCGGTCTAACATCCAAATTAAAACCGTAGCAGGTAAAATGCTTCCCGATAAGATTGGTTATATCCGAATATCCATGTTTAATGACAACACAGGCAATGATTTTGCTCAGAAGTATAAAGAACTGGAAGCAGAAGGTATGAAAAGCATTATTCTTGATCTTCGGGATAATCCAGGCGGCTTATTAGAGGAAAGTGTTAAGGTTGCCAGTAAATTTGTGCCCAAAGGACCCGTTGTTTCTGTTGTTACCCGGGATGGGCATCGAGAGACTCATTCTTCTAATTTAGAGGCGGTTAAATATCCTGTAGCTGTGTTGGTTAACGGTGGCAGCGCCAGTGCCTCAGAGATTGTGTCTGGAGCAATTCAGGATACAGCATCTGGAACGTTAATTGGTACAAAGACATATGGTAAAGGGTCAGTGCAAACCGTGCTTCGCTTAGACAGCGGCGCCATTAAATTGACCATTGCCAAATACTTGACACCAAATGATCGCTCCATAAATGGCATTGGTATTGAACCGGATATAAAAGTGGAAATGGATAAGGATGCAAAGTCAGATGTACAATTAGACAAAGCCATTGACTTTGTAAAAGAAAAGATGGGAAAATAAAGGATCGCGGCTGGCTTTTGCTTAGCCGCTTTTTTCTAAGGGCCAAAAAAGTAATGAACCGCGAAGTCGCGAAGATACACGAAGAACGCGAAGAGGTATATATTTAGTCTTCGCGTCTTCGCGTTTCAAAATGTTTTATTTTTTAGGCCTCGTAATGTTCTTGTTATCAGAATTTGATTAGAGGTGAAGTTATGTTCCCGTGGCAGGAATTAATACGGCTTTCTGTTGGCGGTGTGGTAGCTGCTTTCTTTGAGCCAATATTTTGGATGATCATTGCCTTAGTTGGCTTTCAATACTGGAAACTGCAGAAAAGTCAGCAGCGTATGTTTGGTGTATGCGGCTTTTCTTTGACTCAGCAGATTGCCTTAGCCATTTCTCTGGGGAGTATCGGCGGCATTATGGGAACATTCCTGCTGACGCTGGTAGGCCTCAATGTAGATCAATTGGGCCTTGCGTATATTTGGCCGGTAGCGATACTGCTGATGATGGTCAATATGCGATTTCTATGTTTTGCTTATGCCGGAGGCGTGGTGGCTTTATCTAAAGTATTATTTGGCTGGCCCAATGTTGACGTATCCCAGGTATTAGTATTGGTAGCAGTTCTTCATATCACAGAAAGTATTTTAATCGCGATTAGTGGAATTTATGGCAGTATGCCGATTATTTTAAAGCGTAAAAATGGACAATTAGTCGGGGCCTTTAATCTGCAAAACTTTTGGCCTCTTCCTCTTTTATTAATGTCAGCAGTTGCAGTTCCAGAGTTGAAAGTACCTGAGGGTGTCTTAGACATGCCGGATTGGTGGCCCTTGCTGCCAGTCCAAGGAGTACTGCCGGAGGGACATATTTGGATGTATGCCATGGTATCAGTAGTGGCTGCTTTAGGATATACAGACATTGCAGTAGCCAGTTCACCACAAATGCGCCGCCGTAAATCCGCTTTGCATTTGGGACTTTATAGTATTGTACTGCTTGCCCTCGCTCTGTTGTCGGTTCATTATAAATGGCTGCAGGCAGTGGCGGCGATGGTGTCTTTCTTAGGTCATGAGATGCTGATTCAGATCGACAGCCGCCAGGAGTTAGAGGGACTTCCCCGTTATGTGCCTCCTGCCAAAGGTCTTATGGTATTAGATACGGTAGTGGATACACCTGCACAAAAGGCAGGGATAAAATCAGGCGATATTCTCCTGAAGCTGCATAATCTGACCATTGATACTAAGGAGCAGTTAGCAGAAGCTATTTATTTTGCTCCCCCTGTATTTATAATGGAAATCCTGCGTGACGACCGCAGGATCGAAAAAAAAGTGAAATTTACTCAAAATCATAAAATGTTAGGTGTAATCTTAGTGCCGGAGGGCAATGAATTATATTATGTTCAATTAGCAGAAGATAAATTTTGGCTATGGGAAAAAGCAAAAGGGATATGGGGAAAAAAATAACAAAAAAATGTAATGTTTATTATTAAAGAATTATTATATAATGAATTTACATTCAATCGATTTCATAGAAGTTTGACCGAACGTATGTACTGTGATAAAATTACAGTACATACGTTCTAATGAATATTTGTAAAGACTGGTGATGTTTATGGCAACGGTTCCTAAATTGAATACGGTATATCATGAAGGCGGAATTCCTTTTAAGGTGGAAGCTCCTTTCGTACCAATGGGGGATCAGCCGACTGCAATTCATAAGCTGAAAGATGGTATTGTAGCAGGGCAAAAGGCCCAGGTTCTACTGGGAGCGACGGGGACAGGTAAAACCTTTACCATTGCAAAATTGATTGAAGAAGTGCAAAAGCCGACCTTGGTAATTGCTCATAACAAGACCTTGGCAGCTCAGCTTGCCAGTGAGTTCAAAGAATTCTTTCCTCATAATGCTGTAGAATATTTTGTAAGTTATTATGATTATTATCAGCCAGAGGCGTATATTGCTCATACGGATACCTATATTGAAAAAGATTCTTCTATCAATGATGAAATCGATAAATTGCGTCACTCCGCGACCAGTTCTTTATTTGAGCGCCGTGATGTGATTATTGTAGCCAGCGTATCTTGTATTTATGGCTTAGGATCTCCTGATGAATATCATGGTCTCGTGCTATCTCTCCGCCAAGGACAAGCCAAAGACCGAGATGAAATCTTACGAAAATTAGTAGCGATTCAGTATGAACGCAATGATATTAATTTTGTTCGCGGGAAATTCAGGGTGCGAGGGGATGTAGTCGAAATCTTTCCTGCCGCCTATGGAGAAAGAGCCATACGAGTGGAATTATTTGGTGATGAAATTGAACGAATTTTAGAGATTGATACGCTTACAGGAGAAATCTTGGCAGAGCGCAAACATATTGCTATATATCCTGCATCTCACTATGTAACGTCACGAGAAAATATGCTGCGATCAGTAGCGGATATTGAGGCAGAACTGGAAGTACAGCTGGCGTCATTCAAGGCAAATGGGAAATTGGTAGAAGCCCAGCGATTGGAGCAGCGTACCAAGTATGATCTGGAAATGATGCAGGAAATGGGATATTGTTCGGGAATCGAAAATTATTCCAGACATTTGACGGGACGAAATCCAGGGGATTCCCCTTATACCTTAATTGATTACTTTCCTGAAGATTTTTTAATCGTGATTGACGAATCTCATGTAATGCTGCCCCAGCTTCGTGCCATGTATGCAGGAGATCGGGCTCGTAAAGCATCCTTAATCGAAAATGGCTTTCGTCTGCCATCAGCTTTTGATAATAGGCCCTTGACCTTCTTAGAGTTTACAGAGCGTATTAATCAGATTATCTATGTTTCAGCTACTCCAAGTGCTTATGAGCTGGGGGAAGCCAGCCAAGTCGCGCAGCAGGTGATTCGTCCTACGGGTCTCATCGATCCTGAAGTGGAAGTACGTCCTATTAAGGGGCAAATGGATGATTTGCTTGGTGAAATCAAATTACGGGCTGCTGCAAATGAGAGAGTACTGATTACGACTCTGACGAAAAAAATGGCAGAAAATCTTACAGAATTTCTAAAAGAAATGGGGATTCGCGTACGGTATCTGCATTCCGATATTGTGACCATTGAACGGGGCGAGATTATTCGTGACTTAAGAGCGGGTGTGTTTGATGTACTCATCGGCATCAATCTTTTGCGAGAAGGGTTGGATTTGCCGGAGGTTACATTAGTTGCCATTTTGGATGCGGATAAAGAGGGATTTTTGCGGTCTGATACTTCTTTGATTCAGACCATCGGCAGAGCAGCTCGTAATGTGAATGGCCGGGTTATTATGTATGCTGATGTGATTACCAAATCCATGGCACGAGCCATGGAAGAAACGGATCGCCGCCGAGATATCCAGATGGCGTATAACGAGGAATATGGCATTACTCCCACCACCATTCAAAAACGGGTTAAAGAGCTGATTGAAACGACAAAAGTGGCTGAAAGCCCTGAACTGTATCGAACAGACCGCTTAGGCAATATGAGCCAGAGTGAAATGTTAGATCTGATCGGCAATCTGGAAAAGGAAATGCGCCTCGCCTCCAAGCAACTGGAATTCGAACGCGCCGCCGAACTCAGAGATATGATCGTAGAACTAAAAGGCAGGGTAGGGAAGGTAGTAAAAGAGAAATCTCCAAAGAGCAAGAAGAGTAAAAAATGATTAAACGCGAAGACGCGAAACCGCTATCACGGTACACGAAGGGACACGAAAAGTTTTCATTAATATTATTTCTTCGTAAAATCTTCGTGCCTTCGTGTTTCAGCTTTTTTTACATCATATGGGACTTATAGATTAGAGTCAGAAAGGAATATACCAATGAAAGAAAAGATTGTTATTAAGGGTGCAAGGCAGCACAATTTGAAAAATATTGATATTGAGATTCCCCGTAATGAGCTGGTTGTCATTACAGGGTTAAGCGGGTCAGGTAAGTCTTCTTTGGCCTTTGATACCATTTATGCGGAAGGGCAGCGGCGTTATGTGGAATCCTTGTCTGCTTATGCCCGTCAGTTTTTGGGGCAGATGGACAAGCCGGATGTGGATTATATTGAGGGGCTGTCTCCTGCCATTTCCATTGATCAGAAAACAACCAGCCGTAATCCTCGTTCCACAGTTGGGACAGTAACAGAAATCTATGACTATTTGCGTCTGCTGTTTGCCAGAGCAGGCCGTCCTCATTGTCCGAAATGCGGTAAGCCCATTACCCAGCAAACCATCGAACAGATGGTTGATCAGTTGGTGGCTTTGCCTGAGGGGACTCGTCTGATGCTTATTGCCGGAGTCATACGAGGAAAAAAAGGCGAACATCAAAAAGTGCTGGAAGATATTCGTAAGAATGGATATGTCCGGGTACGAGTTGATGGGGAAATTCGTGATGTGGCAGATGAAATCAAGTTAGAAAAAAATAAAAAGCACACCATCGAAGTGGTAGTAGATCGGATTGTCCTGCGAGAAGGAATCAATCAGCGGCTGGCGGATTCTCTGGAGACAGCTCTCACCTTGGGAGAAGGCGTGGTAAATGTGGATGTCGTAGGAGATCAGGAACGAATCTTCAGCCAGAATTTTGCTTGTATCGAATGCGGTATTAGTCTGCCTGAAATTGCTCCCCGGATGTTTTCCTTCAATAGCCCTTTTGGTGCGTGCCCGGATTGTACCGGCTTAGGAAACAATATGGAAGTGGACCGCTCTTTAATTGTCCCTGATACTAGCAAGGCTCTTATTGATGGCGCCATCACTCCTTTGAGTAAAAACATAAATTCCTATTTTATGTGCCAGTTAGAAGCAGTACTGGATAAATATAATTACTCTTTACATGACACCTGGGAAAACTTATCTTCACAAGTGCAAGAAATTATTATGACAGGTTCAGGTGTAGAACAGTTTGATTTTGAATATGATAACATGTATGGGGAAACAAAAACCTATCACGCTGTTTTTGAAGGTGTGATCCCGTTATTAAATCGTCGGTACCGGGAAACGGTATCTGATTGGTCCCGGGAAGATATTGAAGAATATATGAGTTCTAAACCCTGCCCCACGTGTAAGGGAGCCAGATTAAAGCCCGAAACCTTGTCGGTTAAGGTTGGCGGTAAAAATATCTATGAGGTAACGGCGGGAACCATTGCAGAAACCCAGGATTTCTTTTCTAATTTAGATTTAACAAATAGGGAGAAAGCCATTGCTCACCAAATTCTAAAAGAGATTCACGCTCGTTTGGGATTTTTGCTGAATGTGGGATTAGATTATTTGACTCTCAGCCGGGCCGCAGGAACCTTATCAGGGGGAGAAGCCCAGCGCATACGGCTGGCTACTCAGATTGGCTCCGGGCTGGTAGGGGTACTGTATATACTGGATGAACCAAGCATTGGCTTGCATCAGCGGGATAACAACCGTCTGTTAACGACCTTAAAGCATTTACGGGATGTAGGCAATAGCCTGCTGGTAGTTGAGCATGATGAAGATACCATGTATGAAGCCGATCACATTATTGATATTGGTCCGGCTGCTGGCGCTCATGGCGGACAAGTGGTAGTTCAAGGAACCGTAGAAGAGATCAAGGCTTGCCCAGAGTCCATCACAGGTCAGTATTTGAAGGGGAGCAAGTATATCCCGGTACCTGCTGTGCGGCGTAAACCCAATGGAAAATGGCTGGAAGTAGTGGGAGCGAAAGAAAACAATCTGAAAAAATTAACAGTAAAATTTCCTTTAGGTGTGTTTACTGCTGTGACAGGTGTATCTGGCTCAGGCAAGAGTACTCTGGTAAATGAGATTTTATACAAAGGGCTGGCAGGACGGGTATATCGAGGTACAAAGACTCGGCCTGGTGCTCATGATGATATTCGTGGTGTAGAATATATTGATAAAATTATTGAGATCGATCAGTCGCCCATCGGTCGTACCCCTCGCTCCAATCCAGCTACGTACACAGGCTTGTTTGATGTTATTCGCGAAGTATTCAGCCAAACCCAGGAAGCAAAAATGCGGGGATATAAGCCTGGACGTTTCAGCTTTAATGTAAAAGGCGGACGATGCGAGGCCTGCCGCGGTGATGGGATTATTAAGATCGAAATGCATTTTTTACCTGACGTATATGTTCCTTGTGAAGTGTGTAAAGGGGCTCGCTATAATCGGGAAACCCTAGAGGTTCGTTATAAAGGGAAGAGTATTTCTCAGGTTCTGGATATGGTAGTGGACGAAGGAGTAGAATTCTTCCAAAACCTGCCTAAACTTCAGCGTAAACTGCAAATTCTGCAGGACGTTGGTTTAGGATATATTAAATTAGGACAACCTGCTACGACTCTTTCTGGAGGAGAAGCCCAGCGGATTAAATTGGCAACGGAATTGGCAAGACGCAGTACAGGTAAGACGCTCTATATTCTTGATGAGCCTACTACCGGTCTGCATACGGCTGATATTCACCGTCTGCTTATCGTGCTGCAGCGTTTGGTCGATGGAGGAGACACCGTTGTAGTGATTGAGCATAATCTGGATGTCATTAAGACTGCGGATTATGTAATTGACCTAGGACCAGAAGGCGGCAGCCGCGGTGGTACCATTGTTGCCAAAGGAACTCCGGAAGACATCGTAAAGGTCAAGGCTTCCTACACAGGACAATTTCTAGCGCCAATTCTGGAAAGAGGAATACGGGAGTAAGGTGTAAGAAAAAAACGCTCGTTTTTACGAGGAAAAGCAAAAACTTTTTGAAACGCGAAGATGCGAAGGTAATGAATATTACGAAATTTGTCATTGCGAGCATAGCGAAGCAATCCTTTACTTGTTAAGAGATTGCTTCACTCCGTTCGCAATGACAAAAGAAAAGTTAGTTATTCTTCGTGTCTTCGCGTTTCAATTGTTTTATTTTAATTTTTCAAATAAAAAAAGAGTAGGCATATTGCCTACCCTTGGGAATAGTATTTTTTATTTTCATTGTCAATTTCACATTCTGCTTCTTGAATGGGAGTCATACGTTTGTAAACAAATTGAGTATCAATATTGCCGCTGCAGAAATGAGGGTTATTTAAGATTTCCTGTTGAAAACTAATATTGGTTTTAATACCAGAAATGCGGTATTCCGCCAAGGCTCTGCGCATAATTTTAATGGCATCCCCTCTGGTGCGTCCATGGGCAATGACTTTTGCAACCATGGAATCATAATGGGGCTGCACTGTCATACCAGCGCATACACCGCTGTCTACTCGAACCCTTGGGCCGCCTGCTTCATGGTAAAAGTCAATGTGACCAGGGGAAGGAATAAAACACTGTTCTGGATCTTCGGCGTTAATACGGCATTCAATGGCATGACCGATAAACAAAATGTCTTCTTGCTTTTTGTTTAAAGGTTCACCTGCAGCAATCCGGATTTGTCGGCGGACTAAATCAATACCTGTAACCATTTCTGTTACAGCATGTTCTACTTGAATACGAGGATTAATTTCCATGAAATAGAACTTGCCTGTTTTCACGTCCAATAAGAATTCTACTGTTCCTACATTGGTATAATAAATGCTTTTGGCGGCACGGATAGCCATTGCTCCAACGGTGGTACGCATTTCAGGGGTTAAGGCACTGGATGGGGATTCTTCGAGTACCTTTTGATTGCGGCGCTGTATGGAACATTCCCGTTCACCTACGTGAAGGACATTGCCATAGGTATCCGCCATGATTTGTACTTCTATGTGTCGTGCTTCAGAAATATAAGTTTCCAGGTAAAACGGGCTGCGTGTTACATCAACCTTGTTTAAGGCACTGATCAGTTCTAATTGGTTGTTGGCAACATACATCGATTTGCCGCCGCCGCCAGATACTGGTTTTAAAATGACTGGATAGCCAATTTCACCGGCTAAATTACAGGCATGTTCATTATTGACAATCGGTTCACTACCTATTGTCATAGGCAGACCAGCTGCCTTCATAGCCGCACGAGCTGCATCTTTATTTCCCACCTGGCGGATGATTTCGGCACTAGGTCCGATAAAGATCAAGCCTGCTTTCGTAACTTTCTCAGCAAAATCAGCATTCTCTGACAAAAAGCCGTATCCTGGATGAATGGCTTCTGATTTTGAAGCTTTAGCGGCCATAATGATCGCATCCATATTTAGGTAACTTTTCATTGCATCTGCAGGTCCGATATTATACGCATAGTCGGCCAGTTGGACATGTAGGGCTTCGGCATCAACATCTGAATATACAGCGACTGTTTCAATATCTAGTTCCTGACAGGCTCGAATGATTCTAACGGCAATTTCACCACGATTGGCGATGAGTATTCTTTTGAACATTAATAGCGACCTCCCATTTGCAAATATCAAGAGAAATAGTTTGAACGTTAATGGACTTAATTATAGTATATAACATTTAAGTCGACAATGAGTTTATTGCATGTATACATTGAACCTTTAAAAAAGATTATTAGCTGGTACTAAAAGTATGTTACAATTATCTCATACTTATAGTCTTTTGGCAATGAGATATTATTTTCCAAAGGAGTATTTTTAGCAATATGAATGATGAATTAATCGAGAAGTTAAGCCATTTGCCGGATCAGCCAGGTGTTTACTTAATGAAGGATGCCCAGGAGCGTATTATTTATGTAGGCAAAGCCGTAGTACTGAAGAACCGTGTACGCTCTTATTTTCAATCCAGCCGCAATCATTCCCCGAAAGTGCAGTCCATGGTATCGCGGATTGTCAATCTGGAATATATCGTTACAGCATCGGAAATTGAGGCTTTAATCTTAGAATGCAATTTAATTAAAAAACATCGTCCAAAGTATAATATTAGTTTGCGTGATGACAAAACCTATCCTTATATAAAGGTAACGATGAATGAAGAATTTCCTCGTTTATATGCTACCCGAAGAGTACAAAAAGATGGTGCCCGCTATTTTGGTCCCTACACCAGTGCAGGAGCGGTTCATGAAACCATCAAGTTAATGCGTAAATTATTTCCTTTGCGCAGCTGCAGAATATTAGATGCCAGACGTCCCTGTTTAGAATATCATATTAAGCGATGCTTAGCGCCTTGTGCTGGCTTTGTAGATGCGGCAACGTATCAAGGTATGATAAAAGAAGTTTGTCTGCTGCTGGAAGGCCGCAGTGATACTGTAGTGCAAAGCCTGAAAAAGAAAATGGAGGCTGCAGCCGAAGAACTGGCCTTTGAACAAGCAGCAAAGCTCAGGGATCAATTGGCTGCCGTGGAAAAAGTCAGGGAAAAACAAAATATTGTTACAGGGGCAGGGGATCAGGATGCCATTGGTTTAGCTCGCTCTGCCCTGGGAACTTGCGCTCAGGTATTTTTTATCAGAAGCGGAAAGATGGTAGGGCGGGATCATTTCTTGTTAGCAGGCAGTGACCAGGAAGAGGATGAGGCAGTTCTAGCCGCTTTTCTCAAGCAGTATTATAGCCAAAGTACATTTATTCCGAAAGAAATCTTATTGCCGATGAACATTGAAGAGCAGTCCTTATTAGGGGAATGGTTAAGCCAGTTAAAGGGCAGTCGGGTGGCTGTGGAAACACCCAAACGAGGTACGAAAAAAGATATTGTCACCATGGCAGATGGCAATGCAGCCCTGGTGCTTCAAGAGCAAGAAGGAAAGATAAAGGCGCATTCTGAGCAAACAGAAGGAGCGTTAGCTGACCTGGGAAGATACTTAGGATTAGATGGTCCGCCAGAACGCATGGAGTGTTTTGATATTTCCCATATTCAAGGATCAGAGACGGTAGCATCGATGGTGGTCTTTGAAAGTGGTATGCCGAAGAAAGAAGAGTATCGTCGTTATAAATTGTTGACAGTGGAAGGAAAACCAGATGATTTTAAATCCATGCAGGAGGTAGTAAGCAGACGGTATGCCCAAGGAGGGCAGCCGCCTCCTGATTTAATCATCATTGATGGTGGTAAAGGACAATTAAGTTCTGCTTTAGAAATCATCCGCGGTGCTGGCTGGCTGCAGGTTCCTGTTATTGGCCTGGCAAAAGAATTTGAGCATATTTTCCGTGAAGGTGATAGTGAGCCTTTGATTTTGCCCCGGCATTCACAAGCTTTATATCTGATTCAACGGATTCGGGATGAAGCTCATCGCTTTGCTGTAACCTATCACCGAAAGCTCCGATCCAAGCGAAATATGGTGTCAGTTCTTGATCATGTTGCAGGGATTGGCGGGAAACGGCGTAAAGCATTATGGGATCATTTTGGCAGTTTAGCTAAAATGAAAGCAGCTACGGTTGAGGAAATGGCAGCAGTAAGCACTATGACTTTTCCAGCGGCACAAGCCGTATATAATTTTTTCCGCCAGCAAGGGCATTAGTAGTTGGAAAAAATTGTGCTGTTCATTTCCTGTAAAGTTGGATAGAATGTAAGTAACATAATGTTAAGGAGGACTCAATGATATGAACAAAACAGTATGGATTGTGCTTGCTCTGGTTGCTGTGCTGGTGATAGGCGCATTCTCTGGCTATAATGGTTTAGTTAATATGGACGAAGCAATAAATGGCAAGTGGAGCCAGGTAGAAAATCAGCTGCAGCGTCGGGCCGATTTAATTCCGAATTTAAATGCGACTGTATCAGGATATGCTCAGCATGAACAAGCAGCCATTAAGGCAGTGGCAGATGCAAGAGCAAAACTTGCCGGAAGTCAAGGGGTTGCTGCTAAAGCAGAAGCAAATAATGAATTAGGCGGTGCACTTTCCAGATTATTAGTCATCGCAGAAAACTATCCGAACCTTAAAGCGGATCAGAACTTTAGACAGCTGGCTGATGAATTGGCTGGTACTGAAAATCGCATTGCAGTAGCACGTAAAGATTACAATGATGCAGTGCAGATATACAACTCAAAAATCCGTACGTTCCCATCCAATATCTATGCAGGAATGTTAGGCTTTGGAGCAAAAGAATACTTCAAAGCAGCAGAAGGCGCACAGCAAGTACCGCAAGTGAAGTTTTAAATAAAGAGAGACGATTTAACACAGAGCACACAGAGAACCACAGAGTAATCCCCTCAGCGTTCTCTGCGCCTCTGCGGTTAAAATAGTCCTCTTTGTATCCTTCGTTCCGCGATAGCGGCTTTGCGTCTTCGCGTTTAAACGTTCTCTAATTTTAGAAGGAAGAGTCTAGTTTTCTTCCTATGTATTATCCGTATAAGCGAGGGAAGAATATGAAAAAGAGGCTAGCCTGGATTGTGTTTGTGGCATATCTGTTGATCGCTGCAGTAGCCTGGGCACAGCCGCAAGTACCGCCAGCTCCTACGAATAGCATTTACATTCAGGATTATGCTGGTGTAGTAAGTCCAGAAACAAAGTCCCGGATCAATAGCTTAGGAAGCCAGCTTGCTGCTAAAACAAAGGCCCAGATTGTGGTTATGACCACCAAAACACTAGAAGGAGCACCTTTGGAAGAGTATTCCTTAGAAGTTCTCAGGCAGTGGGGTGTGGGTGATAAAACCCTTAATAATGGAGTTCTTATTTTAGTAGCAGTAGACGATAAACAGTCCCGTATTGAAGTTGGCTATGGCCTGGAAGGTGCATTGCCAGATGCTAAGACTGGGCGCATTCAAGATAATTATATGATTCCTTATTTTCAACAGGGAGATTATGATAAAGGCATTTTAAATGGCTATCTGACGGTTGCCACGGAAGTTGCAAAAGAATATAATCTCGAACTTAAAACCGATGCAAAACCTGTACAGCGGGCACAAGCTGCCACGCAAGAAGGAGGGTGGGATACACTTCCTTGGTGGGCAAAAATTGCGATTGCTGTTGGGGTTATTCTACTGCTGATGATGGATTGGCTATTCTTTGGCGGAGCCATAACCTATATGCTGTTGTCCGTTTTATCCCGACGCGGTGGCGGCGGAGGAGGCGGTGGCGGTTTTGGCGGCGGCTCTGGCGGAGGCGGCGGTTCCAGCCGCAGGTGGTAAATGACACATGGATAATGGATAGTAGTTGCTAATTTTTATAAATATGGTAAAATGATAACAGATTAACTAAATTTACAAGAAAAAGGAGCGATTAAATATGGAAAAATGGGTTTGTGTAGTTTGTGGCTATGAATATGATGAAGAAGCTGGTGATCCAGATAGCGGTATCGCCCCTGGCACTAAATTTGAAGATATCCCCGAGGACTGGGTCTGTCCATTGTGTGGAGTTGGCAAAGACCAATTCGAAAAACAAGCATAATAAGAAAACGAATATAATAAAAAACCTTCCAGCATTTCTGGGAGGTTTTTTGTTCTAGAATGTATAAGTTTTAAGTGAAAAAATATAAAATATATGAACCACAAAGGCGCAATGCCGCTGGTGCGGCACACAAAGTAAGTTATAAGTAGAATCCTTTGTGTCCTTTGCGTCTTTGTGGTTCGATTGTTTAATGTTCGATTTTAGCCAGTCTGGGAAGCCAGCCGCGTTGTAACATAAGCTGCAATAGACGATAATCCCACTCGAGACCAGCATCCAGCATTCTGCGATACATTAATGCGACTTCTACTTGGTAAGATTGGTGCAGGGCGGCTAATAAGGCCATTTGCGCGGCTTTACCCATGGTGCCGACAGCGATGGCAACTTCGCCATCCGTTAGATGAGCATCTGTGGGAATGTTTAAAGAGTCTTTGTGCAAAGTGCGTTGACTGAAGGACAAAGTTGGGATTCGACCACCGCTTTCTTGGAGCAGATCTTCGGAATGCTCGATAATCACTTTGCTTTGTCTGTCAATTGCTTCCTTAATTAATGCTTTTAAATCACGATCTTGGGCATGATTATAAAGAACCTCAAGGGCAGCGACATTATAGCGGCCTTGGGCAATGATTCCATATAATCCAGCTGCTTCTAAATAGTTAAGAGGTTCTTTGTCAAAAAACATGTTGAAGATACCACGAGTCTCTGAACTTACTTTGTCTAGGATCGTCATGTAAATTAGCCTCCTATAGAAATTTTAGGTTATTGTAATCAAAAATAGTATGTACAGCTTTTTTCTGCTTCATGCATACTATTAAAATATAACTCCCAATATTTATCAAAAAAAGGAAATAATATAAAAAAATAGAGAAAATTTTATAGAAAAAACTTTACTTTTAAAAAAATAATAGTATACTTATAATAGAGCCCAAGTACATAGGTCTAGTGAGATTCCATTATATATCCTTCTCAAGTAGGTTTTTGGTAAGGACAGTAGTGAACCCTATACCATTTTGGGCCAGAAAATTTGAGGGGGACTATTACAATGGTTCAAGACAAAACTTTAGCATGCCGCGAATGTGGCGCAGAATTCGTGTTCTCAGCTTCAGAACAAGAATTCTATAACGAAAAAGGCTTCACTAACGAGCCTGGTCGTTGCCCACAATGTCGTGCAGCTCGTAAACAAAGAAATAATGGCGGTAGCAGCTTTAACCGTGGTGGCGCTCGTCCACAACGCGAAATGCATGATGTAACCTGTGCAGCTTGCGGTGTAGAAACACAAGTGCCTTTCCGTCCAAGCAGCGATCGTCCTGTATATTGCCGCGATTGCTTCAGCAAAAACAGCGGTCGTTAATATCCAAACAACAAATCAGCCCTTCTACAATTGTAGAAGGGTTTTTTTATAGTATATAAATCAAACCCTTTGTGTCCTTCGTGTCCTTTGTGGTTCGATTCTTTTATCGGTTTTAAAGAATGCATTGGTATTCTATTATCTGACAAATCGTTTTTCTTACTATTTTATTTCTTTATCTAGTTTCACAATATTGTATTATTTTTGTAATAGTATGTAATTTAATTCACTTGAGCTCTATACAAACCTATGAGAAGAGAGTTATAATTGTTAGTAGGGTTAACACATACTAAAAGCAAAAGAATGTACAAACTTTAGGAGGATGATGTCAGGATGAAAATTACAGTTGTTGGTGCTGGTAATGTAGGCGCAACCTGCGCAAACGTAATTGCACAAAGAGAATTAGCAAGCGAATTGGTATTATTGGATATCAAGGAAGGGGTTTCTGAAGGTAAAGCATTGGATATGATGCAAACTGCAACCTTGCTTGGTTTTGATACTAGGGTTACTGGTAGTACCAGTGACTATAGTAAAACTGCAGATTCCGATGTAGTTGTAATCACCTCTGGTATTCCTCGCAAACCTGGTATGACGCGTGAAGACTTGATCGGCACCAATGCAGGTATTGTTAAAGGTGTAGTTGATAATATTTTAAAATATTCCCCTAAGGCTATCTTTGTAATCATTAGTAATCCAATGGATACAATGACATATCTTGCATTAAAAGCAAGCGGTCTGCCTAAAAATCGCATCATTGGTATGGGCGGTATTTTGGATAGCTCTCGCTTCAAATGTTATTTGAGCCAAGCTATGAATGTTCCTGCTACTGACATTCACGGTGTAGTAGTTGGTGGTCATGGCGATACTACAATGATTCCTTTAACTCGCTTTGCTACATATATGGGTATTCCTGCTGCTGAATTATTAGATGCAGCAACGTTGGAAAAAGTAGCTGCTGATACAATGGTTGGCGGTGCTACGTTAACTGGTTTATTAGGTACTTCCGCTTGGTATGCTCCTGGCGCTGCAGGTGCTTTACTAGTTGAAGCAATCGTTCGTGATGAGAAGAAAGTATATCCATGTTGCGTGGCTTTAGACGGCGAATATGGACAAAAAGACATCTGCTTAGGCGTTCCAGTTGTAATCGGCAAAAATGGTTGGGAAAAAATTGTTGATTATAAATTAAATGCAGAAGAACAAGAAAAATTCAATAAGAGCGCTGAAGCTGTTCGTAAAATGAATGCAGTATTAGTGGATCTGAAAGTAGTATAATAATAAAATAGAAGACAAGCATACAAAAAATACCCCCTCTGCAAATTTCAGCAATGAAATAAGCAGAGGGGGTATTTTCCGTTTTAGCAACTGAAATGAAGCAGATTTAAAATAGAAGGATTCTATGTGCTGTCAGCCGAAAAGATAAAAAGCTGCTTTATTTTTTGTGTGTCTGTTAGTTACAATAGAATTTATTTACAAGAAGGATGTGTAATGATGCAACAAATGCATACAATACTAGATACGGATTGGGGTTACATGAACGCTGTCTGGACAGATATAGGACTGTGGCAGCTTGATTTTCCTTTTAAAATTAAACCTCAAGAAATAAAGAGTACTACTTCAGCAGATGTAGAGTTGTGGTCAGAGCAATTGAGAAAAGAGTTAAATATGTATTGGCGGGGCTTTGTTGTTGATTTTGGTGTACCCATTGATTGGCATGGTTATACTTCTTTTCAAAAAGCTGTACTTACTTATACTGCAACGATTCCCTATGGGCAAACCATTTCCTATGGAACACTAGCCAAAGAAATAGACAATCCTAAAGCTGTGCGGGCAGTAGGGGGAGCGTTACATATCAATCGTGTACCAATTGTAGTACCCTGTCACCGAGTGATCGGAGCTAACGGCAGCCTGACAGGATTTGGCGGGGGAGTGGAATTAAAACAAGCGTTGTTGATGCTGGAAAGTGGTATTGCTGAATCGTAAGGTTGCATTGTAGAATCAGGGGGGGTTAAGAAGTCTTGATACACAATGAACGATTTGATTATATGAAAAAAATATTGTCAATAATTTGTCCTACGGTATATAATAAAAGACAGTGTTATTTAATGATTCATAGATGATGAGGAGGGTCAAGGCGTGTGCGGTTTTCTGCTGCGTATGATTTTAAATGCTGTATTATTGTTTTTGCTTATCATAAAATTACCTGGGATCTTCGTTGATACCTTAGGCGGTGCATTACTGGGTGCTGTAGTTATTGGATTAGCCAATAGTGCTGTGAGACCCTTGCTTGCGTTAAAAACGAAACCCTTCAATTGGCTCACTTTAGGTGGATTGACTTTTTTTATGAATATATTGACTCCTATGTTAGTAATGAAAA
Organism: Pelosinus fermentans DSM 17108; assembly: GCF_000271485.2. Lineage (NCBI taxonomy): Bacteria > Bacillati > Bacillota > Negativicutes > Selenomonadales > Sporomusaceae > Pelosinus > Pelosinus fermentans. The sequence goes on from NZ_AKVN02000001.1 coordinate 1,009,101, forward strand.
CCTTACCGGGTTATCAAATTTACAGCATGGCCGCACCTGTGACAGGTGTTTGCTTAATGACCCTTTGCAGTTGTACTTTATCGAAAGTAATCAAGGACCGATAACGAGATAGCGGAGGTTATTGCATGATAATTAAATTAGTGGCAGTAGATATGGATGACACATTGCTGGATGGAACTCTAAAAGTTTCCCCGCGAACTTGTGAAGCGATTCAGAAGGCTTATGAGCAAGGAGTTCTTGTAACAATCGCTACAGGCAGAATGTTCAGCTCAGCAGTGCCTTTTGCCCAAGAGCTTGCTATACGAACACCGATTATCACTTATAATGGTGGTATGATTCGGTCTGCTTTTACCAAGGAAATGTTATTCCATAAGACCATTTCTCCAGAAGTAGCCGGAAAAATTGTAGAATTTTTTCATGAAAAGGGCTGGTATCTGCAATCACATATAAATGATGAATTATATGTAGTAGAACGCAATGAAAAGGCGAAGCTTTATGAGTCGATAGCGGGTATTTCGGCAGTTCCTATTGGTGATACGTTTTATTCCATGCGGCATGAGCCTACTAAAATGCTGGCCATAGCTGAACCCCATGAAATAATTGAGATACAAAAGAAAATTAATAATGAGTTTGCTGGAGATATCTATGCCGCTTCTTCTAAATCGAATTATTTAGAAATGATGCATCCCAGCGTCAATAAAGGACATGGGTTAGAATTGCTGGCACAGAGCCTGAATATCACCCGTGGAGAAGTAATGGCGATTGGTGATTCGAATAATGACATTCCAATGCTTGAATATGCTGGTTTCGGTGTAGCTATGGGAAATGCAACTGATAAAATAAAAGCAGTTGCCCAAGCTGTTACTGGTCATCACAATGCCCACGGCGTAGCCGAGGCCATTGAAAAATATGTATTAAAGTAATAAAAAACTTCGTTCTTAGGGAAAATAAGAGCGAAGTTTTTTATTACTTAACAATCAGAGATACATGCATTATTAAAGTATGATTTTGGTAACTATAATACTAAAAAGTATGTACTTGTAAAATAGTAATCTATAGTATAGAATCAAGGCATGATTTGGTATAATTTTCAATACTTAGTATTGATGTATAACCTTATAAATAATAGATGAAAGGATGATATATATGTTATTTACTCCTATTTCTATTAAGAACCTGACCTTAAAGAATCGGATTGTCATGCCGCCCATGTGTATGTACAGTGCGGCAGATGATGGCATGGTGACGGACTGGCATGTTATTCATTATGCCACACGGGCCGCAGGGCAAGTGGGGCTGATTATTGTAGAAGCTACTGGTATTGAACCCCGTGGACGTATTTCCAATCAGGATTTAGGTATTTGGGATGATGCTCATATCCCAGGTCTTAAAAAGGTGGTTGATCAGGTTCATGCCCAAGGGGGAAAAATCGGTATTCAACTGGCTCATGCAGGCAGAAAGAGCGGCGTTGTTAACAGCACACCCGTAGCACCTTCCGCGATTGCTTTTAGCGAAGAATACGCCCTGCCTAAAGCGTTGACCTTGCAGGAAATCAAAGAAGTCGTTCAAAAGTTTGCCCAGGGAGCAAGGCGGGCAGTTGCTGCTGGTTTTGATATTCTTGAAATTCATGCTGCTCATGGATATTTGATCAATGAATTTTTATCACCGCTAACCAATACTCGTACTGATGAGTATGGAGGAAGCCTGGAAAAGAGAGTGCGTTTCTTAGATGAGGTTCTGCTTGCTGTCAAACAGGTCATCCCAGGGGAAATGCCAATCATTGTTCGGGTATCGGCAGATGACTACCATCCAGAAGGAAACACACCGGAACTTATTGCTGCTATGCTAAACCTGGTGAAACATCATGGTATTGATGTAGTCAATGTAAGCTCTGGTGCTGTTATATCGGCAATGCCACGTGCCTATGCTGGATATCAGGTTGCCATGGCACTTACGATTAAAGAGAAAACCCAGCTGCCTGTATTGGCAGGAGGACTCATTACAGAGCCTGCTCAAGTTCTGCAAATGCTTAAGGCTGGTATTGACTTAGTGTACACAGGCAGAGAATTGCTGCGAAATCCTTATTGGCCTTTGCAGGCTGCTCATGTTCTGCAGGAAGAAGTACAATGGCCCGAAGCCTATGTGCGAGCCAAATGGTAAAATAGAAAAAATGGAGGCTATCGTAAAGATAGTCTCTATTTTTTCTCAGTGTTCTCTGCGCCTCTGCGGTTCGCTTTACTTTCTATGTTTTAAAGGACGCGTAGCATTTTTCTTATCCGCAAATTTTTGCTGCAAAAGAATTTACATTTTGCAGCAAGAAGTGTATGATTATATTGTTAACCTTTATTGAATATTTGGTTTACCAATGTGGGTAACAGAATAAAGCAACATCGAGTTGTCATTGCGAGCAGCGCGAAGCAATCCCCTCTGGGTTAAGAGATTGCTTCACTTTGTTCGCAATGACAAAAAGCGAGAAATATTGCCTGCTAACAGAACTTCACTGGCTTCGTGCCTTCGCGGTTCAAAAAGCTTTTTTATTTAACCAATACGTTAACCTAAAAATATTATTAGTTAACAAAAGGAGGATTCCAGCATGTACAACACTCGAAGATTGACGGAGACTGCGCTGCTGACTACTTTGATTACCGTTTCTGGTGCGATTAAGCTGCCTGGCTTCATTCCAGGTACAGAGTTTCAATTATCAGCTCCTTTGGCGGTAGCGATCTGTGGGGTCTTTGGTTTCACTAAGTACATAACCGCAGGTATATTATCGAGTCTCATTGGACTTATATTGGGTACCCAGAATTTGCTGAATGTGGGGATTGCCATGATTTTTCGTTTAGTCGTAGGCATTTGTGTGACTGGTTTAGGGACATCATGGCCTGTGTTAGTGCTGGCAGGACCATTAGGATCCAGCGTGGCTCGCCTGGCTCTTGGAGGAATATTGGGTAAGGGAGCAATACCTCTTTTGCTGGCGGCAGTGCCAGGTATGATTTATACAGCACTGACTGCCTGGCCTCTTACCTTATTATTAAAGAAAGTGAAGCTGCAGACCGAAAGGGTGGTACAAAGTGGTGTACAGCGTTAGAATGCGGGCGGCCCAGGGAGGACGGCATGAAGAGGGCGGGCGTCATATTTCTGGTGCAGAGCGGATTGTTCCTTATGATAAAGTAGAGCAGACGGCTGCTGGAATGCTGGAAAGAGCCTTTACTCACAGTCGGGGACAGGCTGATTTTATTAATATTACGATAGAAACAGTACAGCCTAGCAGGATACAACAGGTACCTTTGCTGCCTGTTTATCCTTCTTCCTCCCTTACGAGAGAGGAAGGGCATAAGGCAGCAGAACATGCATTAGTTGCAGCCGGGGTAACGCCCAGTGGGGCAAAGCAGGGGATCTTAAGTTTGTCGTCTTTAGCTGACAGTATGCGTGGAGCCATGCTGTTATGTGCTGTTACGGGTCGGCGTCTTGATGATACAGAAGACAGAGGCATTCGGGTATCTCGTATGGATATTGAAAACGAAGAAGCATTGATTGAAAGACTGGTAAAGCAGGGGATTCACAATCTGCATGTGCAAGAAGCGCTGGTGCTGGCAAGTAAAGTAGCTGCTGGTCCTGGTGTAGTAGCTGAACTTTGCTGGTCTGATGATCCTGAATATACAATGGGATATGTTGCTTCTGCTAAAGGATACATTCGCATTCCTCATTGCAAACCCTTAGGAAATTCTGTGGGCGGGCGAATCTTTTTTGTAAATCCTGCTGCGGATAGATCCCTTTTGGAGAATTATTTACAACACCAGCCAGTGCTTGTAATACTATAAAGGACAAGGTATAATATGGAATTTTGTAAAACATATCTTTTAAAGGTTCAGGAGCAAAATTTATACCGAAAGCCAGTGAGCTACCGATTTTCAGATGCGGTTCACGTAGAGCTGGAAGGCAAAACCTATTTATCATTATCGACGAATAATTATTTAGGATTAACTCATTCTACTGCTGTACAGCAGGCTGCTGTAGATGCTATTTGTCAGTATGGCACAGGATCAGGAGGGGCCAGGCTGACAACGGGGAGTCATCCCCTATATCAAAAGCTGGAACAAGGACTGGCAGCCTTTAAGAAGACGGAAGCTGCTGTAGTTTTTAATACAGGTTATATGGCCAATGTAGGAGTGATTAGTGCTTTATCTGGTAAGGGTGATGTAATCTTCAGCGATGCACTCAATCATGCCAGCATCATTGATGGCTGCTGTTTGTCTAAAGCTCATAGGGTGGTATATCGTCATGGGGATATGGATGATTTGGCAGAGAAACTAAAAAATACGCCTTGCTCAGACCGGCGTCTCATTGTCACTGACGGGGTATTCAGTATGGATGGTGATATTGCACCTCTGGATGATATTGCTGCCTTAGGAGAAATCTATGGGGCTATGGTTATGGTGGATGATGCCCATGCAGTAGGGGTCCTAGGGAATGGGGGCTGCGGTACGGTGGATCATTTTGGTTTGCAGGGAAAGGTCGATATTCAAATGGGAACACTGAGCAAGTCGCTGGCATCCGAAGGTGGTTATGTGGCTGGCAGCCAAGCGCTGATTGCATACCTGATGAATAAAGCCCGCAGTTTTATTTTCTCTACTGCTTTATCGCCAGCGACAGTAGGGGCGGCTCATGGGGCATTGCTGGAGCTGCAGAATCACCCGGAGCTGGTTGAGACTGTATTACAGAATGCTCAATATGTACGAGAGGCACTAACCGCTGCCGACGTACCTGTAGAAGGAAATATGACTCCTATACTGCCGATTATGGTAGGAGAAGCAGCTCTTGCGATAAAAATGGTTGAGTTATTAAAAGAAGAAGGCTTACTCGTATCAGCCATCCGCCCGCCGACAGTACCCCCTGGCAGCAGCCGATTGCGCCTGACAATATCCGCTGCCCATGACAGGAAAGAATTAGCCCAAGCGGTGGAAAGCATCATTGCAGTGAGTAGGAAAGTGAAGTTAATAACCTAGGAAAGTTTTTTAAGGAGAGTGTTAAACGCAGAGGGCACAGAGATCCGCAGAGAACACAGAGAAGTGCTATTTCTCCCCTTTGTGTTCTTCGTGTCCGCGTAAGCGGCTTTGCGTCTTCGCGTTTCAAAATATTTTTTTTATGGTGAAGTCGCAAAAAAGATGTAAAGAGGTGAGAATATGGCCGGTTTATTTATTACAGCAACGGATACAGAGGTTGGCAAGACTGTGATTACAGGGGCCATTGCCGCAGCGCTTAGAGGGCGGGGCTGTGATGTGGGCGTTATGAAGCCGGTGGCTTCCGGCGGCGTAGCGGATCGAATGGGAAACCTTATGGCAGAAGATGCTGCTTTTTTGATGCAGGCAGCAGGTATTGAGCCAGAGGAAAGGCGATTGGTGAACCCTGTATGTTTGGCTCCTGCACTGACTCCTGCCGTAGCAGCTGCTATTAGTGGCGTAACAATCAATATACAGGATTTTATTACCTCCTTTCAGCAGTTAACCCAGCTTCATAACCCCGTTATTGTAGAAGGCGTAGGAGGGATCGTTGCTCCATTATGGAAAAACTACACAGTGACTGATTTGATGGCTGAATTAGCACTGCCAATCATTGTGGTTGCCAGGCCCAATCTTGGAACCATAAATCATACGGTATTGACAGTCGAATATGGACGCAGCCGCGGGTTACATATGGTTGGAATTATTATAAATGGCTGGAATCAGGACAAAGTGGGCATTTTAGAAACCTCTAATGAAGAGTATATAAAAGAAATGACGGGATTACCTATTTTGGGCAAGTTCCCTTATGCTCCTGGGATCAGTGTACCTAAGGGGGAAACCGCAGGTTTAGCGCAGTTAGCGGAAGAACATTTACAGATGGATGCAATTATCGAAGTAATAAGGGGGAGGAAAGAGTTATGAGCAGTATAGAAGAAAAGGATAAAGAATATATCTGGCATCCGTTCACGCAAATGCAGGAATGGGTGGCACAGCCTCAGATGGTGATTGAAGCAGCGGAAGGTATCAAGCTCATTGATGACCAGGGGAATCGCTATTATGATGGTGTATCTTCTTTATGGGTCAATCTTCATGGACATCGTCACCCTGTCATTGATCAGGCGATTATTGAGCAATTGGGGAAAGTCGCTCATACTACCATGTTAGGCTTGGTGAATGTGCCAGCAGCCCAGCTTGCAGAAGAATTAATGGCAGTTGTACCCCAGGGGTTAAAAAAGCTGTTTTACTCTGATGATGGTTCTACAGCTGTAGAGATTGGAATTAAAATGGCATTTCAATATTGGCAGCTAAAAGGTAAGCCTAAAAAACAAAAGTTTATTACCTTAGCCAATGCGTATCATGGTGATACGGTTGGTACCGTCAGCGTGGGAGGCATTGATTTATTTCATCGCATTTTTTCGGCTCTCTTGTTTGAAACCATCCAGGCTCCGGCTCCCTGCTGTTATCATTGCAAATTATCTTCCGGGACTGAACTGTGCGGTATGGCCTGTAGCAAGGAAGTTGAGAAAATACTGGAAGAAGGACATGAGGAAATTGCCGCCATTATTGTGGAGCCTTTGGTTCAGGCAGCAGCAGGTATGCTGACTCAGCCCCCTGGCTATTTGAAGCGGCTGCGAGAGATAACCGAAAAATATAATGTACTGCTGCTGGTGGATGAAGTCGCGACGGGCTTTGGACGTACCGGTAAAATGTTTGCGTGCGATAATGAAGAGGTATCCCCTGATTTTATGATGGTAGCAAAAGGCATCACAGGAGGATATTTACCCTTGGCGGCCACTTTTATGACAGATGAAATTTATAATGCCTTCTTAGGAGATTATGCGCAGCAGCGGACCTTTTACCATGGACATTCTTACACAGGAAATCCGTTATGCTGTGCCGCAGGGCTGGCCAATTTAAAAATATTTCGGGAAGAGAAAGTGCTGGAGAATCTTCAAGGGAAAATAGAAGCAGCTCGCAATAAACTAGCTGGCTTTACGTTGAAACATGTAGGGGATATCCGTCAGCGGGGTTTAATGATTGGCATCGAGCTCGTGGAAAATCCTCAAGAAAAGATTCCCTTCCCTTGGGAAATGGCGGTTGGGGCTAAGGTCTGCAAAAAAGCCCGTGAACATGGTTTAATCATTCGCCCCATTGGCAGCGTAGTAGTATTTATGCCGCCTTTGGCAAGTACAATCACCGAAATTGAGCATATGCTGGATATCATTTACCTGTCCATAAGAGAAATTACAGAAGATGAACCGCTGCAATATGATGCCAGAGATGTAGCTGCAGTTATGATATAAATATAAGAAAACGCTTCGCGTCCTTTAAAATAATAAAGTAAACCGAACCACAGAGGCACAGAGAACACTGAGAAAAGATAAATAGGGTAAAAAACCTCTGTGCTCTCTGCGAACTCTGTGTCCTCTGAGTTCAACGTTCCCCCTAAGCTTATAATTCTTAAAGAGTGCATAAATGTGATGCACTCTTTTTGCTTTTTTAGAGGATTTGCCATATAATTGAAAGATAATATAGGTAATAAGGAGGGCGAGAGTATGAAAATTGTCGCTGATTTACATATTCATACGGTAGCAAGCGGTCATGCCTATAGTACGATATTGGAAAATGTGACCGTAGCAGCAGAAAAAGGTCTTGAAATGATTGCAATTACGGACCACGGTCCAGATATGCCAGGAGGCCCCCATGCCTATCACTTTGGAAATTTAAAGGCAGTACCGTCTGAATTATTTGGTGTTCGCATTCTAAAAGGGGTAGAGGCGAATGTGATTGATCACGAAGGTAATTTAGATTTGGCAGAGGATCGGCTCACCAGCCTCGAGATTGTATTAGCTGGTTTGCATACTGTTTGCTCCCCCAATGGTTCTGTCGCTGAAAATACCCAAATGATGGTCAATGCTATGAAAAATCCTTGGGTGGATGCGATTGTTCATCCAGGTAATCCGGAATATTTGGTGGATGCTGAGACAATTGTAAAAGCGGCTGTAGAATATGATGTTGCCTTAGAGATTAATAATAGCTCTCTTAAGGTATCTCGGATAGGAAGCAAACCCTATTGTGAAAAGATTGCTGCCCTGTCAAAACAGTATGGGGCGAAAATTATCCTGGGGACAGACAGCCATTTTGCCCTGGCCATAGGAGATTTTAGTCAGGCTATTGAAATATTGGAGAAATATGATATTTCCTCTGATTTAGTGATCAATACATCGGTTGAAAGTGTGCTGCGCCATTTAAACCGTCGTTCTAACAGAAAAAGCAGCGTGAATTAGTGACTTGGAGGTGTAGATTATGGACGATGTTCGTTTGGTGATTATCACGGGCATGTCAGGTGCAGGTAAGACTCAGGTGGTGAGAACCATGGAAGATCTGGGATATTTTTGTGTGGATAATTTGCCTCCTATGCTGATTCCTAAATTTGCCGAACTTTGTACCCAATCGGCAGGGCGGGTAAATAAAGTCGGTTTAGTAGTGGATATTCGCGGGCGAGAGTTTTTTGATACCCTAATACAAGCCTTAGAAGATTTAGAAAAGCAGGGATATCGTTATGAAATGCTTTTCTTAGAAGCTTCGGATGAAACCCTAATCCGGCGTTATAAGGAAACCCGGCGTCGGCACCCTATGGCACCCCATGGCCGTATTATAGAAGGGATTAGCCGTGAACGAGAAAAGATTGACCATGTAAGAGGACGGGCTACGCAGATTATCGATACCTCGGAATTAAGCACTGCCAAGCTCAGGGAAAAAATTACGAGCCTCTTTACCAGTGAACATGAACAGCAGCGTATGAATATTACCATTGTCTCTTTTGGATTTAAATATGGCATTCCTTTAGATGCAGATATGGTTTTTGACGTACGCTTTTTGCCCAATCCTTTTTATGTCGAGTCTTTGCGCCGCAAAAGCGGAGCGGTAGCGGAAGTGGGCGACTATATTTGGAAATGGCCGATTACCCAGCAGTTTATGGAACATGTTTCCGGTTTTGTAGACTTTTTAGTGCCTAATTACATCAAAGAAGGAAAAAGTCAGCTTATCATTGCTATTGGTTGCACTGGCGGCATGCATCGCTCTGTATTTGTCGCTGGCAAAATCTACGAAGGTTTAAAGAACAAAGGCTATAAAGTAAATGTAGATCATCGGGATATTAAGCACAATGTGTTAGAAACGCCTGTTGAGGGGTAACCTAGTGTAGATGAAGATACATTGCTGAAAAAGCGGCGAGTAATAGTGGTGAGATAGAAATTGAGGTGTAATATATATGCACTTTTTAAAGTGGATGTACCCGGGCATCAAGGTGAAACGGTGGCTGTTATTATTTTCTATGGGCGTTATCATAGCCAGTATGGGGCTTGCTATCGTATTTAATTATAAATATGTAGGCAATTTTGAAGAGACAATTTTCAGAATGGTGTACCTGACGACAGGCAGGTATTATTATACGGTTACAACCATTGTAGGGATCTTTATTATTACAGGCGGCTTAATTCTGATGACACTGGCTACGAAGCAGATTATTGCTTCGGTGATCAGCGTACTCATTCCCGATGGGTCTGAGCGCTTGATCGAGCTTATTTTTCAGAAGCGTAAGCTCAATCGGGGACCAGCAGTGACGGTTATTGGCGGCGGTACGGGCTTATCCGTGCTTCTGCGGGGTATAAAGAGTGTAACCAGTAATATTACAGCAATCGTTACCGTTGCCGATGATGGCGGCTCTTCAGGACGATTGCGGGAAGATTTGGGTATGATTCCTCCAGGGGATTTGCGCAACTGCTTGGTGGCATTAGCAGATACTGAGCCACTGATGGAAAAACTTTTTCAACACCGGTTTGGCGGTACAGGGGGCCTGGCAGGACACAATTTCGGCAACTTATTCATCGCTGCGATGACAGAAGTTCTGGGAGATGTAGAGCAGGCTTTAAAGGAATCCAGTAAGGTTTTAGCGGTGCGGGGCCGAGTATTGCCGGCATCGACCCAAACTGTACGATTATGGGCTAAAATGACGGATGGCAGTATCGTGGAAGGCGAGTCTCAGATTCCTCTTGTCAACAAACGGATTGCAAGAGTGTATTTGCAGCCGGAAGAAACCATGCCTGTGGAAAGCTCGCTGGAAGCCATACGAGATGCAGATGCCATTATTTTAGGACCTGGCAGCTTATATACCAGCATTCTTCCGAATCTGTTGGTGCGGGGAGTGGCGGATACGCTGCGGAAAAGCCAGGCTGTCAAAATCTATATCTGCAATGTAATGACCCAGCCGGGAGAAACAGACGGCTATAGCGCGTCAGAGCATGTGCAGGCGATCTTAGACCATGTAGGCCCTGGAGTCATTGATTATGTTGTGATCAATAATCAGAATGTAGCAGAAGAATTGCAGCAAAAGTATGCGGATCAAGGGGCCTATCCTGTAAAAAACGATGCAGAGAAAGTGGAAGCAATGGGGATCAAAGTGACCCAGGCAGATGTAATTAATGAGACGAATTTAGTGCGGCATGACCCTCTTAAATTGTCTCGAACCATTGTTTCCATGATCTATAAGCTTAAGACTAACTCGGAGCGTATGCGATTATTGGATTATTATTTAATTGCGGAAAGTATCAAGGATCTTAAGAAAACGGAGCGCTGAGTTTTGCGGCGTTAAGGCAAAGCAGCTTGACGGGGGTGAAGGAGATTGGCTTCTTATTCTGCTGAAGTAAGAAATGAATTGGCTCGGATCGTAGAGGAACAAGAGTGCTGCAATATGGCAGAGCTGGCCTCTCTGATTCGTATGGGCGGTACCATGTTAATTGGCGGCAATAGTAATCTTGGTATTAATTTTACTACGGAAAATGCTGCCGTAGCGCGTAAAGCTCTTACCTTGATTAAAAGTGGCTTTCATTTAAAAACAGAAGTGGTTGTTACCCGTGGCCGTCGTTTAAAGAAAAACAATTCCTATTTGATCAAAGTCGTGCCATCACCCGTGGTGACGGAGTTGTTAGCAGCTTTAGGGATTATGCGGGGCGAAAATTTGAATGTTAGCAGTGATAGTGGTATTTTGCGAAAATCCTGCTGTCGCCGATCCTATTTGCGAGGTGCTTTTTTAGGCGGTGGCTCTGTAAACAAGCCAGAAGGGGATTATCATCTGGAATTGGTTACAGGTAATTTAGACTTTGCTAAAGCCCTCGTGCGTTTGATGAAGTTTTTTTCCTTACCTGTGGGAATGACAGAGCGTAAAAATGATTATATTGTTTATTTAAAAGATGGTGATGCCATTATTGATTTCCTGCGGCTGATTGGTGCTCATAATGCTCTTTTGACCTTTGAAAATGTTCGGGTAGTAAAAGGCATGCGCAATCAAGTCAACCGGCTGGTAAATTGTGAAACGGCTAACTTACAGAAAACGGTGAATGCAGCGGTGCGCCAAGTAAGATGTATTGAACTCATTGCCCGGCAAAAAGGTCTTGATAAACTGCCCCCGTCTCTGCTTGTCGTTGCTAAGCTGCGGCTTGCCCACCCGGAAGCTACCTTGCAGGAACTGGTAGATGCTATGGATGGCAGGGTAGGAAAATCGGGCATGAACCACCGGCTGCGAAAAATAGAACAGATTGCTATGGAGTTGGAACATGAATAAATTTTTGGCATGTGGTGTCCTTTTTATGTTAGCAACTTTAGGCTGGCTGTTTTGGCCCACGAATGCTGTACCGATCTTAGCTTACCACCAGGTAGGCGAAGTGGATGAGGAAATTTACAGCGTGACAGCCAGTCAGTTTGAAGAACAAATGAAATACTTAAAGGAAAATGGATACCATGCTATTTCTCTAGAAGACTTATTTAATTCTTATAGTGGAAAGACCGTCTTACCGGAAAAGCCCATTGTGATTACCTTTGATGATGGATATGCAGACAATTATCTGACTGCCCTGCCGATTATGGAACAGTACGGCATGTCAGCCACCGTCTTTGTTGTACCAAGCTTAATTGGTACAACAGACTATTTGTCCTGGCAGCAGGTAGCCTACATGCATGAAAGGCACACTGAAATAGGCTCCCACACCATGTCCCATGTGGGGATGAATGAAATTAATGCTGCAGAACAGCGGCGGGAAGCGGCGGAATCAAAAGTAGCTTTGGAAAGGCACATTGGTACACCTATTCAATTTTTTGCCTATCCCTATGGGCAGTTTTCCCCAGGTGCTCAGCAAATATTAAAAGAAACGGGATACCGAGGCGCTTGCTCCGGCCTTGCTGGATTAAATGATGCAAAGACCGATTCCTATGCATTAAAGCGGATTAATATGCCTCAGCCCAAATATGGCTTGTGGGAGTTTCGCCTGCGCCTCTTTAGAGCCCATTTATACAGCAAATTAGGATTATAAATAAGTCAGAACCATAATTGTTATGGTTCTGACTCATTTTTTTTACCAAATATGGAATACTAGCATGGTAACTCAAAGATAAGCGGGAGGGTAAGATGAACGAACAGGATGTAATCGTCCAGCAGACAATATATAGAAAAAAGGTTTTTCAGGTACTGCATTTCATTACGTCTATGAAGGTTGCAATGGCATTGCTCATGCTGCTGGCTGGGGCAGCGATGATAGGGACTGTCATTTCACCTCAGAGATATGATATCTATCATAGTATGGGCTTCCGCTTATTGCTAACCTTAATTTGCGGCAGCACTTTTATCTGCAGCATGAAGCAGCTTGCTGCTTTATGCCTTTCAAATAAATGGCGACATTTGGATCCTTGGGGGACATTTGCAGTGCACATGGCGATTGTCTTAATTGTCTTGGGAGCGTTATATGGGAATGTCTATGGATTTAGCGAGGAAATCAATCTTTCTGTTGGGAAGGATTATGAAATTACTCAGGAAAAATACAGGGGAATTGGTGAACCTTTTACATTACACCTGGAGAATTTTGAAACCCAATATTATGCTGATGGAACAGTTTCGGATTGGATCAGTCACATTCGTATTGAACATAATGGACAGAATGGATTTACTCAAGAGGTGAAAGTCAATCATCCTTTGATCTACCAGGGGGTAAGCATTTATCAATCTTCTTTTGGCATGGCAATACAAACCCAGTATTTAGATACTGCTGGCAAGGTGCTACGGGAAGCCAGCCTGGGTGAGGGACGAGGGATGATGCTTGAGGGAGATATGATGATTCTGCCAGTGCGGTATGTCGGGGGATTGAATCCTCAAATTATGTATATTGTCTATAAAGGCGGGCGAGAATATGATTGGGGAGCTGCACCTTTAGGCAGCAGCAGATTCATCGGCCCCCAAATGGGAATGGTGAAATTTATAGAGGCACAGCCTTTTTCGGGGCTGCTCATTAAACGAGACCCTGGAATACCCCTGGTATGGTTTGGGTTTCTTTTGCTTGCCTTTGGCTTTTTTGCCAGTCTTTATAAAAAAACAATTTTGGCGAGTAATCAAAAAGGATAGGTGAAATCGTGTGGGTGCTTTGGAAAAAGAGTTTTTTAATTCTGCTTTTGTCAGTTACTTTTTAGCAAGTTGTTTTAATATTGGACATCTTATTTGGCTGAAGGAAAGGCTTGGGCGCTGGGCAATTGCTTTGACGGTGATTGGTTTTGTAGTGAATACATTAGCCCTAACTTCCCGTACTCTGCAGGCTGGGCGCATCCCCTTTGCTAATATGTATGAATTTGGTATGGCTTTTGTCTGGGGACTGATTTTTTTCTATTTGTACATTGCTTATCGTTACAAGAATTACTCTCTGGGTGCCTTTGTATTGCCAGTAGCTTTTGTTTTAACAGGTATATTTTCCAGCTTTTATCAAGAGGTTCGTCCTCTCATGCCTGCTCTTAAAAGCAATTGGCTACTTATTCATGTCATCACAGCGGTTATTGCCTATGGGGCACTGGCGATTTCTTTCGCGTTGGCAATCATGTATTTGTGGCGGCAGCGTTTGGAAGAAGCGGGTGAACAAGGAACAATGATAAGCCTGCTGCCGTCATTAGCTATATTAGACACCTTAGTGAATCGGTGTATTCACTTTGCTGTTCCGTTTCTAACCCTGCTCATTGTAACAGGAGCCGTTTGGGCAGAGTATGCCTGGGGATCCTACTGGCGGTGGGACCCTAAAGAAACATGGTCACTGATTACATGGTTAATTTATGCAATGTATCTGCATGGTCGCGTAGCTTTAGGCTGGCGGGGCAAAAAGGCAATGAATTGGGCAGTAATTGGTTTCATTACCGTACTCTTTACTTTTATCGGCGTGAATGTATTATTGCCTGGTTTGCATAGCTATGCCTTGTAAATTTAGATTATATTCAGCAAGGATTAAAAAATAGAAAGGAGTGGGGTGGTTGGATTTAGGGAAATTCCTGGAGCGTAGTTCACTTAAATTAATTTTGCTGGGTATTGTGGTTGCGGTGGTGGGAATGGCATTGTCCGGTGCAGGGTTTGTATATTCCAGCGGTCCGAATTTTTGTGGCAGCTGCCATTCTATGAATCATGTATATTATACGTGGCAGGCATCAAATCATAAAACCGTAACCTGCAGTGACTGCCATGTTCCTCATGACAATATTCTTTCTATGATGTACGTAAAGGGTGAAAACGGCATGCGGGATGTATATCATGAATTTCTGCGTGACTATCCTGATACCTTATATTTTACGCCGAAAGGCAAGAGGATTACAGAGGGAAATTGTCTGCGCTGCCATTTTTCTACTGTGGAAAATACAGCCATGGCAGCAGGTGGACAAAGCTGCATAAAATGTCATCGTGGTATCGTTCATGGTCAAAATAGGAGTCCAGGAGGGGTTAACGTTGAATAGGGCGCAGAAATTTTTAGCCGTATTTTTAGGGATGATGATCGTTTTCTTTGGTGTTATTGTGGTTCGTGTATGGGCCGTTAAACCGCCGTCAACTATGAAATTATCATCGTTAGCTGCCGGGGAATATGATCCGGCTGTTTGGGGAAAAGCATATCCTTTGGAGTATGCCAGCTACCAAAAGAACTTAGAGATGGCAGCCTCACCAACGGGGTATGGAGGAAGCGTCAAAGTACCAAAAGCAGATATGCAGCCTGAAATTTACACTAATTTTAAAGGCAATCCCTTTAGCAAGGATTATACAGAAGATAGAGGACATTTGTATTCCATAGAAGATCTTAAGGAATCCAAACGTATTGGCCCTACTAGCAAAGGTGCATGCATTACCTGTAAAACACCCTATGTGGAACAATTTTATAAGGAATCGGGCTGGGGATTTGCCAATCAGCCTTTAACCGAGCTTCTTGATAAATCCAAGCACCCTGTCAGCTGCGCCAACTGTCATGATCCAGAGACTATGAATCTTAGGGTCATTAATCCTGCATTTATTGAAGCAATGGGGCGTCAGGGCATTGATGTAAATAAGGCGAGCCGGGAAGAAATGCGCAGCTATGTATGCGGACAATGCCATTCGGAATATTATTTTGAACCAGGTACATCACGGGTCATATTTCCTTGGGATCAAGGGACTACACCTCAGCAAATGTATCAATATTATGCTGCAAAACCCAATGGATTTCAGCAGGATTTTATACACCCGGATTCGAAAACACCCATATTAAAAGCCCAGCACGCTGATTTCGAAGAATGGCAAAATGGTGTCCATGCAAAATTCGGCGTATCTTGTGCAGATTGTCATATGCCCTATATTCGCGAAAATGGACAGAAATATAGTTCTCATTGGATGACAAGCCCTTTAAAAAATTTGGATGCGTCTTGTATGCCTTGCCATAAAGATGGCACAGACCAACTGTATAATCAAGTAAAAGCTACCCAGGATAATGTTTGGCAATTGCAGCATACTGCCGGACTAAACGTGGCTAAGGCCCATGAGATCATAGCCAAAGCCGGAAACATCCCCAATGCCAATCAGACGCAGCTGACCAATGCACGGGAATTATTGCGTCAGGCTCAATGGTACTGGGATTATGTAGCGGCATCGAACAGTATGGGTTTTCATAACTCTGTACAAGAACTGCATACTCTTGGACAATCCATTGATTTATCTCATCGGGCAATCGATGCTGCAAAGCAAGCTGCAGGTACTAATCAACTGTAAAATGCATAATAAGGCCCGTCAGATGATAAAATGTTACAAAAACTGACATAATGGTATTATTTTGTCATTTTACATAAGATTAAGGTATTGGTATAATGATGCTATGTCTTAACAAGGGGGTAGCATATTGTATTGGATTAAGTTTGGCATAGTGCCGCTGATTATGTTTGTGATGTTACATAGTACAGCATTGGCAGTCGATACCTATTCGACTGTTAAATTAAATGGTTTGACCTTATCAGAATGGCCCGTTACCGTATCATCTTCCAGCGGGAAATTATTACTTTCTGATAGCCCTGAAATGGTGCCCGATGATGGAATTATGTATCAAGATACAGTAAGTGGTGACATTCGTCTCTTCTTTCATCATGTAAATGCAACAGCGGAAGGCAAAAAAATTGTGGTATTGCTGGAAAATAACGGGGAAAAGACGGCTCATATCACAGTCACTAAAAATGGATTAGGCGGTCCAAGCCTTGATTATTTGCAAGTCGGCAAAGAGGTACAGCAGGAATACTTAGAAGGCGGTAACCTGTATCTGATAGAAGTTCCCTGCAAAGAATCAAAAAGCTTGATCTCTTCCCTGGATCACAGCGTCGTAGAAACGAATATGCTGGTAAATGGCATGTATGACTTAATAATTGATCATCCAGTTACCATAAAGGTAATGATGATGCCTTTAGATGCTGATGCTAAAGAATTTGCAGCACAAGCAAAAGTATTGCCTGCTGATCCGGGTGAACATCGTTTGCGAGGAACATTTGAAGGCAAAGATCGATTGCTTGTTGGCAAACAAACCTACGATAGCAAGAAAAGTGGTACCGTTGCTCTTACTCTGGCGGATAATTACCTTGACCAATATGTCAGAGGCATTGATGCTACGGACGGTACGCCAACGCTGAACTATGGAAATTATGGTATTGTATATAAAATATACCTGCCTTCCACTTCCGGTGATGAAATATCTTACTATTTGAATCCTCGCGGAGGGGACTATGCAGGATGGCTAGGCTTAGAATATCGTCATCAGGATGTACATACGATCCCGACCCCCGCCGATGCAATGTCTTTTGGCGCTAACAAAATCAGTGAAAGTGCTTATCTTGGCACCTATGAAAGCGGCAAGTCCCTATGGATGACATTCAGCCCCCCAGGAGCTTCCAATCTGCCCATTAAATTAATACTGGCACCTGAAAAAATAAAATAATGATGAAATCCCTCCAAGAACGGCTGAATGCTTAGCCGTTCTTGGAGGGATTCTTTTAGGACGATGCAATTGCATAAATTCTAAAATGGATATACGAAAGTAAAGCAAAAATATTCCTGTGTTTTCATGAGAAATGCAACCTATTCTTTAATTCTAGGGTTTTAATATAACTTTAATACAATTATCAAGCCGATTATCAAATAAGTCATAGGCTTTCTTACCATCAGTAAGCGGCATGCGGTGGGTGATGATATCGGTAGCATCAAACTTTTCTTCTTTTATTAATTTTAAAATGGGATCTACGTAAGCATGAGCAGGGCACTGACCCATTTTCAAAGTTATGTTTCGTGAAAAAAAGTCTCCAAAAGG
This sequence comes from Pelosinus fermentans DSM 17108, assembly GCF_000271485.2. NCBI lineage: Bacteria > Bacillati > Bacillota > Negativicutes > Selenomonadales > Sporomusaceae > Pelosinus > Pelosinus fermentans. Next base: position 1,026,766 of record NZ_AKVN02000001.1, read on the forward strand.
AAAATTGTTGTAACGCATTCCATAAACGCCTACTACAGATACTGTTCCACATTTTCTTACAGCTTGGGATGCAATCTCAAGAGCAGACTTTGAGCCACCTTGTAGCATTAACATAGTTTCAATTTCTTCAATTTTGGACATCACACCATCCATGCCTACGCAATCAATTACTACATCTGCTCCGCCATGAGTTATTTCCTTAATCGTTTCCCCTGTATTATCATATTCATTGAAATTTATTGTTTCTACATGATTAAATTTCTTAGCATGAGCAAGTCGATAACCAATATTATCTACAGCTATAATTCGGTTTGCTCCCATATAAGCAGCCCATTTCTGTGCGAGTAGACCAACTGGTCCGCAGCCTAAAATTACTACTGTGTCACCATTTTTTACACCACCATTTTCGACCCCCCAATAGGATGTCGGGAGGATATCTGTCAGGAAAAGTACCTGCTCGTCCGTAAGTTCTTCGGGAATGACTCTAGGACCTACATTGGCATAAGGAACTCTAAGGTATTCAGCCTGGCCTCCGTCATAGCCTCCCATAAGATCGCTATAACCAAAGAGTGCACCGACCTCACCATGTTCGTTGGAATTATCACATTGACTCCATAAACCATGATTACAATAGGAGCAATGACCACAGGCTATAGGAAAAGGAACAATGACTCGATCACCCTTTTTAACCTTTTTGACATCTTTGCCAACTTCTTCAACAATACCCATAGCCTCATGGCCAATAACAAAACCCTTGGGTAATTTGGGAATTCTTCCACGAATGAGATGTAAATCAGAACCACAAATGGTGGTAGAGGTAACTTTTACGATAATATCATCATTTTTTTCAATCTTTGGATCGTCTACATTGTCGACTTGTATATCTCTAATTCCTTGGTAGGTAATGGCTTTCATTTTAGCGCTCCTTTAAGGTAAATTATATGATTAGTTTCTCAAGCCTATCGTAATCTATGTATTAAAAGACTCACTACATTCTATAAAGTGAATTTAAAAGTAACCAAGAGGGCAGTTGCCGTCTTGGTTACAATTTTGCTTATTACTGAATAAGAGGATTGGGAGATTTTGGAGGATTGGCATTAGGATCTGGATTTTGAAAAGCTGGTGGCTGAGGATTCTTAATATCAAAGTACTTTCCAGGGGTGGACAGATCAAAATAGAGTCGTGCATTTTCATCTACACCCCAGTCTTTAGTGGAACCGGTTCCCTGTATTTGATTAAATGCTTGTCGGAATAAGGTGTTATGAGCTTCTTCTCGATTAAGTAGAAAGTCAATGGTATTTCTGACATGTTGATCTTCAATTTGGCGATAAAGATATTCATAAACAACTTTAGCTCGCTGCTCTGCTGCAATATTTGATAACAGATCTGCTGCCAAATCTCCTGTGACATTTACATAGGCGGCAGTCCAAAGGTAACCTGAGGCATTTGCCATTAAGGGATTTAGTCCAGTTAGAACGTGACTTTGAATGTGCCCTGCTTGTACGCCTTCTGTATCCAAATCATGACCGTTCAATAAATTTATAGTTGTTGCTACCATTTCCATATGACTTAATTCCTCAGAAGCGATATCCATAAATAAGTCTTTTATGGCTACGTCTTTAATTCGAAAACTTTGAGCCATATATTGCATTGCTGCTTTCATTTCTCCTTGGGGACCACCTAATTGCTCCGTTAGCATGGCTGCATAAGTGGGGTTTGCTTTTTCTACTCGAACATTTTGTAGAAGCTGTTTATCATGTTTAAACATTGATGCATCTCCTTAGTTGTTATTATTTATTTAATAGTAGTATGACTAATAATTTCTTTAATAATACAATACGTTAATCGTAATTTGGAACCTAAATTAGAAGAGTAAATATAAATAGTGTGTGCAAAATTCCTTGAATATAAAATTACAATTTAGATGAATACTAGTAATAAAGTTATTTTCTACGTAAAGCTAGTGTTGTAAGCATATGGAAGGTAAAACACATTTCTACGGAGAGATCACAATTTAATCATTTAATATTCTTTCATCGAAGGTTAAATCCTTAATATTCATAAACATAAATAAGGGGGAATCGTAATGTCAAATGAAACGTTGATAAAAAGCACCGATCAGACGAGCCGTGGTGATGTAGAATCAATTGACGGAAAAGGTGATGCCAGCGGTACAAATGATCCCAATCGTCATTTTGATGTTCACCAGAATTCAAAAAAATACTATGATATTGAAAAATCACCTAAATCGATGGAGCAAGTACATGAGTGGCAGCGTCAGCATATTCAGACACATGATCAAGGTAAAGAGGGGTATCCGCTAAATGTTATTGTGGATCCTGCAATGCGCGAAATGTATCAGCACGTTCATGCGCAAGGACTGACGAATGTTTTTGATCGATTCGAACAGCAAGAACGGATTCGCTGTAATTTTTGTACATCGGGTTTATCCTGCCAATTATGTGCCAACGGCCCCTGCCGCATCAATGCAAAAACGCCGCGTGGTAATTGCGGTGTTGATGCAGATGTAATGGTTGCAAGAAACTTTGTTTATCGCCACGTAACAATTGGGACATCTGCCAATATTTTTCATGCACAACAAGCTGCTCGTACCTTGAAGGCAGCTGCTGAAAAGCCAGAGAGTGGCTTAAGAATTCGTGATAAAGAAAAGCTGCTTAAATATGCTGAGATGGCTGGCTTAGATAGTCACGAAGATGTTAGCAGAGTAGCAATTAATTTTGCCAACTGGGTACTTGAAGATATGGGCAGACCTTATTGGGAAGAGTCGTCAATGACAAAAGCTTTCGCTCCTCCAAAACGACAGGAATTATGGCGCAAATTAAAATTATTCCCTGGTGGTGGGTTTAGCGAAATTGCATTTGCCCAGACAAAATGTATGACAAATCTTAACGCTGACCCAGTTGATTTCTTACTTACTTCAGTACGTCTAGGTATTGCAAATGAATACCAAGGATTGTTCGCTCTTGATATACTGCAAGAAATATTAATGGGCACTCAAAAAATAAGAACTGCAAAGCAAAATATGGGACTACTCGATAAAAATATGGTAAATATTATTTCCAATGGGCACATGCCTCTTACAGCTCATATTGTTATTGAACTCGCTTCCACTCCGGAATGGCAAGAAAAGGCACGCAAGGCAGGGGCAACTGGTCTTCAAATACTCGGGCATGTTTGTGAAGGCCAACAGTTACTTAATTATGAGGATACAGGAAAAATGAGTGCATATGGTGGACAGGAAGGCGAATGGCTATCAGAAGAGTACTTGTTTGCAACTGGAGCCGTTGATTTATTCATGTTTGATTATAACTGTACGATTCCAACCCTCCCGCTGTATGCTAAACGATTTGGTACTACAATGGTTAGTACTCATGAAGTCATTCGTATGCCAGATACACAAGTGGTAGAGTTTAAGCCGGAAGAGATGCGTACACAGGCTGCAAAAATTCTGGATATGGCAATAGAAGCTTATTCGAAACGTAAAGCAGAAAATAGAGAAGTGTATATTCCGCCACATGTGTCTAATTGTATGATAGGATTTAGTACAGAGTCAGTGAAGGCAGCTCTGGGTGGTTCATGGAAGCCCCTTATTGATGCCATTGTCGAAGGGAAAATTCGAGGTATTGCTACGATAGTAGGCTGTACAACGGCTCGTTATGGGCAAGGTGGCAGTAATATATTCCGGATAACCAAAGGTCTTATTGAAAAAGATATTTTAGTATTATCTGGGGGCTGTACTTCATCTGTTATGCAGTATACTGGACTTGCTGATCCAAGCGCAGCAGAAGAAGCTGGATCTGGGTTAAAGGCAGTTTGTAAGGCATTAGGAATCCCGCCAGTGCTCTCCTATGGCGCATGTGTAGATATAGGGAAAATGACCCAGACCGCTAAGGAAATTGCTGATGCGTTAGATGTAGATACCAATATGTTGCCGATTGTCATTGGTGCACCAGAATACTTAGAGCAAAAAGCAGTTGCAGATGCTTGTACGGCTATTGCTCTTGGCTGGCTAGTCCACGTGGCACCTGTTCCCTCTGTAACAGGTAGTGACCTAGTAGTAAAAACATTAACAGAAACAACGGAAACATTAGGATTAGGAAAACTCACAGTGGAGACTAATGCAGACAAAACGGTGCAAATTTATGTAGATCATATAGAAAAAAAGCGTAAAGAACTTGGAATATAATTAGTATGAAAATTACCAAATTAAAAATTATAAAATACTAAGATGAGGACTAAAAGGAGGTATTTATTATGACTGAAAATCGTTCAAAAGAAAAGTTTCAAGCAAATCCCATTGAGCGGCATGAGACTGCGGCTTGGCGCGGACATATCGAAAAAACGAAGCCCGAGTCAAATGTTCCTGTTCCCAGCGAGGAGTCCGTGGCTGAGGCCAGGGAATGGGTAAATACGAATTCCTTATCCTAATTTCCTAAAGTGAATGCAGGGGTATCTCAAATATTGAGACACCCCTGCTTTTTTTTAATATTGCATTTCTGCGAGACGCTTTAAGGTAAGATATTTTTCCTGGGCATGTTTTTCTGCAGTTGCAAACATCCCATCCGCAATTTCCGGGAAAGTGGTCTTGAGTGAGGAGTAACGAATTTCTCCCTTTAAGAAATCTTGGAAGGAAGCGGTTGGTTCCTTGGAATCGAGTACGAAAGGATTTTTTCCTTGATCTTTAAGTCGGGGATCGTGACGCCAGAGATGCCAGTAGCCAGCTTCAACGGCTTTTTTCATCTCATGAATACTCGTGCCCATACCGGTTTTAATCCCATGGTTTACGCAAGAAGCATAAGCAATAATGAGGGACGGTCCTTTGTAACTTTCCGCTTCAGTAATTGCTTTAAGAGTTTGATTCATGTTGGCCCCTATGGCGATTTGGGCGACATAAACGTAGCCGTATGTTGTAGCCATAAGCCCGAGATCTTTTTTGCGAATTTTCTTCCCGGCGGCTGCGAACTTTGCAATGGCTGCTGTCGGTGTAGCCTTTGAGGCTTGGCCGCCTGTGTTAGAATAAACCTCTGTATCCATAATGAAAATGTTTACATCATCTCCACTGGCGATGACATGGTCCAATCCGTTATAACCAATATCGTAAGCAAAGCCATCCCCGCCAAGAATCCAGACGGAAGGTTTCACGAGATAATCTTTTCGGGCCATAATTTCGGATAGAATCGGATTGCCGGAGACGGTTTCCTTTTTCATCTCTTCAAGTACTTTGGCTGCAGCTTTTTTAGACCCCGCACCATCCTCCATATTGTCAAGCCATTCCTGGAAGGACTGCTTCAAGTTTTCGTTGATTGAACTCTTTAACCCCTGGTGCATGAGATCGGCAACTTTCTCGCGAATTTGGTTTGAACCAAGATACATGCCGTAGCCGAATTCGGCATTATCTTCAAATAGGGGATTCATCCAGGCTGGTCCTCTTCCGTCAGCATTCGTTGTATAAGGAATGGATGGGGAACTGCCGCCCCAAATCGAAGAACAGCCTGTAGCATTGGCAATCAGCATGCGATCGCCATATAATTGTGTGAGGAGTCTCACATATGGAGTCTCACCGCAGCCTGGGCAAGCTCCGTTAAATTCAAGAAGGGGCCTAGCAAGCTGGCTGCCAAAGAGAGTATTTTTTTCCATTAAATCTGATTTTTCCGTTACCCTCATAGCAAATTCCCAGTTTTCCGATTCCATCTCAATTTCATGGTCTGCTGGCTTCATAATAAGCGCTTTTCCCGGTGCCGGACATATATCGGCACAGTTGCCGCATCCGGTACAATCAAGAGGAGCAACTTGAATGCGGTAATGATATCCTTCGAGTTTTTTGTTTTTGGGTTCCTTCGTCTTAAAAGTCTCAGGAGCTTTTCCCTTTTCGTCATCATTTAAGAGGAAAGCTCGGATGGTCGCATGGGGACATACATAGGCACATTGATTACATTGAATACATTTATCAATTTGCCATTCAGGAAGATAAACGGCAATTCCTCTTTTCTCGTATTTTGTTGTACCAAGGGGATGCGTTCCATCCTCCATGCCAACAAAGGCGCTGACCGGAAGGTCGTCCCCGTCGTGGCTAGCCATGGGACGCTGAATGTTTTTAACGAAATCAGGTTCATCTTTTACGGGCAAATCTTCATCTTTAGCATTAGCCCAAGAAGCAGGAACTTTAACATGGTGCAATCCATCAACGCCACGGTCGACAGCCTTTTGGTTCATCGCAACAATATTAGCACCTTTTTTGCCGTACATTTTTTCGATGGAATCCTTTAGGTACTTAATGGATTCTTCGACGGGTATGACGTTCGCTAATTTAAAGAAAGCTGCCTGCATGACCATATTAATGCGGCCGCCGAGTCCAATTTCTTCCGCAATGGATATTGCATCTATAGTATAGAAGTTGATATTGTTTTTCGCGATATAGCGTTTGAAGAGGGCTGGTAGATGGTCTTCCAGTTCTTCTGACCCCCAAGGGCAGTTAAGTACAAAGTTACCATTCTTTTTAAGCCCTTTAAGCAGGTTGTAATGATAAAGAAATGATCGGTTATGGCAGGCAATATAGTCGGCATCGGATACTAAATAGGAGGATTTGATTGGTTTTTTACCAAAACGTAAATGAGATATTGTTGTACCGCCGGATTTCTTACTGTCGTATTCAAAGTATCCTTGTGCATAAAGGTCGGTATTGTCTCCGATAATTTTGATCGCTGTTTTATTGGCGCCAACAGTACCATCAGACCCAAGACCCCAGAATTTACAACTAATCGTGCCCTCAGGAGTAGTATCTACCGACTCTTTTATCGCCAGGGAGGTGTGGGTGACATCGTCGACAATTCCAACTGTGAAGTGATCTTTAGGTTGGCTTTGTTTCAGATTCTCATAAACAGCAAGGATGTGACTGGGTGTGGTATCTTTTGATCCAAGGCCGTATCTCCCGCCAACTATCACTGGTTTTATGGGTTCATGATTAAACATCTGGAGCACATCAAGATAGAGCGGTTCACCAGTTGCTCCAGGTTCTTTGGTGCGGTCAAGGACAGCAATTTTCTTCACAGACTTAGGCAAAATCGCAAAAAAATATTTCTTAGAAAACGGACGGTATAAGTGAACTTTGAGCAGTCCAACTTTTTCGCCTTTTGCTCGCATGTAATCGATGGTTTCTTCCGTTGTATTGCAAACTGAACCCATGGCCACGATTACGTTCTCAGCTTCGGTATCTCCGTAGTACTCGAAGGGGTGGTATTCGCGACCGGTAATCTTCTTAAATTCTTGGAAGTAGTTTTCCACAATGTCAGGAATCGCTTCGATAAAAGGATTAGAGGCCTCGCGATTTTGGAAATAAATATCGGGGTTTTCCGCAGTGCCCCTTAATACGGGGTGTTCAGGATTCAAGGCCCGATTTCTGAATTCTTCAATTGCTTTATGATCGACAAGTTTCGTAATCGCGTCAGCAGGTGTGACTTCAATTTTCTGGATTTCATGAGATGTTCTAAATCCGTCAAAGAAATGTAAGAATGGTACCCTGGACTTGATTGCAGAAAGATGCGCAATATAACCAAGATCCATAGCTTCTTGAACGTCGTTAGAGCAAAGCAAGGTAAAACCGGTTTGCCGGCAGGCGTTAATATCTTGGTGATCGCCGAAAATTGACAAAGCATGTGATGCTAGGGCACGGGCGGTTACGTGAAAAACTGCCGGTACCAGATTACCCGCCATTTTATACATCTCAGGAACCATCAAGAGTAACCCTTGGGAAGACGTATACGTTGTTGTGAGGGCTCCTGCCTGAAGTGAGCCATGAACTGCTGCTGAGGCACCTGACTCAGATTGCATCTCTACAACTTTTACAGGTTGGTCAAACAAGTTCTTCTTGCCGTGAGCTGATGCTTCATCAACCCCTTCGGCCATCGGTGATGAGGGTGTAATCGGAAAAATGATTGCAACCTCAGTAAGGGCGTAAGAGGCTTCAGCAGCCGCCTGATTGCCATCCATTGTTTTCATTGTTTTTGCCATACTAGAGCCACCTTTGCTACAAGAATATTTCCTGTTTAGTATTTGGAGTTTACTGATCTTCATACATTTGATTGCACTGGAGAAGAAGGATTCACAAAACTTAAAAAGTTATCCACAGCTATCCACATACTATTCACAGGTTTATCCACAGAAAAGCCATCTACCTCATTACGGTAGACGGCTTTTCTGGATAAGTAACTATTTATTCTTTAAAATTTTTTAATATAAGGTGATGTTATTGCTGTGGTACTGAAGAATAGCCATATTGGACTGGTATCATCTGTTGCTGTGCCATTGAAAATCCATATTGGCCGGTTCCCTTGCTGTGGCGGCATAGAAATTGTTGCTACTCCAGGACACATGCCAGGGCATATCTCCATTTATCTGGAAGAGAATAAAACACTAATAACGGGAGATGCATTAGTACTAGAAAATGGTGAGCTAATTGGTGCAAATCCTCAACACACTTTAGATATGGCAACTGCAAAAAAATCAATCAAGAAGTTATTAAATTATGAAATAGATAGGCTAATATGTTATCATGGTAGCGTATACGAAAAAGATGTTAAAGAATCCTTGAAAAAATTTATATAAATCAATGGGCAACTTCTCTTTTAGTTGACATATCGATAGAAAAACAAACAAACAAACAAACAAACAAGGAACCTGTCCCCTGTCCCATTTTATACTCTCAGCCTAGATTCGAAAGCCACTTTGCTTAATTAAATTGAGTGAGATGGCTTTTTTTGTTTGAATTAAAAGGAATTTTAAAACTTTTGGATAATAAAGACAATAAATGTAATATGTTATCTTTAAAGTAAAAAAATAACAATTTAATGAAGGGAGAGTTATGAAAAAGAAAGTATTGATTTCGTTATTAGCTTTATATTTATTACTTATTTCAATTATTATAGGAGGCTGCACCATGAGCGAGTCTAAAACGGTAGCAACAACTAAAAAATATCCAGATAGACCAATTACCATAATTGTTCCTACTAGCGCTGGGGGAGCTTATGATTTGATACCCCGAGCGTTAGAAAGAACTGCCAATCAACATTTGGGTCAACCCCTAATTGTTGTCAACAAGCCCGGAGGAGCAGGCAATATAGGGTGGAATGAATTGGCTGGTGCTACTCCGGATGGCTATACTATAGGGGTTACTGGAATTGAGATGATATTACAGCCTCTTTACAGCCCGGGCAAATATAATTATCCTACTGCCTTAGAACCACTTGTACAGGTTTCCTCTTTTCCAATGGTGCTTGCAGTACAGGCAAATCAACCATGGGAAAATCTTGATGATTTAGTTAAATACGCAGGGCAGCATCCCGGAGAAATAAAGATTGGTAACAGTGGTATGGGTTCATTCCCTCACGTACTTGGTGAAATGTTTACCCATACTGCAGGCATTTCCGTTAAGCACGTTCCCTTCCTAGGCGGATCAGATTCAATGGCAGCTTTGCTAGGAGGGCATATTCAAGGTGTTTTTACTACTCAAGCAATAACCAAAGAACATTTGAAAAAGGGTACTATAAAAGTGCTTGCAGTGACATCTGGACAACGCCTAGCTGATCCTGTATTTGCGTCAGTACCAACATTCAAAGAGCTAGGGATGGATATTGTATTAAATAATTGGGTAGGATTGGCTGCTCCTAAAGAAATGCCCATTGAGGTAAGAGCAAAGCTAGCTGAGGGCTTAAAAGCAATCATTATTGACCCTGAATATAAAAATGCTTTAGAGAATATTGGACTACAAGTTGATTATCTAAATCCTGAAGAATCTCAAAAAAAATGGTTAGATGATAATGAAAAATTATCTAAAGTAATCCAAGAAACTGGTATTTTAGACCGAATTAAAGAGCAAAGAAAATAACGATAAGGTAGCAGGTCGAAAGGTAAGCTGAAGATGGACGGGCAAGGGACAAGTTGTTTGCTCCAAGAGATGGAAGAGGTAAGAGGCTTGAACTACATTTTAATTAGGATAAAAGGAACTTTAGATTGATAAACAGGTTTTAGCATTATAAAGAGAGGCTATCCATAATAACTAGTTAGTAAATTTATGGGCAGTTTCTCTTTTAGTTGACATGCGATAGAAGACAATTTAGAACTTATCGGTTTTAATTTGGGACAAAGAACCTGTCCCCGTGTCCCATTCAATTTGGGACAAAGAACCTGTCCCCGTGTCCCATTCCAATTGCAGACCTGCCTTCAGGGTATACACTAACTCCGTTGTCTGTCGTTGCCGTTGCCTGTCGGATATTAAATGGAGATTTCCTGGTTGGGTATCAAACATCAGGCTCCGCTTATGGAGAAAATATCATAAGCGATATTCCTGATTCGCATATGATTGACTGTTGATCTTAAGCCAAGTTTGCCACCAGCGGGGAAAGCGTTCGAAGGGTTTACCCCTCACCTGAAGTGGGACAAGGGGACAGGTCCCTTGTCCCACCAACTTAGTGAAGATCGTGAATCTAATCATTAAAAAATACCATCCATAGGATGGTATTTTTGGGTTGAATTATTGTTTATGGTTGCTTGCTTCGGCAGCTTCTGCTGCTGAATTTTCTGCCATTTGTTCTTCAGCCATTTCGATCATCATTTTTACTTTTTGACCACCGATTCGGCCACCAATTTTACCAACTTGGCTAGTGGTTAATTCGCTATTATGACCTTGATCTAGTGGTATGCCCAGTTCCTCTGCTACTTCATGTTTATTAGGAAGGGCTGCATTCAGTTCCTGCATTGTATCAATTTTACCTTTGACCATAGTAATCACACTCCCGTTTTATAGATAGTTAATGGGATTAAAGCCTATTTAGTTCTGAATGATTGATCAATGATAGTATATCTATTCATTGCCTTAGTAATACATTGGTTTGATTCATCGGTCGTTATTTTTCATTGTGATGCTGCTAATAATAATTATAGATGCCTTTTGCAATTGCTTCTGCCAGTTTTCGCTGATGTTCCGGTGACTGTAGGAGGGAGCGTTCTTCTATATTCGTGATATAGCCAACTTCAATCAAGGCCGCAGGAATTTTGTTGCGGCGCAGCACAAAGTAGTTGCCGGGATTAGCGGTTGGAGCGGATTTTATGACTTTACTGAGTTCATTTTGTATCACATTTGCTAATGACTTGCTGGGTTCTGATTTCGCATAATAAAAAACCTCTGGACCTTGCCTTTTGGAATTTGAAGCAGCATTTGCGTGAAGACTAATAAATAAATCTGCATCCGATTCTTCGACCATTTCTACACGAGCAGCCAAGTCGCGATGGTAGCGTCCTTTGACTTTTTCGTTGTTGCACTCAGGGCTAAGTTCAATGTCCGCTTCACGGGAGAGAACTACTTTAGCATCATACTGATGAAGAACCTTTTTTAGCTCTAACGCTATAGCTAAGTTAATGTCTTTTTCAAGAACACCTGAGTGATTTGCACCAGTGTCAATGCCACCGTGGCCAGCATCCACGACAATGATTTTGCCGGAAAGTTTATGAGTCCTATCATCGTCTGCATATAGTGTACCAATTATCAGCAGCATAAATAACAAACATAAGATAATTTGTCTTTTGGCAATATATATAGTTTTCACACTGCAACCACCTCTTACAGCTACATATATGCAGAAAAAAGTTTTATCAGTAGATTTATTAGCCTGGATGATTTTGGAACTTATTTGTAAAAAATAAAATGTTGGAAAGGATCATTATGCGCTTATGTGAAGACAGGGACAGGTTCATTGTCCCAAAAATAAAAAGGTGTGATATACTGTAAATATGGTAAAAAATAGAAAGATATAAACAGTCATTTCTTTTTATTTTTTCAAAGTGCGGTAAAGGATATGTTTTGGGGGGATGTAGAGTGAAAAATCGTATTCAAGGAAAAAGCATGGATGAATGGAAGAGGGAACATCCACTATTGGAGCAGATTATTAGGACTCATGAAGTGTTTTGGACAAACCCTCAGTATGTAGGTTCTAGTGACAGAATCATAACCCCGATTTTAAGCGAAGTTGATATCCAAGATGCGGAAAAAAGGCTTCTTAGATTTGCTCCATATATTGCAAAGGTATTCCCGAAAACTAGCGAAACAAAGGGGATCATTGAATCGCCTCTTGTGAAGATTGATAAAATGAAAGAAGAGCTTAAGGCGTTATATAATCAAGAGATCAGTGGTTCCTTATATCTTAAGTGCGATAGTCATCTGCCCATTTCGGGGTCGGTTAAAGCACGAGGCGGTATTTATGAAGTATTGAAAATCGCCGAGGATATAGCAATTGAAAAAAGGATAGTAGTTGAAACTGATGACTATACGATTCTTGCTAGTGAAAAATGCAGAGAGCTATTTTCCGGATATTCAATTGTTGTAGGATCGACAGGAAATTTAGGTCTTAGCATTGGTATTATGGGTGCTATATTAGGGTTTAAAGTGATTGTTCACATGTCATCAGATGCCAAACAGTGGAAGAAGGATTTGCTCAGAGAAAAAGGTGTTACTGTATTGGAATATGATTCAGATTATGCTCAAGCCGTTGAGGCAGGTAGAATCCAAGCACAACAGGAAGAAAATAGTTACTTTATTGATGATGAAAACTCTCAGAATCTATTTTTAGGTTATGCTGTTGCAGGCAAAAGGCTTAAACAGCAGCTGGAGCATTTGCAGATTCTTGTTGACCAAGACCATCCATTGTTCGTTTATCTTCCTTGCGGCGTTGGTGGTGCACCTGGCGGTATTACCTTTGGTTTAAAGACCGTATTTGATGATCATGTTCATTGCTTTTTTGCAGAACCGACTCACTCTCCTGCCATGCTGCTGGGACTTATGACGAGGCTGCATGACAAAGTGTCGGTTCAAGAATTTGGAATTGACAATGTGACTGATGCCGATGGTCTTGCTGTTGGCAGACCATCGGGATTTGTAGGGAAGACTCTTGAGAAGGATATTAGCGGCGTCTTTACCATACAAGATCAAGAATTATATCGACTGCTCAGAAGGCTGGCGGATTCCGAAGGAATCTATCTTGAGCCATCTGCATTAGCAGGTTTCGCTGGCCCCGTTAAATTATTTGCAGAATCAAAAGGCAGGCAATATTTAGAACAAAGCAATCTTAGATCGAAAATGAAAAATGCCACGCATATTGTCTGGGCTACTGGGGGGAGTATGGTTCCTGAAGAAATGATGAGTCATTTTTATAATAAGGACAAAGCCGGGGAATAACCTGCTTGGGACGGGGGGACAGGTTCATTGTCCCAGAAAAATAAAGATGCTATACTATAAGTTGAGGTGATACCATGCCAAGGCAGGCTCGTGAGAGAAGCAGAAGTGGAATCTATCATTTAATTTTAAGAGGAATTAACAAGCAAACGATATTCGAAAATGATGAAGACCGACAGAAGTTTATTGAAACGTTAGGGTATTACAAAAGGGTTAGTAATTACATGCTGTATGGTTATTGTCTGATGGATAACCACATTCATTTACTGATACGAGAAAATGAGGAATCCATATCGCAAGTAATAAAACGAATCAGCAGCAGCTATGTATATTGGTATAATCAAAAATATGAACGATGCGGGCACTTGTTTCAGGAGCGTTTTAAAAGTGAAGTAATAGAAACAGATGCCTATTTTCTTATGGCATTGCGATATATTCATCAAAATCCGATGAAAGCAGGAATTGCGAAGGATATCAGAAAATACTTGTGGAGCAGCTATCATGAGTATACTGGCACTCCTACTATCGTCAATATTGACTTTGCATTAGATATGTTTTCAGAGGATAGAAGGAAAGCTGCGGAATTATTTAAAGGCCACACTAAGGAGAAAAATTCAGATGCATGCTTAGACTATGAGGAACGGCTGCATGTATCGGATACAGAGGTCGTGGAATATATGAAAGGATTAGGAATTGCTGCAATTAGTGAATTGCAACGACTGACAAGAGAACAGCGGGATGCTGTGATAAGAAAAATGAAAGAGCACAAGGGTGTCACCCTAAGACAATTGGCAAGGGTAACTGGGATCTCAAAGAGTGTGATTGACAGGACGTAGTGGGACAAGGAACCTGTCGTCCCCTTGTCCCGGGAGAATTTGAATGGACGGAGATGATGTATGTGGCTGTCCGGGTAGAGGATTTGTTAAAATTGCCAACCTTCAAGCTATCCCATACCTTGGCGGGTGTGCGGGGACTTATCCGGGAAGTGGAATATATTGATGTACTGGAACATCCTGATATTGATGTGCTGATTAAACCACGAGTCTTATATCTTACCAGTGGGTTTGCATTTCATGAAAATGAGCAGCTGCAGGAAACTTTGATTGCTCATATGGAAGATATCGGAGCAGCCGGACTTGTTGTTGAGCCTGGCCGCTATCTGACTCTGCTATCTTCCCGAATGATTGAAGAGGCGAATCGTCTGCAATTTCCCATTGTAGAATTGCCTCAGGGGGCTGTGTTTGCCAATATTATTAGAGAAGGTTTGGAACAGATTTTTTTGCAGCAAAGCGCAATCTTAAGACGTTCTCAGGAAATCCAAAGACAGCTTACGCAAGTAGCATTTTCCGGCGCGAATTTGCAGCAAATTTCACAAACCATTGCAAATTTGATGGGCAATACCATCATTGTAGCGGATCAGAATTTTTCATTGCTTTCGTTTGCCTTTTGGGAAAAGGAGCATAAAAATCACAAACGTAAGGCATATGTGGGAAGAACGCTGGATCAATATTTGTATAATCTGGAACGAACAGGCTTTATTGATAAGATACGCAAGACTAAGAAAGCGGACCGTGTGGAAGTCTTATTCAGTAAACAAGGTGAGCAGGCCTGGGTGGTGGTACCCGTTTTGGTCAATGATGAAATCCTTGGATACATCGCCGTATTGGAGGATTACCATCGAATGCGGGAAGAAGACTGGGGGGCATTGGTACAGGCTGCTACTGTAACGGGAATGGCCATTTATAAGCAGGTAGTGGAGGAAGAGGTTGCCCGCCGTCAGCGCAATGATTTTTTATTTCATGTATTGGAAGGGCAGCTGCCCCTGGATCAGGAAGTAGTGGAACAGGCAAAATCGCTGCAGATTTCTTTACATATGACGTGGAGTATAATTCAGATTGAATTGGTGAATTTAGAGGAATATCGGCGGAGACATTTTGCAGGCAGTGTTCAGGAAGAGGCAGCTAGTAAACAGCGGGATCTGGCAATACTAATCGATCAATTAATGGCAAAGCAAAAGGATTTACTGGTAGCTTGCAAACAGGAGTGGATCACGGTTCTTTGTCCAATGACGGTCAATAGCCACGCTAGGGAGCAGGCTATGCAGCGGGTAGAGATAATCAAGCAGGAATTACTGCGATTTGCTCCGGAGCTTGAAATTGCGGTAGGAGTGAGCCGGGTTTGCGAGGACTACAGGCAGCTGCCCTCAGCTTATCGTGAGGCCAGGGAGACTCTGGAGATCGGACGAATTTTAGACCCACTGGCAAGGGTATATTGCTTTTGGGATTTAGGAGTATATCAAATTCTTACAAAGCTAAAGGATATGCCGGAGTTGAAGGAATACTATGAGGCGATTTTAGGCCGGTTTGATCATTTGGATACCTTAACCCGAAGTGAATTTGTAAAAACCTTGGAGGCATATTTCAATGCCAATGGAAATATTTTCAAAGCCGCTCAACTTTTATATCTTCATCGCAACAGTATGACATATCGATTAAAGAGGATTCAGGATATATTGGGAGTGGATTTGGACGACTCGGAAGTCCGCTTTAATTTGCAATTGGCACTCAAGATACGAAAGGTTTTTCCTTGAAATAAAATATTGATCCATTTTAATTAAAAATAATATAAAACCAAAGTATGTATAATGAGCACGCTAAAAATATAGTACGTTGTAACTTTGTAACAAAGATACTTTGTTTTTCTTTGTGCCATTGTGACAATGACACAGATTCCCTGTAAGAAGTATGATTATTCTGCCAATATTTTCATACTAATTTAAGGGGGGGATAGTCGATGAGTAGTGAAGAACGAAGGTTAGATTATCTGAATGTGTCAGGGAAGGAGTATGTTCCTTACGTACCAGCAGACAAAGTCATTCCCGAGTTTACAGCAACAGCAATTATTATCGGTTTTATTTTAGCAATTGTGTTCGGTATGGCAAATGCGTATCTTGGTCTAAAGGCTGGGATGACCGTAAGCGCTACCATTCCGGCAGCAGTTATTTCTATGGGGATCTTGAAAGGAATATTAAAAAGAGGAACGATTTTGGAGAACACGGTAGCCCAGTCTATTGCTTCCTCGGGTGAGGCCGTGGCTGCAGGTATGATTTTTACTGTACCGGCCCTGTTCCTATGGGGATACGCACCTGATATGATGACAATGACATTGATGGCATTACTTGGTGGTTCTCTTGGCGTGTTGCTCATGATTCCGCTGCGTCGTTATTTGATTGTGGATGAGCATCATAATCTTCCATATCCGGAAGGTACTGCCTGTGCAGAAGTGCTGGTTGTAGGTGACCAAGGAGGCACTGGTGCGAAAACAGTATTTGCTGGAATTGGTATCGGTGCAGGATATAAATTTCTAATGGGGGCCATGGGTATTTGGAATGAAAACCCTGAGTGGCCGATTCCAGGTCTCAAGGGCGCGGCTATCGGATTTGATGTCCTGCCAGCTTTGCTGGGCGTAGGCTTTATTATCGGACCCCGGGCGGCTTTTACTATGTTTGCTGGCAGCTTTCTTAGCTGGATGGTCCTTATGCCGCTGATTGCTTATTTCGGCAGCGGTTTAACAGCACCGGTATTTCCAGCAACTACACCCATTTCCCAAATGGATCATTGGGATTTATGGAGTAAGTATATTCGTTATATTGGCGCAGGCGGCGTAGCTGTAGGCGGTATGTTTAGCCTGATTAAGTCTTTACCTACCATTTTTAGTTCTTTTAAGGCTTCTCTTGGGGGGCTGACAAAAGGCGGCGGTTCTGGTGACGAAAATCTTAGAACGCAAAAAGATATGCCGATGTCCATTATTTTAATTGGTGCAGTCGTTATCTTTCTTGCGTGTGCCTTCCTGCCTCAGCTTCATATGGGCGTAATCGGAGGGATTATGGTGGTGCTGTTCGGCTTTTTCTTCACCACGGTGTCTTCCCGTATCGTAGGTCTGATCGGTTCTTCCAGTAATCCGGTTTCCGGAATGACCATTGGCACTTTGATTATAGTAAGTGTACTGCTAAAAGCAATGGGTTTCACGGGTATTGAAGGTATGCTGGCAGCTCTTAGCATTGGAGCTCTAGTTTGTATCTCCATTGCAATGGCGGGGGATACTTCTCAGGATTTAAAAACAGCCTTTTTAGTTGGTGCCACTCCTTATCGCCAGCAATATGCTCTTTTAATTGGTGTTGTTGCATCCGCTGCTGTTATTGGCTGGACGCTGACGATGTTAAATAGCGCTTATGGTTTTGGCACGAAAGAATTGGCCGCACCACAGGCTACATTGATGTCACTGGTTGTCAAGGGTGTTATCGATGGTTCTTTGCCTTGGGCGTTAGTTGGTATCGGTGCCTCTGTGGCAGTTGTTGCTGAATTGCTGGGAATTTCTGTGTTGGCTTTTGCAGTAGGTATGTATCTGCCAATTCACCTAAATGCAGCGATTGCTACCGGTGGTCTGCTCAGCTTAATTATGACGAAGGTAATAAAAAATGCAGATCAATTGAAAAGACGTACAGAAGAAGGAATCTTACTTGCTTCTGGCTTAATTGCCGGTGATTCGTTAATGGGCGTTGTCCTGGCACTTATGGTGTACCAAGGAGTTGATATTTCTATGGATATGAAGTGGGGCGGTATGCTCAATGAAGTATCGATGGGGATTTTCGTGATATTGGCAATTGCCTTCCTGCGGCATTGCCTGACTTATAAGTTGGATAAAGAAAATTAGAAACATTGTATTTGGGGAAAGAAAAAAATCTTGAAGGAAATTGTTTATGAAACAGCGAAATAATTTATTGTTGAAACGCCCTATCGGCCGCCCCCATGTGGCGGCTGAGGTGGGCAATGAATCACGTTTGGTTGTTCACCATAATCATTGGATTAGTAAACTTTGCACCCGCTTTTTTCGGACACCGGCACAAACCTATTTTAATCTTGATTCCTATGGCTCCTTTGTCTGGTTTCACTGTAATGGTGAGTACACCGTAGGTGATATTGCCAGATTAATGAGTGAAGAGTTTGGTACGGAAGCGGAGCCTGTCATGGAGCGGCTGATTGTTTTTTTAAGAATTCTAATCGGCAGAAAACTAATTAACCTGCAGGATTAGAAAAGGAGGGGGATTGTATTGCCGATTGAAGGTTTTATAATGGGAACGTTAGGATTTGCTGTTATGGGCGCTATCTTGTATGTCTGGGGATATCGAAAGTCCCGCAGCACTCCGCGCCGTTTGCATGCGCAGATGGGGCAGGCAATCGAAGCTAGAATTCAGACCCTCCTTGCCAGTCAGATTCATGGTGCGACGCTGAAAGAAATTGCTAAATCGATTGGTGATCTTAGTGTGGGGGGACAATTGCAAGGCTATAAGCTGCAAGTGGAAGATGCCCGGGCCGCTACTGATGCCGTGCTGCGTCAGATGATTAGCCGTGGACTGGTTGTTAAGAACGACCAGGGAAAAACACCCAAGTATCTTTTGACAACCATAGAACGATAACTTGACATGAGGATGATGAGATTATGACAAAGCATTTGGAAAAAAGCGCAGAAATTGCAATCCGCCAATGTATGGCGGTTAAAAAGGGAGAAACCGTTCTTGTGGTTACTGATGAGCCAACCCGCAATGTTGGGAGAGCATTATGGGAAAAGGCTGTGGAAGCTGGAGCGGAGGCTCTATATATTGAAATGCTGCCACGTAAAAATGACGGTGTAGAGCCACCACCCGCTATTGCTGCGGCAATGTTACATGCTGATGTCATTTTAGGTGCCACCTCCTGCTCCTTCTCCCATACGAAAGCCCGGAAAGAGGCTAGTCAGAAGGGGGCGCGGATTGCTACTCTGCCTGGTATTACAGAAGATATCATGCAGCGTACGTTAAGTGCTGATTATCAGCATATTGCAGAGCTAAGCCAACGGTTTGCCAAGCTGCTTAGCGAGGGTAAAGCAGTACATATTTCTACATTGGCTGGTACTGATTTGACTTTATCCATCTCAGGCAGACAAGGTCATGCAGATACAGGTATCAATCATACAGCAGGTGATTTTAGCAATCTGCCAGCAGGTGAAGCTTATGTCGCCCCTGTAGAGGGAACGGCAGAAGGCATCATCATTATTGATGGCGCCATGGCAGGTATTGGTGTTCTGGAATCCCCCATTAAGCTTACGGTAGAAAAAGGTTATGTAACAAAAGTAGAAGGCGGCAAAGAGACTGAAAAGCTGGAAGCTATGCTGAACGAGTATGGCAAGTTGGCTTGTAATATTGCAGAGTTGGGCATTGGTACCAATGATCAGGCGATCCTGTCCGGGCGAGTTCTTGAAGATGAAAAGGTTATGGGAACGGTTCATATTGCTTTGGGTAATAATTTCGGATTTGGCGGTACCTGTCAGGTGCCGATGCATTTGGATGGCATCCTGCTGAGTCCTACCCTGACGATTGATGGTCAGGTAGTCATTAAGGATGGCAAGCATTTGATTACGGCATAATTGCCGTTCGTTATGGTGAAAGTCGAAAATAGAAGAACCATCTTCAAGCTCATGTTGAGCCTGAAAATGGTTCTTTTTTTATTTCCATTGCTGAATGTATTGCCAAAACATAAGCAATGACATGGAAGCTTTTTCTTGTTTGGTTCGGGCGAGGACGATGTGTTTGTAGAAGGGATCTACTAGGCGGACAGTGGAGAGACTGGCACTGTTGTTGTAGTACTGCAGACCGCTTAGGGAGATGAATGCGATGCCTAGACCAGCTTGGACGAGGTCAATTCTTCTACCGGGGCCATTACATTCACTTACGATTTTGGGCGTGAAGCCGGCTTTGCGGCATTCGGTGAAGAAAATGTCATAAGATACATTTTTCTTTGTCGGGAAAATAAAATTCTCGTTGGCGGTTTCGCTTAATTTAATCGTTTCTTTTTGGGAGAATGGATGATTCGCCGGTGTGATGAGAACGAACTCTTCCTTTTCTAAGGGATGAACTTCAAAATTGTAACTATCAATATCATGAGGTGCAGCAAAAAGTGCCAGATCAATATTGCCTTCGCAGAGCAGCTTGCAAAGTTCTTTGCTGAGTTCATTGGTGACGGCGAATTTGATGTTGGGATGTACGCTGTTAAAAGCGGTAAAGATACTGGCGATGTTGATATTGCCAAGTCCCGTAATGACACCGAGATGAATTGTTCGTTTTTCAACTGATAGGTGCTTTTGCAGATTCTGATGCATTTGTTCAACTTCGTGGGTGATTTTTTTTGCATATAGCATAAAGTCCTGTCCGGCGGGAGTCAATTGAATAGGGTGTTTGACGCGGTTGATAAGTTTCATGCCTAAGTCATTTTCTAATTTAGTAATTTGTTGGGATAAGGCCGACTGAGAGACGAAAAGCTGATCAGCGGCGCGAGTGAAATGTTTGCACTCGGCAACTGCGAGAAAATATTGTATTTGTTTTAACAGCAAGTAAATCACCCCAAAGGTTTAGCGTTAATTGATACCCTATTTTCAACTCATATTATAATTATGTCAATATATCATATCATTATTGTGGACTATGTTACAATTTTTTTTTCTAATGATGATAGTAGAAATACGAATTGTACTTTCGTGAAAGCACGCAGTATTATGAAGATAAGTTAACTGTTAAGGCCAGACAATAAATGGCTTAATGAAGAGTGTGCGCACACAAATTAATCTGAATATTTTAATAAATGATAAAATGTTCATGGAAAGAAAGGAGTAGTATTATGGTTGGAGTAATCGTTGCAACTTTAGTTATTCTACTGATTGCTTATCTGGTTTATAAAAAATATAAGCCTCAGACGGTAATTTTATTGGGTGGCATGATTCTTATTGCCAGTGCAATTATGATTGGTAATCCGATTATAGCAGCAAAGCAAAGTATGGGAAATCCATGGCTTGATATTTTTAAAGTTATTGAAGATTTAGCAAGTAATCGTGTCGCCGGTTTGGGATTGATGATCATGTCGGTTACCGGTTTTGTTAAATATATGGATTATATAGGTGCAAGCAGGGTATTTGTTCATATTGGTGTAAAACCGCTGCAGTTGATTCGTTCACCCTATGTAGTATTAGCTTTTGCTTATCTTATCGGGCAGATGATGAAAATGGCAATTACCAGCGCAGCAGGACTTGGTGTATTACTTATGGCGACGATGTTTCCAATCTTACTTAGCTTGGGTGTATCCCGGGGGGCGGCAGCAGCGGTTATTGTCAGTGCCTCCTGTATCGACTTGGGACCGGCAGCGGCAACGTCAAATTTAATGGCAAAGACAGCTGGCATTGACGTCGTTGATTATTTCATTACTTATCAATTGGTGGTTGCTATTCCGGTTATTCTTACGATCGCAGTATTGCATTCGATCGTACAGCGCTATTTTGACAAAAAGGAAAATACAGCCAGTGCTGAAAAAATGGAAGTGAACGAAGGCGAATTGCCGCCGAAAATTTACGCAATATTACCAATCTTGCCACTGCTAATGATCTTTATTTTCAGTCCAGTGGTTGGTTCAAAACTTAAAATGAGCTTAGTCAGCGCGATGTTCTTTGGCCTTTTTGTCTCAATGGTCTTTGAATTTTTTCGTACTCAGGATTTAAAAGAAGTATTTAAAGGCATACAAAAATTCTTTGACGGTATGGGCAGTGCCTTTGCCACGGTGGTTACCCTGGTTATAGCCGGGGAATTGTTCGCCAATGGCTTAAATGCCGTTGGTGCCGTAGACACGGTAATCAATGCTTCTAAAACTGCTGGTTTTGGCGAAGAGGCGATGACGATTCTATTACAGACAGTTATTGCCGGTGCGACGATCTTAACTGGTTCGGGGGATGCGGCGGTTTTCTCCTTTGCAGGGCTAGCACCTGTCATAGCAGCCCATCATGGGGTAAATCCAGTGGAAATGCTCATTCCGATGCAGTTTTCAGCAACGCTTGCCAGATCGATCTCCCCTATTTCAGCAGTTATGATTGCGGTTGCGGGTATTGCGATGGTTTCACCCTTTGATATTGCGAAAAGAACGATGATTCCCTTAGGTGCAGGGTTAATCGTGACAACGATAGCATCCTTGATGCTGATTTAATAAAAAAAGAAAAAGGGGGATTGTGTTATGGAAGTAAGAAAATTAGAAATATCCAGCTATTTAGAAGAACTTGAATACTTAGTGAATATTGATAGTGTATCTTCTGATGCAGCAGGTACAGCAAAAATCGCAGAATTTATGACAGCAAAATATCGCTC
The DNA here is from genome assembly GCF_000271485.2 of Pelosinus fermentans DSM 17108. Classification (NCBI taxonomy): domain Bacteria; kingdom Bacillati; phylum Bacillota; class Negativicutes; order Selenomonadales; family Sporomusaceae; genus Pelosinus; species Pelosinus fermentans. Next base: position 1,049,223 of record NZ_AKVN02000001.1, read on the forward strand.
TTTAGGCTGGCAGGTTAAAGAACATCAGTTTAATAACACAATTGGCCCTTGTCTTGAAATTACCAATAAAGCGGCAGAACAGTATGAGGTGCTGATTTTGGCTCACATGGATACGGTATTTCCAATTGGTACTGCAAAAGAGAGACCATTTTTCATTAACGATGGACGCGCTTACGGGCCTGGTGTCGTTGACTGTAAAGCTGGTTTGCTCAGTGGCTTCTACGCTTTGGCCGCACTGGAAACGATGGGAAAACTGGAGGATCAGGCAGTTTGTGTTTTTTTAAACAGCGACCATGAGGGCATCAGCTCGAAGTATTCAAAATTCCATTCGGAAGAATTGGCAAAACAAAGTAAATGCACGTTGGTGATTGAAGCGGCACGTGCCAATGGAAATCTAGTGCATAAGCGAAAGGGGATTGGCCGTTATTATATTGAAGTCGACGGAGTTGCAGCTCATGCCGGCATAGATCATCAAAAGGGCCGCAATGCCATAGAAGAGATTGCGCATTGGGTTTTGGCTCTGCAAGGCAGAACGGATTATGCCAAGGAAACTACGCTGAATATCGGAAAAATTTCCGGTGGTACTTCGATTAGTACTGTACCGGATAAGGCAAAAGCAGAACTGGATATTCGATTCTATGATGAAAAAGCAGTGACAGTGATTGAGCAGTTGATGAAGGATTTGGCTGCGCAGCCACATGTGGCAGGAACGACAGCTAATGTTGTGGGCGGAATTACACGTCCATCAATGGTGCCAAGTGAAAAAACGGAAGAACTTGTTCATGCAATTGATGAAATCGGCAAGTCACTCCAGATAGATTTTGGCTGGACAGCAAGCGGCGGCGGCTCTGATGGAAGCTTTTCAGCAGCAGCGGGTACACCGACCATTGATGGCTTAGGTCCAGTTGGAGGAGGTGCGCACAGCTCGCAAGAGTACTTGGAAATTGATACGGTAGTGCCGCGTTATGAACTGCTATGTAAGATAATTGCCTATGTGGTCAATTGGAAAAAGTAAGTTGATCGTTGAACTGCTGCTCGGTTTTGTTCTTGAAAATCGGACAGCAGTTCAAAAAACAGGAAATTAGAGGGGGGTAAATAATGAGAAAATTTGCAAAAAACAATCTAATTAAAGAAATAATACTCATCTGTGCAGTGATTATGAGCGGATTTCTGATTACGCCGAATGTGCAGGCAATGTCGAATTTCATTGATGGTGCACATGATGTAAAAGTAGAGCATTTGGACGATATGACGACGAATAATCCAGCGCAGAATAAAGCTTTTGCCGAGTCATTAAAAAATGATGGCCGTAACTATAGTAACTGGGATGCTGCAGGTAAGCCGTCACGTCCGGACTGGACGGTAGCGAAAGGCATAGTGCCGGGAATTCAAATCAAAGGAATTATTGGTGATGCTCATTTTGTGATGCGTATTCCGGATAAATGGAATGGCAGACTCGTTGTTGGCGCTCCGGGTGGAACGGGCAGTGAATTGTCGGCAGATCAAAGATTAAGCGATTATATTCTAACCAAATTCGATGAAAATGGAAATTCATATGCCTATGCCTATACGGATAAAAGCGCCCGTGGTGAAATTATTCCTACTACTCAAGGTCAAATTAAAGAAGCTTGGCGTGGCAGAACTGCTTTTCTGCATCCAGAAGACGGCATTGCTACGTGGAATAAAAGAATGCATGAGCTTACAGTGGCAGCAAAAGATGCACTGAAAAAACTAAAAGGCGTTGGTCCTAAATATACCTACATCAACGGACAATCCAATGGCGGCTATGTTACCCGCTATGCACTGGAGAATGACGGAGGTCTCTATGATGGCGGCATTGACTGGATGGGCGTTCTTTGGACACCGGAAGTTAACAATATCAGCATCAAGATAGACCAATACAGAGATATAAATATCATTCGTGATCCTAAAGCAACGGCAGAAGAAAAAGCAGCGGCGAGAGCTCATTATGGACTGCCGGAACAATCGGATTTTTTAATCGATAAAACGATCAGAGGCGGCAAAGGTTTATTGGATGATTCTCTTCGGATGAAGTATGATCCGGAATGGAAATATCGTGACTGGTCGGAATATGGACAGCACCCGGAAGATTATGCGAATTATAATTGGCACAATCGTCCTCAAAAAGTTAAAAATAATATTAAACCTTTTGCGTTAACAGGTAATATTAAAAAGCCAATGATTACTTTACATGGTACTTGGGATGTCCAGATCAATCCAAACTATAATTCTGTTTACTATAGCAAAATGATTGCGGAAAAAGGGAAAGCTGCTATTCATCGTTTATACCTTATTGACCATGCTCATCATACAGATGCGATTGTCGGCGACCCCAAAGTCGATAAAAATCATTTAATGCAGCCAATTTTACCATACTCTCACCAAGCATTTGATATGTTGGTGGATTGGGTAGAAAAAGGCATTGAGCCGCCAATGAATCAAACCATTCCTGTACCACAGGATAAGCAAAAAGCAATTGATATCAAAACAGGTAATGAAATTGATATGTATTGAGAATTTTAAGGGGGATTTATTGATGAAAAAACATGTTCTTACTTGCGTCACCGCAGCGCTTATCATGGGACTTAGCGGCAGTGTATATGCTGCAGAACCGACACTTGAGGAACAACAAGCTGAACTAAGTGCGTTAAAAACGCGTTTAGCAGTAGTCGAAAAACAGTTAAAAACACAGGAGGTAAAACAGAAAAAAACGGAGGAAACCATTAAGAAAAGCAAGGACAATGAATTGAAATTCTATGGTGATGCAAGGGTACGGTCAGTAGATTCCGGGGATGGTTATAGTTTTGAACAGAGAGTTCGGCTAAACCTGGAAAAGCAAATCAATAAGAATGCTTTTTTCAGAGTTCGCGGGATTGTTATGAATGAAAATGAAATGGGTACGACTGGCAGTAAAGATATTTATAACAAAATTGACAATGCATATATGCAATTTAATAATCTTTATGGCGATAAGAATTCTTCCATAAAGCTGGGTCGCTTTGGACATAGCTTTGGTACAACGGGCTATTGGTCTTCGGCAGGCAGTCTTGGTATGTATGATGGTATCGAAGTCACGACAGGTAAAGTCGTAAAAATATCGACTGGCTTTGGTGATTGGGGCGGTGCAAAAGACAATAATAGTTCCACCGATGGGAAACGGACTACAGCCAATAAAATAGAAAAGAATGTATTTCTTAAATTGGGATACAAGCCCAGTAGAGCTACAGCGTTACAGGCATGGCATATCAGAGAAACAAATGCGGATGCCAGCCCGGTGGATTATGAAGTTACCGGTTTAGGCTTTAAGAGCGATATCGGCAAGAACTGGAGTTTAGCTGGTGATTACAGTAAAAACGTAGCGATTGATGATAAGCCAGTAGGGAAATTTTTCACCTTAAGTTATGGCAATGCAAATTATAGCAAAGAACATTCTTATGAAGCACGTTTGTATTATGCAGATGTTGATAAGGGAAATGTACCGGGTACATTAAATAAAAGTATTAATATCCCCTGTAATGACGTTAAGGGGCCGGGGCTGAGCTTGCATTATGTCGTAACGGAAAATGTTTTAGCAGAATTTTTAACCGGTTTTAATATGGAAAAGAAAAGCACCGGTAAAGATGCTGACAATTATTATCGTTTCCAAGTTAGTACGAAATTTTAATTTTTAAGAAGATGACAAACCTGTTCCACATAGTTCAGGTTTGTCATCTTTGAATTTTACGATGAAATGAGGAGAAAAAAATGCAGGAAAAGATTTTTTTTATTGGGACGGCGCGGGGGAAATTTAGTGCCCAAGAAGTACATGATGCGGTGGTTCGGGTGCTAGGTGAGAACGCGGTGGGGCATGTTTGCCTGACGACAGAATTACCGAGCAATTTGGATCATGTGGATTTAGTCGTTTGTGTGGCCACGATGAAGGAAAAAGTTGCTGAAAGAGTGCCACGGGAAAAAATTGTCGGCATTGATTTAGTGCCTACCACGGCTTTCTTTTCGCGGGTTGCACGGATACCGGCAGGGGAAACGGCGTATTTGTTCAGCGATTCGATTAACTATGCGAATTGGTTGATTATGCGCTGTAAGGAGAATTATATTGAGCACGTCAATATGGAAATTATCCAAACTGCGGCTTTGAGTGAGCAGGAAGTTGAAGAAAAATTAAAGGGTGCCAAATACATCATTGGAGTAGAAAATACCGTTGGTCAAAATGGTGTGATGCGGCGCAAATACGGGGCATATATTCGCAAAGATGCTGTGATTATTGGTGCACTTCGCACAGCTAGTCTTGAATCAGCCTGTGAGTTGATGCAATGGGCTGTATCGAAGGATCATCGCCAAATGCTGGAGAATTTCACTGATAAAATGCAGCAGTTATACGGAAATTTAAGTGAGATTACCAATATTTCCAATCATTTAAAAAAAGTATTCCGTCAAGAGTCGGAGCATTTTAGTCAGATTAATGAGGACATGAGCAATGAAAAAGAAAGATTGACGACGTTGAAAGACCTTGCACAAAATTTATTGGAAGCAACCCAAAATATCGGTGATGTGACGGGGGCAATTAAACATATTTCGGCACAGACTAATCTACTGGCGCTCAATGCGACAATCGAGGCGGCGAGGGTTGGTGAGCAAGGGCGTGGTTTTGCTGTAGTAGCGCGCGAAATCGGAAAATTAGCAGGTGAGAGCAAAACGTCAACAGAGAAAATCCATTCTTCCATTCAGGAAGTCATAGGATTTGTAAATAAAATTGCACCAACGTTAGAAGAATTGGCACAAGTCATTGATTATAATCAAAATGTATTTATGCAGGCGTCGAATAAATCAAAAGAAGAAGAAATGTCGATTGGAAAAATCCATTCCGCACTGGAAGCAATTAAAGATATGGGTGGTGAGCTCAATCAAGACATGAAGGCAATGGCGTATAAATAAGGCTTAATGTGTAGAAAAATCAACCTATTATGATCGATTGGAAATGTTTATTCTATAAGATGATGGCAAACAGGTTATTTGAAGATATAATGGAGTTATTATAGAATATGAAGGTGATTTTTATGGGGTTTAACAGCAAAGTTTATGAGATTGTCAGCCGTATCCCGGAAGGAAAGGTGGTTTCCTATGGCCAAGTTGCTTCAATGGCCGGAAGTTATCGGGCATCTCGCGCGGTAGGCTATGCCATGCACCGCAATCCTTATCATGGGGTATTACCTTGTCATAGAGTCGTTTTTCAAAATGGCAGTCTTACAGATGGGTTTGCCTTTGGCGGCAAAGATGTGCAGCGTCAGCTGCTTGAAGCAGAGGGCATTGCATTTACTAAAGATGGATGTGTAGATATGAAAAAACACCGATGGGATGGAAAATGTAGTATAAAGCATTCTAGTGTCGAAAAAGTATGATATAATAAAAAAAGGTTGTAACTCTATTTGCGTCAAGTTGTTTTTTTTGATGCTTTCGAATCAAAGTGATAATTGAGAAACGAGGAGAGGGTTAGTGATGAGTTTTATTGATAAGATGAAGCAAAAAGCAAAGCTCAGTAAAAAGAAAATCGTTTTACCGGAAGGGACTGACCTGCGGGTTTTGACTGCCGCCAGCGTTGCAGCAGCAGAGGGACTTGCCGAAATTATTTTGGTAGGAAGTAAAGAAGAGATCTTGAAAGCCGCTGGGAATATTGATTTATCTCAGGTTACCATTATTGATGTGGAAGCGGCAGAAAAACGCGAAGAATATGCCCAAGGTTTTTATGAATTAAGAAAGTCCAAAGGACTTACAATAGAAGAGGCAAGGGAGACAATGAAAGATCCTGTTTATTTTGGCAACATGATGATTAAACATAATGATGCAGACGGATTGGTTTCTGGAGCCATTCATTCTACGGCAGACACGCTAAGACCTGCCCTGCAAATTATTAAGACTGCACCGGGTACCAGCTTGGTTTCATCCTTTTTTATTATGGTAATACCTGATTGTGAATATGGAGAGGATGGAGTATTCTTATTCTCGGATTGCGGTTTAAATGAAAATCCGAATGCAGAGCAGCTTTCTGAGATTGCAATTTCATCTGCTAATACTATGCAGAATCTGCTTGGCATTACCCCCAGTGTCGCTATGCTTTCCTATTCAACCTATGGCAGTGCCAATAGTGTCCTCACCCAAAAGGTGGTACAAGCGACTGCCTTGGCAAAACAAAAGGCACCTGCTCTGCTTATTGATGGAGAAATGCAGGTAGATGCAGCATTGGTTGCTAGTACGGCTAAGTTAAAAGCACCAAATAGTACGGTAGCAGGCAAGGCCAATGTGCTGATATTCCCGGATCTCAATGCAGGAAATATTGGTTATAAACTTGTGGAGCGGCTTGCAAAAGCCCAAGCTTATGGACCTGTTACCCAGGGACTTGCCAAACCGATTAATGACTTATCAAGAGGCTGCAAGGCAGAAGACATTGTTGGAGTCATTGCCATGACAGCCGTCCAAGCACAGGCATAATAGTAAGTCGAGATTGCTTCGTGCCTCGCAAAGGTCTTGAAATAAATAACCTTTTTAAGGGGTGGACTCGTAGGGAAAAACATTTTGAAACACGAAGACGCGAAGAGCAGGAAGGTCGCGAAGTAAAAAAATATCCTCCTTTCGTGACCTTAGCCCCCTTCGCATCTTCGCGTTTCAAAAGGCTTTATTTTAAAAGAAAGTGTCAGCGTTTTTAAGGAATTCTGATATCGATAAGGCAATTTTTAATAGCTATTGCTTAGTATTGCAAAAACGTATAAAATAGGTAAAGCAAGAAATAAAATTATGGGCAAGGAGGGATTTATCATGGCAAAGCATATTATTACTGTTAATAAAGCTTCTTTACAGGAAACTGTACATACTGGTGGCTGTGGAGAGTGCCAGACTTCCTGCCAATCGGCCTGCAAGACATCATGCACCGTTGGCAATCAGGTCTGCCAAAAGTAGACCGTCAAGACAGCCCTCTGTCCTAATGGCAGAGGGCTTGATTTCAAGTAAGAGCGGCGAAGGCTTTTGCCTGCGTCTTAGGACTTGGCGTAAGCCAAGTCTCTTCTTAAGTAATGAATCAACCACAAATAATTTGGCTTAAAGGTGAATAACAAAAATGAGTATACATAAGTTTTATTTAAATGGTCTATATATTATATTAGATATTAACAGTGGAGCTGTCCACGTTGTAGATAAATTGGTTTATGATATGATGGATGTTTTTGATGGCAGTAATGATGAAGCGGTATTGGCAGAATTCTCTACTCATTACGCGGTTGAAGAAATAAAGGAAGTATTAGCAGAACTGCATCAATTAATGGATGAGGATAAATTGTTTTCCAAGATGGTAGAAGTACCGCTGCATTTTAGTCAGAAGGCCTTAGTAAAGTCTGTGTGTTTACATGTAGCTCATGACTGTAATTTACGCTGTAACTATTGCTTTGCTGGGACAGGAGACTTTGGGCATACCCGTGGTTTGATGAGTAAGGAAGTAGCCGAAAGAGCGGTAGAGTTCATTATTGAAAACAGTGGACCACGCATTAACAGCGAGATTGACTTTTTCGGCGGTGAACCTCTTATGAATATGAGTACAGTGCGTCATGCGGTATCCTATATTCGTCGTCGTGAAAATGAGACTGGTAAAAAGTTTAAACTGACCTTGACGACCAATGGTGTACTTTTAAATGAAGAGATCAACCAGTATTTAAATGATAATAATATTAGCCTGGTACTTAGTTTAGATGGACGGCGCGAAGTGCACGACAACATGCGTCCCTTTGTAAATGGTGCCGGCAGTTATGATATGATTTTGAAGAATGTAACTAAAACCATTGAGTCTCGCAACGGTCAGAATTATTATCTGCGAGGTACTTTTACGGCTCATAATTTAGATTTTGCTGCGGATGTACTAGATATCGCTGATAAAGGATTCACCCAATTATCCGTGGAGCCTGTTGTAGCCCAGGACTGTGATTATGCTCTTACGAAAGAGCATCTTCCTCAATTGTTCGCTCAATATGATCTATTGGCACAAGCGTATCTGGAGCGTAAACGTAAGGGACAGGGTTTTGAGTTTTTTCATTTTAATTTAGACCTTGATAATGGTCCTTGTGTCGCAAAGCGTTTAAGCGGCTGTGGCGCTGGGCATGAGTATTTTGCTGTAACGCCTGAAGGTGATTTATACCCTTGTCATCAGTTTGTCGGACGGGAAGAATTTCTGCTGGGTAATGTGTTTGAGGGTGTAAAAAATACTACATTGCCAGACCAGTTTCGTCAGAGTCATGTTTTAAATAAAAGCGAATGTCGTGACTGTTGGGCGCGTTTTTATTGCAGCGGCGGCTGTCATGCAAATGCAGACTTATTTAACAAGGATATTAATATTCCCTATGAAATTGGCTGTGAACTGCAAAAAAAACGATTGGAATGTGCCTTAATGATTCAGGCAATATTAAGATTGGAAAGCGGAAAATAGTAGAGGGGACAATACTATGCAGCGTCTTGCCATACACATACGAGGTATTGTACAAGGGGTGGGATTCCGCCCCTTTGTTTATAATCTAGCACAGCGTTATCACATAACGGGTTGGGTGCTGAATAATTCCCAGGGGGTTGAAATTGAGGCAGAAGGGGATTCTCCGGCAGTTTCCTGCTTTCTAGAGGAACTGAACATTTCTGCGCCTCCTCTTGCAGTAGTGGAGGAAGTGATTGTCAATCCAGTCAGTCTGCTTGGAGATACGGAATTTATAATCCGGTACAGCAGGGAAGAGACGCAAAAGACAGCATGGGTTTCTCCCGATGTCGCTACTTGTTCTGATTGCTTAAGGGAAATGACAGACCCTGAGAACAGGCGGTATCGTTATGGGTTTACCAATTGTACAAACTGTGGTCCACGTTATAGCATTATTAAAGATGTTCCTTATGATCGTGCTGCTACCACGATGAATACGTTTCCGATGTGCCCTAGCTGCCAGGCTGAATATGATAATCCCCGTGACAGGCGGTTTCATGCCCAGCCTAATGCTTGCCCGGAATGCGGCCCTGCTTTTCGTCTTCTTACGAGGGAGGGAACACCGATTGCTTGTGATGTCTATAGGGAAACCAGACGGCTGATTGCAGCAGGACATATTGTGGCAATAAAAGGGATTGGCGGCTATCACTTAGCTTGTGATGCCCGTCAGGAACAAGCCGTCAGTCAATTGCGCACTCGTAAGATCAGAGCAGATAAGCCCTTTGCCCTTATGTGTGGCAGTTTAGAAAGAATCAGACAGTTATGTGACGTGTCAAAGGAAGAAGAAAATTTATTGACAAGTGCCGCGCGCCCTATTGTATTATTAGCAAAAAAGGCGGGGGCTGATTTAGCGCAGAGTATTGCGCCAGGCACAGATTTTCTGGGAGTGATGCTGCCTTATGCTCCGATCCATTGGCTGCTGCTGGCAGACCAGGACACATGGGTAATGACCAGCGGTAATATAAGTGATGAGCCGATTGTATATAAAGATCAAGAAGCCCTTCGATTATTAGGAAGGATCGCAGATTATTTTTTGGTGCATAATCGGGAAATTTTTCAGCAAAGTGATGATTCTGTGGTGCGAATAGTGGGGAGCAAGCGACAAATACTGCGGCGCAGTCGAGGATTGGCTCCTAAACCAATAAAAATTTCCCAGGAAATACCGTCTATTTTGGCGGTTGGTGGCGAAGCTAAAAATACTTTTTGCCTGGCTCGCGGATCCTTTGCTTTTCTGAGCAGTCACATGGGGGATTTAGAGAATATGGCAACTTATGAGGCATATCTTACTGCTATTGAACATTATAAACAACTATTTTCTATCGAACCTGCTTTAGTTGCTTATGATTGGCATCCTGAATATTTAGCCTCAAAATATGCCTTGTCTCTGCCTATTTCCCATCTAGGGGTTCAGCATCATCATGCTCATATTGCGTCAGTACTGGCAGAGCATGATATTCGCGAAAAGGTGATTGGTGTCGCTTTTGACGGTACTGGCTATGGATGCGATGGAACCTTGTGGGGAGGAGAATTCTTAGTAGCTGACAGCACAGATTTCCTTCGCCTTGGTCATTGCAAATATTTACCTTTGCCTGGCGGTGCAAAAGCCATTAAAGAACCATGGCGCATAGCGGCCTGGGTGTTATATAATCTATATGGAAAAGAGTTTGCTGCTTTTGATATCAAACTGTGTCATGATTTGTCTCCAGGCTGGGAGTTGATGGTACAGGCCGCTGCAAAAGGAATTAATGCTCCGCTGACTTCGAGTGCAGGCCGCTTATTTGATATTGCTGCAGGAATATTAGGCATTTGTCATACCATTCATTACGAAGGGCAAGGAGCCATTGCGTTAGAAAGAGCTGGGCATAAGCAATATGGAGATGTACTGCCCTATGAAATTTCTCAGGGAAGTCCCTATATTTTAGATTTTATGCTTACCTTTGCTGCCCTGACAGAAGCGCTTCGCAAAGGAAGTTCAGTTGATTTTTTAGCAGCTTGTTTTCATGCAACCATAGCAGACGCGGTTGTCACTATGGTTAAGAAGATAAAAGATGATACAGGTATACGAAAGGTCGCACTCAGTGGCGGTGTGTGGCAAAATACGACTATTTTAAAAAAAGTATTCGGAATCTTGCAACAAGAGGGCATGAGTGTGTATACGAATGAGCTTGTTCCGCCTAATGACGGGGGTCTTGCTTTCGGGCAGGCAGCTGTGGCTGGAGCATGTATGAAAAAGAGGTGATCCTATGTGTTTAGCTGTACCAGGAAAAATTCTAGCGAGGCAGGATATGTTGGCTACGATTGAAGTAGGGGGTGTGACGCGAAATGTGAGTGTTATGCTTTTGCCTGAGGCTCAGGTAGGAGATTTTGTATTAATGCATGCAGGATTTGCGGTTCAGGTTATTGACGAGGAAGAAGCAAAGAAAACCTTGGCCCTATTCAAGGAGTTGGAACAATATGCTGAGCATGACAAATGAAGAAGTAAAAAAAGCTGCTGCTTTTTTTACCAGGGAAATTGAAAAATTAGCAAGCGGGCGATCTCTTCGTTTAATGGAAGTATGCGGTACTCATACCGTGTCGATTTTTAAGTCTGGTATTCGTCAGCTGCTGCCGGAAAATGTAGAACTGGTTAGCGGTCCGGGATGCCCTGTATGTGTGACGCCAAATGAATATTTAGACACTGCGATTGCTTATAGCAGAAAATCTGATGTTATGATTACGACTTTTGGGGATATGCTAAAAGTACCTGGTTCTTCTTCTACATTAGCGAAAGAAAAAGCCCAAGGATCTGATATCCGTATTGTGTATTCTTCTTTGGAGGCGTTGGAATTTGCTGCAAAGAATCCGGATAAAAAGGTGATTTTCTTGGCAGTTGGCTTTGAAACAACGGCTCCCACTGCAGCGGCAGCAATTTTGATGGCGGATGAGACACATCTTACTAATTTTTATGTTTTGTCAGCTCATAAATTAGTGCCGCCTGCTCTTAGGGCTCTGCTGGCATCTGGTAAAAGTCATGTCGATGGCTTCTTGCTACCCGGTCATGTCAGTGCTATCATTGGGCTGCAGCCATATGATTTTTTAAGCAAGGAATATCATATTCCAGGGGTTGTAGCGGGTTTTGAACCCTTAGATATTCTGCAAGCGGTGTACATGCTTCTGCTGCAAATTCACGATCAGACAGCAAGGCTGGAGAATCAGTACAGCCGCATTGTACCCAAAGAAGGCAATCCTTCGGCCTGTAGGATTTTGTCCCAGGTATATCAGCAATCGGATGCTGTGTGGCGGGGCCTTGGCAAAATTCCTAATTCAGGGATGTCCATTCGAGAAAAATATCAGGCATTTGATGCTCTTTTGAACATACCTATAATAGTAGAGGAGACAAAAGAAGCCAGTCAGTGTCAGTGCGGAAAAGTACTGCGCGGACTGCTCCAGCCGTCGAACTGTCTTTTGTTTGGAAAAGCTTGTAGACCTGAACATCCCATTGGATCATGTATGGTGTCTGTAGAAGGTACTTGTGCAGCATGGTATAAGTACGGAGCAGGGAGGTGGCAGGTGTGAGTAATGAATGTGTTCAGTTAGCCCATGGCAGCGGCGGGAAGTTAAGTCATGATTTAATAAAGGATGTAATGTGGCCTGCTTTTGCCAATGAGATCTTAGGAGAAATGAATGATGGGGCGCAGCTTCATATCAGCGGATGCCGATTGGCTTTTTCTACAGACTCTTATGTAGTAAAACCTTTGTTTTTTCCTGGCGGAGATATTGGCAAGCTGGCAGTATGCGGCACAGTAAATGACGTAGCGATGAATGGTGCTCTTCCTTTGTATTTAAGCGCGGGTTTTGTACTGGAAGAAGGTTTTCCTATCGCTGATCTGCAGCGTATTGTTGCCTCCATGCAGCAAGCTGCCAAGGAGGCTGGCGTGCATATTGTAACCGGAGATACGAAGGTCGTGGAAAAAGGAGCGGTGGATGGTATTTATATCAATACTGCTGGAATTGGCAAGATCATGGATGGTATTCATATCTCAGGTAAAAATGCTTTGCCTGGGCAGAATATTATTTTGAGCGGCTATCTAGGTGAGCATTCTTTGGCAGTAATGGGAGAACGACATGGATTACAGTTTCCTCAAAGTGTACGCAGTGACTGTGCACCACTCAATGGCCTGGTAGAGGCGATGCTGACGGCAGTACCTAAGGTCGCTGTGCTGCGAGATCCAACTCGAGGCGGTCTTGCAACAACTCTAAATGAGATTGCTCTGCAATCGGGGGTCGGTATTATGCTGGAGGAAACTCATATTCCTATATCATCAGCTGTACAGGCTGCATGCGATATTTTAGGTTTTGATCCGCTGTATTTGGCGAATGAAGGAAAAATGGTTGTTTTTGTGGAGCCGGAGTCGACCAATCAAGTATTGGATATTATGCAGCAGCATGTTTACGGGAGTGAGGCGCGAGTGATCGGAACCGTTGTGAAGGAACCGCGTGGACAGGTTGGCTTACGTACCAGGATTGGCGGCGTTCGATTACTGGATATGCTGGTAGGTGATCAATTGCCGCGCATATGTTGAATAAGCTATAGGAGGTGATTCCTATCAACCTAGGTTATGGTCTTAAATTAGAATTGAACCAAAAGTTAATGATGACACCTGAACTACGGCAGGCAATCGCCATTTTGCAGCTTTCTGCTTTGGAATTGTCAGATATGATCGAACAAGAAATTATAGAGAATCCTGTATTAGAGATAGCAGAAAAAGAGGTTGATGATCCTGAAGCAGATCCTGTAAATGAAAATCCAAAAGAACAGCTGGATGATTACTTGAACTGGGATGATTACTTTAATCAAGGAATTGATAAGAAGTCCGAGTATATGGTAGTTGATGATGAAAAAACTACTGTAGAAAAGTTCGTCAAAAACAATGTTTCTTTGCATGAGCATTTGGAATTCCAATTGCATTTGGCGGTACGGGATGAGGCTGCCAAACGAATAGGGCATTATCTGATTGGCTGCATTGATGAAAATGGTTATTTATGCGGTACATTGTCAGAAGCTGCGGATACCTTAGGCACTAACGAAGATCGGGTTTTGGAAGTTCTTAACCTGATCCAGACCTTTGATCCTATGGGTGTAGGAGCTCGGGACTTACAAGAATGCTTATTGCTGCAGTGTCAGCAAAAAGGCACTTATACTACACTGGTGGAAGATATTATTTGTCATTATCTGCCTGAGGTGGCAGCGGGTAAGTATAAAGCAATTGCAGAAAAACTAAACTGCAGTCCTCAGGAAATACAACAAGCGGTAGATGTAATTCGTACCTTTGATCCCAAACCAGGCCGCGCATTTGGGAATGACCAGTGCAGTTATATCGTAGCGGATATGACTGTGGAAAGAGTAAATGGCAAGTATGTGATTACTGTAAATGACACGAGTGTTCCTAAATTGACGATTAATCCTTATTATCGCCGTGTGGCGGTTGATGCTGACAGTGAGTCCAAGAAGTTTATTGAAGGCCGTTTAAACTCTGCCGTTTGGCTGATTAAGAGTATTGAACAGCGCCGTCGCACTTTATATAATGTGATGGAAGCGATTATTGAGCTGCAGCAGGACTTTTTTGATAAAGGCGCAAAATTCTTACGCCCTTTGGTCATGAAAAAAGTAGCTGAAAAGATAGAAGTCCATGAATCTACCGTGAGTCGTGCAATTGCTAATAAATATGTAGATACGCCTCATGGGCTCGTCAGCTTGCGCAGCTTTTTTTCGACAGCTGTGCAAAGCAGTGATGGCAGCCAGGATGTATCTGCAACGAAAGTGAAGCAAAAAATTAAAGAATTAATTAATACCGAAGATTCTTCGGATCCTTTTAGTGATCAAGCATTATCAGAGATTCTCTGTCAACATGGAATGAAAATTTCCAGGCGGACTGTAGCTAAATACCGGGAGGAACAGAATATCCCCTCATCGGCAAAACGTAAGCGGTATTGAAGTAATAAGAGGCGTAACTTGTAGTTACGTCTCTTATTATGACGAAAAAGATATGAACCACAAAGGCACAATGCCGCTGACGCGGCACACAAAGGAGTAGGCAAAAATATAAATAAAAACCACTTTGTGTCCTTTGCGCCTTTGTGGTTCAATTCGTCCTGATTGCTTTTATTACCCCTGTCTATCTTTTCTTTGTGCTCTCTGCGGTTTGTTTTCTTATATTTATGCAGCAGAATACGCACTTGTCAGATTATTAAATTGGCAATGATTGTGTGCAGTGAGAAAAGAATGTATACTATACGTTAGATATTGTGATTTATATGGGGTTATTTTGCACCTTTGATGCACACAAGGGGGGTTAGGATATGGTATTGGAGTGGGAGATGGCGATTCGACTATTACTGGCCAGTTTTCTGGGCGGTTTTATTGGCTATGAACGGGAATCACATCATAAAGCGGCAGGACTCAGGACGCATATTTTGGTGTCCATTGGTTCTTGTTTAATCATGATCTTATCAATTAAAATCTATGCATCAGTACAGGGATATACAAATGCCGATCCTACCCGGCTGGCAGCCCAGGTAGTCAGTGGCATTGGTTTTCTAGGTGCAGGCAGTATTATGAAAGAAGGTTCTACAGTTAGAGGATTAACAACGGCAGCCAGCTTGTGGGTGGTATCCGGTGTGGGCTTGGCTGTAGGCAGCGGATATTATATGGGAGCTTTCATGACGACTGCTTTTGTATTTCTGACATTAAGCATTTTATCCCGTATTGAAAAAAAAGATCATTATTCCCTTGTGGAATTGGCGATTACAACCATTGACACACCCGGGCAAATCGGGAAAATTGCTTCTATACTGGGTGTATATGGCATCCAAATTCGAAATGTAGATGTTCGGGAGCAAAAAGAATTGCTTAAAATAGTCTTTACGGTATATATTCCTAAGAAAGCAGAACGGAATCAGGTGACAGTTGGTCTTTTAAATATCTCTGGGATTACCAATGTAGCATTTGATGCACAATGATACAGTTGTGAATGGGGGTAATGGGTTGTGAATTACAATTTGTTGCTGAATATACTAAAAGCTGAAGTATTGCCAACGGTGGGGAGCCTGGAGGCTGGGGCAATTGCATTGGCTGCTGCTCATGCCAGTGAGACATTAGGCGGAAGATTTGACAGCATTTCCATCATCGTGAATGCAAAGGTGAATACAGATGGTGCTGCTGCAGTTATTCCCGGTACAAAGGAAACAAGTTTGGAGATTGCAGCAGTGCTAGGAGCCATAAAAAGACAACCTGAAAAGCAGCTGTCTATATTAGCGAGTATAACGACTGAAGAACTGGATCAAGGAAAAGAATTTTTAAAACAAAAAGACGTTACCATTTCCATTGATGATAGCAGGAAAGGTTTATGGATTGAGGCATATCTTAGATTCGGCCAGGAAGAGTGTCATGTTATTATCAAAGATACACATACGAATGTAGTCAGTATTACAAAAAATGGACAATTTATTTTTAAACAAGATGGGAGTGGGGAGACGGCAAAGGAACGTGCTGTTTTTCAAGGAGATGAAATACGCATTGCAGATATGATTTCCATTGTTGAGAAGATGCCTTGGTATGAGATGGAGTTTCTGCTGGATGGTGTAGAAATGAATTGTTTTGCCGCAGAAATTGGTATTGCCAGAAAAATGGGCCTGGGTATTGGAGCATTCTTTCACTCCTTAATAGCAGAGGGTGTGTTATCAGATGATATTGTCAATTATGCAAAGATGTTGACAGCCGCTGCTGCTGATGCCCGTATGTCTGGTGAAAACATTAAGATTATGAGCTGCGCAGGCAGTGGCCGCTATGGAATAACGGCGATTCTTCCCGTGTATGCTGTAGGTAAAAAAATACGTGTTTCCAAAGAACGATTAGCCAGGGCTATTGCCATTAGCCTTGGGATTACCATTTATATAAAAGTTCGTACCGATCATCTGCCAGCTTTATGTGGCCGCCCGGTGGCAGCTGTATCAGGTGCCAGTGCTGCCATTACATGGTTGATGAATGGTGATAGCACAATGGTTGCAAATTCCATGAAAAATGTGTTTGGCAATTTGGCAGGGATGATTGGTGATGACGGTAAAGCGGAATGGGGGATAAATTTGTCTATAGCAGCAGCGGTTGCCGTAGAGAGCTCTTTAATGGCTCAGCATCATATTGCTGTACCAATTCACGGCGGAATGACTGATGATACCATTGAACAGACGATCAAAAATTGTGGTAAGTAGTCATAGGGCTGTAGTAAGCATACATGCCTCTTCTATACAAAATGTATGAATGAACATACAATTTGGCATAGTAAGAGGCATTTTTATATAAATTGAGTAATATGTAGAAATAAATAAAAATGAACCATTAAAAGTAAAAAAAATCCAACTAAAGATAGAACATATTTTTACGAATAGATGAAACTTAACAAAAAATGACAAAAAAACCCATGGTAAAATATTCAATAAATGTTATAATTAGAATATAACGACAATTTTTCCGGGATTTTCGATTGCGGAGGCGCTAATCGAGAAAAAGGGAAAAAATTATATTTTTTAGTATTATAAGGGGCGATTTTATGCTCGTGGAATGTTTATGTCTATTTGGAAGCAGTGACCTGCTTATCTGCCTGTAGTAGAGAGGTAAGACTTAGGTACAGGAAATTCATCTATTACTATAGCAATAAAATAGAAAGGGAGTTAAGAGAAAATATATAGTCTTGGACTAGAGATAAAGAGAAGTCCATTTATTCCTCGATATAAATCATTATTGAGGTATGAATGGATATCTTTTTTGTCTCAAAGTGCTTTTAGGTGTCAGATTGGTAATAAAGAATAAAAAAGCTGATTCATCTTTTTTATTTCCTTCATGGGATGATTCTTCTAGCTGTATGATTTTAAGCTAAGCACAATATTCAAACAATGTGTGTTGTATAAAACGTTTCAAGAAGAAGAAGCTTTAGGAGGGGAACTATGGACTGGTATGTGCTGCGCACTTTATGTGGAAAAGAAGAAGTAGTTTTATCAATCTTAAAAAAAATGGAAGTATTTTCAGATTTTGAAGTTTTTTGCCCTAAAAGGAGAATCGGATGGCGAAAAAGTGGACAGGTCGTCAGTATCATCAGACCTTTATTTGAGGGCTACCTATTTGTATCGGTAAATAAAAAAGATATTGGTAAATTTGATCGCTTATTGCGTGTCTACAAAATTAATGTAGTCAAACTAGTGAGAAGTGCAGGGTCCTTAGTCCCCATATCCTATCAAGAACGAACGCTGCTTCAGGGGCTGATGGATTATGGAAGAATCGTTGAAGTAAGCAAAATAGAAAGAACAGAAGAAAAAATAAAGGTGATCGATGGGCCATTGCTGGGATTTGAGCATATGATTAAAAAATTTTCCAGCAGAAATCGGCGTATTACTGTAGAAGTACCAATATTGGAGGAAAAAAAGATCATAGAGTTGGAAGGTATTTTGATAAATGCTAAAAAAGAGAATGTGTAAGAGGAAGATAAAAGACGATAAAAAATATTCAGCAAATCACATCTAGGATTTACTGAATATTTTTTATCTTGTGACATTTTATCTGCTTATCTTATTTAGTTTTCAGTTTTAAAGATTCGTATCAGACAGGAAGGTCTTCTTTATGTTAAGCATACTGCAGAAGAGCGAAACTTAAAGAAACACCGGCAGGCACCTCGCTGAAGTGACTATGATACAGCTGGATGAATGTAAAACTCCAGCTGCAAACTAGGAGGTTGGATGTGCGTACTTTTTTTATCGATCGTCCGAATTTTGCTATTGTTTTATCACTGTTTATTGTGATTGTTGGCTTAATTGCAGCATTTCACTTGCCTATTTCCCAATATCCCCAGATTGTGCCTCCAAGAGTGAATGTCAATACGAGCTATTCTGGTGCAAATTCGGAAGTAGTGGAACAGTCAATCGCTCAACTGCTTGAACAGCAGATTAACGGAGTTCAAGATATGGTAGAAATGCAATCTACCAGCCAGGATAACGGGTATTATTCGCTGAATGTCAAATTTGAATTAGGTAAAAATGAAGACATGTCATTAGTGCAAATCCAAAATGCAGTAGCCCAGACCAATGCAAATATGCCTCAAGAAGCGCAGCAGAATGGAATCATTGCCCGTAAAGTAACACCGGATACGGTTTTATATTTTGTACTGTGGTCTCCAAATGGAACTTATGATCGTGTACTTATGAAAAACTATGCTACGATCAATATAAATGATGAGATCAGGCGCATAAAAGGTGTGGGGAATGTCAACGAATATGGAGCTGATTTTGGAATGCGGATTTGGCTGCAGCCAGATAAGATGGCTCAGCTAGCAATCACAACAAGTGATATATATGATGCCATTCAGAAACAGAATGTGCAAGCGCCAGCAGGGATCATCGGTCAGGCACCTTATGCCCCAGGGCAGGAATATCAGTATACTGGTCGAGTAAAAGGAAGATTAACAGAAGAACGGGAATTTGAGAACATCATCCTTCGAGCCAAATCCGACGGTTCGCTGGTACGACTTAGTGATGTCAGTAAGGTTCAATTAGGCGGCAGGCATTATGCTTATTCCAGTGACTTTAACGGGAAAGATGCTGTGCTGTTTGGTATACAGCTAACTCCAGATGCCAATGCTTTTGAGACAGTTGCTCAGGTAAAAAAAGTAATCAAGCGTGCACAGGCGGAATTTCCTTCTGATCTACAATGCAATATTGGTGTTGATAATACTAGTTATGTGGATGAATCCTTAAGAGAAGTAATTAAAACTTTTGTGGGATCGATTTTATTAGTACTTTTCATTGTATTTATATTCTTAGGCAGCTGGAGGGCCACTCTCATTCCGATGCTGGCAATTCCCGTTTCGCTAATTGGGACGTTTGGTGCATTTTTACTGTTGGGCTTTTCGATTAATACGCTAACTTTATTTGCTATGGTATTGGCTGTAGGATTAGTTGTGGACGATGCGATTGTCGTGGTTGAGGCAGTTGAACGCCATATACGTTATAGCAAATTGTCTCCCAGAGAGGCGACAAAACAGGCAATGGGCGAGGTGACCAGACCGGTTATAGCGATTGCTTTTGTACTGGCGGCTGTGTTTATTCCCGTAGCCTTTATGGGAGGGACAGTAGGAGTATTATACAAACAGTTTGCTTTAACGATTGTAGTATCAATGCTGCTGTCGGCCTTTGTGGCACTTACTACGACGCCGGCACTTTGTGCAATGCTCTTAAGGCCGTATAACCCCAAGGATTATACTGGGGCATTAGGAAAAATATTAGAAGGTTTTAATACGTGGTTTGAACGAATGCTTGAGAAATATGAGGTTGGTGTTGGATGGGCTATTCAAAAAATACGTCTCTGTCTGATGCTGTTATTAGTTTTGATCATTATGATCGGTATGCTGATTCATGTTCTGCCATCTTCTTTTGTGCCTGGTGAAGATCAGGGAAATTACATTGCGGCTATAAGTTTGCCGGAAGGGGCAACTATGAGTCGTACAAGGGAGGCAGCCAATAAAGTATGTGAAATCTTTGCAGATATACCTGGTGTTGAATCTACTACCGTATTTACTGGGTATGATGTATTGGCGGATGCTGGAAAACCGAATGCTGCAGCAATCTTTGTCCTGCTCAAACCTTGGTCTGAGCGGCAAGAACCAGAACTGCAGATTGAAAATCAGATACGCACTGCGTTCATGAAAACAAGTCAGATTTCAGAAGCAATGATATTGGTTTTCGAACCGCCTACACTTCCAGGGGTTGGTACCTATGGCGGATTTACATATATGCTTCAGGATAAGACCGGTGGCAGCATTGAGAATCTAGATGATATTTCTCGAAAGTTCATAGGTGCGGCCAGGCAAAGGCCGGAAATTGGACTGGTGTATTCCACTTTTCGAACGGATACTCCCGGCTACCGTTTTGAAGTGGACCGTGAGAAGACGATGAAACTGGGAATACAGGTAAAAGACGTATTTAATGCTTTGCAAACCTTTCTAAGCGGTTTGGAGGTTAATGATTTTAATCAGTTTGGGCGTACTTATAAGGTGATTATGCAGGCAGAAGCCCAATATCGAAGTAGCGTAGATGCTACACGGTTCTTATTCCTGCGCAGTGCTGCAGGAGAAATGATACCTCTTAACACGCTGTTAAAAACAGTGCCGATTAATGCGCCAACTGTTATTAAACGATTTAACGGCTTTAGAGCAGTACAGATTGGAGGAAATCCTGCGCCTGGCTATAGTTCTGGACAAGCTATGGCGGCATTGGAAGAAGTGGCAGCTCAAATCCTGCCGCCGGGTTTTAGTTATGAATGGGCCGAGCAAAGCCGGGATGAAAAAATTGCAGGTGAGCGTGCTCCCATCATATTTACTTTTGCACTGTTATTTGTATTTCTTTGTTTGATAGCACTTTATGAAAGCTGGATTGTACCTTTTGCAGTTCTCTTATCAGTCCCTACAGCCATTTTTGGATCGTTCCTGTTCCAATATGTAAGAAATCTTGAAAACAATATTTATATGCAGATTGGGCTGATAATGCTCATTGGGCTAACTGCCAAAAATGCGATTCTAATTGTAGAATTTGCTAAAGTTAGAGTGGATCATGGCATGGACCCTGTTCATGCGGCAATTGAAGCGGCAAAGCTTCGCTTACGTCCCATAGTAATGACTTCAATGGCTTTTATACTTGGATGCATCC
Source organism: Pelosinus fermentans DSM 17108 (assembly GCF_000271485.2). NCBI lineage: Bacteria > Bacillati > Bacillota > Negativicutes > Selenomonadales > Sporomusaceae > Pelosinus > Pelosinus fermentans. The sequence goes on from NZ_AKVN02000001.1 coordinate 1,070,467, forward strand.
CTCTGGCAGTGGCTACTGGTGCCGGCGCCGGTGCCCGTATTTCTATGGGAACTTCGGTAATAGGAGGGATGCTTATGGCTACAATTATGGGGATTTTTATTATTCCGGTGTTATATGTGGCTGTTGAACGGATTGCCAAGAGATTGACAGGCAAGAAGCAAAAAAAGCAAGATCCGTCTATTCCTATAGGCTAATGCAATTGTAGAAATACGTATCAGAATTTTGCTGCAGAGGTTGAACGAAAGAGATAAGAAAAAACATATCGTTGGAAAGGAGAAAAATGCTTGAAAAAATCCAAAATATTTATGTTTTCAGGTCAAGGATCACAGTATTATCGTATGGGCAGGGAGCTGTATGCCACGAATATAACGTTTCACCATTGGATGTCTAGAATGAATCACATAATACAGCAAAATGCTGGAATTAACATTCTAGAAGAAATATACAACCCAGCAATACATAGATCTACCGTATTTGATAAGCTGTCCTACACGCATCCGGCTATTTTTATGGTGGAATATTCCTTAGCACGAGTATGCATAGAAAATGGGATTGAACCGGATTATGTGTTAGGAGCAAGCTTAGGAGAATTTGTTTCAGCAGCGATTACTGGCATTTTATCATTGGAAGCAGCGTTAGAATGTCTATTGATTCAGTCTGCGTTAATCCAGAGTGATTGTCGGCCAGGCAGTATGACAGCGATTGTTCATCATCCTGAATTATATAAGCAAACTTCTGTTATCCATGACCATTTTGAGCTTGCTGCGATCAATTATTCTTCCCATTTTATTATATCCGGCAATTATCGTGATGAATTGATGACTGTAGAAGCATATTTAAAGAGGGAGGGAATTATTTTTCAGACACTTCCTGTAAGGTATGGCTTTCATTCTGCCAATATTGAACCGATAGAGAGGGAATATAAGAAAAAATTAAGTAATTTAACATTCAATCATCCTCAGGTACCTTTCATATCATGTGTATCGGCTGGCAGCGTTGACGATATTGATTCGGAGCATTTTTGGAATGTACTTCGGCAGCCGATTGATTTTCAAAAAACGATACAAAGGCTGGAAGCAGGTAATCAGTTTATGTATATTGATTTAGGTCCATCTGGAACATTGGCTAATTTTGTGAAAAGAAACCTAACTCCTGACTCGGAGTCAAAAGTGCATACTATTTTAACTCCTTTTGGACAGGATGTCAGGAAACTGCAAAAAGTAATAGAATCATTAAATTAAATGATGAAAGGGGTTATTGTGCATGATTACATATGTTTTTCCTGGTCAGGGTTCCCAGAGTAAAGGGATGGGGGGATCACTTTTTGATGAATTTAAGGAATTGACGTTAAAAGCAGATGAGGTTCTGGGGTATTCAATTAAGCAGCTTTGTCTGGAAGATGCAGAGTCCAATTTAGGTGAAACACAATATACTCAGCCTGCTTTGTATGTAGTGAATGCATTAGGTTATCTTAAAAAAGTTAAAGATACAGGAAAAGAACCCGATTATGTTGCTGGCCATAGCCTGGGGGAATATAATGCCTTATTTGCTGCAGGAGCATTTGATTTTACGACGGGATTAAAACTTGTACAAAAGAGGGGACAACTTATGAGCCGCGCTGTTGGAGGCGGCATGGGAGCAGTAATTGGTCTAAATGAAGAACAAATATCCGATGCTTTAAAGAAAAATAATATGCTGACGATCGATATTGCAAATTATAATTCGCCTACGCAGATTGTAATTTCTGGATTAAGAAAAGATATTGAAGATGCACAGCCTGTTTTCGAAGGAATGAAGGATGTGCAAATGTTTCTTTTACTGAAAACAAGCGGCGCATTTCATTCTCGCTATATGCAGGAAGCCAGAAAGGAATTTGAAATATTCTTGCAGAATTTTACATTCTCTGATCTGCGCATCCCTGTAATTTCAAATGTTTATGCCAGACCCTGTAAACAATTCGCTGTAAAGCAAAACTTAATTGAACAGATCACTCAACCCGTTAAATGGACTGAAAGCATTCGATACCTGATGGGACTTGGAGAAATGGAATTCGTAGAAATTGGATCTGGTAATGTCTTAACAGGATTGATTAGACGAATTAAAAGAGAAGCACAGCCATTAAAACTTACAGATATTGAAAGCAAGAATGATTTGAAAAAAGATGATCTTTCTATACCGCCAGAGAGAGCATCTTTTTTAATTGATACAGAAACAGCTGAGGTACATAATCAGAAAAGTAATAATGAAAAAGCAAAAGAAAATAATAGAAAATTTGAAGGAATATCCTCATCATCTTTGGGAAGTGCTGCGTTTAAGAAAGACTATAATATTCAATATGCCTATATAACTGGTGCAATGTACCGGGGAATTGCTTCAAAAGAAATGGTAGTAAAAATGGGGAAGGCAAAAATGATGGGGTTTCTTGGAACTGGCGGTCTAAACGTATCACAAATTGAAGCAGCCATTCAATATATTCAAAAGGAGCTTTCCGAAGGACAGGCCTATGGGATGAATTTGCTCCATAATCCAATTGATCCTAAGAAAGAAGAAGAAATAGTAGATCTTTATTTGTTGCATGGTGTGAAAACTTTGGAAGCAGCGGCTTTTATCAGTATTACTCCAGCCTTGGTTAAATACCGGGCCAAAGGAATGACGCGAAATCCTCAGGGCGAAGCTATTGCATTCAACAGGATCATTGCTAAAGTATCACGGCCGGAAGTGGCAGAAACATTCTTTAGCCCTGCTCCGGAGCGGATTGTTGCGAAGCTGCTGGCAGAAAAGAAAATTACAGAGGAAGAAGCAGATCTATTAAAGGCGGTTCCTATGGCTGATGATATTTGTGCCGAAGCCGATTCGGCAGGGCATACAGATGGAGGAGTAGCTTCTGCGCTAATACCGGCAATGATTACGCTGCGAGATCAGATGATGAGAAAATATCAATACCAGAAAAAAGTACGAGTTGGCGCAGCCGGAGGCATTGGGACTCCTGAGGCTGCAGCTGCGGCCTTTATTATGGGGGCAGATTTTATCGTGACGGGTTCCATTAATCAGTGTACAGTAGAGGCATCTACAAGCAGCAATGTAAAAGATCTGCTGCAGCAGATGAATGTTCAGGATACGGATTATGCGCCTGCAGGAGATATGTTTGAAATGGGTGCCAAAATTCAGGTATTAAAAAAGGGACTATTCTTTCCGATACGGGCGAATAAATTGTATGAATTGTATCGGAGGTATAATTCATTGGACGAGATTGATGAAAAAACTAAGGTACAGATACAGGAAAAATATTTTAAAAAAAGTTTTAGCGATGTATATCAAGATATTAAATCCTTTTATCCTGCTGAAGAAATCGAAAAAGCAGAACGAAATCCTAAGCACAAAATGGCCCTCATTTTTCGGTGGTATTTTGGTTATAGTACTCGATTGGCTTTAGGAGGAAGTGAGGAAAATAAAGTTGACTATCAAATACATTGCGGACCTGCTCTCGGGGCATTCAATCAATGGGTTAAAGGAACAAATTTAGAAGATTGGAAGCAGAGGAACGTAGATGTGATTGCAGTAAAATTAATGAATGAGACTGTAGAATTATTAAATCAGCGCTATAAAAACTTCTTGGAGAATTGCAATTAATAGATGGAACCCTAATGCCATCTTAACGAAGGAAGAGAGAGCAGAAGAATAAGAGGAGGTTCTTTTTATGATACGCTGTGACAAATGTATAATGCCGGAAACAAATCCCCATGTTGTTTTAGATGAAAAAGGGGTATGCAATATCTGCAATCAGCAGAAAGACAGGAAGGATGAGGATACCAGCAGCAGCCAAGACAAAAATTTTGAAGTGTTAAAAGCTAAAATAGAAAAATCCAGATCCAAAAATACTGGGAAATATGATTGTGCAGTGGGGCTTTCCGGCGGTAAGGATAGTACGATGACCTTATATCTGGCTAAAAAAGAATTAGGATTGAATCCATTGGCAATTTTTATTGATAACGGGTTTGCTCTTGAAGAAATGTACTATAATATACAGACTGTTACCAGTAAATTAGGAGTAGATCTCATTGTTTATAAGCCAGGTGAAATTAAAGATTTCTTAATCTACCTTTTGAAATCGAAGAAGCCCATATATTATTGCAGGCCCTGTCATGAATTGCTTGATGTGTATGTCAGGGATATAGCATCCAAACACGGGATAAACTTAATCCTGGGGGGATACACTAAAGGACAGGAGTATGTTAAGAATACGGAGTTATACTGGTTATTTGATATATCTGATAAAAGTATTCATGATGAACTTAGCAAAGAACCTGATTTTAAAGATATCTTATCTATTTTAGATGACCATGCGCTATATCTATATGAGACGTTTGAATCTATGGTTCAAATAAACCCTTTTCAATATATGAAATATGATGATGAAAGCATAATTAAATTTCTTACCCGGGAATTTAACGTCAGATTTCCTAAGAAGAGTTGGCCGGCAGATTCAACAAATTGCTTTTTTAACTACGTGTCTCAGCATTTAGCAGTAAAAAACTTTGGTTATTCACAGCATGAGACTGAACTAAGCACTCTCATCCGCAAAGGTGAATTGAGCAGAGAGAGGGCACTTCATATTATTAATGCACCAATTCCCATGGAATATGTTGAGGATGCCCTTAGCAGACTTGGCTTAAAATATGAGGACGTAATATAAGGAATTTTTTGCAGTTATAACCTGCCTGGCTGAAAGCCGGCAGGTTATAACTGTTTTCTAAACACGTAGGATAGTACGAAATGACGATCAGTCAAAGAAAATCGATTGAGGAGAGGGATCGTATGGGTAATGACGGTAAATTCAGCTGCTATATTATTGGTGACGGGGCATTACTTACTGCTTGCGGGGAACTCATAATTGATTCCGGTCATGATATTTACGGAGTTATTTCTTCCAATCCTTCCATTCGGGAATGGGCTGAAGACAAAGGAATAACATGTGCAGATCATGACAGCGATTATGGGGATTTCTTAAAACAAAAGCCTTTTGATTATTTATTTAGCATCGTTTATCTTAGCCTAATACCCAGAAACATACTTGCATTGCCGCAAAAAATGGCGATAAATTTTCATGATGCATTATTGCCCGAATATGCGGGGATACACGCGACTTCTTGGGCTATAATGAATCAGGAGAAACAGCATGGAATCACCTGGCACGAAATGGTCTCTGCGGTTGATAAAGGAAATATTCTAAAACAAATGATAATACCAGTCGAAGAGGGGGAGACAGCACATTCTTTAAATGTGAAATGTTATAAGGCGGGGTTGGAATCTTTTAGGGATCTGGTAGAGGAACTGGCTAAGGGCAGCTATTCACTAACCTTTCAAGATTTAAATCGTCGAACGTATTATGGAAAATATCAGCATCCTCCTGCCGGATGTGTTTTATCATGGGGCTCTTCTGCTGAGGAAATGGATGCAGTTGTAAGAGCGCTGCAATTTGGAAAATATCAGAATCAACTTGGAATTGCCAAGTTGGCAGTGAATGATGAATATATTATTGTTGACCAGATTTTTGTTACCAAAAATAAATCAGATGCAAAGCCTGGAACGATTGTTGCTATTACAGATTTGAACTTTACAGTGGCGACGGTAAGCAATGATATTGAGATACGTTCAATCAGATCTATTCATGGAGCCCAATGGCCAATTTCTGATTGCATAAAAAAATATCATTTAAAGGCAGGAGGCTTATTGCCTGGAATTGCTAGGAAAACAAGTACGAGAATTACAGCATTGCATAAGGAAATAAGCCGATTCGAAGACTATTGGATTAAAAAATTGTCAAAAATGGATGCTGCTATCTGGCCAGGTGCTATTCAAAATGCAGAGGACATAGATAGCATTCATAATTCCTTCGTAGATTTTACAATAGCGGAAGGGTTTATCACTTATGCAGAGCAGGATTACGGCAGTCGATTGGCAAGTTGTTTAGCTGCCATTAGTACGTTTTTATCCAAAGAATGCAAGACAAACAGTGTTCAAATTTTTCTTGGATACCAGGAATTAAGAGCCGATTTTCAAGGCGTGGATACGCTGTTTGCTGTCCATGTGCCCGTGGAGTTGGAATTGAATGATACTTTTACTTTTAGAGATATTTGTGATATTGCAAGGGCAGAAATACAATCTGTAAAGGAGCACCAGACTTTTCTTCATGATCTTATTGTTCGAACTCCTCAACTGAAGGCGAATTCTGTTGTACATGAAAAAAAATTGCTGTCATTCACAGTGGAATATGTAAAAGAGCTTACGGATTATTCTCAGCAGGCCTGCAATAGGTACGGCATTTCATTAATTGTGCCAGAAATGGGCAATACTTGGCGGATTGTTTTTAATGAGGCGCTGTTAACAACAACAAAAGCTGTTAACGGTACGAATCGGCTTGCAGCATGTATGGCGCGAGCTGCTGCCACGCCAGATGCTCCCATAAGTAAATTGACTGCCTTGACAGATGCTGAATTTCACAAAGCAATATATGAGAGAAATCATACAGTTGCTGAATATCCAAGAGATAAGTGCATGCATGAATTATTTAAAGAGAGAGTTAAGCAATCACCGGAAAAAATTGCTGTACTGTACAGGGATGAAAGTCTGACGTGTATGGAATTAGAAGAAAAAGCATCACGTCTTGCTTCCTTTTTAAATCGAGTTGGGGTAGGCAGAGGGAACTTGGTAGGGATTTTTATGGAACGATCATTGGATATGCTGGTGGGATTACTGGGCGTATTGAAAGCGGGAGGAACCTATGTGCCGATTGATCCCCTTTATCCTGGAGAAAGAATTTTGCACATGATTGAAGATGCAGATATTAAAATGGTTCTGACACAGAATGAGATCAAGCATAAGCTACCTGGCAGCAATGCCAGGATCATTTGTCTGGATACAGACTGGGAGGAAATATCTAAGAATAGCGGCAAAAGCTCTTCGCGGAAATATTACTCTTATGCGAGCAAGACTATCAGACCTGAGGATTCGGCATATGTTATTTTTACATCAGGTTCAACGGGAAAGCCAAAAGGTGTGGAAGTAACCCAGAGGGGATTGACAAATTTTCTTTGTGCGATGGCGAAGTGTCCAGGTTTTACAAAAGAAGACCGAGTTCTGGCGTTAACGACAATCTGCTTTGATATTGCAGGTCTTGAGTTATATTTGCCTCTTATTACTGGAGGGCAGGTTGAAATATTGCCTACAGAAATCGCCCGAGATGGATTTGCACTAAAAGAACGGATTGAGAAGGAATGGGCTACTGTTGTTCAGGCTACGCCTGCAACATGGGAGATGCTTCTAGAGGCTGGCTGGGATAAAAGAACATCGATTAAGATATTATGCGGCGGAGAAGCGTTAAGCAGACAATTAGCACAAAAGCTCTTAGACAGAAGTAATGAAGTTTGGAATATGTATGGACCGACAGAAACGACAATTTGGTCTTCTGTTTCCAAAATCAATTTTGGGGAAGAAATAACGATCGGATATCCTATTGGAAATACTCAATTTTATATAGTAGATGAGCATCTAAATCCAGTACCTGATGGAGTGGAAGGGGAACTGTGTATTGGCGGTGACGGGTTAGCAAAAGGATATTTGAATCGTCCGGAATTGACCAGTGAGAAATTTATTTTGAATCCATTTGCTGCGGATTTACAATTAAAAATGTATCGAACTGGAGATTGTGCTACGTATTTACCGGATGGCAGAGTAGTTTGTTTAGGAAGAATCGATAATCAAGTGAAGTTGAGAGGATTCAGGATTGAGCTTGGTGAAATTGAGGCAGTCTTACAAAAACAACTTCATGTCAAGCAGGCAGTAGTCGTAATGAAAGAAGACAGCACAGGATATAAAAGCTTAGCTGCATTTATGGTGCCAGGTAAATTCCAAGATATTATCGCAGGAAGCAAGCTTAGGGAAGCAATGAGAGAATTCCTTCCCGATTATATGATTCCTGCCTCCTTTGTGTATCTGGAGATGTTACCCTTGACTCTTAATTTGAAAGTAGATAGAAAAGTGCTGACAGCTGTCCCTGACTTTCAGCTGATAGAGAAGTATGGCTATAAAGAAATGAATCATCATATATACGTCCCTGCTAATGACAGCATAAAGACTCTTGAATGGAAAGAAGAGGCGCCGAAGGCTGCAGGTCATTTTGCAGAGGACCTGACTAAGATCATTGCAGGAGTAGTTAAAATTTCGGCTGAGGAGATTCATGCTGAAATTCCCATGGGTGAATATGGTTTTGACTCAATCCGCTTTACCGTACTAAGTAAAAGAATCAAAGATGCATATAACATATCGGTTACTCCTGCCCAGTTTTATACTTATGAAACCGTTAATAAACTAATTGACTACATGTCAAGGGCTTATCAGGAGGAACTTGACAGGCATTATGGCAAAGAGTCGAAAGGGATACAGGATTCACTTTCCAAAAGTAAAGTTGAAGCAGCCGATTCAGCGCATGAAGCAGCTTTTGAATTCGATTCAGATCAGAGGAAATGGAAAAAAGAGCCCGTAGCAATCATTGGTATAGGAGGTACATTTCCTCAAGCCCCTGATTTGGATACTTTCTGGGATCATATTGTAAATAAGAGAGATTTGATTACCCCAATACCTTGGGAGCGTTGGGATTCCAATCATTATTATGCTAAAATCGCAGAGGAAAAGAAGATTCCTTTTGCAAAGTGGGGAGGTTTTTTAGAAGATGTTGATAAATTTGATGCAGCATTCTTTAATATCTCACCCCGTGAAGCTGAGCAGATGGATCCTCAGCAGCGCATATTTCTTGAAACGGTATGGAAAGCAATTGAGATTGCGGGCTATAAGGCATCAGAATTCTCTGGTACTAAGACTGGCGTATATGTTGGAGCAGTAAGTTCAGATTATTGGGATATGATGTTATGTTCCGGACTTGAGGCTGATTCGTATACCATTTCAGGGAATATCAACTGTGTGATTGCAAACAGGGTTTCTTATTTATTGAATCTTCAAGGAGCCAGTGCAACCATTGATACCGCATGCTCAAGTTCTTTAGTAGCAATCCATAGAGCTGTGGCCGCGATACAACATGGTGATTGCGACATGGCAATTGCTGGCGGCGTTAATGTTATATTGAATCCTTTCATGCATACTGCTCTGGGGATCAATGGAATGCTTAGTGTGGATGGGCGGTGCAAAACCTTTGACAGCCAGGCAAATGGCTATGTAAGAGGGGAAGGGGCAGGAGTACTCATTTTAAAGCCTCTCAGCAAAGCCATTGAGGATGGTGACAATATCCATGCAGTTATTAAAGGTTCTTCTGAAAACCATGGAGGAAGGACAAATTCATTAACGGCTCCGAATCCTAATGCACAAGCCGATTTGCTTATCAGTGCTTACAGTGAGGCACAAATCGATCCATCGACAGTAACCTATATTGAAGCCCACGGGACAGGGACTAGCTTGGGAGATCCAATTGAAATTAACGGCATAAAGATGGCCTTTGAAGAATTGGGTAAAAAGTGGGGAAGGATAGGAGCTGAAAAGTACTGCGGTCTTGGATCCGTAAAGAGCAATATAGGACATTTGGAGGCTGGTGCCGGTGTCGCAGGGCTGCTAAAAATAGTACTGGCAATGCAAAAAGGCGTCCTGCCTGGAATGATTCATTTTAAAGAACAAAATCCGTACATCAACTTAGAAGGAACGCCGTTTTATATTGCAGCTGAGACACAGGAATGGAAACGGATAAGGGATAGTGCAGGGCAAACCGTACCAAGGAGAGCCGGTGTGAGTTCTTTTGGCTTTGGCGGCTCCAATGCACATGTTGTTCTAGAGGAATATTGCAGTACGAAAACAAATGCTGAAATAAACGATAACATTCCCAATGTTTTTCTGCTTTCTGCCAAGAGTGAGGACAGGCTTAGAGCATATGCTGCCGATATGCTTGCATTTTTAGAAGAATTTGCAGCACGTGAAGAAAAAGGAGAATGGATAGGGACTCTTTTTACTGATATGATGTATACCTTGCAGATGGGGCGCGAGGCTATGAATAAACGACTTGCCATCGTCGCTTCTAATATAAAAGAGCTGACTGAGAAGCTAAGACAGTACTGTGCCGATGAAAAAGAAATAACACAAGTCTATACAGGAGCCGGCGGACTGGAAACAAAGAACATTTCAGCCCTGCTTGAAGGAAGCAACGGCAAAGAGTTTCTTGCAGCGATCATAAGACAAAAGGAATATAAGAAATTGGCTCATCTTTGGATTGGGGGAGCAGCGGTAGATTGGAGTTTGCTATACAGCCATTCGAAGCCCGCACGAATCAGCCTGCCATCATATCCTTTTGCCAGGGAGCGCCATTGGCTGCCTATCAATAAAAATGTACTGGTAAGTAAATCTGAAGTACAGCCAGGCCGGCTTCATCCTTTGCTGCACCAAAATACCTCTGACTTTTTTGAACAGCGTTTTAGTTCAGTCTTTTCAGGGAATGAATTTTTTCTTAAGGATCATATTGTTAAGGGGCAGCGGGTGCTGCCAGGAGTTGCTTACCTTGAAATTGCTCATGCGGCAGTCGTACTGGCTTCAGGTATGAAAGAGAAACAGAATAGTATTAAGATCAAGAATGTGACTTGGATTCGTCCGATGATTGTGGGAGATATAGAATTGCAGGTACAAATCAGGCTCTTGCCGGAAGAAAATGGAGATATCAATTATGAAATATATAGTCAGTCAGCCTTAGGCGGCACTGCAGCAACCGTACATAGTCAGGGGCGTGCTGTACTGAGTCCGGTTACCGAACCTTCCGCATTAGATCTGCAAGCCTTACAGAGACAATGCAGTCATGGCACTATTTCATCTGGTCAGTGCTATGAAGCTTACAGGACGATGGGAATTGATTATGGACCAGGACATCAGGGCATCAGGGAAATCTATGTGGGAGAATATCAGGTTCTGGCAAAGATCTCTATGCCATCGTATGTTCGTGATATGCAGGAAGAGTTTATCATGCATCCCAGCATAATGGATTCAGCCTTACAAGCATCAATTGGCTTAATCATGAGCTATGGCGAAATAGAGCCTTCAAAACCAATTGTACCCTTTGCCTTACAAGAGATTGAGATTTTTCAGAAATGCACTTCTGCTATGTGGGCTCATGTCCGTTATAGTAACGGCAGTAAACCAGGCGATAAAATACAAAAATTAGATATTGATGTATGCGATGAGCTGGGAGGAATTTGTGTACGATTAAAAGGCTTCTCCGCCAGAGTAATGGAGAAAGATAATATTCAGAAGGAATCATCAGCGGTTCTGGAAACGCTGATGTTCCATTCCAGCTGGATAGTAAAAGATGCCAATGCAGAAGCTGCTTTCCCGGATGATACGCAGCAGATCGTAATCTTTTGTGAACCAGATGAAATGGTTAAGGAAAAAATCAAGGAAAAGATGAACAGCAATCGTTACCTTATTTTACAGTCGAATCAGGAGCAGGTAGAGGAGCGGTTTCAATCCTATGTATTTCAAGTATTTGATGAAATTCAAAATGTACTTAGAAGCAAGCCTAGAAACAATGTTTTAATCCAAATTATCATCTCAATACAAGAAGAGCAGCAGCTCTTTTCTGCACTTTTTGCCTTAATAAAAACAGCTCATCTTGAAAATCCCAAGGTATGGGGACAATTGATTGAAGTGGAATTAGGGGAGTCTTGGGAAAGACTTTCGGAAAAGCTGGCAGAGAATAGTCGATGCCCGATGGATAGGAGAATTCAATATCTGAATGGGAAACGCCGGGTTGCTGTTTGGAGGGAAATAGAAAGCTCCCTGGAGGTTTTACCAACTCCATGGAAAGAGCAGGGAATCTATTTGATCACAGGAGGTGCAGGAGGCCTAGGGTTACTATTCGCTCAAGAGATTGCACAGCAAGTTAAGAATCCGGTCATTATTTTAACTGGCCGATCTGCCCTTAATGAAGAAAAGCGTGAAAAACTGAAGAGATTGGTGGAATTGGGGGCTAAGATCGAATACAGGCAGGCCGACATAACGGATAAGAAAGGGGTTATCAGATTGATCCAAACCATTCAGGAGCAATTTGGTGATCTTCATGGCATTATTCATGCTGCAGGAGTAATCCGGGATAATTTTATTATAAAAAAGACGAAAGAAGAAATACAGGAAGTTTTGGCTCCGAAGGTTTCAGGGCTAGTGTATCTGGATCATGCCACTAGAAATATGAAGCTGGATTTTTTCATTCTGTTTTCCTCTATATCAGGAAGTCTGGGCAATGTGGGACAGGCTGATTATGCTGTGGCCAATGACTTTATGAATGCATATGCCGGATATCGTAATGCTCTGGCTGCAGCAAAACAGCGGCAGGGTCAGACGCTTGCCATAAATTGGCCTTTATGGCAAGCGGGCGGGATGAATGTTAATGAAGCAATCGAAAAAATGATACGAAATATGGGTATGGCAGCCATGCCTACTGCCAGCGGTCTAAGATTATTCTATTTAGGGATGAATACAGATAAGGATCAAGTGCTGGTAATGACAGGCGATCCAGGGCGAATACAGGAAAAGCTGCTTTTAACAGCACAGCTCTCCCAGCCTGATAAAATCATTGCAGCATCAACTTTTACGGAAGCGGCTTATGGCAGTAATCTGCTGGACATAATCCAGTCACTTTTAATACAAATGACATCCAAGCTGCTTAAGGTCAGGATAGAAGAAATAGATAGCAACACGGAATTGAATGAATATGGTTTTGACTCCATTACATTCACTGAATTTGCAAATCAGCTCAACCAAGAGTATAAGCTTGAATTAACACCTGTTATATTTTTTGAATATCCAACTCTCCATCGTTTTGCTGAGTACTTGCTCGAAAGTTACCAAGCTGTATTTTCATCACAATTAGCAGCGCAAAAGGATACAGATCTCATTTCACCTAAAGTCATTGATAATGGCAGTCTGCTAGAGAATATACAGATGATTTTAATCCAAGTCGTATCGGGATTGCTCAAAGTTAGAGCCAATGATATAGACAGGAATACGGAACTAAATGAATATGGATTTGACTCCATTATGTATACTGAATTTGCTAATCTACTGAACCAGGAATATAAATTTGAATTAACTCCTGCTGTATTCTTTGAATATTCTACCATTCAAAGTTTTGCAGAATATCTCACTAAAGAGTATCGCACTCTGCTGGTATCACAATTTGCAGCAGCTGTGAATGTTGAACAAACCACGATACATGTGCCCACAGAGGGCCTGCATACGAAAAGCTATTCTCGATTTATAAGGACAATGCCCCTGACGTTGTCCAAAGTGGATGAAAAGGATCAGGAAGCCATTGCAATAGTTGGGGTCAGTGGCATATTCCCCATGGCTAAAGATATGAATGAACTTTGGAAGAATCTTCTGGAGAATAAGGATTGTATTACAGAGATTCCTAAAAGTCGCTGGGATTGGCGGGAGTATTATGGTGATCCTGTAAAAGACATCAATAAGACTAACATTAAGTGGGGAGGATTTATTGATGGCATAGAGGAGTTTGACCCTTTATTCTTTGGAATTTCTCCACGAGAAGCTGAATTAATGGATCCGCAGCAGCGCCTGTTAATGACTTATGCCTGGAAGGCAATAGAAGATGCCGGTTACTCGGCTCAAAGTCTTTCTGGCACGCAAACAGGAATTTTCGTAGGGACTGCAAGCTGCAGCGGCTATAGCGGCTTACTATCGCTTTCTAATACAGCACTTGAAGGATATTCTTCCACAGGTACGCTGCCGTCGGTAGGGCCGAATCGGATGAGTTATTTCTTAAATATCCATGGGCCCAGCGAACCGATTGAAACGGCTTGTTCAAGTTCCTTAGTAGCGATTCATCGGGCTGTAACTGCGATAGAAAATGGAGCCTGTGAGATGGCGATTGCCGGTGGCATTAATACAATGGTAACACCGGAGAATCATATCAGCTTTAATAAAGCAGGTATGCTCTCAGAGGATGGACGCTGCAAGACCTTCTCCGACCAAGCCAACGGTTATGTACGAGGCGAAGGAGTGGGAATGCTGTTTCTAAAGAAGCTAAAAGATGCGGAGGCAGCCGGAGACCATATTTATGGGATTGTTAAAGGAACTGCTGAGAATCATGGAGGGCACGCTAATTCTTTGACGGCTCCCAATCCCAAGGCACAGGCCAAGCTGCTGGAAACTGCATATACAAAAGCAGGAATTGATCCCAGGACCGTTACCTATATTGAAGCCCATGGAACGGGCACTGAGCTTGGCGATCCTATTGAAATCAATGGACTGAAAGCAGCTTTTAAGGAATTGTACCAAGCAACAGGAGAGGCTGCAGTGACAAGCAGGCATTGCGGTTTAGGTTCAGTGAAGACCAATATTGGTCATTTGGAGCTGGCAGCAGGAGTAGCAGGCGTGATCAAAGTGCTGCTGCAGCTAAAACATAAAACTCTGGTGAAAAGTCTTCATTGCGATACGATAAATCCATACATACGGCTTGCAGGGAGCCCGTTTTACATTGTGCAGGAACAGACAGAATGGAAAGCCCTGCAGGACGCAGCAGGAAAAGAAATTCCAAGACGGGGCGGAGTGAGTTCCTTTGGTTTTGGCGGTGTAAATGCTCATGTGGTAATTGAAGAATATATCTCCAAAGAGCAGAACACGAATCCAATTCCGGTCAATGCTCAGAATCCGGTACTGATTGTATTGTCAGCCAAGAATGAAGAGCGGCTGAAAGAACAGGTGCAGCAGCTCTTGGTCACGATGGAGGAACAGCATTTTGAGGATCATCACCTGGCTGATATAGCGTATACCCTTCAGGTAGGACGAGAAGCTATGGAGGAACGCTTGGCAGTGATGGCGGAATCCATTGCACAACTTAAGGAGAATTTAAGAAGCTTCTTAAAAGAGCCGGAAAATAATAAGGACGTATATCGCGGACAGGTCAAGCGCAATAAAGATACTGTCGCTGTTTTTACAGCTGATGAAGATTTTGAACAAATCATTGGTATTTGGGCAGCCAAAAGAAAGTATACCAAGATTTTAAATTTATGGACGAAGGGACTGTCTTTTGACTGGAATAAGCTTTATGGTGAGGCAAAGCCTCGAAGAGTCAGTCTGCCTACATATCCATTTGCCAAGGAACGTTATTGGGTATCCAGTGGGGCTAAATCTGCTTCTGGTTTAACATCTGCAACCGTTCTGCATCCGCTGCTGCATCAAAATATCTCTGATTTTTCTGAACAGCGGTTTATCTCAAACTTTATGGGACAAGAATTTTTTATAAATCATACTGCTGTGAATGATCATAGGTCTTTGACAGCAGTTGCTTATCTTGAAATAGCGCGAGCAGCAATCTCCCATTCGGCGGGATCTTTTTATAAAGACAGAAATGAAATACGGCTGAAAAATGTGGTTTGGGCCAGCCCGGATGCAATCGGCGAGCAGGGGATTCAGCTATATATCGGACTTTGTCCTGAAGATAATGGAGAAATTTCTTACGAAATTTATAGTGAGAATGAAAAGTCTGATGCAAAGCTGCAAGTTTACAGCCAGGGAAGTGCAGAATTATTTTCCGCTGAAGAATCTCCAGCATTAGATATTGAAGCATTGCAAAAGGAGTGCTGCCAGACGATCCTTACATCTGTTCAAATTTATGAGAGGTTAGAGCGTATCTATAAGACAGAGTATAAAGGGATTGAAAAGGTGTACGCAGGAGTAGGACAGGCACTAGCAAAACTGACTTTGCCGTCCTCTCTTGCAGATACACAGCATCAGTTTATCCTGCATCCTGTTTTAATGGATGCTGCCTTGCAGGCAGCAATGGCTCTAATGGATGGATTTGGTAATGAAAGCATGTATGCTCTCCTTGCATTACAAGAAATCGAGATCCTTTGCCCGCCGGATCTTACAATGTGGGCTCTAATTCGTAATCCTAATGGCAGTGAAACCCAGGATAAATTTCCTGCGTTTGATATCAGCTTATTGAATGAACAAGGGAAGATTTGTATTCGGATGAAAGGCATCAAAATACAGGAGAATACAGAAAGGAAGCTATTGAAATGATGACATTTGAAGAAGTCTGGCAGGAGAAAACTTTGCCAAATCATGGGCCGGTTAAGATCAGAACACTGGTTTGTTTTCTGTCCAATGCAGAAAATCAAAACAAGGCAGCAGAAGAGCTTCAAACCCTTGATCCGCAAACAAAAATACTCTTCATCTCTCAACATCCAAATCATACAGCATCCTCCCATACCATTTATTCCATTTCCCGCAAAGATCCTTCTAGCTATGAACAGGCATTTCAAAGCATCCGGGAGGAGTACGGCGAGATAGACGGGATGCTGTATCTGTGGCCAATAGAAGATGCCACATGTATTGAAGACTATTCCGTCATTGTGTATCTGCTGCAAAGTATTGCTGCCGTAAAACTAAAAGCCAGGCGAGTCTTGCTGGGAGCACAGTTTGAAACAGGGCTGGAACGCTGCTATCTGGATTCCTGGATTGGTTTTGAGCGCTCTTTAGGGCTTGTTCTGCCCAATACGCAAGTAGCTGTGATGTATCAAAAGAGCAGCGGGCCAGATGCAAAATCGACTATGGAAGATTGGCTGACCAAACTCTGGTCAGAACTGGAGACCGAGAAACTCCAAAGCGTTTTCTACCAAGGGGGAAAACGCTATGTATACCAGGTTCAGGAAACGTTTCTAGAGACAGGCAGCAGCCTTTTACAGGCAGGAGGAACCTATCTCATAACAGGAGGGTGCGGAGGACTGGGCTTTCTATTTGCCAGGCACTTTGCCAAAACCCATGGGGCGAATCTAATCCTAACAGGCAGATCAGCCCTGGATGAGGAAAAGCAGGCAAAAATCCGGGAATTAGAAGCACTAGGCAGCCATGCCCTATACCTGCAGGCAGACAGCTGCGATGTAAGCAGTATGAAGAGGGCTTTGGGAGAGGCGAAAGCAAAATATGGCAAGATCCATGGAGTGATTCATGCAGCGGGTCTGGCAGGCAGCCAAAGTCTATTTGAAAAAGACCTGGCAGGATTCAGCAAGATAATCGAACCGAAAATTAAAGGCACTCTGGTGCTGGATGAAGTGCTTCAGGAAGAGGCGCTTCATTTTATGTGCTATTTTTCCTCTTCATCGGCCATCCTAGGGGATTTTGGTTCTTGTGACTATGCCATCGGCAACCGTTTTCAGATGGCGTATGCTCACTATCGGCAGGAAAAACAGCTGGAGGGAAAGGCATATGGCAAGAGTCTGGTGATAAACTGGCCTTTATGGAAGGATGGGGGAATGGGAGTCGGTGAGGAAGAGAACAGCAAGCTCTATTTAAAATCCAGCGGACAGCGTTTTTTAGAAGCGGAAGAAGGCGTTGGGATATTTGATCAATTGTTAACGCAAAACAAAGCCCAGCATTTAATCGTAGTTGGAGAGCGCAGCCGGGTACAGCGCTTTTTAAGGCTGTCATCACAAGAACAGCCTGTTGTATCAGCGGCGACTGCTTCTATGTCTGGCCGCCCGGGAAGACGAGCCGAAATGAAGGGATTTACCCTGGAGCAATGCATTGAATGGGATCTGAAAGAACAAGCCAGCCAGCTGCTGAAAATTCCGCGGGACAAGTTGGAGCGGGATGAAAATCTGGCAGAGTTTGGTTTTGATTCCATTGCTTTAACTCAATTCTCAAACTTGTTAACTCATCATTATGGAATAGAAGTGACTCCTGCTATATTTTTCGGGTATTCAACCCTTGAGCGGTTAACACAATATTATTTGAAGGAACATCAAGACATGCTGCAGCTTTTCTATCAAGAGACGCATGCAAAGCTGGTTATAAACCCGCAGCAAATTCCGGCAGTTACCTTAACCTCCAAACGCCAGGCAGCCACGCAATTCAGATTTATAAAGAAACCAGCTTCTCAACAGATACAGGGGCAGGAACCCATTGCCATCATTGGAATGAGCGGCCGCTTCCCGGAAGCCAGAACCGTAGATGAAATGTGGCAGATTCTTGCCGCAGGCAAAGACGTAATCCAAGACTTTCCGGCAGACCGCTTCTCAGGAAAAGGGAAAAGTCCATATCAATACGGTGCCATTCCGGGAGTCAGTGAATTTGACCCGCTGTTCTTTGAGATATCCCCCCGGGAAGCCGAAAGCATGGACCCCAGACAGCGGCTGCTGCTGCAGGAATCATGGAAGGCCTTAGAAGATGCAGGCTATGGAAGCTCCCAGATCCAAAAGAGTAAAATCGGTATGTTTGTGGGAGTGGAAGAAGGGGATTATCGCTTGCTGCTCAAAGAAAAGAGCAGCATTACGTCCAATCATAATGCCGTTTTATCGGCCCGCTTAGCCTATTTCCTAAACCTAAGCGGACCGAATATGGCAATTAATACGGCCTGCTCCTCCGGCTTAGTGGCAGTACATCAAGCCTGCCAAAGCATCCGCCAGCAAGAATGTGACACCGCCCTGGCGGCCGGCGTGAATCTGCTGCTGACACCGCAGATGTTTCAAGGAATGAGTGAAGCGGGTATGCTGTCAGAGGATGGGAAGTGCTTTGCCTTTGATAAAAGAGCCAATGGGATGGTTCCAGCGGAAGCGGTTGCGGTAGTGGTACTAAAACGCCTGTCCCAGGCAAAGGCAGATAAAGATCCGATCTATGCCGTAATCAAAGGAAGCGGTATTAACTATGACGGAAAAACCAATGGAATCACCGCTCCCAGTGGTGCTTCCCAAACGAAGCTTCTAAAATCGGTGTATGATCAGTACCAGATAAACCCCGAAGACCTTGAATACATTGTCACTCATGGGACGGGGACGAAATTAGGAGATCCCATTGAAGTCAATGCTCTGTATGATGCATTTAAAGACTATACGAAAAAGCAGGGCTACTGCGCCCTGACGTCGACCAAGACCAACTTTGGACATGCACTGGCGGCTTCCGGTCTGGTGAGCTTAATTAGCCTGGTTCAGGCATTTCGTCATGAAACCATACCAGCCAGCCTTCACTTTCAAGAAGAGAATGAATACATTCATTGGTCGGGAAGTCCGTTCTATGTAAATAAAGAAAGCAAAGCTTGGCCTGAACAGGAAGAAAAGAGGAGAATGGGTGGGGTAAGTGCCTTTGGAATGAGCGGTACGAATGTGCATATGGTACTGGAAAGCTATTCGGAGAACAGGATAGAAGTACAAAAACCATTCCCCTGCTATCTGCTGGCCTTTTCTGCCAAAACCCAAGAGAGCCTGCAGGAAAAATGCAAAGAAATGATCGTCTGCTTAGAAACGGAAAAGGCAAAAAGCTTAGGGGAGATTAGCTTTACCTTGCTGGAAGGGCGTCAGCACTTTGCCCATCGCTGTGCGGTGGTAGTGCAGGACAAAGAAGATGGGATCTATGTACTGCAGCAGATGGGGAGTAAAGAAAAACTCCCCAATCTGTTTAAAGGGACAGTAGCCCGGGATTTTACAGGGCAGAAAGCGATCGAGGAATATGGTCAAGAGTTGTTAGCGCAAAGCTTCTCCCAGCAGGCAGATATAAATCGCTATAAAGAGATACTGCATGCTTTGGCAGATCTCTATTGCCAGGGATATGACCTTGCCTGGCGGCAGCTATATGGTGAAGAAAAACCGAACCGTCTTCATCTGCCCGGCTATCCCTTTGCAAAAGAAAGCTATTGGACATCAGGCAGTGGGAGTCCATTTGTCAGCATAGGCTGCGAAAGGGAGAACTTGGTCCTTCATCCCCTGCTGCAGCAAAATACATCGGATTTTTCAGAACAGCGTTTCAGTTCCAGTTTTACGGGCGAAGAGTTTTTCCTGAAAGATCATGTGGTGAAGGGGCAGCGTATACTGCCTGGGGTAGCGTATCTGGAAATGGCCCGGGCTGCAGCCCAGCAGGCGGCAGGAAGAAGCGGGAAAGAAAACGTTGGGATACAGATGAAACATGTGGTTTGGGCTCGTCCAATGCTGGCAGGAGAAGAGGCTGTTCAGGTACATATAGGACTTTTCCCGGAAGAGAATGGGGAGATTGCCTATGAAATCTACAGCCATTTGGATGAAAGTCTTGAAGAAGCAGTGGTGCACAGCCAGGGAACTATCCTATTGCGTCCGGCATGTGAAGTTCAGTTGCTGCCGATAGAACAGATACGGAATCAGTGCAGTCGTGGAATGTTGAGTTCCTGCCAATGCTATGAGCAATTGCGAAAGATGGGACTGGAATACGGACCAGGGCATCAGGGAATTGAAACATTGTACATTGGGGACAATCAGGTTCTGGCAAAACTGCTGCTGCCTGCCTTTCTGTTGGATACGCAGGATCAGTTTATCCTGCATCCCAGTATAATGGACTCCGCCCTGCAGGCATCCATGGGTCTGATGATTGGCTCCGGCAGCCTTAAACCTGCGCTGCCCTTTGCCCTGCAGGAACTGGAATTAATGGAAGCCTGCACCCCCAGTATGTGGGCAGTAGTACGGTACAGCCCGGGCAGCAAAGGGGAAGATAAGGTACAGAAACTGGATATTGATCTATGCAATGAAGAAGGAACCGTTTGTGTACGCATGAAGGGCTTTTCTGCAAGAATCCTGGAAGGAGAAATCGATTCAGGGGCAAAGGAACAGATCGGCATGTTACGATATCAGCCCGTCTGGAAAGAGGAGCAGGCAATAGTGGAAACAACTGCCTCCCCATATCTTCAGCATGTGGTAATGCTCTGCGAGCTGAAGGAAAGTATTCAAGAAGATCTGGAAAACCATCTGCCTGGAGTACGCTGCATTACCTTACAAGCCGAACAGAAAAACATCGAAGAAAGGTTTCTGTCTTATACTGAGCAGGTATTTCAGGAAGTGAAAAAGATACTGGAGAACAAGCCCAAAGGGCAGGTACTCTTGCAGCTTGTCATTTGCAGTCAACAGGAACAGCGGCTCTTTTCCGGTCTTTCCGGACTGTTGAAGACGGCTCATCTAGAAAACTCCAAACTGATTGGACAGGTAATTGAGGTAGAAGATACGGAACAATTGGCGGAGAAACTGCAAAAAGAGAGCAGCATGAGCTCGATAAACAGTCATATTCGCTATCAGGATGGCAAACGATGGGTTGCTGAGTGGAAGGAAATGAAAGATACGCAAGATACTGTGAAGATTCCCTGGAAAGACCAGGGAGTCTATTTAATTACAGGAGGAGCAGGAGGGCTGGGCCTTAGTTTTGCTCAGGATATTGCCCGGCAGGCAAAATCGGCCACCATAATCCTTACAGGCCGATCTGCCCTCACCCAAGAAATACAGACGAAATGGCAAGGAATTGTGACATTGGGGGCACGGGTGGAATACCGGCAGGCAGATGTAACAGATCAGCAGGCCGTGAGTCGTTTGATTGCAAAGATTCAGGAAGAATTTGGCGGTTTGCATGGTATTCTGCATTGTGCCGGCGTAATCCGTGATAATTTTATCTTGAAAAAGACACAGGAAGAAATGCAGGAAGTTCTGTCGCCCAAGGTGCTGGGGCTGGTGAATCTGGATCAGGCTGCAAAGGACATGAAGCTGGATGTCTTTATCTTGTTTTCCTCCATAGCCGGCAGTCTGGGGAATGCAGGCCAGGCTGATTATGCTGCTGGCAATGCCTTTATGGATGCGTATGCCGAATATCGCAATGAATTGGCTGCCCGGCAGCAGAGGCATGGGAAAACGCTCTCCATGAACTGGCCGTTGTGGCAAGATGGCGGAATGGGTGTTGATGAAGCAACGAAAGAAATGATGATGCGCAGTATGGGTATGATTGCGCTGCAGACAGCAAGCGGTATCCAGGCGCTGTATCAAAGTATAGGCGACGGGAAAAATCAGGTAATGGTAATGGAAGGCAAGATGATGCGAATGAGGCAGAAGCTGCTTGCAGTTACAAACCCCATTCCTGTCCAAGCAAAGATATCTTCAGAATCGGATGCCAATGGGCAGATTGATTCGAGCCAGCTGCTGGGCAAAATAGAAAATGCATTGATGCAGGCAGTATCCCAGCTGCTTAAGGTGAAGCTGTCTGATATCGATATCAGTACAGAATTGAGTGAATATGGTTTTGATTCCATAACATTTACGGAGTTTGCCAATAAGCTGAACCAGGATTATAAAATGGAATTAACTCCTACCGTATTCTTTGAATACCCAACCATTCAAAGCTTTGCAGAATATTTGAGGTTAGAATATTTTACCCTTTTTGCATCACAGTTTACGATACCAGCTGATGCGTCTGGTATACACGTTGTGGAAAAGAAATTTGAAGAAGAGACATTTCATAGGATTAAATCCCGTTTTATTCAAAAAGCATTGCCAGCAGCCAAGCCAATTGGAAATACTTCTGAACCTATTGCGATTGTGGGAATGACAGGTAAATTCCCCAAAGCAAAAGATGTAAATGAATTCTGGGAAAACCTGTTGGAAGGGAGGGACTGCATTGCAGAAGTTCCCTCCGGCCGATGGGATTGGCGGGAATATTACGGCGATCCGGCTAAAGAAGTCAATAAAACCAATATCAAATGGGGTGGTTTCATTGATGGTGTAGAGGAGTTTGATCCCTTGTTCTTTGGGATTTCTCCCCGGGAAGCTGAACTGATGGATCCTCAGCAGCGTCTCTTAATGACATACGTCTGGAAAGTCATTGAAGATGCCGGATATTCCCCTCAGGATTTGTCGGGAACGGAAACGGGAATTTTTGTGGGGACTGGGAGCAGCGGTTATGATGGGCTGATTTCTAAGGCAAATGTAGCAATTGAAGGTTATTCTTCCACGGGAATCGTTCCGTCAGTAGGTCCGAATCGGATGAGTTATCTGCTAAACCTTCATGGACCCAGCGAACCGATTGAAACGGCATGCTCCAGTTCCTTGGTAGCCATCCACCGGGCCGTACAGGCTCTGGAAAGCGGTGCCTGCGAAATGGCAATTGCCGGGGGTGTCAACACGCTCGTGACACCCGATCTTTATATCAGTTTTAATAAAGCAGGCATGCTTGCAGAGGATGGACGCTGCAAGACCTTCTCCGATCAAGCGAATGGCTATGTGCGGGGTGAAGGAGCAGGAATGCTGCTCCTCAAGAAACTAAAAGATGCAGAGTCTGCCGGAGATCATATTTACGGGATCATTAAAGGAACTGCTGAAAACCATGGAGGACGTGCCAATTCTTTAACGGCACCCAATCCCAAGGCACAGGCCAAGCTGCTGGAAACTGCGTATACAAAAGCAGGAATTGATCCTAGGACCGTTACCTATATTGAGGCTCATGGAACGGGTACTGAACTTGGCGATCCTATCGAAATCAATGGACTGAAGGCGGCATTTAAAGAATTGTATGAAGCAACAGGAGATGCTGAGGTGACAAATAGTCATTGTGGCTTAGGTTCTGTGAAGACGAATATTGGTCATTTAGAGCTTGCAGCAGGAGTGGCGGGCGTGATCAAAGTGCTGCTGCAGCTGCAGCATAAAACCCTGGTGAAAAGTCTTCACTGCGACAAGGTGAATCCATATATACAGCTTACAGACAGTCCCTTTTATATTGTCCAGGAAAAAAGGGAATGGAAATCCCTGCAGGATGAGACGGGAAAAGAGATCCCAAGACGAGGGGGAGTGAGTTCCTTTGGTTTTGGCGGTGTGAATGCTCATGTGGTAATTGAAGAATATATCCCTCCAAGACGCAAACAAGAGTCAATACCAATTAATGACCACAATCCAGCATTGATTGTATTGTCAGCCAGGAATGAAGAGAGGCTGAAAGAGCAGGCACAGCAGCTGTTGCGTGCGATTAAAGAAGAAGGATTTTCCGATTGTCATTTAGCTGACATGGCTTATACGCTGCAAATAGGACGTGAAGCTATGGAGGAACGTTTGGCAGTGATGGCAGGTTCTATTAAGGAGCTGGAAGAAAAGCTGCAGAGCTTTGTGAGCAGTCAGGAAAAGAGTGAGGATGTATATCGTGGTCAGGTCAAACGTCATAAAGAGACCTTAGCTTTGTTGGTGATCGATGAAGATATGACAAAGGCGATTGACGCCTGGATCAGTAAGAAAAAATATGCAAAGCTGTTAAGTCTGTGGGTTAAAGGATTATCTTTTGACTGGACTAAGCTGTATGGTGAGGCAAGACCTCGGAGAATGAGTCTTCCTACCTATCCTTTCGCCAGAGAAAGCTATTGGATTCCAAAAAACGAACTGGATTTAGAAATGAATTATGGGTCAAAGGAAGCATTTAGCGTTGCTGATGGGAATGATTTGACACTGGCTTCTGTAGATTATATTAAAAAACTAATTGCAGAGGTAACAAAAATCTCCACGGACCGACTTGATTCTGAGGCATTGTTTGAAGATATAGGTCTGGATTCCATCATGATTTCTCAACTTAATCAAAAAATTCAGCAATGGGTAGGAAATTTAGATGCAACTTTATTTTTTAAATATAATACGATTCAATCATTAGCAGCTTATTTTGTAGAAAGCTATCCAGATATAATTGCCCCATTGATTCCTAAACATCAAAAAAATGTGTCAAATGCTCAAGCATTGCAGACTGCAAATTCAATACTACGGCAAGTAAAAACTTCCCAGGGCTATAAGGCGCCTGAAAAGAATGCAGCAGTTTATGATGTCGCAATTATTGGGGTTGCTGGGCGCTATCCCAAAGCAGCGACACTGGATGAATTCTGGCAAAATTTATATGAAGGCAGGGATTGTATTGAGGAGATTCCTCCTGAGCGCTGGCCCTTGGAGGGCTTTTTTGAACCTGACCGCGTTAAGGCTGTAGCAAAGGGTCTTAGTTATTGTAAATGGGGTGGATTTTTAGAGCATGTAGATTCTTTTGATCCCTTATTTTTTAATATTTCTCCTAGAGATGCCATGTTTATGGATCCTCATGAAAGATTATTTCTGGAAGTTTCCTGGGAATGTTTAGAGGATTCAGGATATACCCGAGACGCTTTGAAAAAAGATGGATATGGCAATCAAATCGGAGTATTCGTTGGTGCAACATTTAATAATTATCAGCTGTTTATGGCAGAAGCTGCCCGGCATATCAATCAAAAGATGTATGCCGTCAATAGTCAGATATTCTCGATTGCCAATCGTGTGTCTTATTTACTAAACTTTACTGGACCTAGTTTGACTGTTGATACTGCCTGTTCTTCATCGCTTTATGCGATTCACCTGGCTTGTGAAAGTATTAGGAGCGGGCAGTCGCGTATGGCAATTGCAGGCGGTGTCAATTTGTCTCTTCATCCGAGCAAGTATATTACCTTGTCAAAAGGTCAATTCAGTGCGTCTGACGGGCGGTGTCGGGCATTTTGTGAAGGAGGTACAGGTTATGTTCCTGCAGAAGGGGTGGGAGCAATTTTCTTGAAGCCGCTGCAGGAGGCTATTAGAGATAATGACAGTATTTATGGCGTGATTAAAGGGAGTGCTGCCAGTCATGCCGGTAAAACCAATGGATACACTGTTCCAAATCCAGTGTCGCAATCCATGGTCATTGAACATGCTCTTACCCAAAGTCAGATTGATCCTCGAAGTATCAGCTGCATGGAAGCGCATGGTACAGGAACCGCTTTAGGGGATCCAATTGAGGTAACTGGATTGACGGATGTTTTTCGCAAGTATACGAAAGAGACCGGATTTTGTTCCCTGTCCTCTGTCAAATCAAATATTGGCCATGCAGAAGCAGCTGCAGGAATTGCGCAAATGACAAAAGTTATTCTGCAATTAAAGCATCAAACCTTGGTAAAGAATGTAATGCATGGAAAAGGCTTAAACCCTAACATTGACTTTGCTCAAACTCCTTTCAGCGTGCAAGAAAAAACGGAAGAGTGGAAGCGTCCTACGCTTCAGGGACAGGAAATTCCGCGGCGAGCCGGCATTTCATCTTTTGGAGCAGGAGGAGCAAATGCCCATGTGGTGGTAGAAGAATATATTTCTAAGGAACCAGAGCAATCAAAAATTTCCAATACTCTTCTAGTTCCTTCACTTATTTTACTTTCAGCCAAAAACAGAGAAAGGCTTAATGTACAGCTGCAGCAGTTTTTGACTGCGATTGAAAATCAGCGTTTTGTTGATGCTGACTTGAAAGATGTGGCTTACACTCTGCAGATTGGGAGAGAAGCCATGGATGAAAGAATGGCTGTCATTGCAATATCAATCAATGAGCTCGAAGAAAAGCTAAGGAGTTTCTTGGCAGAGGTGGATGATGTCACAGATCTTTACCGGGGTCATGTAAGTCGTAGAAAGGATAATATAACAGTTCTGTCGGAAGAATGTCAGGAACAAATGGAAGAATGGCTGGAATGTGCTGACTACAGGAAGCTTGCTGACAGTTGGGTTAAAGGAACAGACGTTGATTGGAATAAGTTGTACGGTGAGAAAAAGCCGCGTAGAATCAGCTTGCCCACATATCCCTTTTCTAAAGAACGCTATTGGATTTCGGAAGAGAAACAGACAATAGCAGATACCCGTCTTGTACAGCAAAATGAGAGTCGGTTCAATGAAGCGTTATACACTCAGGTGATAGAGGAAATGGTAAGTGAAAATATAAGTATTGATACTGCTGTTCAGAGGTTAAAAACGATATCTAAATAAAACTGATAGGTAGGAGGCAAATATGAAGGATTTTCTGGAGTATATTCTGTATGAAGTAAAAAACAAACGCTTACTAAAAGCAGATGCGGTAGATTTGATACATCAATTTCAAATGAAAACGGTTTCAAAACATGATTTGCTTCATCCGTTGTTACAGCAAAACACTTCTGACTTATCTAGGCAGTGTTTCAGTTCCAGTTTTACGGGTATGGAGTTTTTCCTGAAAGATCATATAGTAAAGGGGCAGCGTGTACTGCCTGGCGTGGCATATTTGGAAATGGCCCGGGCTGCAGTAAAACTGGCTGCAGGGCCATTAATGGAAGGGAAAACTGGAATGCGCCTGAAAAATGTGGTTTGGGCTCGGCCAATAGCGGTAGGGGAAAGAACAGTTCAGGTACATATAGAGCTTTCTTCAGAGGAGAATGGAGAGATTGCCTATGAGATTTACAGTCAGCCGGAAGATGATGCTGAAGAAGCTGTAATTCATAGTCAAGGGAGTGCTGTTTTTACAAATTTTATTGAGAAAAAGGAAATGCTGGATCTTGGGGCATTGAAAATGGAGTGCAGCCAAAGTATTTTATCATCGACTCAATGTTATGAAGCATTTAGCAAGATGGGAATTGCTTATGGACCAGGGCATCAGGGGATTGAAACACTGTTTTTAGGAGCAGACAAAATAGTAGCGAAACTGACATTACCTTCTTCTGTAATGGATACTCAGGATCAGTTTATCCTGCATCCCAGTATAATGGACTCCGCCCTGCAGGCATCCATGGGTCTGATGATTGGCTCCGGCAGTCTTAAACCCGCGCTGCCCTTTGCCCTGCAGGAACTGGAATTAATGGAAGCCTGCACCTCCAGTATGTGGGCAGTAGTACGGTACAGCCCGGGCAGCAAAGGGGAAGATAAGGTACAGAAACTGGATATTGATCTATGCAATGAAGAAGGAACCGTTTGTGTACGCATGAAGGGCTTTTCTGCAAGAATCCTGGAAGGAGAAATCGATTCAGGGGCAAAGGAACAGATCGGCATGTTACGATATCAGCCCGTCTGGAAAGAGGAGCAGGCAATAGTGGAAACAACTGCCTCCCCATATCTTCAGCATGTGGTAATGCTCTGCGAGCTGAAGGAAAGTATTCAAGAAGATCTGGAAAACCATCTGCCTGGAGTACGCTGCATTACCTTACAAGCCGAACAGAAAAACATCGAAGAAAGGTTTCTGTCTTATACTGAGCAGGTATTTCAGGAAGTGAAAAAGATACTGGAGAACAAGCCCAAAGGGCAGGTACTCTTGCAGCTTGTCATTTGCAGTCAACAGGAACAGCGGCTCTTTTCCGGTCTTTCCGGACTGTTGAAGACGGCTCATCTAGAAAACTCCAAACTGATTGGACAGGTAATTGAGGTAGAAGATACGGAACAATTGGCGGAGAAACTGCAAAAAGAGAGCAGCATGAGCTCGATAAACAGTCATATTCGCTATCAGGATGGCAAACGATGGGTTGCTGAGTGGAAGGAAATGAAAGATACGCAAGATACTGTGAAGATTCCCTGGAAAGACCAGGGAGTCTATTTAATTACAGGAGGAGCAGGAGGGCTGGGCCTTAGTTTTGCTCAGGATATTGCCCGGCAGGCAAAATCAGCCACCATAATCCTTACAGGCCGATCTGCCCTCACCCAAGAAATGCAGACGAAATGGCAAGGAATTGTGACATTGGGAGCACGGGTGGAATATCGGCAGGCAGATGTAACAGATCAGCAGGCCGTGAGTCGTTTGATTGAGAAGATTCAAGAAGAATTTGGCGGTTTGCATGGTATTCTGCATTGTGCCGGGGTAATCCGCGATAATTTTATCTTGAAAAAGACACAGGAAGAAATGCAGGAAGTTCTGTCACCCAAGGTGCTGGGGCTGGTGAATCTGGATCAGGCTGCAAAGGACATGAAGCTGGATTTCTTTATCTTGTTTTCCTCCATAGCCGGCAGTCTGGGGAACGCAGGCCAGGCTGATTATGCTGCTGCCAATGCCTTTATGGATGCTTATGCCGAATATCGCAATGATTTGGCTGCCCGGCAGCAGAGGCATGGGAAAACGCTCTCCATGAACTGGCCGTTGTGGCAAGATGGCGGAATGGGTGTTGATGAAGCAACGAAAGAAATGATGATGCGCAGTATGGGTATGATTGCGCTGCAGACAGCAAGCGGTATCCAGGCGCTGTATCAAAGTATAGGCGACGGGAAAAATCAGGTAATGGTAATGGAAGGCAAGATGATGCGAATGAGGCAGAAGCTGCTTGCAGTTACAAACCCCATTCCTGTCCAAGCAAAGATATCTTCAGAATCGGATGCCAATGGGCAGATTGATTCGAGCCAGCTGCTGGGCAAAATAGAAAATGCATTGATGCAGGCAGTATCCCAGCTGCTTAAGGTGAAGCTGTCTGATATCGATATCAGTACAGAATTGAGTGAATATGGTTTTGATTCCATAACATTTACGGAGTTTGCCAATAAGCTGAACCAGGATTATAAAATGGAATTAACTCCTACCGTATTCTTTGAATACCCAACCATTCAAAGCTTTGCAGAATATTTGACAGAAGAGTATCGATCTTTGCTGGCATCACAATTTCTAGCGTCAGACAAGGCAGATTGTTTAGAACAGCCAGTGGTAAATGAGCCTAAAGAAAATCTTAAAAATAAAAGGCAACACTCTCAATTTGCAAGAATGATGCCGCCAGTTTTAGCAAACACAGAAGAAAGTGACAAAGAACCTATTGCGATTGTGGGAATGGCTGGGAAATTCCCCAAAGCAAAAGATGTAAATGAATTCTGGGAAAACCTGCTGGAAGGGAGGGACTGCATTGCAGAAATTCCCCCCGGCCGATGGGATTGGCGGGAATATTACGGCGATCCGGCTAAAGAAGTCAATAAAACCAATATCAAATGGGGTGGTTTCATTGATGGTGTAGAGGAGTTTGATCCCTTGTTCTTTGGGATTTCTCCCCGGGAAGCTGAACTGATGGATCCTCAGCAGCGTCTCTTAATGACATACGTCTGGAAAGTCATTGAAGATGCCGGATATTCCCCTCAGGATTTGTCGGGAACGGAAACGGGAATTTTTGTGGGGACTGGGAGCAGCGGTTATGATGGGCTGATTTCTAAGGCAAATGTAGCAATTGAAGGTTATTCTTCCACGGGAATCGTTCCGTCAGTAGGTCCGAATCGGATGAGTTATCTGCTAAACCTTCATGGACCCAGCGAACCGATTGAAACGGCATGCTCCAGTTCCTTGGTAGCCATCCACCGGGCCGTACAGGCTCTGGAAAGCGGTGCCTGCGAAATGGCAATTGCCGGGGGTGTCAACACGCTCGTGACACCCGATCTTTATATCAGTTTTAATAAAGCAGGCATGCTTGCAGAGGATGGACGCTGCAAGACCTTCTCCGATCAAGCGAATGGCTATGTGCGGGGTGAAGGAGCAGGAATGCTGCTCCTCAAGAAACTAAAAGATGCAGAGTCTGCCGGAGATCATATTTACGGGATCATTAAAGGAACTGCTGAAAACCATGGAGGACGTGCCAATTCTTTAACGGCACCCAATCCCAAGGCACAGGCCAAGCTGCTGGAAACTGCGTATACAAAAGCAGGAATTGATCCTAGGACCGTTACCTATATTGAGGCTCATGGAACGGGTACTGAACTTGGCGATCCTATCGAAATCAATGGACTGAAGGCGGCATTTAAAGAATTGTATGAAGCAACAGGAGATGCTGAGGTGACAAATAGTCATTGTGGCTTAGGTTCTGTGAAGACGAATATTGGTCATTTAGAGCTTGCAGCAGGAGTGGCGGGCGTGATCAAAGTGCTGCTGCAGCTGCAGCATAAAACCCTGGTGAAAAGTCTTCACTGCGACAAGGTGAATCCATATATACAGCTTACAGACAGTCCCTTTTATATTGTCCAGGAAAAAAGGGAATGGAAATCCCTGCAGGATGAGACGGGAAAAGAGATCCCAAGACGAGGGGGAGTGAGTTCCTTTGGTTTTGGCGGTGTGAATGCTCATGTGGTAATTGAAGAATATATCCCTCCAAGACGCAAACAAGAGTCAATACCAATTAATGACCACAATCCAGCATTGATTGTATTGTCAGCCAGGAATGAAGAGAGGCTGAAAGAGCAGGCACAGCAGCTGTTGCGTGCGATTAAAGAAGAAGGATTTTCCGATTGTCATTTAGCTGACATGGCTTATACGCTGCAAATAGGACGTGAAGCTATGGAGGAACGTTTGGCAGTGATGGCAGGTTCTATTAAGGAGCTGGAAGAAAAGCTGCAGAGCTTTGTGACGGGGCAGGATAATAATGGTTTATATCGAGGGCAGGTTAAGCGCAGTAAAGATACGGTTGCTATTTTTACTGCAGATGAAGATTTAGAAAAGGCGGTTGATGCCTGGATCAGTAAGAGGAAATATGAGAAGATTTTAAATCTGTGGGTCAAAGGGCTAGCCCTTGACTGGAACAAAATATATGGAGCTGCAAAGCCTCAGCGAATCAGTCTGCCTACCTATCCTTTTGCCAGGGAAAGCTACTGGATACCGAAGAAAGAACTGCAGTTTGCAGCCAGCACCATTGCAAAGCTAACACCTTTGCTGCATCGGAATACGTCTACTTTTTCTGAGCAGCGGTTTAGTTCAACCTTCACTGGCCAGGATTTTTTCCTGAAGGATTATTCTGTGAAGGGGAAGCGAATCTTCTCAGAAGCTGCTTATCTTGAAATGGCCCGGGAGGCTGTGAGCCAGGCAGCGGGTTTCTCAAAAGGACAGATGGAGATTCGGCTGAGCAATGTGTTATGGATGCAGCCTTTCGTTTTCAGTGAAGAGGAATTTGATATGCATATTGAACTAATACCGGAGGAAAGCGGTCAAATTGCCTTTGAAATATATGGTCAGCCTGGAGGCAAAAATAAAGAGGCTATCGTATATAGCCTGGGAACTGCTGTACTGAATGGAGTCCCTGGAAAAAGCATGCCGTTGGATTTGGCTGATCTTCAAGTGCAGTGCAGCGGCAGATGTTTTAATGCCAGTCAATGTTATGAGGCGTTAGCTGGTATAGGGATTGATTGCGGTCCAGGATACCAAGGAATTGAGGCAGTATATGCAGGAACGAAACAAGTACTTGCTCAATTGACATTGTCTCCTTGTGTCTTAGACACGCACGACCAATTTGTACTGCACCCCAGTTTGCTGAATTCAGCTATTTGGGCATCCATAGGTTTCATGATGGATTCAGAAGAATGTGAGACGAGGCTGCCAGCTGCCTTGCAGGAACTTGAAATTCTTGGTCCTTGCTCACCTGCCATGTGGGCTTGGATTCGTTACAGTGAAGGCAGTGCTGCTGCTGCTTCATTACAACAGTTTGATATTGATCTGTGCGACACCCAGGGTAAGGTTTGCATACGTATGAAAGGTTTGGAAATGCAAGGGGATACAGAAGAAAGCACGTCTGGCGATTCTGTAGAGGTGGCAAGACAAAGCATGGCAGTTCCTAAAAAACAGGAAGCTTTTGAAATGATGACATTTGAAGAAACCTGGCAGGAGCAAGCTTTGTCAAATCGTGGTCCGGCTAAGATCAGAACACTGGTTTGTTTTCTGTCCAATGCAGAAAATCAAAACAAGGCAGCAGAAGAGCTTCAAACCCTTGATCCGCAAACAAAAATACTCTTCATCTCTCAACATCCAAATCATACAGCATCCTCCCATACCATTTATTCCATTTCCCGCAAAGATCCTTCTAGCTATGAACAGGCATTTCAAAGCATCCGGGAGGAGTACGGCGAGATAGACGGGATGCTGTATCTGTGGCCAATAGAAGATGCCACATGTATTGAAGACTATTCCGTCATTGTGTATCTGCTGCAAAGTATTGCTGCCGTAAAACTAAAAGCCAGGCGAGTCTTGCTGGGAGCACAGTTTGAAACAGGGCTGGAACGCTGCTATCTGGATTCCTGGATTGGTTTTGAGCGCTCTTTAGGGCTTGTTCTGCCCAATACGCAAGTAGCTGTGATGTATCAAAAGAGCAGCGGGCCAGATGCAAAATCGACTATGGAAGATTGGCTGACCAAACTCTGGTCAGAACTGGAGACCGAGAAACTCCAAAGCGTTTTCTACCAAGGGGGAAAACGCTATGTATACCAGGTTCAGGAAACGTTTCTAGAGACAGGCAGCAGCCTTTTACAGGCAGGAGGAACCTATCTCATAACAGGAGGGTGCGGAGGACTGGGCTTTCTATTTGCCAGGCACTTTGCCAAAACCCATGGGGCGAATCTAATCCTAACAGGCAGATCAGCCCTGGATGAGGAAAAGCAGGCAAAAATCCGGGAATTAGAAGCACTAGGCAGTCATGCCCTATACCTGCAGGCAGACAGCTGCGATGTAAGCAGTATGAAAACCGCTTTGGGAGAGGCGAAAGCAAAATATGGCAAGATTCATGGAGTGATTCATGCAGCAGGTCTGGCAGGCAGCCAAAGTCTATTTGAAAAAGACCTGGCAGGATTCAGCAAGATAATCGAACCGAAAATTAAAGGCACTCTGGTGCTGGATGAAGTGCTTCAGGAAGAGGCACTTCATTTTATGTGCTATTTTTCCTCTTCCTCTGCCATTCTAGGGGATTTTGGTTCTTGTGACTATGCCATCGGCAACCGTTTTCAGATGGCGTATGCTAACTATCGGCAGGAAAAGCAGCTGGAGGGAAAGGCATATGGCAAGAGTCTGGTGATAAACTGGCCTCTATGGAAGGATGGAGGAATGGGAGTCGGTGAGGAAGAGAACAGCAAGCTCTATTTAAAATCCAGCGGTCAGCGTTTTTTAGAAGCGGAAGAAGGCGTTGGGATATTTGATCAATTGTTAACACAAAACAAAACCCAGCATTTAATCGTAGTTGGAGAGCGCAGCCGGGTACAGCGCTTTTTAAGGCTGTCATCACAAGAACAGCCTGTTATAGCAGCAGCGACTATTTCCATGTCTGGCCGCCCGGGAAGACGAGCCGAAATGAAGGGGTTTACCCTGGAGCAATGCATTGAGTGGGATCTGAAAGAACAAGCCAGCCAGCTGCTGAAAATTCCACGGGACAAGTTGGAGCAGGATGAAAATCTGGCAGATTTTGGTTTTGATTCCATAAGTTTAGCTCAATTTGCAGGAATATTAACAAATCATTACAGCATCGAATTTACTCCTTCTTTATTTTTTGGATATTCAACACTTGAAAAATTAAAGAAATACTTTTTAATCGAGTATCAGGAGACCATGAAGGAGTATTACCAGGAATCTGCTGCTGAGGATATCAGCGAGAAAGTTCCAGTAATTGTAATGGCATCCAAACGGCAGGCTGCTAAGAAGTCTAGATTTGCAAGACAAAAGACTGTCCTAGCCTTACAGGAGCAGGAGCCCATTGCCATCATCGGAATGAGCGGCCGCTTCCCGGAAGCCAGAACCGTAGATGAAATGTGGCAGATTCTTGCCGCAGGCAAAGACGTAATCCAAGACTTTCCGGCAGACCGCTTCTCAGGAAAAGGGAAAAGTCCATATCAATACGGTGCCATTCCGGGAGTCAGTGAATTTGACCCGCTGTTCTTTGAGATATCCCCCCGGGAAGCCGAAAGCATGGACCCCAGACAGCGGCTGCTGCTGCAGGAATCATGGAAGGCCTTAGAAGATGCAGGCTATGGAAGCGCCCAGATCCAAAAGAGTAAAATCGGTATGTTTGTGGGAGTGGAAGAAGGGGATTATCGCTTGCTGCTCAAAGAAAAGAGCAGCATTACGTCCAATCATAATGCCGTTTTATCGGCCCGCTTAGCCTATTTCCTAAACCTAAGCGGACCGAATATGGCAATTAATACGGCCTGCTCCTCCGGCTTAGTGGCAGTACATCAAGCCTGCCAAAGCATCCGCCAGCAAGAATGCGACACCGCCCTGGCGGCCGGCGTGAATCTGCTGCTGACACCGCAGATGTTTCAAGGGATGAGTGAAGCGGGTATGCTGTCAGAGGACGGGAAGTGCTTTGCCTTTGATAAAAGAGCCAATGGGATGGTTCCAGCGGAAGCGGTTGCGGTAGTGGTACTAAAACGCCTGTCCCAGGCAAAGGCAGATAAAGATCCGATCTATGCCGTAATCAAAGGAAGCGGTATTAACTATGACGGAAAAACCAATGGAATCACCGCTCCCAGTGGTGCTTCCCAAACGAAGCTTCTAAAATCGGTGTATGATCAGTACCAGATAAACCCCGAAGACCTTGAATACATTGTCACTCATGGGACGGGGACGAAATTAGGAGATCCCATTGAAGTCAATGCTCTGTATGATGCATTTAAAGACTATACGAAAAAGCAGGGCTACTGCGCCCTGACGTCGACCAAGACCAACTTTGGACATGCACTGGCGGCTTCCGGTCTGGTGAGCTTAATTAGCCTGGTTCAGGCATTTCGTCATGAAACCATACCAGCCAGCCTTCACTTTCAAGAAGAGAATGAATACATTCATTGGTCGGGAAGTCCGTTCTATGTAAATAAAGAAAGCAAAGCTTGGCCTGAACAGGAAGAAAAGAGGAGAATGGGTGGGGTAAGTGCCTTTGGAATGAGCGGTACGAATGTGCATATGGTACTGGAAAGCTATTCGGAGAACAGGATAGAAGTACAAAAACCATTCCCCTGCTATCTGCTGGCCTTTTCTGCCAAAACCCAAGAGAGCCTGCAGGAAAAATGCAAAGAAATGATCGTCTGCTTAGAAACGGAAAAGGCAAAAAGCTTAGGGGAGATTAGCTTTACCTTGCTGGAAGGGCGTCAGCACTTTGCCCATCGCTGTGCAGTGGTAGTGCAGGACAAAGAAGATGGGATCTATGTACTGCAGCAGATGGGGAGTAAAGAAAAACTCCCCAATCTGTTTAAAGGGACAGTAGCCCGGGATTTTACAGGGCAGAAAGCGATCGAGGAATATGGTCAAGAGTTGTTAGCGCAAAGCTTCTCCCAGCAGGCAGATATAAATCGCTATAAAGAGATACTGCATGCTTTGGCAGATCTCTATTGCCAGGGATATGACCTTGCCTGGCGGCAGCTATATGGTGAAGAAAAACTAAACCGTCTTCATCTGCCCGGCTATCCCTTTGCAAAAGAAAGCTATTGGGTGCCGGAGATGGAAAGTTCACTCACTGACAGGAGCCATTTAGGAAGTGCAACAGTCCTTCATCCCCTGCTGCAGCAAAATACATCGGATTTTTCAGAACAGCGTTTCAGTTCCAGTTTTACGGGCGAAGAGTTTTTCCTGAAAGATCATGTGGTGAAGGGGCAGCGTATACTGCCTGGGGTAGCGTATCTGGAAATGGTCCGGGCCGCAGCCCAGCAGACAGCAGGAGCATTAATGGAAGAAAAAACAGGGATGCGGCTGAAAGACATAATTTGGGCACAGCCGATAGTAGTGGAAGAAGAGGCAGCTCAGGTACACATAGGACTTTTCCAAAAAGAAAATGGAGAAATATCCTATGAAATTTACAGTCAGATGAAAGACAATGTAAAAGAGGCTGTTATACATAATCAGGGGAGTATTGCTCTGGTAAGTTATTTGGAAGAAAGGAAAGTTTTAGATCTGAAAGCATTGCAGGCTGAATGCAGCCAAGGCACTTTATCAGCTGCTCAATGTTATAAAAGACTTAAAGCAGCAGGAGTGGAATATGATACGAGATACCAGGGAATCGAGAGTGTGTATCTGGGAGTGGATCAGGTCCTGGCTAAGTTAATGATCCCTTCTTCTATCTTGGATACCCAGGAACAATTTAACTTGCATCCATGTTTACTAGATTCGGTTATGCAGGTAATCGGTCTGCAGATGGCTGCCGAATGTTGCAGACCTGCTGCTATCATTGCTTTACAAGAACTTGCAATAATTGGTCAATATATTTCAGCACCTTGGGTTCGAATTTGCAGGGATAGGAAGTCGGAAAGATTTGATGTGGATTTCTGTGATGATCAAGGAATGGTTTACATGCAAATGAAAGGGCTGGAAATACAGGCGTATACAGAAGAGATGAATATGATACCTTCTGAAACCAATTCCCTATACCCTGAGATTCACAACAGCCAGTATCCAGTTGCCCAAGGAAGACGAGCTGAAATGAAGGGATTTACCTTGGAGCAATGTATTGATTGGGATTTGAAGGAGCAAGTCAGTCAGCTGCTTAAGATCTCCCGGGATAAATTAGATCGGGAAGAAAACCTGGCAGAGTTTGGTTTTGATTCCATAAGCTTATCCGAATTTGCAGGAATCATAACAGATCATTACAGCATCGAATTTACTCCTGCTCTATTTTTTGGATACTCAACGTTAAAAAGTTTAACTCAATACTTTTTAACAGAGTATCAGGATGTTATGCAATTGCATTATCGAGAAGCTGTTATGGAAGAGGGCAGACAAGTCGTTCAGGCAGTGCCGGCAGCTACCTTACCCTCTAAACGTCAGACCTCGACACAATCCAGATTTATGAATAAATCAGTTTGCCAGGAGATACAGGAGCAGGAACCCATTGCCATCATCGGAATGAGCGGCCGCTTCCCGGAAGCCAGAACCGTAGATGAAATGTGGCAGATTCTTGCCGCAGGCAAAGACGTAATCCAAGACTTTCCGGCAGACCGCTTCTCAGGAAAAGGGAAAAGTCCATATCAATACGGTGCCATTCCGGGAGTCAGTGAATTTGACCCGCTGTTCTTTGAGATATCCCCCCGGGAAGCCGAAAGCATGGACCCCAGACAGCGGCTGCTGCTGCAGGAATCATGGAAGGCCTTAGAAGATGCAGGCTATGGAAGCGCCCAGATCCAAAAGAGTAAAATCGGTATGTTTGTGGGAGTGGAAGAAGGGGATTATCGCTTGCTGCTCAAAGAAAAGAGCAGCATTACGTCCAATCATAATGCCGTTTTATCGGCCCGCTTAGCCTATTTCCTAAACCTAAGCGGACCGAATATGGCAATTAATACGGCCTGCTCCTCCGGCTTAGTGGCAGTACATCAAGCCTGCCAAAGCATCCGCCAGCAAGAATGCGACACCGCCCTGGCGGCCGGCGTGAATCTGCTGCTGACACCGCAGATGTTTCAAGGAATGAGTGAAGCGGGTATGCTGTCAGAGGACGGGAAGTGCTTTGCCTTTGATAAAAGAGCCAATGGAATGGTTCCAGCGGAAGCGGTTGCGGTAGTGGTACTAAAACGCCTGTCCCAGGCAAAGGCAGATAAGGATCCGATCTATGCCGTAATCAAAGGAAGCGGCATTAACTATGACGGAAAAACCAATGGAATCACCGCTCCCAGTGGTGCTTCCCAAACGAAGCTTCTAAAATCGGTGTATGATCAGTACCAGATAAACCCCGAAGACCTTGAATACATTGTCACTCATGGGACGGGGACGAAATTAGGAGATCCCATTGAAGTCAATGCTCTGTATGATGCATTTAAAGACTATACGAAAAAGCAGGGCTACTGCGCCCTGACGTCGACCAAGACCAACTTTGGACATGCACTGGCGGCTTCCGGTCTGGTGAGCTTAATTAGCCTGGTTCAGGCATTTCGTCATGAAACCATACCAGCCAGCCTTCACTTTCAAGAAGAGAATGAATACATTCATTGGTCGGGAAGTCCGTTCTATGTAAATAAAGAAAGCAAAGCTTGGCCTGAACAGGAAGAAAAGAGGAGAATGGGTGGGGTAAGTGCCTTTGGAATGAGCGGTACGAATGTGCATATGGTACTGGAAAGCTATTCGGAGAACAGGATAGAAGTACAAAAACCATTCCCCTGCTATCTGCTGGCCTTTTCTGCCAAAACCCAAGAGAGCCTGCAGGAAAAATGCAAAGAAATGATCGTCTGCTTAGAAACGGAAAAGGCAAAAAGCTTAGGGGAGATTAGCTTTACCTTGCTGGAAGGGCGTCAGCACTTTGCCCATCGCTGTGCAGTGGTAGTGCAGGACAAAGAAGATGGGATCTATGTACTGCAGCAGATGGGGAGTAAAGAAAAACTCCCCAATCTGTTTAAAGGGACAGTAGCCCGGGATTTTACAGGGCAGAAAGCGATCGAGGAATATGGTCAAGAGTTGTTAGCGCAAAGCTTCTCCCAGCAGGCAGATATAAATCGCTATAAAGAGATACTGCATGCTTTGGCAGATCTCTATTGCCAGGGATATGACCTTGCCTGGCGGCAGCTATATGGTGAAGAAAAACCGAACCGTCTTCATCTGCCCGGCTATCCCTTTGCAAAAGAAAGCTATTGGACATCAGGCAGTGGGAGTCCATTTGTCAGCATAGGCTGCGAAAGGGAGAACTTGGTCCTTCATCCCCTGCTGCAGCAAAATACATCGGATTTTTCAGAACAGCGTTTCAGTTCCAGTTTTACGGGCGAAGAGTTTTTCCTGAAAGATCATGTGGTGAAGGGGCAGCGTATACTGCCTGGGGTAGCGTATCTGGAAATGGCCCGGGCTGCAGCCCAGCAGGCGGCAGGAAGAAGCGGGAAAGAAAACGTTGGGATACAGATGAAACATGTGGTTTGGGCTCGTCCAATGCTGGCAGGAGAAGAGGCTGTTCAGGTACATATAGGACTTTTCCCGGAAGAGAATGGGGAGATTGCCTATGAAATCTACAGCCATTTGGATGAAAGTCTTGAAGAAGCAGTGGTGCACAGCCAGGGAACTATCCTATTGCGTCCGGCATGTGAAGTTCAGTTGCTGCCGATAGAACAGATACGGAATCAGTGCAGTCGTGGAATGTTGAGTTCCTGCCAATGCTATGAGCAATTGCGAAAGATGGGACTGGAATACGGACCAGGGCATCAGGGAATTGAAACATTGTACATTGGGGACAATCAGGTTCTGGCAAAACTGCTGCTGCCTGCCTTTCTGTTGGATACGCAGGATCAGTTTATCCTGCATCCCAGTATAATGGACTCCGCCCTGCAGGCATCCATGGGTCTGATGATTGGCTCCGGCAGCCTTAAACCTGCGCTGCCCTTTGCCCTGCAGGAACTGGAATTAATGGAAGCCTGCACCCCCAGTATGTGGGCAGTAGTACGGTACAGCCCGGGCAGCAAAGGGGAAGATAAGGTACAGAAACTGGATATTGATCTATGCAATGAAGAAGGAACCGTTTGTGTACGCATGAAGGGCTTTTCAGCAAGAATTCTGGAAAGGGAAATTGATTCAAGGGAAAAAATTGACATGTTACTGTATCAGCCTGGATGGAAGGAAAAAAGCATTGATCGAGCAGCGGCAGCCCCACACATTGACCAGCACGTGGTAATCCTATGCGAGCCGGATCAAGGAATACAAGAGAGTATGGCAATGAATATGAATGGAGTACGTTGTATTGCTTTGCAAAGGAAAAGAGGAAGTATCGCGGTACGGTTTCAAAAGTATGCAGATGAAATTTTTGAAGAGATTCGAGCCATTCTCAAAGAGAAGACAAATAGCAAGGCCTTAATTCAGATTGTAATTTTCTCCAAAGAACAGATGCCGTTCTCTGGATTCTCAGGGTTATTAAAGACGGCTCATTTGGAAAACGCAAGACTGGTTGGACAAATTATTGAGGCAGAACCTGAGGATAGTGCTCAAAGCATCAGGGAAAAACTGATAGAGAATAGTCATCAGCCCTTCGACAGTCATATTCGCTATCAGGATGGCAAACGATGGATTGCTGAGTGGAAGGAAATGAAAGATACGCAAGATACTGTGAAGATTCCCTGGAAAGACGAGGGAGTCTATTTAATTACAGGAGGAGCAGGAGGGCTGGGACTTATTTTTGCTCAGGATATTGCCCGGCAGGCAAAATCAGCCACCATAATCCTTACAGGCCGATCGGCCCTCACCCAAGAAATGCAGACGAAATGGCAAGGAATTGTGACATTGGGAGCACGGGTGGAATACCGGCAGGCAGATGTAACAGATCAGCAGGCCGTGAGTCGTTTGATTGAGAAGATTCAAGAAGAATTTGGCGGTTTGCATGGTATTCTGCATTGTGCCGGCGTAATCCGCGATAATTTTATCTTGAAAAAGACACAGGAAGAAATGCAGGAAGTTCTGTCACCCAAGGTGCTGGGGCTGGTGAATCTGGATCAGGCTGCAAAGGACATGAAGCTGGATGTCTTTATCTTGTTTTCCTCCATAGCCGGCAGTCTGGGGAATGCAGGCCAGGCTGATTATGCTGCTGCCAATGCCTTTATGGATGCTTATGCCGAATATCGCAATGACTTGGCTGCCCGGCAGCAGAGGCAGGGGAAAACGCTCTCCATAAACTGGCCGTTGTGGCAAGAGGGCGGAATGGGGGTTGATGAAATAACGAAAAAAATAATGATGCAGAATATGGGGATGATTGCACTGCAGACAGCAAATGGTATCCAGGCGCTGTATCAAAGTATAGGCCCAGGGCAAAATCAGGTAATGGTCATGGCAGGGAAAGCAGATCAGCTCAGGATGGCTCTGGAACAAAATCATCCTGATGAAAGGGGTGAACACAGCAGTGTATATGCTGCTGCAGGCGACAAAATCATAAATCAGGATTTATATCAAAAGCTTTTCGATGAAATAGCAGCCGGAGTGTTATCAGAAGAAGAATTTAGTACATTAATGAAGGTGTGAAGAGGGGGAGAAAAAGAGAAATGGAGAGTCAATTATCGTCTTTATATAAGCAGATAAAAGATAAAAAAATAAGCCGAGAAGATGCGATAAAGCAGATTCAAGAGTATAAAGCAAAGCATACACAGCAACACATACTTCCCATCCTAGAAAATCATGCGTTATCTAAGACTGCTACTCTGATAGAGGAAATACAGACTGTTTTGCTGCAGATGGCATCTGAATTATCCAGGGTAACAATTGAAGATATTGATCTAGAGGCCCAGTGGAATGAAAACGGGCTGGATCAGGTTATGCTGGCTGCATTAGCGGATCGGCTAAATCAGGACTATAAGCTTGAACTGCTTCCGAGCATATTTTATACACAATTAACCATACAGAGCTTTGCCGAATACTTGGTTAATGAACATTGCGATATGCTTGCTGGCCAGATGCAAGCAAAAGAATTATCACATCCCATAACTGAGAAAAGCAAAGTAATGACAGAATTTGAAGAAGAGCTGCTGAAGGAAAAAGCAATACGTTATTTCAAGCAGCAATTATCTTCTGTTCTTAAGCTTCCGGTGCATCGAATAGACGAAAATGCGCAAATGGAAAAATACGGGATCGATTCGATTATGGTTATGCAGTTAACCAATGAGTTAGAAAAAATATTTGGTTCTCTGCCAAAAACATTATTTTTTGAATACGAGAGTCTCCACCAGATAACCGACTACTTCCTTGCCGCTTATCGCACTGAGCTGATCAGAATTTTAAATGTGGAAGACGGGACTGCCATTTCGGCTAAATCTGACAGCAGTACTGGTGCAGAAAAGAAAAACTCATTGTTTAGGAGTTCCAGGAAGCTGCGTCCTCCAGAGTTTAGTGAAGGCAGCATTCGGCAAAAAGCAGCAGCGGGGGTGGATGTTGCGATCATTGGCGTTTCTGGACGTTATCCTGGTGCAAGAAATCTTCAGGAATATTGGAGAAACTTGCGGGATGGCAAGGATTGTATCACAGAAATTCCTAAAGATCGCTGGGATCATAGTTTATATTTTGATGAAGACAAGAATAAATTTGGTAAAACCTATAGTAAATGGGGTGGTTTTTTAGAGGGTGTAGACCAATTCGACCCTCTCTTCTTTAATATTTCGCCGCGGGAAGCCCAATTTATTGATCCACAGGAACGATTGTTTCTGCAATGTGTATTTGAAACGCTGGAAGATGCAGGATATACCAGGCAAAGCCTTGGATTAAAAGAGAATTTTAATATTGAAGGAAACGTAGGAGTTTATGTAGGAGTGATGTATGAAGAGTATCAGCTCTACGGTGCTCAGGAACAAATCCAGGGAAGGCCCATTGCTCTCAGCGGAAATCCATCGTCGGTTGCCAATCGAGTATCCTACTTCTTTAATTTTCATGGACCTAGTATGGCTATTGACACCATGTGTTCTTCTTCTTTGACAGCAATTCATTTAGCATGCCAAAGTTTGCAGCAAGGAGGATGTGAACTTGCAATTGCAGGTGGTGTAAATGTCTCAATTCATCCCAACAAATATCTGATGCTGGGACAAGGAAAGTTTATTTCAAGCAAGGGAAGGTGTGAAAGCTTCGGTCAGGGAGGTGATGGCTATGTACCCGGTGAAGGAGTTGGCGCTGTACTGCTCAAACCGCTGACGCAAGCCATTGCTGATGGTGATAATATATATGGAATTATTAAAGCAACAGCAATCAATCATGGCGGGAAAACGAATGGCTATACAGTTCCTAATCCCAATGCGCAAGCTCGGGTTATTAATCAGGCTTTTGCTGAAACTAGAATCAACCCCAGAATGATCAGCTATATTGAAGCACACGGTACGGGAACTTCTTTAGGAGATCCTATTGAAATCGCAGGACTGAGTAAATTTTTTAAAGAGCATACCAGAGACAAACAATTTTGTGCAATTGGATCTGCCAAATCAAATATTGGGCATTGTGAAAGTGCAGCCGGCATTGCAGGAGTGACTAAAGTATTGCTGCAGCTTAAATATCGCCAGCTAGTACCATCATTGCACTCCAAAACACTAAACCCGAATATCGATTTTAACAATACGCCATTCTTTGTTCAGCAAGAACTTGCAGAATGGAAAAGACCATTGATTAACATACATGGAAAAACAGAAGAACAGCCGAGAATTGCGGGTATTTCATCTTTTGGTGCGGGAGGATCAAATGCTCATGTTGTGATTGAAGAGTATATCCCGGAGAAGCAAAATCCGGTTATACATCAGATTTCACAGCAGCATCCAGCAATGATTGTATTATCAGCCAAAAATGAAGAGCGTCTTTTAGAAAAGGTAAGACAATTGCTGCTTATGATAAAGGAAGTGGGGTTCTTTGAT
The DNA here is from genome assembly GCF_000271485.2 of Pelosinus fermentans DSM 17108. NCBI lineage: Bacteria > Bacillati > Bacillota > Negativicutes > Selenomonadales > Sporomusaceae > Pelosinus > Pelosinus fermentans. Next base: position 1,114,068 of record NZ_AKVN02000001.1, read on the forward strand.
GCAAATCTGGCGGAGATAGCTTATACGCTGCAAATTGGCCGGGAAACAATGGATGAACGTTTGGCGATTGCAGTGAATTCTATTAAAGAGCTGGAAGAAAAATTGAGTCGCTTTTTGGAAAGAGATGAGGATATCGAAAATTTGTACCGAGGGAAAAATAAGAACAATAAGGAAATATTGGCTGCTTTAGGCCCGGATGAAGATATGGCAGTTATGATTGATTCTTGGATGAGAAAAGGAAAATATACGAAGCTTCTCGAGGTTTGGGTGAAAGGACTAATCATTGACTGGAAAAAGTTATATGGAAAGGCAAGGCCTCGCAGAATCAGTCTGCCCACATATCCTTTTGCCAGAGAAAGATATTGGGTACCTGAAATTGAAACAGCGGCTGCCAATCCTATTCTGACCAGTACTGGAAATGCACGAATGCTTCATCCTCTGCTTCATCAGAATACATCGGATTTAGCAGAGCAGCGTTTTACCTCTACATTCTCGGGGAAAGAAACCTTCTTCGTGAATCATGTTAAAGGATTTAGAGCTCTGCCGGAGGCTGCCTGCCTTGAAATGGTGCGAGAGGCTTTACAGCAGGCTGCTGGAAGGCTACAAGAGGGACAGAAAATTTTGCTTACCAATATCAGGTGGATGTTTCCTATTGGTGTAGATGAATCTTTGCTTGAAGTACATATTGGACTAATACCTGAGGACAGCGGCGAAATTATCTTTGAAGTCTATAGCCAGGCCGGAGGCAGAGAGGAAGAAACGATCGTATACAGCCAAGGAACTGCTGTATTTAGTGGAGTTTCTGCAGAGAATATAGAATTGGACTTGGCTGCTATTCAAGAGCAGTGCAGGAATCATTTCAATGCCAGTCAGTATTATGAGGCATTGAGAAATGCCGGATATAATTATGGTCCGGAATACCAGGGAGTAGAAGCTGTATATGTCGGAAGAGAGCAAGTATTGGCAAAGCTGGTGATACCTTCCTGCATCGCAGAGACCCACCCGCAATTTATGCTGCATCCCAGCCTGCTGAATGCTGGGATGCAAGGGACAATCGGTTTCACATTGAATTCAGAAGACAGCAGGCTAATGCTGCCAGCTGCCTTGCAGGAACTTGAAATTCTTGGTCCTTGCTCGCCTGCCATGTGGGCTTGGATTCGTTACAGTGAAGGCAGTGCTGCTGCTGATCCATTACAACAGTTTGATATTGATCTGTGCGACACCCAGGGTAAGGTTTGCATACGTATGAAAGGTTTGGAAATGCAAGGGGATACAGAAGAAAGCACGTTTGGCGATTCTGTAGAGGTGGCAAGACAAAGCCTGGCAGTTCCTAAAAAACAGGAAGCTTTTGAAATGATGACATTTGAAGAAACCTGGCAGGAGAAAGCTTTGTCAAATCGTGGTCCGGCTAAGATCAGAACACTGGTTTGTTTTCTGTCCAATGCAGACAATCAAAACAAGGCAGCAGAAGAGCTTCAAACCCTTGATCCGCAAACAAGAATACTCTTCATCTCTCAACATCCAAATCATACAGCATCCTCCCATATCATTTATTCCATTTCCCGCAAAGATCCCTCTGCCTATGAACAGACATTTCAAAGCATCCGGGAGGAGTACGGCGAGATAGACGGGATGCTCTATCTGTGGTCAATAGAAGATGCCACATGTATTGAAGACTATTCCGTCATTGTGTATCTGCTGCAAAGTATTGCTGCCGTAAAACTAAAAGCCGGACGAGTCTTGCTGGGAGCACAGTTTGAAACAGGGCTGGAACGCTGCTATCTGGATTCCTGGATTGGTTTTGAACGCTCTTTAGGGCTTGTTCTGCCCAATACGCAAGTAGCTGTGATGTATCAAGAAAAAAGCGTCCGAGACCGGAAAGCGGCCATGGAAGATTGGCTGACCAAACTCTGGTCAGAACTGCAGACCGAGAAACTCCAAAGCGTTTTCTACCAAGGGGGAAAACGCTATGTATACCAGATTCAGGAAACGTTTCTAGAGACAGGCAGCAGCCTTTTACAGGCAGGAGGAACCTATCTCATAACAGGAGGGTGCGGAGGACTGGGCTTTCTATTTGCCAGGCACTTTGCCAAAACCCATGGGGCAAATCTAATTCTAACAGGCAGATCAGCCCTGGATGAGGAAAAGCAGGCAAAAATCAGGGAATTAGAAGCACTAGGCAGCCATGCCCTATACCTGCAGGCAGACAGCTGCGATGTAAGCAGTATGAAAACCGCTTTGGGAGAGGCGAAAGCAAAATATGGCAAGATTCATGGAGTGATTCATGCAGCGGGTCTGGCAGGCAGCCAAAGTCTATTTGAAAAAGACCTGGCAGGATTCAGGACGATAATCGAACCGAAAATTAAAGGCACTCTGGTGCTGGATGAAGTGCTTCAGGAAGAGGCACTTCATTTTATGTGCTATTTTTCCTCTTCCTCTGCCATCCTAGGGGATTTTGGTTCTTGTGACTATGCCATCGGCAATCGTTTTCAGATGGCGTATGCTCACTATCGGCAGGAAAAGCAGCTGGAGGGAAAGGCATATGGCAAGAGTCTGGTGATAAACTGGCCTCTATGGAAGGATGGAGGAATGGGAGTCGGTGAGGAAGAGAACAGCAAGCTCTATTTAAAATCCAGCGGCCAGCGTTTTTTAGAGGCCGAAGAAGGTACGGTTATGTTTGACTGCATTCTGTCCCAAAGTACAATCCAGCAGTTAGTATTAGTGGGGCAGCCCAGTCGGATAAAACGATTTTTAGGCTTAACTCAGGATGATGTTTCTCTTTCCCTCGTAAGCCTTAATTCACCGTCGAGAGGAAGACGGCCAGAAATGAAAGGCTTAAATCTGGAACAGTGTGTTGAATGGGACTTGAAAGAATATATCAGCCAATTGCTGAAGATTCCGTTCAATAAGCTGGATAAAGAAGACAACCTGGCAGACTTTGGCTTCGATTCCATTAGTCTGGCGCAGCTTGCTGCCTTATTGCGCAGCCATTATGGAATTGAAGTGACAGCAACACTGTTCTTTGGATATTCTACGATTGAAAAACTGACCCAGTATTTTGTAACTGACTATCGTAATATCATGGATGAATTCTATAAAGAAGAAGCTGTTTGGCAGCCTGTGGAGCAAAAGCACTCTACAGAAAAAGCAGTAGTGGGTCCCAAATTCCAAAATACCAGATTTGCTAGAAGGAGAGAAAAAAATGCTGAGGATACAAAACAGCAGGGTTCTATAGCAATTGTAGGTATGAGCGGTAAATTTCCTATGGCTGAAGATGTGCATGAATTATGGGAAAATATTGCGGAAGGCAGGGAATGTATTGCTGAGATTCCAAAAGAGCGCTGGGACTGGCAGGAATTTTATGGAGACTCTGTCAAAGAATTCAATAAAACCAAAATAAAATGGGGGGGCTTTATTACTGAGATTGATGAGTTTGATTCATTGTTCTTTAAAATTTCGCCAAAAGAAGCTGAAAGCATGGATCCTAAACAGCGTATGCTCATGACATTTGTCTGGCGGGCCATGGAAGATGCAGGGATTACCCCAAAAGAAATGTCAAAGAAATCTACGGGAGTCTTTATCGCAGCATGTCCCAGTGAATATACGGATTCGGTGTCGATGCAGAATAACAGTTTGGCACTGACATCTACTACGCCGACAGTGCTTCCTGCCCGTATTTCCTATGCCTTAGATTTGCAAGGCCCCAGCGAATATTGCGATACAGCTTGTTCCTCCACGCTTGTTGCATTGCACCGGGCAGTACAAGCTATTCAAAATGGTGAATGTGAACAGGCCATTGTAGGTGCTGTCAATTTACTGCTTTCGCCTTTAGGATTTGTTGGTCTTGATTCATTGGGGTATCTCAGCCCGGACGGAAAGGTAAGATCATTTCAGGCGGATGCTAATGGATATGCGAGGAGCGAAGGAGTCGGCGTACTCATTATAAAACCCTTGCAGCAAGCGATTAAAGACAAGGACCAAATTTTTGCAGTCGTGAAGGGAACGGGGGTTTCTCATGGCGGCAAAGGGATGTCGTTAACTGCCCCAAATGCAAATGGAATGAAAGCGGCTATGATTCAGGCATACCAAGCCGCAAAAATTGACCCGCGGACAGTGTCTTACATCGAAGCTCACGGGATTGCCTCTCTCTTAGGAGATGGTATTGAAATTGACGCATTGAAGGCAGGTTATCAGGAACTTGTGGCACGGCAAGCTTCAGAACATGTACAAAATCAGCACGTATGTCATATCAGCAGTTTGAAGCCATGCATTGGCAATGCTGAAGTGGCTTCAGGAATGGCTGCATTGATAAAAGTCATTTCAGCCATGCGCAATCGGATAATTCCGGGTATTGCTGGATTTACTGCTTTATCCGATCAGATTTCTTTAGAAGGGAGTCCGTTTCAAATTGCCGCGGGCAACTATGAGTGGAGTGCGTTAAAGAATATTCATGGCAGCAGTTTGCCTCGGCGTGCCAGCATCAATGGCTACGGATTTAGCGGGGTTAATGCACATGCAGTCCTGGAGGAATATGTTCCTAAGCGGGAAAAGGCGATTCTTCCAGAAGAAAATTTACCTTATATAGTGCCTTTATCAGCAAAAAACAGAGCTCGTCTTGATGATTATGTTCGAAAGCTCCTTCTATTTCTAAAAGCAAGAGATGGGTCAGCGGCGGATTCTGCCCTGCATTTAGCCGATGTAGCCTATACCTTTCAAGTAGGGCGCGAAGCAATGGAAACCAGAATCGCCTTTATTGTCAAAGACATAAAGGAGCTGATGGAAAAGCTGGCGAACTTCATCAATGGAACAGAAAATATTGAAAATTGTTTTATCGGAGATACTAAGCAAAGAATTGCTGCTCAGTTATTTGGGACAGATGATGATTTTGACGAGTTGCTTCATAAGTGGATTACAAAGGGAAAAATGAAAAAGGTGGCAGAACTATGGAGTAAGGGGATTTCCATCGAATGGGAATTGCTCTATCAGGATAGGAAACCCCAACGAATCAGCTTGCCAACCTATCCCTTTGCGAAGGATCATTATAAGATTTTTTCACAACAGGAAAAAAAATCTTCGGTTATTATCGAAAAGGCAGATATACAATCCGGAAATGAGAATCCTGTTCAAAGTAATCAGAAGGATAATTTGGAATATATTACCAGACTAGTTCAGGATACATTAGGGCTGCCTGCAAATGTTGCAATTGATCCTCAGAGCCAATTAAGAGAATTTGGAATGGACTCGATATCCGGGATTCAAATACTGGAAAAGATAAGGCAGAAACTAGGTGTCCAATTAGACGGCAGAAAATTTTTTACGGAATTTACGCTGCAAAGCATTATCAGTCAATTAGATGCAGTATCCCAGCAGGATACAACTCCTCTATCACCATGGGAAATGGACAAAAAACTACCTATGAACGTAACATTAAAATTGAAGAAAACTTCCTTTACGCATACTTCCTTGCCGGAGAACATCCTTTTGACTGGAGCAACTGGACTAATAGGGGCTTTTCTGTGCAATGAAATTCTACAGCAGACGTCTGCAACTGTCTATTGCCTTGTTCGCGCCGAATCAGCATCTTTAGGATTGCAGCGTCTACAAGAAAATTTAAATAAATTTGCATTGTGGCAATCGGATTATCATTCCCGAATTATTCCTGTTTTAGGAGATATAACAATGCCCCAATTAGGAATAGAAGAAATGATATATGACAAATTAAGTCATTCCATTGATGTGATTTATCATTGCGCCGCACTTCCCAACCATATATTAAATTATTATTCACTGAAAAGTGCGAATGTGAATGGTACCTTAGCGATGATAGAATTTGCGGCAAAGGGAAAAGTTAAACCAATACATTTTACGTCAACTATTGCAGTTTGCTCTCAGATGGATGGCGATGCCATATTGCCGGCACATCAAGAGGAAACTTTACTGGAACAAGGCAAGAATTTGACTAGTGGTTATGCACAGTCTAAATGGGTCTCAGAGCATCATCTCATGCAAGCTCAAGAAAGAGGGATTCCGGTTACCGTTTTCCGATGTGGAGAAATTACTGGATCTAGTCAGACGGGATATGGAATTGCTGAAGATATGGTGCATAATTTTTTAAAGATCTTTAGTGAAGTCAAAGTAATTCCAGATTGGGATGAAGGTGTAATGGATATCGTTCCCATTGACTATGTAAGTAAAGTAATTTTAACAGTGAGTCAGCAAAAAGACTGCTACGGGAAAATTTATCATTTAAATCATATACGGCCATTTCCAGTCAGAGATTTTTTTACCTATCTAGAGAGAAGAAATCCTTTGCTCACAAAAACGACCTTTGATGAATGGGCGGATTCTTGTTTACGCTATATTAGCGAATTAGCGGAAAGTCCAGTGAAAACGATCATGTTAGGATTTTTTACAAAACTTGATTCCGGTCCGAGAATATTTGAGTACTATTTTACTGATTTGGGCCTGAAAAATGAGAACCTTCAAAAGGTCTTGCAAAATCTTGACATTCACTTTCCACAGATGAACGATCAATGGTGGGAAAAGTGTATGAAGCAAATGCTGTTATTTGGACAAAAAGACACCCAGCTGGTAGATGGGGTAAAAGTTTCAGCATCTGTTTAAAAAGGGCGCATAGTTAAAGCTGATTTCCTCCCAAATACGGGTGTGTTTTTGGGAGGAAATCAAAAGAGTTGAAGGATGATAATTTGTAAAAAAATAATGAATTGGGAGTATAAGCGATTGAAGAGAAGTCGTGTTTATATAGATAAGCTGGACTTGATTAGAGCGGAAGGCAGCTACACAGCGTATCTATGCTGCTGCTATTTATCTGAAAAAATCGATTATGAAGGAGTGCTTCCTTATCTGCATGATCAAGAACGCCATTACTACAATACATTAAAATTTGAAAAGCGGATGAGAAGTTATCTGATAGGACGTTTTGCGGCTAAACAGGCAGTTGGTGCTCTAAATGGTGAAGAGAATTTAACAAACATTTTAATCGGATCGGGTATTTTTAACCAGCCCATTGTAGTTTCCAATAGACAAAACATTAAGGTTAGTATTACGCATTCGGGAGATCTTGGAGCAGCCCTTGCTTTTCCGGAAGCTCATCCTATGGGAATTGATCTTGAAACTGTTAATTGTCAGCAAAGAGAAGCTTTGGAAGGGCAGGCAACAGAGTGGGAAAAACAGAAGATTGTCTCTTTGCCAATAGAGTATGATGCAGGTCTTACGTTGCTATGGACAGCAAAAGAAGCACTCTCCAAACTTTTGAAAACCGGATTAATGACTCCATTTGAAATTTTTGCAATTTCAAAAATGGAACTAAACGACCATTATATAATGTGTTATTATAAGAATTTTCCTCAATATAAGGTTATTGGATTTACGATTCATAATTGTATATGTTCCATTGCTTACCCTTTAAAGACCGAACTAAATTTCAATCCATTAACCTTAAAATTAAAAATTTTTGATTTGCTAACACCAGAATACAGATGAAATCTTTAAGTTCGGTCTAGTGATTAGTAGTAAACTTTTAGTATTTTTTTGTAAAGTGATGATTCATAATAGAAATAAATTTCTTTGTTTGGTATAATGAAGCGACGAAACTGCTGAGATAAACTTTTTTTGTGTGATTGACAATGAAATCTAATATTGTAAACAATGTTAGATTTATAACATCATAGAATTAATAATCTAAATAAAAATAGTAGTTTTTTTAGATCAGTTCTTCAAATCTTTAGAGGGTGACTGCGTTCGAAATTTGAAATTTAGAGTACTGTTCAATTTCATTTTGCTAAAGTCTGAGCTTATGGTAATGAAGTAATTATAAATAAAAATGAATGGAGTGGAAAAATGACAATGGACGTTCTTAAATTTTTAGCCAGTGGCCCTGTAATTCCGTCGGCCCGTTCTATGGAAGATTTTAAGGTGGCTTTAACCCATACGGTTTCTCCCAGTGTAGTATTACTTTTTGGTGATATTAATACATTGCCAACTCTTATTTCCCAAGCAAATGAATATAAAAAACGCATTGTTCTGCACTTAGATCTATTTGATGGTATTGGTAAAGACAAAGCAGGTATTAAATTCTTAGCACGACTAGGGATTCACGCTATTATTACAACTAAATCCCATTTGTGCCGATTTGCGCGGGATGAAGGAATGATTGTGGTACAACGTTTATTCTTAATGGATTCAGATTCATTGCGTACCGGTTTGAATTTAGTGCGTAATTTTAAACCAGATGCCATTGAAATATTACCTGGATCGGTGCCTGAAAGTGCAGTACAGGAACTAGTTCGTGAAACTGGTCTGCCAATTTTAGCCGGTGGTTTAATACGCACAAAGGAAGATGTGAAGAATGCGATAGAAAGAGGAATTTCGGCAGTGAGTACCAGTCGGCGGGATTTATGGGATGATATTATGGTTAATGACAAGTAAAAAGATAAAGCCCATTATTACCGTATAAAAAACACATTTTAAAAAATTATTAAATAATATGATAAATTCAGTTTATTTAGCAGGAGTTTTAACTGCTGTGTAGAAGTATAACAACATAGAGAAAAAGAATCCGCTTGATAGTTTAAATACATGAATGTTGCAACAAAGTAGTAACTAAAAATTTAGTTTTAAAATGTTAAAATTTTCAGTCTATTTAGCAGGAGATTTCAATATGATGTAGAAGATATAATTAAAGTAGAATTTGTTTTTTCTATTATGGGATTCAAAATAAATAACTTTGGACTAGAGATTAAAGAGAAGTCCGTTTATTCCTCTGAATATGTATATATAGAGGCGTGAATGGAGTTCTCTTTTTTGTCTAAATATTTAATGGTAAAGGATGGTGGTTATGGAAATAAAAAGGTGAGAGTTTGGTGAATAAAAGAAAAAACTCTATTCGAAAAATTAAGGAGGAATTGGACTAATGCCAAATTTATTATTAGGTGAATTTATTGGATCTGCGATTTTCTTTGCTTTTGGTTGCGGTGTTGTAGCTAACGTATCATTGAATAAGTCAAAAGGTAATGGTGGTGGACCTATTGTAGTTTATACTGGATGGGCAATGGGGGTAATATTAGGTGTAACTGTGTCCCTTGCCATTGGTAATACTGGTGATTTGAATTGTGCGGTTACTTTTTATAAAATGTTAATGGGCTTGTATACGGTACCTGTTGCTCTCAGCATAATGGCAGTGCAAATTCTTGGTGGTGTTCTTGCTGGTGCGCTGGTTTGGTTAGCATACCTTCCTCACTGGGAAGCTACTGAGGACAAAGGTGCTAAACTGGGTGTGTTCTGCACTAGCCCTGCGATTCGTAGTTATGGTGCCAATGCGCTTTGCGAATTTTTGGTAAGTACAATGTTATTTTTAGTATTCTTTAGTATGGGTAGCAAGTTTGTGTCCGGTCCTAATGGTTTTCCTAGTGGATTCGGTACTTATATGGTCGGTTTGTGCGTTTGGGCAGTTGGTTTGAGTTTCTGCGGTCCTACTGGGTATGCTTTGAACCCTTGCCGTGATCTTGGCCCTCGTATTGCTCATGCTATTTTGCCTATCGCTGGTAAAGGTGGTTCCGACTGGGCTTATTCTTGGGTACCAGTAGTAGCTCCTATGGCTGGTGGCGGCGCTGCTTATGTAATTGCCAAAGCGCTTGGACTTATTTAATAGTTAATATTGAAGTTAGTTGTTTAAAGTACATTTATTTAGTAAATCTTGGAGAGCATAAGTATAAGATAAATTATTAAGAGGTTAAAGATCTTGAAATATTAAAGGAGTGACTTTTAAAATGACAAAAAAATATGTAATGGCCCTTGATGCAGGTACGACAAGTAACAGAGCGATCATATTTGATCAAGATTCTAATATTATTGCAGTAGCACAAAAAGAATTTACACAAATTTTCCCTAAAGCTGGTTGGGTTGAGCATGATGCGGATGAAATCTGGAGCACACAAATTGAAGTAATGAAGCAAGTTGTGCAGCAAGCTGGTCTGAATGCTACTGATATTTCCGCGATTGGTATCACCAATCAACGTGAAACTGCAGTGGTTTGGGATAAAACTACTGGCAGACCGATTTATAATGCAATTGTATGGCAGTCCCGCCAAACAATGGATATCTGCAATGATTTAAAAGCCAAAGGTTTGGAAGCTGAATTCAAACAAAAAACAGGTTTGGTTGTAGATGCATATTTCTCTGGAACCAAAGTAAAATGGATTTTAGATCATGTAGAAGGTGCTCGCTCTAAAGCAGAAAAATGCGAATTGCTGTTTGGTACCATTGATACTTGGCTAATCTGGAAATTAACTGGCGGAAAAGTACATGTTACTGACTACTCCAATGCTTCCCGTACGCTGATGTACAACATTCGCGAATTAAAATGGGATGAAAAACTTCTTGAGTATTTAACTGTACCGGCATGTGTACTTCCAGAAGTTAAATCTTCCAGTGAGGTATATGGTCAAACAGATGTTGCTGTCTTTGGTGCTGCTGTGCCTATTTCTGGTGCTGCTGGTGATCAGCAGGCTGCATTGTTCGGTCAAACTTGCTTCCAGCCTGGTATGGCAAAAAATACCTATGGAACTGGCTGCTTCATGCTGATGAACACAGGCAGTAAAGTATATGAATCTAAAAATGGCTTATTAACTACCATTGCTTGGGGTCTTGATGGTAAAGTGGATTATGCTTTGGAAGGAAGCATCTTCGTAGCTGGCTCGGCAGTACAGTGGCTGCGCGATGGTTTGAGACTGATAGAAGCGGCTCCTGATTCTGAATATATTGCTAAAAAAGTAAAAGATGCTGATGGCGTATATGTAGTACCTGCCTTTGTTGGTCTTGGTGCTCCATATTGGGATATGAAAGCTCGCGGTGCGATTCTTGGTTTGACCCGTGGAACCAGCAAATCTCACGTTGTTCGTGCGACGTTAGATTCTATGGCTTACCAGACAAAAGACGTACTGAGTGCCATGGAAGCTGATTCCGGCATTAAATTGCAGGCATTAAAAGTAGATGGCGGCGCTGTTGCTAATAACTTGTTAATGCAATTCCAGGCAGATATCTTAGGCGTTCCAGTGGATCGTCCTAAAGTGACTGAAACGACTGCTCTTGGTGCAGCTTATCTTGCAGGTTTAGCTGTTGGCGTATGGAAAACCAAAGAAGAGCTGATCAGTACTTGGCAGCTTGACAATCGTTTCGAGCCTACCATGGATGCTGCCCAAAGTGCAACATTGTACAAAGGCTGGCAAAAAGCGGTTAAGCGCGCTATGGACTGGGAAGACTAAATCCAATTTAATAGCTATTAAAGGGCTGAGATAAGAGATCCCTTTGTGTTCGATCAAACGGATACAAAGGGATCGTATTTGCTTTTTCCTGATTCTCAATAGAGTTTGTAAATTTGGGGAAAAAGCGCGGAAAGAATACGGATAACCGCAGAGACGCAGAGCGCACTGAGGGGTATTTTTTATATCTATCTATTTTTCTCTGTGTTCTCTGCGCCTCTGCGGTTAAAAACACAGGTGCAGCTAAGTTTTGGTTCAAGGATTTACTTTAGAAAAGGGGGATTGAGATGCAAAAGACGACAGTTGTAGTAATTGGTGGCGGTGCCACAGGGGTTGGTATTCTGCGTGATTTATGCATGCGGGGAGTTGATGCAATTCTTCTTGAGCAGCAGGATTTAGCCTATGGTACCAGCTCGCGTTATCATGGACTTTTGCATAGCGGTGGTCGTTATGCGGTAAAAGATGCCGAGGCAGGCAAGGAATGTATTGAGGAAAATACAATTTTACGTAAAATTGGCAGACATTGTGTAGAGCAAACAGAAGGATTTTTTGCTCGCACGCATTTAGATGACGAGGCATTTGAAGGAAAATGGGTGGAAGCATGCGCAAAAGTAGGAATTCCTACTATTCCCATTTCCGTAGAGGAGGCTCTTCGTTTAGAACCCAATCTAAGTCCCAAAATTAAGTCTGTATATCGGGTGCCGGATGCGGCCATCGATGGTTTTCGCATGGTCTGGCAAAATGTAGCATCGGCACGCAAATATGGCGGACGGGTACTAACCTACACTACCGTTATAGGTATCGAACAAAGTAATAATCAAGTGGTGGGCATTAAGGTTCGCAACACATTAACTGGTGAAGTCAGTAACATTGCTTGTGATTTCATTGTCAGTGCTGCTGGCTCTTGGGCTGGAGAAATTGCTGCTTTGGCAGGGATTAACGTAAATGTGCAGCCAGACAGAGGAACTTTAATTGCTTTTAATCATCGGATTACCAGCCGTATCGTGAATCGTTTGCGTCCGGCTTCCGACGGAGACATTTTTGTTCCCCACGGCTCCATAACGATTTTAGGTACCACATCTGCATCAGTAAACAAGCCGGATGATACGGTGCCGAACGCAAAAGAAGTAGTAGAACTCTTGAATATTGGGGAAGCTTTATTTGAAGATATCAGAAGCTATCGCATGCTCAGAGCCTTTGCCGGAACCAGGCCGCTGTATAGTGCGGATCCAAATGCAACAGGCCGTGGAGCATCTCGTGGTTTTGTGACTCTTGATCATGCACACGACGGATTAAAGGGTTTTGTCAGCGTAGTAGGGGGGAAATTCACTACCTATCGCTTAATGGCAGAAAAGGTAACCGATCTAGTATGTGGTTACTTGAATGTCAAAACACCTTGCCGTACAGCGGTAGAAAATCTTGTTGAGGATACTTCTCCTGCACTGATGGCAAAAGCTCGCTTGTATTTTCCTGCTTATGGTGCTGAACTTGCTGCTTCACGATTAGGTTCAGAAGGCTTGGAAAAGGTAATTGCCCGTATACAGGAAAAACCGGAAAAACGCCAATTATTGTGTGAGTGTGAAAATGTAACAATGGCTGAAGTGGAAGAAGCGGCAGCTGACAGTACCAGCTATATGATTAGCGATGTTCGTCGTAAGACTCGTATGGGGATGGGAACTTGTCAGGGAGCTTTCTGCACATTCCGCAGTGTAGGCGCAGTGGATGCCAATGGATTGTCATGGGGCAAAGATACCAATGTGTTATTCAAAGAATTCCTGCAAGGCCGCTGGAAAGGGATTCGTCCTATTTTGTGGGGCAATGTCATGCGTGAAATGGAACTGACCCGGGGAATTTATGAAGGAACTTTAAACATAAATGGAGCGATTGACAATGAGGGAATATGATATTGTAGTAATTGGCGGCGGCTTAGCAGGTTTAATGGCGGCGGCTGCAGCGACAAAACGCGGCAAGAAAGTAACACTATTGTCTTTAGGTTCGGGAACCTTAACCATTGGCGGCGGCATCGTTGATGTAATGGGATATTTGGAAGGCGGCATACCGGCAGCTACTCCAAGTGCAGGGCTGCTGCAAGTCGGTGAAGGTCATCCATACAAAAAAATTGGTCGCCCGGCAATCGAAGAATCGATTCGCTTCTTTAAAGAAATTTGCGAGCAAGAAGGATATTCCTATATTGGAAATCTAGACAAAACCCAATGGATACCGACTGCTGCTGGTACATTAAAACCAACTTGTCTTGTTCCCAAAACAATGGACACGACAGAACTTAAAAAAGCAGACAAAGTAACTGTATTGGGATTTGATGCATTAAAGGATTTTTATCCTAGCTTAATCGCCAAAAACTTTAAAAAGATTCCTGCATTTGCGCAAAAAGAGTATGAAGTCGTGATGGTTGATCCAAAACTATCTGAAGGCCGGGATGTTACTGCTTTGGATGTGGCTCGTTGGTTAGATACAGAGGAAGGTCTTGCAAGCTGCATTGAAAAGATGCGTAACGTGATTGATTCCGGCAGTGTGGTTATCATTCCGCCCGTATTAGGGACTCGTCCGGATTATGCAGTTAAAGAAAAATTAGAAAAAGCTTTAGGGTGTCATTTCATAGAAACAGCTTCTGTGCCTCCATCCATTACTGGTTTGCGCCTGCGTACCATGTTAGTACGATATCTGAAAAAAAATGGCGTACGAATTGTAGAACAAGCTATTGTAGCAAAATCCATTGTGGAAGACGGCAAATGCGTGGCAGTGATCACAGAAGGTGTGGATCGGGAACGTACCTACTATGCTAAATCCTTTATTTTAGCAAATGGCGGTTTCTATGGCGGTGGTCTGCTTGCAGAGCCAGGTAAGGTGATCGAGCCTATTTTCAATTTACCTGTAGAGGCTCCAACGGATCATGAATTGTGGGCGAATTATTCTTTATTCTCCAGTGAAGCACAGCCTTTTGCGAAACTTGGTTTAGATGTTGACGAAAAAATGCGTCCTCTTGATGCCAACGGCAAAGTGCTACTAAATAATGTTTATGTTGCGGGACGTAATCTGCGCGGCTATGATTTCAGCTTTGAGAAATCAGGGAATGGTGTAGCAATTGCGTCAGGTTATCAAGCGGCTATGTCAGTGTAAGGGGAGAAAAAAACAATGAAGAAACATCATAATAATCCAGATAGCTGTACAGCTTGTACGGTGTGTATTGCCAATTGCCCGGTAACAGCTGCGACTCGGAAGTTTCGTGGGCCTAAAATGGTTGGTCCTACCTTAGAAAGAATGAGATTATCACAAGATGATATAGAACCTTCCTTGGAGTATTGTTCTAATTGTAAGAATTGTGATATGTCATGCCCTTCTGGCGTTCCTATTTCAACTCTTAATATGTTAGCTCGAGCTAAATATTTTAAGAATCGTAAACGCAGCTTACGGGATTGGATTTTATCTCACGGCGAAAAAATGGCTAAATTGAGTGCTGCTACTCCAGGTATGGCTAATTTTGGAATGAAAATGAGCCGGGGTATATTGAAAAAGATCGGTATCTCTGATAAGGCGCCATTGCCGGCATATGCATCAAAATCTTTTAGCAAATTATTTAAAAATCTGAAACAAACCAGTTACCCGGATAAGGTTGTATTTTATCCTGGCTGCTTTATTAATTACAACGATCCCCAAGTTGGTATGGATTTTGTAGCAGTTATGCAAGCGAATAAATTGGAAGTGATTGTAGAAGAGGATTTTGTTTGCTGCGGTTCTCCATTAGTGGTAAACGGATTTTTGGATGAAGCAGAAGAAAATGCAAAACAGAATGTTCAAATCCTCAAGAAATGGACAGATAAAGGATATCCGATCATTACTTGCTGCACCAGCTGCGGTTTGATGTTGAAACAAGAATATCAGGAACTGTTCCATATTGAAGGTGTGGCAGAATATGCAAAACATTTGTATGATGCAGATGAATTTTTACTGGATCTTCATGATCAAGGACGTTTGAATACAAATTTTGGCACATTAAATGAAAAATATATGTATCATGCTCCTTGTCATTTAAGAGCGCAAGGTATGGGGTTACCAGGAGTCGAGTTGTTAGCTTTAATTCCAGGGCTTGATGTGCAGGATGCAGATGCTGGCTGTTGCGGTATTTCGGGTAATTATGGTTTTAAAGACGACAAATATGATATTTCCATGGAGATCGGCTCAGGCTTATTCAAAGCAATTAAGGATAGTGGCCGTGATACCGTTGTTTCGGAATGTGGAACATGCCGTTTGCAAATTGGCCACGGAGCCAATGTAAAGACATTGCACCCATTGACATTAGTGCGTAAATCCTATGAAGCGTATCACAAATAGGATTACTCTTGATTTAATTCCTTGAATACTCTCTACCTGGTGGCTAATACCTAATGCAGCAAATCATAGTTGGGTGAAAATTGGCCCTGCAGTAGAATTCGGTTTGATTCATAGTTGCTAAATGCTGAATACACATATGGGAGGGAAAACCTTATGATACAGAAAAGAGTAGGTCTGTTTCACTTGATAATTGTGATGCTCGTTGGTATAATAGCACCATTTCTAGTGGAGTATATAGGGAATTTGGGAGCAATAGTCAGTGTTTTGGTAGTGGCTGGTGTTTCAACAGCCGTTTTAATCAGAACTTGGCCTCGGACTGGAGACATAGAGAGAAGTCAGGTCCAATCTTCTGTAAAACAAACTCAATCGATGCCCCAGGTGGATATGTACGGTATTTCCGAAGATTTATCCTTTATATCCCAGCAGTTGGCTTGGGTTGCAGGGCATAGCAACACCGCATTAAAAAAGCTAACCAAACAGTCCAATACCATAGCCCAAGAAAGTGAAACCACGGCAAGCAGTGCCCAGGAGGCTTCTGCAGGTGTAGAAGAAATTGCTTCTAATGCAGCGGTTGTGGCAAATGCTTCCCAGCAAGCTTTAAAACAGTGCCAGAGTTCCACGCAATTAGCACTGAATAATCAGCTGCAAATTACACAGGCAAGCAATACCATGCTGGAAGTAGCCCAGGTAGTGGAAACTTCGGTACGTGATATGGAAGAATTGAATGTAGCATCAAAGCGGATTGGTGCTTTTGTCGGCAAAATTCAAGGGATTGCCAGTCAAACAAACTTATTGGCTTTGAATGCAGCCATTGAGGCAGCCCGTGCAGGAGAACAAGGCCGGGGGTTTGCCGTTGTGGCAGAAGAAGTACGCAAATTGGCTAGTGAAAGTGAAGCCGTAACTCATGAAGTGGAAGAAACAGTGAGGGATATCACCAATCGTACGAGCTATGTTACGGCACATATGCAAGGCAGCAAGGAAAAAATTCAGGGTATTGAGCAATTGGCAAGAAAATCTGCAGAGAGTATGCAGGAAATAGTGAATACTGTTAACGAAATCGAAAGCACAGTAGAAAAATTGTGCAGCCTTTCCAATGACCAGCAAATGACTACAGAACAAATGGCCCAAGCGGTAGAGAGTATTGGGAGTGCTACCGTTGAAATTGCTGCTGGCACGCAAGAAGCATTGAAAAGTATTGGCCAGCAGGAACATGATATTGAAGAAGTATATGCATTAACGAAAAAAATGACAGCTGCTGTAGATCAAATACAAGAAGTTGCCGCTATTTTTAAAACCGGCAAAGAATTAGTATTTGGTTTTAACCCATTTACAGCGCCACAAGTAATTAAAGAAAATTATACGCCGATATTAGAAGCGATTGCCAAGAAATTAGGACTAGAACCTAAAATCATTATCGTTTCTGATTATGATTCTTTGGGGCGGTCCTTATTGAAAGGTACAATTGATGTAGGGTGGTTTTCTCCTTTTGCCTATGTTTCTGCAAAAGATAAAGGTGAGATTACTCCTTTAGTGACTACGGTAGTGAACAAAAATGCTTCCTATCATGGTTATATCATTGCTCGTAAAGATAAAGCGTTTCAGTCGATAGATAGTCTGCAAGGTAAACGTTTTGCCTTTGTTGACAAACAATCAGCCTCTGGATACGTATATCCAAAGGCCATGTTATTAGAACAGGGGAAAGATCCGGAAACATTTTTCTCAGAGACGGTCTTCTTAGGCAGTCACAATCGGGTCATTGATGCAGTCCTGGATGGTACGGTTGATGCAGGCGCTACTTATTCAGAAGCTGTAGAAACTGCTAAAGAGTATGGACTTGCTGTACATAATTTGGTAATATTAAAGCAAACCGATGCGATACCCAAAGATGTTATTGCTGGGCGACCTGGACTTGATGAACAATTGTTGGCAAGTCTTAAACAGGTTTTTATAGAAACTACCGATAGGACATCTGCACATGCTTCAGTGATGAAAAAAACTGGATTAAATGGTTTTATTGAAGCCCAGGATCAGGTGTATGATGTGATCAGAAAAGCAGCCAATGTACTAAAATAAAAAGTGAAGAGAGTGTGAATGTAGTAGTATGATCAAGAAGACGAAAATTGTATGTACAATGGGTCCTAGCACAGGAAAGCAAGAAATCATGGAAAAACTAATAGAGGCGGGTATGAATGTAGCGCGCTTTAATTTTTCCCATGGTGACCATGCAGAACACAGTGTTCGTATCAACATGCTGCGTGCCGCGTCGGCAGCCAAGAAAACTCCGGTAGCCGTATTACTTGATACCAAGGGACCCGAAATGCGCCTTGGCAATTTTGTAGAAGGCAAAGTGACCATTGAACAAGGTCAAAAATTTATCCTAACCTCCAGAGACATAGAAGGAACAAAAGAGATTTGCTCCGTGAATCATCGTCATTTGCCCCAAGAAGTAGCTGCCGGCAATCAAATTCTGCTATCCGATGGACTGATTTGTCTTCAAGTTGATAAAGTAGAAGGAGATGATATTCATACTACGGTATTAAATACGGGTGTGATTGGGAATCGCAAACGTGTAGCAGCCCCAGGTGTATCGGTCAATTTACCCCCTTTATCGGAACAAGATATTAAAGACGTATTGTTTGCTGCCAAAGAAGGCATGGATTTTATTGCAGCCTCCTTTATCCAAAGAGCAGCTGACGTATTGACCATTCGCAAATTATTGGAAGAAGCCAACTCCGATATCCATATTATCTCTAAAATTGAAAATGCCGAAGGCGTAAAAAACATTGATGAAATCATTAAAGTATCCGATGGAATTATGGTTGCCCGAGGTGATTTAGGAGTAGAAATTCCAACGGAAGAAGTTCCATTGGTGCAGAAAATGATCATTGAAAAGTGTAATAAGCTAGGCAAACCTGTAATTACCGCTACTCAAATGCTGGAATCCATGATCAACAATCCTCGCCCTACCCGTGCAGAAGCCAGTGATGTTGCAAATGCCATTCTGGATGGAACGGATGCCATCATGCTCAGTGGTGAAACCGCCAGCGGCGATTATCCAGTAGAAGCAGTAGAAATGATGTCAAAAATAGCAGTACGTACGGAACAAGGCTTAAAGTACAGTGAAATTCTGCATAATAAAGGCATGTTAACCCAGCGTACCACAACGGAAGCCATCAGTCATGCAACGGTACAAGTGGCTCATGAACTCAGTGCAGCGTCTATTATTACAGATACCCAAACCGGCTACAGTGCCAGAATGGTATCCAAATACCGTCCTTTGGCTCACATTGTAGCGGTAACGCCTTATGAAAGAACCGTTCGTAAAATGCTTCTGCTATGGGGTGTACAGCCAGTTCTTCGTGCCGCATCAAAAAATAGTGATGAAATGGTGCAAAATGATATTAACAGTGCAGTTGCCTCTGGAATTGTCAGTGAAGGTGACTTAGTGGTAATTACGGCAGGTGTTCATGCAACAGGCACAGGAACGACGAATATGATTCGGGTGCATGTAGTAGGCAACATTTTATTACGAGGCGTTGGTATTGGCGCAACAGCAGTAACGGGTAAAGTTTGTATAGCCCATTCCATCAAAGATGTGCAGAGCAAATTTAAAGAAGGCGAAATACTAGTGGTTTCCCATGTGGATGATGAAACGGCAAAATATGCAGCCAAAGCGTCAGCTGTGATAGCAGAAGAAGGCGGCTTGACCTCACATGCAGCAATTGTAGGCATTAGTGCAGGCATACCGGTGATTGTGGGTGCAGATGGTGCTACGGAACGCTTAACCGATGGTGCGGTTGTAACAGTAGATGCAGCTCGCGGACTAGTTTACAGCGGCGAAATTAACGCACGGTAATAGTTTGAAAATTGTTTACAATTTTTCTCGTAATTTTTGTTAAAACTAGCAGGAGTTACTTATTGTATGGCGAAGTTAGTATATTAGAAATAATGTACCTTCGCTGGTAGTATATTTTTTTGACAAGATGGGACAAAAATTGTGCCATGGGGACGTTAAATGTCCCGAAGGAAGAGGTCATGTGGAAAAAAGCCGTCCAGCTTCAGCGTAAAATTGCTCCTGAATTTATTGCAGCCATTGAAGAACGATATGATATTTTGAGATCCATTCAGCATAGTGAACCTGTGGGGCGAAGAGCATTAGCCGCCATGTTAGAAAAAGGCGAGCGGGTGGTGCGTGCCCAGGTAGAATTTTTGAAGAATGCTGGATTGGTAGATTTCTCTCAAATGGGCATGACAATCACGTTGGAAGGTCAGTTGTTGCTGAAAGATTTATCTGAATATATCAAAGCTCTTCATGGACTAACGACATTAGAAGATGAACTTTCGGAAAAGCTAGGACTTAAACAAGTCATTATTATTCCTGGTGACAGCGATAGTGACACTGGGGTACGCAGGGAATTAGGGCGTGCTGCTGCTAATGTACTGGCTCAACATTTAAATAAGAATGATATGATTGTTGCGGTAAGCGGCGGAACCATTATGGCCAATGTGGCAGAAGCTATTCATTTTACTCAGCCTTCTGTTACTGTTGTTCCAGCCCGGGGCGGGCTTGGGGAGAAAGTAGAGAACCAGGCCAATACCATTGCAGCTGCTATGGCTACCAAATTAGGCGGCAAATATCGTATGATTCATGTGCCTGAGGGGATCAGTGAAGAAATGCTCGGTGTGATGGTGGCTAATAATAGCAATATTCTTACTGTAGCAGATATGATTAAACATGCAGATGTTCTGATACATGGCATTGGTCAAGCGCAGGAAATGGCTGTTCGCCGAGGGTTTGATGAGGAATTTGTTTCTAAACTCATCAATAGCGGTGCTGTTGGCGAGGCATTAGGGCATTATTGTACCGTAGAAGGTAAAAACATTTATATTACAAGCAGTGTGGGGTTACATCTGGATGATTTGGCGGATATCGGTGTAGTAGTAGCTGTAGCAGGAGGCCAAAGGAAAGCAGAGGCCATTGTGGCTGTTACGAATGCCGGTGGGCAGGATGTGCTGATTACAGACGAATCTGCAGCCAAAGCCATTCAGAGTATTATATAAGCCCTAATGGCATATCCTATGGAATGGTATTAGGCGAAAATAAATAAATTATAATTGGGAGGTATTTTTAACAATGGCAGTAAAAGTAGCGATCAATGGTTTCGGGCGTATTGGACGTCTTGCATTTAGGCAAATGTTCGGGGCAGAAGGATATGATGTTGTTGCAATCAATGACTTAACAAGCCCTAAAATGCTGGCACACTTATTGAAATATGATTCAACTCAGGGAACTTATGCTCTAGCCAGCAAAGTAACTGCAGGTGAGGATTCTATCACTATTGACGGCAAAGAAATCAAAATCTATAAATCAGCAAAAGCAGAAGAACTGCCTTGGGGTGAAATTGGTGTAGACGTTGTTCTTGAATGCACAGGTTTCTATACTTCCAAAGAAAAAGCTTCTGCGCATATCAAAGCTGGCGCTAAAAAAGTAGTTATCTCTGCTCCAGCAGGAAATGATCTGCCTACTGTTGTTTTTAATGTAAACCACGATATATTAAAAGCTAGCGATACAGTTATTTCTGCAGCTTCTTGCACGACAAACTGCTTAGCTCCTATGGCTAAGGCACTTAACGATTTGGCTCCAATTAAGAGTGGTATTATGTCCACAATCCACGCTTATACTGGTGATCAAATGACTCTTGACGGCCCTCAGAGAAATGGTGACCTCAGAAGATCCCGTGCTGCAGCAGTTAATATTGTTCCTAACTCTACTGGGGCTGCTAAAGCAATCGGTTTAGTTATTCCTGAATTAAACGGTAAATTAATCGGTTCAGCACAACGTGTTCCAACCCCAACCGGTTCTACTACGATTTTAATATCAGTTGTTGAAGGCACAGTTACCAAAGAACAAGTCAATGCAGCTATGAAAGCAGCAGCTGATGAATCTTTCGGTTACACGGAAGATGAATTGGTATCCAGTGATATCGTTGGTATCAGATATGGTTCCTTGTTCGATGCTACACAAACTATGGTAGCTCCTATTGATAACGGATTGACGCAAGTCCAGACTGTTTCTTGGTATGATAATGAAAGCAGCTACACAAGCCAAATGGTTCGTACTATTAAGTATTTTGCTGAACTTGCATAATTATTAAAAGATCTTACGGCCCGGCCTTTTTGGGCCGGGCAATATTTTTAAGGAGAAACAAAAATGTTGAATAAAAAGTCTATTAGAGACATTGATGTAGCGGGAAAGAAAGTCTTTATTCGTGTAGATTACAATGTTCCCATGGACAAAGCGGGTAATATCACAGAAGATACTCGCATTCGTGCTACTTTGCCAACATTAAAATATTTATTGTCACAAAATGCTGCGATTATTATTGCCAGCCACTTAGGACGCCCGAAAGGTGAAGTAGTGCCTGCCTTTTCCCTAGCACCTGTGGCAAAACGACTTTCCGATTTACTTGGCCAGGAAGTAGCCATTGCATCTGATTGTGTTGGTTCCGAGGCAGAAGCAAAAGCGAAAGCCTTGCAGCCAGGTCAGATTTTGATGTTAGAAAATCTTCGCTATCATAAAGCCGAAGAAAAGAACGATCCGGAATTTTCTCGTCAATTGGCAAGCCTAGCGGATGTAGCTGTTAATGATGCCTTTGGTGTATCTCACCGGGCACACGCTTCTGTAGAAGGAATTACGAAATATCTGCCTGCAGTAGCTGGTTTCCTCATGGAAAAGGAAATTTTGTTCGTAGGTCAAACCGTAGCAAATCCTACTCACCCTTTTGTAGCGATTATTGGCGGGGCAAAGGTTTCTGATAAAATCGGCGTAATTGAGAATTTATTGAAGAAAGTGGATACGCTAATCATTGGCGGCGGTATGGCCAATACATTCCTTGCTGCCCAAGGTTATAATATTGGAAAATCGCTGCTGGAAGCTGATAAGGTGGAATTGGCAAAAAGTCTGATTGTTACGGCTAAAGAACGGGGTGTAAGCTTACTTTTACCTACTGATGTCGTGATTGCGGATAAATTTGCTGCAGATGCCCAGCATAAAGCGGTAGCAGTTGCTAACATTGACAGTGAGTGGATGGCTCTTGATATTGGACCTGAAACAGCAACGGTATATGCGAAAGCCGTAGAAACAGCTCAAACCATCGTATGGAACGGACCAATGGGCGTATTTGAAATGGATGCTTTTGCAAATGGCACGGAAACAGTAGCTAAAGCAGTTGCAGCATCTAAGGCAACCAGCATTGTAGGCGGCGGCGACTCCATTGCGGCATTAGAAAAAGTGGGCTTAGCGGATAAGATTACCCACATCTCCACTGGCGGCGGTGCATCCTTAGAATTCCTGGAAGGTAAAGTACTCCCAGGCATCGCAGCTTTAGCTGATAAGTAAGCACAGACAGAATAAAGAAGTTGTGAACCGCGAAGGCACGAAGATTCACGAAGAACACGAAGGGGTAAAAAACAAATAAACCCTTTGTGTCCTTTGCGGCTTCGCGGTTCAAAGGTTTTATCTTTTAAGACGCGAAGTGTTTCTTATGAACATATCAAAAATGATAATGGAGGATTACAAGATGCGTAAACCAATTATTGCGGGTAACTGGAAGTTACATAATACAAGCAGCCAGGGTGTGGCATTAGTGCAGGAACTTGGTAAATTAACTGCTGATGCAAAAGATGTTGACATTGTAGTTTGCCCTACTTTTACTACATTAACTGCTGTAGCAAATGCACTGCATGGCACGAATATTCACTTAGGTGCTCAAAACTTGCATTGGGAAAAGAAAGGTGCTTTCACAGGTGAAGTGACAGCAGAGATGCTGCGTGATGTCTGCTGCGAGTATGTACTTGTAGGACATTCTGAGCGTCGTCAATATTTTGCTGAAACAGATGAATCGGTGAACAAAAAAGTGAAAGCTGCTTTGGAAGGCAAATTAGTACCGATTGTATGTGTTGGCGAATCCTTAGAAGAACGGGAAGCGGGAACAACCGAAGTACTTGTTGGCAAGCAAGTAAAAGCTGCTTTAGAAGGTCTGACAAAAGATCAGGTAGCCAGCCTAGTCATTGCTTATGAGCCTATCTGGGCAATTGGTACTGGACGCACTGCAACTGCTGATCAAGCGAATGAAGTATGTGCCTTTATTCGTCGTACGGTAGGGGAAGTCTTTGGACAAGATACTGCTGATAAAACCCGTATCCAATACGGCGGCAGCGTAAAAGCTGATAATATTGCAGAATTAATGGGCAAAAGCGATATTGACGGCGCATTAGTTGGTGGTGCAAGTCTTGACGCTGCAGGCTTTAGTAAAATCGTTAAATTTTAGGAGGCGTTTTGGTGAGTAAATTAAAAGCACCAATTGCACTAGTAATTTTAGATGGTTGGGGCCTGGGAGATGAGAAAGACGGATATAATGCAATTGTCCGCTCTGAACCACCTCATATGAAACTGCTATCGGAATTATATCCGACAACAACATTAACTTGCTCTGGCGAAGCGGTAGGATTACCTGAAGGACAAATGGGCAATTCAGAGGTAGGTCATTTAAATATTGGTGCAGGTAGAGTTGTTTATCAGGAATTAACTCGTATTACCAAAGAAATCCGTGAAGGATTCTTTTTTACAAATCCAATTCTGGTAAAGGCAGTGGAAGAAGCTATCGTGAATGATAGTGCCTTGCACTTAATGGGGCTTTTATCAGATGGAGGCGTTCATAGTCACAATGATCATTTATATGCCCTTTTAGAATTAGCAAAACGCTATAATTTGAAAAAGGTATATATCCATGCCTTCCTAGATGGCCGTGATGTACCACCTTCCAGCGGAATTGAGTATATCAAAGCCTTGGAAGAAAAAATCAGGGAAATCGGTGTTGGTCGTATTGCAACAGTTGCCGGACGTTATTACGCCATGGATCGGGATAAACGGTGGGAACGAATCGAAAAAGCATATAATGCTATGGTTTGCCGTGAAGGTGTACATACAACTTCTGCCATTGATGCGGTTGCCGAATCTTATAAAGAGGGTAAAACAGATGAGTTTGTTTTGCCATCGGTAATTGATGGATGCGGTGATTGCGGCGTTAAAGCAAAAGACAGCGTTATTTTCTTTAACTTCCGCCCTGATCGTGCCCGGGAAATTACCCGTGTTTTTGTAGACGAAAACTTTGATGGTTTTGCCCGCTGCGGTGGTCGGCTGCCATTATACTTTGCCTGCATGACACAGTATGATGAAACGCTGGAAGCATCGAT
The DNA here is from genome assembly GCF_000271485.2 of Pelosinus fermentans DSM 17108. NCBI lineage: Bacteria > Bacillati > Bacillota > Negativicutes > Selenomonadales > Sporomusaceae > Pelosinus > Pelosinus fermentans. The sequence continues at coordinate 1,138,952 of NZ_AKVN02000001.1, forward strand.
TGCCTATAAGCCTCAATTCTTAAAAAATACCCTGGGTCAAGTGTTGGAAAATGTTGGATTGACGCAATTGAGAATTGCGGAAACAGAAAAATATGCTCATGTCACATTTTTCTTTAATGGCGGAGAAGAAAAACCCTATCAAGGTGAAGAACGTATTTTAGTTCCTTCCCCGAAAGTAGCAACGTATGACTTACAGCCGGAAATGAGTGCCTTTGAAGTCACTGATAAACTTATTGATGCGATAAAATCAGGTAAGTTTGATGTGATTATCTTGAACTTTGCCAATACGGATATGGTAGGACATACAGGAAAACTAGATGCGGCAATGAAAGCTGTGTCTGCTGTTGATGTTTGTGTTGGACGTATTGTGGAAACCATGCGTAGCCAGGGAGGGATTACTCTCATTACTGCTGATCACGGTAATGCAGAAAAAATGCTTGACCATGTTACATGTGAGCCCTTTACAGCCCATACTACGAATGAAGTGCCTCTGATCTTGGTATCGGAAAAACATCGTGGTGCTGCCTTGCACAAAGGCAGTTTGGCAGATATTGCCCCTACGATTTTAACTTTGGCGGGTGTTGAAATTCCTGCTGAAATGACTGGAAAATCTTTAATAAAATAAATGGAGGTTCAAATAAATGATAATTACAGACGTTATAGCAAGAGAAATAATGGATTCCCGTGGCAACCCTACGGTAGAAGTAGATGTAGTGATTGAAGACGGTATAATGGGTCGTGCAGCAGTTCCCTCGGGAGCTTCCACAGGCGTTCATGAAGCCGTAGAACTTCGTGACGGCGACAAAGCACGCTACCAAGGCAAAGGCGTACTAAAAGCAGTAGACAACGTGAACAATCGCATTGCTGCTGAAGTAGTAGGCATGAATGTATTTGATCAAGTGGGTATTGACCAAGCGATGATCGAACTGGACGGCACTGCTAACAAATCCGAATTAGGAGCCAATGCCATTCTTGGCGTATCCATGGCAGTAGCAAAAGCAGCTGCCACTGCTGTTGGCTTACCTTTATACCAATACCTTGGCGGCTTTAATGCCAAAGAACTGCCCGTACCGATGATGAACATCTTAAATGGCGGCGCACATGCCGACAATAACGTAGACATTCAGGAATTCATGATTATGCCTGTTGGCGCACCGAGCTTTGCCGAAGCCCTCCGCATGTGTGCGGAAGTCTATCATACCCTGAAAAGCGTATTAAAAGGTCTTGGTCTTAACACTGCTATTGGTGATGAAGGCGGCTTTGCTCCGAACCTGACTTCCAATGAACAAGCCCTGGAAGTCATCGTTCAGGCGATCAGCAAAGCTGGTTACAAACCAGGTGAAGATTTCTGCCTGGCTCTTGATGTAGCTGCATCTGAAATTTACAAAGACGGTAAATACAACCTTGCTGGTGAAGGCGTTGTCAAAACCTCGGAAGAAATGGTTGAATTCTATAGCCAATTAGTAGCTAAATACCCAATCATCTCCATTGAAGATGGTATGTCCGAAGATGACTGGGCTGGCTGGAAGCTGATGACAGAAAAATTAGGCAGCAAAATTCAAATCGTCGGTGATGATTTATTTGTTACGAACACTGAGCGTCTAGTTCGGGGCATTGAAACCAGCACTGCCAACTCCATTTTGATTAAAGTAAATCAAATCGGTTCCCTAACGGAAACCTTCGATACCATTGAAATGGCAAAACGCGCAGGCTATACTTGCGTAATTTCCCATCGTTCCGGTGAAACGGAAGATTCCACGATTGCGGATATCGCAGTAGCAGTAAATGCTGGTCAAATTAAAACTGGCGCACCGACCCGTTCAGACCGTGTTGCCAAATACAATCAATTGCTTCGCATTGAAGAAGAATTGAGCACGATCTCCCAGTACAAAGGCCGCAAAGTATTCTATAACTTAAAATAATTTTCTCCAAAAAATAAACACCGAACTGTCAGCAGCCTGCACTGCTGCCCGTTCGGTGCTTTTATATTATATAATCCTATCTACCTGTCATTGTGAGCGCCAGCGAAGCAATCTCTTGGCAAAGGAGGGGATTGCTTCGCTGACGTTCGCAATGACAAAAAGGGCAAATAGAACGATTTAACCGCAGAGACGCAGAGGACGCTGAGGGGGATTTTAACCCTATCTATCTTTTCTCTGTGGCCCTCTGTGCCTCTGCGGTTCGGTATCTTTACTTCGTGTCCTTCATACTCTTCGCATCTTCGCGTTTTAAAATATTTATTTTTTTACTCTTCAAATAATATTTTACACAGTATCGCATGATTCAAAAAGCCGCATGGATCGAGGCCTGTGATTTCTTTGAATTTTTTCAAGCGAAATAATAAGGTGTTGCGATGGATGTAAAGACTTTTTGCTGTACTGGTAATATTCATGTTATTGTTGAGTAAACTAACAATGGTATTTTTCATATCATACTTTCGTGTCAGACTGGTGGTTAGCTTTGCTTTGATGATTTGTAATGGCTGACAAGGTTCTTTTGCATTCATTTCCTTTATGAGATAAGAAGATAAGATATCAAAATCATGTATGGCAGCAAGGGGAGCTTGCTTTGTAGCCATATGCAGAGCAAACAAAGCCTCTTGATAGGATTGTCCTAACGCGGTGTATTCCATAGCGAGGCTGCCTAAACCCAGGCATAGGGAGAGGTTCATCGTGTTCAATTGTCTTAACAGATCAGAGGCCCATGTTTTATAAGACAGTTCCCATGTCTTGTATTCAAAATGTTTAAGAATGATGAGCTTATCTTCGATGAAAACAACTAAATCCTGATGAGCGATATGAGAGGGATTGGATAATAATTTCATGATACTTTCTCGTGTTCTGGATGACACCAAATCATTAAGGCCAAAATTTTTATGGGCATGATCAAGAAGAGGTCCAATATCCACTACAAGTACCAAGCGGGGAAGAGACAACTCGTATTTTAGCAGTTTAGCGGTTTTTAACAATTTGTCATAATTCGTACTTGCATGATCCGATAAGAGGAGCGCTGCAAAGGTTTCCCGCAATTGAAATTGAGAGCGAACCTCTTCTTGCAGGACTTCCTGTTCTAAGATTAGCTCTGTTACCATTTTCACCATTCTGGCGATATCACGTACTTTGTCCGGATGACCAGAAATACCAACTACACCGATGATTTGATCATGCAGTACAATAGGCATATTAAGACCTGGCAGTGATCCTGTGTATCGGTCAAGATTGCCAGGAAAAATTTCTACGATTTGAAGACTGTTGATTACATCTTTTGCTCCTTGGTGAAAGGTATTGATCCTGTGCTTATGCCCGGAAGCGATGATCACACCCCTGCTGTCCATAATATTAATGTTTTGCTGGGCAATCGGCATGATATGATCTACGATGGGTTGGGCTAGATTGTTTGTCAGTAACAAATGCATTCACCTCGATTAGTTAAAATGTACAATATGATTCATAAATACCGGGCAGCGGGCATTCCCTCAAATAATGTTTCCATTGTACTTATTATAGTGAAAACTACTAATTGGGGCAAGCTTATTCAGGATTGTTCTATTATAGAGTCCAGGATTGATAGTAGGATTTATTGTTGCTCATTGATTAGATACTTTGCACAATATTCAGCGGCATAGAAGGAGATCTGTTATATATTTTGATCATTGTAATGGATTGATTTCTTACATACAATAGTACTATCAGTTGGAATACACCAAAGTATAAAGAGAAAGGATGGATGAAGATGCGTATTGTAGTTGCTCCCGATTCTTATAAAGGAAGTGTATCAGCAGTCGGTACTGCTAACGCTATGGAAAAAGGAATTAAGGCAGTTTTCCCTGACGCAGAAGTGATTAAAGTACCAATTGCTGATGGTGGAGAAGGTACCGTAGAGGCCCTTGTTACGGCTACTGCCGGGCAGGTTATACACCAGGATGTAGTGGGTCCCCTTGGTGATACGATACAATCCTATTGGGGAATTTTAGGGGATGGAAAAACTGCTGTTATCGAAATGGCATCTGCTTCTGGATTGCCTCTTGTTCCCAATGACAAAAAAGATCCTCGCATTACCACCACCTATGGGACGGGTCAATTAATACAAGCAGCTCTGGCAAAGGGTTTGAAAAAAATTATTATTGGAATTGGCGGCAGCGCTACGAATGATGGCGGATGCGGAATGGCTCAGGCCTTAGGCGGAAAGTTTTTGGATGCTGATGGACAAGAACTGCCTTATGGAGGCGCTGCTTTGGCTAAGTTGGATCGGGTTGATCTTTCTGGGCTCGATGTACGATTAAAGGATGCTGTGATCATCGTTGCCTGTGATGTGGATAATCCTTTATGCGGCGTAAAAGGAGCCACTGCTGTATATGGTCCTCAAAAAGGAGCAACTCCTGAAATGGTGCAGGAGCTTGATGCAACATTAAAGCATTTTGCCAGTAAAGTGAGCAAAGTGACTGGTAAAGAGATAGCAGAGTGTCCAGGGGCAGGTGCTGCTGGTGGGCTTGGTGCAGGGCTGTTGTTCTTCACCAATGCGACACTTAGGCCTGGAGTCGAAATTGTTCTCGAAACCACTGGATTTGACTCTTTAGTTCAATCTGCCCAGCTGGTTATTACAGGAGAAGGACGAACAGATTTTCAGACTGCTTTTGGAAAAGCCCCAGTGGGGGTAGCCAAATTGGCAGAAAAATATAATGTTCCTACATTGTGTCTTTCTGGTGGTTTAGGCCAGGGATACGAAGATGTTCTACAGCATGGTATAGATGGAGTTATGAGTACGGTACCAGGTCCGATGACGTTGGAAGAATGCATGGAGCGTGGAGCAGAACTCATTGAATTGGGAACCAAACGCCTCTGCCACGTTGTCAAAGTAGGTATAAAAATAAATGGGATGGTGAACTCATGATCAAGAAGACGAAAATTGTTTGTACAATGGGTCCTAGCACAGGAAAGCAAGAAATCATGGAAAAACTAATAGAGGCGGGTATGAATGTAGCGCGCTTCAATTTTTCCCATGGTGACCATGCAGAACACAGTGTTCGCATCAACATGCTGCGTGCCGCGTCGGCAGCCAAGAAAACTCCGGTAGCCGTATTACTCGATACCAAGGGACCCGAAATGCGCCTTGGCAATTTCGTAGAAGGCAAAGTGACCATTGAACAAGGTCAGAAATTTATCCTAACCTCCCGAGATGTAGAAGGCACCAAAGAGATTTGCTCGGTGAATCATCGTCACCTGCCCCAAGAAGTAGCTGCCGGCAATCAAATCCTGCTATCGGATGGACTGATTAGTCTTCACGTTGATAAAGTAGAAGGCGATGATATTCATACTACGGTATTAAATACAGGTGTGATTGGGAATCGCAAGCGTGTAGCAGCCCCTGGTGTATCGGTCAATTTACCCCCTTTATCCGAACAAGATATTAAAGACGTATTATTTGCCGCCAAAGAAGGCATGGATTTTATTGCAGCCTCCTTTATCCAAAGAGCAGCTGACGTATTGACCATTCGCAAATTATTGGAAGAAGCCAACTCCGATATCCATATTATCTCTAAAATTGAAAATGCTGAAGGCGTAAAAAACATTGATGAAATCATAAAAGTATCCGATGGAATCATGGTTGCCCGAGGTGATTTAGGAGTAGAAATTCCAACGGAAGAAGTGCCATTGGTACAAAAAATGATCATTGAAAAATGTAATAAACTAGGCAAACCTGTTATTACGGCCACTCAAATGCTGGAATCAATGATCAACAATCCTCGCCCTACCCGTGCAGAAGCCAGTGATGTTGCCAATGCCATTATGGATGGAACGGATGCCATCATGCTCAGTGGTGAAACAGCCAGCGGCGATTACCCAGTAGAAGCGGTACAAATGATGTCCAAAATAGCAGTACGTACGGAACAAGAGTTAAAATACAGTGAAATCCTGCATAATAAAGGCGTGTTAACCCAACGTACCACAACAGAAGCCATCAGTCATGCAACGGTACAAGTAGCACACGAACTTAATGCAGCCTCCATTATTACCGATACCCAAACCGGCTACAGTGCCAGAATGGTATCCAAATACCGTCCTTTGGCTCACATTGTAGCGGTAACACCTTATGAAAGAACCGTTCGAAAAATGCTTCTGCTATGGGGTGTACAGCCAGTGCTGCGATCAGCAACAAAGAATAGTGATGAAATGGTACAAAATGATATTAACAGTTCAGTTGCCTCCGGAATTGTCAATGAAGGTGATTTAGTTGTAATTACGGCTGGTGTTCATGCAACGGGCACAGGAACAACGAATATGATTCGCGTGCATGTAGTAGGCAACATTTTATTACGAGGCGTTGGTATTGGTGCAACAGCCGTAACGGGTAAAGTTTGCGTGGCCCATTCCATCAAAGATGTGCAGAGCAAATTTAAAGAAGGCGAAATACTAGTGGTTTCCCATGTAGATGATGAAACGGCAAAATATGCAGCCAAAGCGTCAGCTGTGATAGCAGAAGAAGGTGGCTTGACCTCACATGCAGCAATTGTAGGCATTAGTGCAGGCATACCGGTGATTGTGGGTGCAGATGGTGCTACGGAACGCTTAACCGATGGTGCGGTTGTAACAGTAGATGCAGCCCGCGGACTAGTTTACAGCGGCGAAATTAACGCAAGATAATAAATGGAGGTTTCATTGCATTGAAGAAGAATTGAGCACCATTTCCCAGTACAAAGGCCGCAAAGTATTCTATAACTTAAAATAATTGTTTATTTAAAAAAACACCGAACTGTCAGCAGCCTGCACTGCTGCCCGTTCGGTGCTTTTATATTTACGATAGAATCTATGATGGAAAAGAAGTCGTTGGGGTAAAAACAACGGAAACGCGAAGATGCAAAGGACACTGAGATCACGAAGGGGATATGATGTTTACTTCGTGTTCTTCATTCTCTTTGCATCTTCGCGTTTCAAAATGTTTTGTTAGGTGGTATAGACAAGGCGCTTTTTGTCTATAATGGGAGAAGTAGCAGTAAATGTATTCAAAATACTGGAGATTTTAATAATAAGTGGTTAAAACATTGTCAATTTGATTTTGAGTATGTTACAATAAAATTACTAGACATGTTAGGGGGTTATAATTACATTGGTTACATTTTTAATGATTTTAGAAGCCATTATTTGTATCGCATTGATTGCCGTTGTTGTGTTGCAGTCAGGCAAAGGAGGAGGACTAGCAGGTTCAATCGGCGGAGGAGCTGATAGTGTACTCGGAGGCGGTCAGAAAAAAGGATTAGATGCAGCCTTATCCAAAATCACCATGTTCCTTGGTGGGTTATTTGCTATTATCACTTTGATTTTAGTAAAACTGATGAGCTAAACATTTCAATACGGGACCAGATATGCGACAATTTATAGAACAGGTAATGCAGTACAATTAAAGTATGTAGAAGTATATGCCTAACCATTTAGCACCGGACCTTAGTGACGAAGAAATTTGTTTAATATAGGGAGGAATTGTTATAATGGACTTATTGTATATTGCGCCACTGGCCGGAATAGTAGCATTACTATTTGCGGCATATTTTATGAATAGCGTGCTTAGTGAAAGTTCTGGTAATGAAAGAATGCAGGAGTTGTCCCAGGCTATTTTTGAAGGGGCAATGGCCTATCTCAATCGACAGTATAAGACGCTAATTCCTTTTACTGTCATTATTTTTGCCGTTTTATTCTTTGTTGATGGTTATAGATTAGCGGTATCTTTTTTAGTAGGGGCTGTATTTTCGGCAGTTGCCGGTTATGTGGGAATGACTTCAACAACCAAGGCCAACGCAAGGACGACAGAAGCTGCTCGCCATAGTCTCAATAAAGCATTGAGCGTTTCATTTAGAGCGGGAGCAGTTATGGGTCTGTCTGTCGTAGGTCTTGGTTTATTAGGTGTATCTGTATTGTACATAATCTTCGGTGATCCTGTGGTGATTAATAGTTTTGCCTTTGGTGCCAGTGCCATTGCATTCTTTGCCCGTATCGGCGGTGGTATTTTTACTAAAGCAGCAGATGTGGGAGCGGATTTAGTTGGTAAAGTTGAAGCCGGTATTCCAGAGGATGATCCTCGCAATCCTGCCGTTATTGCTGATAATGTAGGTGATAATGTAGGCGATACAGCAGGCATGGGAGCCGATTTATTCGAATCCTATGGTGCTACAGCGATTGCCGCCATGTTAATCGGAAATACCTTATATGGCGTCAATGGAGTATTGTTTCCTTTATTAATTGGTGCAGCTGGTATTTTTGCTGCCATTGTCAGTATATTTTTAGTGCGGACAGGCGAAGATGGAGATCCCCAAGCTGCTCTGAATCGGGGATTGTGGAGCACCAACTTTTTGACAGCGATCATGGCTTATGCCTTATCCACCATGATCTTTGGTGACAAAGGTTTTGGTATATTTATCGCCATTGTAGCAGGTTTAGTGGTTAATGTACTGGTTGGTATGATTACCGAATATTATACTTCCAGTGCCAAAGCACCAACACAGCATATTGCTGATGCCTGCCAGACGGGGGCTGCCACGAATATCATCGCAGGTATTGCCACTGGTCTTAGAAGTACAGGTCTTCCTATGGTGGTATTCTCTGCAGCGATTTGGGTAGCGTTTAATCAGGCAGGGATTTACGGTATTGCCATGGCAGCCATGGGGATGCTGTGTACAGCAGGTATGGTAGTTGCTGTGGATTCTTTTGGCCCAGTTGCCGATAATGCAGGCGGTATTGCTGAAATGGCAGAACTGGGACCAGAGGTGCGTAAAACAACGGATAAACTTGATGCTGTAGGTAATACTACCGCTGCTATTGCCAAAGGCTTTGCCATTGGCTCAGCGGCCTTAACAGCATTGGCTCTTTTTACGGCTTTTGGTGAAGAAGTTGCTAAGAATCCTAAATTATCCGGATTATTGGTAAATGGTCATCTGGTTATCAATTTAACAGAGCCTACGGTTATCATTGGACTTTTCCTTGGTGCAACTCTGCCTTTCTTAGTATGTGCAATGACTATGGAAGCAGTAGGGAAAGCTGCATTTGAGATGATCGAAGAGGTTCGTCGGCAGTTTAGAGAAATTCCTGGAATTATGGAAGGCACTGGTCGTCCTGATTATGCAGCCTGCGTGGATATTAGCACCAAAGCTGCCCTTCGCGAGATGCTCATGCCAGGTATCTTTGCCGTAGGAATGCCTTTAGTAGTTGGTTTTCTTATGGGTGCTAAAGCGCTGGCTGGCTTTTTGGCAGGGGCAACAGCAACAGGGGTTCTGTTAGCCTTATTTATGTCTAATGCTGGCGGGGCTTGGGATAATGCTAAAAAGTATATTGAGACAGGAAAATATGGCGGTAAGGGTACACCTGCCCATGCTGCCGCTGTTATTGGTGATACAGTGGGTGATCCCTTTAAGGATACTTCCGGACCGGCAATGAATCCGCTAATCAAAGTAGCGGGTACGATATCATTAATTATTGCGCCCCTTTTATTATCATAGATAAAAAAGAACGGAAACACGAAGACGCGAAGAGATCTTAGTTCTCTTCGCGTTTTCGTAATTCAAAATGCTTTTTTTCTCTGTCATTGTGAGTGCTAATGAAGCAATCCCTTCCCAAGGGGGATTACCTTGTCTAACACAATATCTATGTCGGAGAGGAGAGTTATTGGGGGAAAAACGGAAACGCGAAGATGCGAAGGGAGTTAAGGTTACGAAGGGGGAATATCTGCTTCGTGTCCTTCCTATTCTTCGCGTCTTCGCGTTTCAAAATGTTTTTTATGCGTCTCTAGTAGCCGTTTACAACGACCTCTAGTTCTCCTGTATGGGGATTAAACATGAGTCCGTGGATGGGGACATCTTTTGGAATGAGAGGGTTTTTACGGATTTTTTCAACGACTTCTTTTACATTATTAATAGGATGATGAAAATTGTCAAGCCAGTCTTCTAATTCTTTTTCGATCATTTTGATTGCATCAGGGGATATTCCCCGAGCCAGCATTTTTTCCGTAAGACCCTGGGATGTTGTGTGGGAAACACCACAGTCTAAATGACCAATGACGAACACTTCTTTTACGCCTAGCTCAAAAATTCCTACAATTAAGCTGCGAATCGTGGCCTCAAATGGACCAGTAACTGAATTACCCGCATTTTTTATTACTTTTGCTTCACCACGTTTGATTCCCATTGCTGGTTCTAAGAAGTCCACCAGCCTGGTATCCATACAAGTAAAAATGGCCAATTGGCGTTTCGGTAATTTGCTGGGCTCAGAAAAATAGTGTACAAATTGATCAGATAAATTCTTAGTGAAAGTTTGATTTGCAGCTAATACTTGCTCTAAAACCTGCATCATGATTCCTTCCTTTTTCTAATAATACTGTCGTATATTTATATGTTAACCCAATTAAGATTATTATTGCGAAAATAAATGGCAATAATAAAAATGCTGTGTCATTTATACGTACCTGTTACTTGGCTGAGAACATTATGAAGAAAATAGTAATTTTTCATTTCGACGAGAATATGTTTTTATCCTGCCGTTGCCTAAATACGCCGAATAATCCGACTACAGGAAAAGAAAATAGGAGTCAATTCCTTCTATAATTTGGAATCTAATTAAGTTTTCTTTCTGGCAGGTAGAATTTTTATTCTATAAAATGGTATAATTGTAACAACAGCAATAACTTTAGGGGGGTTTGCTTTTGACAATAATGGAGGGAGCAGAACCATTTTTTTTACTCGGCGGTGAAAAAGGTGTTTTATTGTTACATGGTTTCACGGGTTCACCTGCTGAGATGCGCTTGCTTGGTGAAAAATTGCATCAGGAAGGCTATACTGTTTTTGCACCGCGACTTACTGGACATGGAACAACAGTGGAAGAATTAGCAAAAACAAAATGGCCTCAGTGGTATAGCGGAGTCGAAGATGGGTATCATATAGTAAGATCAGTATGTAAAGAAATTTCAGTTGTAGGATTATCCATGGGAGGGTTATTAGCCTTAAAACTGGCAGCGGAATATCCTGTCAATAAGGCAGTTTCTCTTAGTACTCCTATTTACATTGCTGACAAACGTTTGGACATGCTGCCTCTATATCGTGTATTATATCAATTTGTCCCGAAGAAACGTAAATCCTTTGCAGGTGTTGGCTCACAGTATTGTGTAGGTTATAATGCTACCCCTCTTAGCAGTCTAAGCAGTTTACTGGATTTAATTGAAGATGTGGATGTGCGTTTACCTGCAATAAATACGCCTTTATTAGTAGTACAAGCTCGCTTTGAACATACTGTACAGCCAAGAAGTGCGACTTATATTTTCGAACATGTGGGCAGTACAGAAAAAAAACTAGTCTGGCTGGAGAAATCCGGTCATATTGTCACTCTTGACATAGAACGTGAACAGGTATTTGAGGAAATAATTGATTTTCTACAAAGTGAAAAAAATGAAGACATAGTACATCTCTAGGTTTACTTGTAACGGTTTTGAATAAAGAATTGAGGTGATGCGAATGGAATTAAAGGATCAGTGGTGCTTTGCTTGCGGAAAGGACAATCCAATCGGGTTAAAACTCGAATTTGTAGAAGAGGAAGATACCTATCGTACGACATTTACAGCAAAGCCGGAACACCAAGGATATGATGGTATTATGCATGGCGGCCTTGTCAGTACTCTTTTAGATGAAGTCATGGCCCGTTACATTAACATGAAAGGCTTTAATGCAGTAACAGCACGTTTGGAAGTACGGTTTCGTCAGCCGACTCCCCTTGGACAGCAATTGACAGCAAGAGCCAGGATCGTATCTCAGCGTGGTAAACTGTACGAAATAAAGAGTGAATTATCACTGCCGGATGGGACTGTTACCGCAGAAGGTAAAGCCACCATTGCAGTGGTGGAGGATACAGCATCATGATAGTATTAAAAGAAAAAATTTTAGAATTCATGAGAACAGAAGCATATAAACCTTTGACTGCGGAAGAATTAGCCGAGCATATGGAGCTGAAGGGGACAGAATTAAGCGAATTATGGAAGGTTATTGAAGAGCTGGAAAGTAATGCAGATATTATTAAAACCCGCTATGATAAATACGGTGTACCTGAACGTATGAATTTAGTAGTAGGGAAGTTAAGCGCCAGCAATAAGGGATATGGCTTTGTAATTCCTGAAAAAGTTAAAACACCCAATGAAACAGATATTTTCATTCCTCCAGACGGGATGTTAAGTGCCATGCATCATGATCGGGTAGTTGTTCGTGTTCACACCCAGAGCGGGCAGGGCAAATCCCGGGATGGGGAAATCATCCGCATTGTAAAACGGGCTAATACCCGTATTGTGGGAACCTATGAAGCCAGCCGCAATTTTGGTTTTGTAACTCCTGATGATCTTCGTTTAGGTCAGGATATTTTTATTCCCAAGGATGGACAAAATATCGTCCCGAGTGGCGCAAAGGTGGTAGTAGAAGTCACCAAATGGCCAGAGAAAAAACGGAGTGCTGAAGGCAAGATCATAGAAGTTCTGGGGAATACGGGAGACAGCGGGATTGAAATTCTCTCCATTATCAAAAGGCACAATTTGCCGATTGATTTTCCAGCTGAAGTTGCCCAGGCTGCCGAGAATGCTCCAGATGCCATTAGTGAAGAGGAAATATCCGGTCGGCGTGATCTGCGGCATTTGCCCATTGTAACCATTGATGGAGAAGATGCCAAGGATTTGGATGATGGGGTATATGTCGAACGTTTGAAGAATGGCAACTATCTTCTGGGAGTTTACATTGCAGACGTCAGTTATTATGTTCGTGAAAATACGGTACTGGATAAAGAAGCCAGTGAGCGGGGAACCAGCGTGTATTTGGTAGACCGTGTATTGCCCATGCTGCCTCGCCGCTTGTCAAACGGTATCTGCAGCCTCAATGCCGGGGAAGATCGTTTGGCCATGTCGGCTCATATGGAAATTGACCATAAGGGACAAGTGGTTAAGTATGAATTATTCCCCAGTGTCATAAGAGTACAGAAACGTTTTTCCTATACGGTAGTGCGTAAGATTTTGGTAGAGCATGATGAAGAATTAATTCATGAGCATCAGGAATTGCTGGGACAATTAGAAAATATGGAGCGGTTGTGCCGAATCCTGCGGGAACGAAGAATGCGCCGCGGTGCCATCGATTTTGACTTCCCGGAACTAAAAGTGAAATTAGATGAAACGGGAAAACCTATTGAGATTATAAAACGAGTCCGCAGTCTAGCCGAATCCATCATTGAAGAATTTATGCTGGTGGCAAATGAAACTGTGGCTGAGCATATGCATAAGTTAAAGGTTCCTTTTGTTTTCCGTGTGCATGAAGAACCGGATTCGGAAAAAATGGTAAAACTAAATAATCTATTGCATAATTTTGGGCAGAGCTTATCCAAGGTAGATGAAGTACAGCCCGCTGCCTTGCAGAAAATTTTAAATCATATCTCAGGACGTCCAGAAGAAAGGATTATCAGTACGGTTATGCTGCGCTCATTAAAGCAAGCTCGCTATGAAGCACAGAACCTGGGACACTTTGGATTGGCAGCAACCTACTACACTCATTTTACATCCCCCATACGACGTTATCCTGATTTAATTGTACATCGCATCCTGCGGGAGACCTTTAATTCAGGAGATATATCAACAAAGCGCAAAGCAAAATTAGCAGCCATGCTCCCGGAGATTGCCCTGCATTCCTCTGAAAGAGAGCGGGCGGCTGCAGAAGCAGAACGGGAAACTGTTTCTCTGAAAACCGTAGAATATATGGCGCAGTTTGTAGGAGAGCATTTCGACGGGATCATTAACGGCGTTACGGCCTTTGGGATTTTTGTAGAGCTGGAAAATGGAGTAGAAGGTTTAGTACGTGTATCCAGTATGGAAGATGACTATTATCAATATGTGGAAGAACAATATTCCTTAATTGGTGAGCGCAGTCATAAGATATATCGTCTGGGTGATGCAGTAAAAGTTATCCTCACCAGAGTCAGCCCGGAAGAGCGCAACATCGACTTTGTCTTAGAGTCCAACAGCGCCTGGATTGAACGATCGATAAATCGAAGACCGAGCGGAGGAAGACCTCAAGGAAATGGTGTGAAGAGTGAGGGCGCTGGCAATGGCCGCAGAACTGTCTCTGCTGCGAAAAATAAGAGCAGTAAGGCGAAGAAGGTTGTGGTAAGCCGTGCCAAACCAAAACCAAAAAGAAATAAGCCCAAGAAGAAGTAAAGAGATAATGCGGTATCGAGGTGAGTTTTTTTGAAAGATGCAACAGCCAGTATTAAAATCATTACAGAAAACAGGAAAGCCAGACATGACTATCATATACATGAGAGTTATGAAACGGGTATCGTACTGACAGGGACAGAGGTGAAATCTCTGCGGGCGGGCAAGGCCAATTTAAAGGATGCCTATGCTAGGATTGAGAAATCCGAGCTCATGCTGCATAATGCCCATATTAGTCCCTATGATGCAGGGAATCGCTTTAACCACGAACCGCTGCGGGTTCGTAAGCTGTTAATGCATCGCAGCGAAATTGATAAATTGCTTGGTAAAACCAAAGAAAAAGGATATACCTTGGTGCCTTTGAAAATGTATTTTGCTCATGGTTTAGCAAAATTGCAATTAGGATTGGCTACAGGAAAGAAAAACTTTGATAAACGTCAAGATATGGCTGAGCGGGATGCCAAACGGGAAATGGACCGGGAATTTCGTGAAAGACAAAAAGAATGAATCAAGAGCAGGCTCTTCTGTGAGCCTGCTTTTTATTATTTTAAAAGAACGTGGCAGGAAGGTTTTTTTGTAACATCGACGAAGGATATAATGGGGAAAAACCAGGGAGGCAAAAGACGGTGAAAGATGTTCAAGATAGCAGTAAAGTAAGGCTGGCTTTAATTTCAACCTATCCAGGGATGTCCATGATATTTAAACAGGTAGCAGAACGGGCCGGATTCGATCCGTATATTACAGTAGCTGCTCTTGGCGAGGCGGCGATAATTGCAAAGAGTATTGAGCCGCAGATCGATGTGATTTTGAGCAGAGGCGGAACTGCTGAATATATAAAAGAAGCAGTTGAGATTCCGGTGGTGGCAATTCCTGTTACGCCATTTGATGTAATGCGCTCTATATCTGAAAATAAAAAATGTATGGAAAAACTTTATAAAAAAATCGCATTATTTTCTTATAAAGAAAAAATGTCTGGTATTCGTGATATCGAAAAAATGCTTGGATTAGAGATTTATGAGTATACGTTTCATTTGCAGGAAGATATAGAAGCGGGTATCCTGGATGCAAAGAAAAAAGGAATTGCCCTTGTTATGGGAGGTATTTTAGCGATACGATTAGCTCAAACCTATAATTTAGAAAGTATTTTAATTGAGTGCGGCGAGGAGGCGCTCTATCGTTCCATGTATGAAGCGGTAAATTTAGCTGAGCTGAGGCGTGTGGAACGCAGCAGAGCCGCTCGGATTAAAGTGGTATTGGATTCTGTTGTTCAGGGTGTTATTGCCACAGATGAAATGGGATATGTAACGATATATAACCCTGCAGCCCAGAGGATATTTAACATCCCGAGTGAACAGGTACTGGGAAAAAAGGTGCAGGATGTGATTCCCAATACGCAAATGCACAAAGTGTTAGAGAGCGGTGAGGTGCAAATGGCGGAATTACAGGAGGTAAATGGCGGCATTATTGCAACGAGCCGAATTCCGATTTTGGTTGACAGCAAACGGTTTGGTGTTGTTAGTACCTTTGAAGATGTGACTAAAATTCAATATTTGGAGCAGCAAATTCGGAAACAAATGCATGCCAAAGGCTTTATCGCCAAATATACCTTCAAGGATATTTTGACAATAAGTCCTATCATGATTGAACTAAAGGAGATGGCCGTCTTGTATGCCACCACGGACTCTTCTGTACTGATCCAAGGGGAGTCTGGCACAGGAAAAGAGCTGTTTTCACAAAGCATCCATTGTCACAGCAGGCGCAGCAGCGGACCCTTCGTAGCTGTTAACTGCGCTGCCATACCAGAGCATTTGCTGGAAAGTGAACTATTTGGCTATGAAGGCGGAGCTTTTACGGGGGCCAAAAAAGAAGGTAAACAAGGATTATTTGAATTAGCTCATAAAGGGACGATCTTCTTAGATGAGATTGGGGAAATTCCTAAAGCTTTGCAGGCAAGGCTGCTTCGGGTGCTGCAAGAAAAAGAAATTATGCGAGTCGGCGGGGATAAAATCATACCCATTGATATTCGAATCATTAGTGCCACGAATAAAAATCTTGAGAAAAAAATGGAACAAGGTGAATTCCGTGAGGATTTGTACTATCGTTTGAATGTATTTAATTTAAAAATACCTCCTCTTAGGGAACGAAAAGAGGATATTATTGTGCTTGCCATGGCATTTTTGGAACGGTTTTCTACAGATTTAGATTCCCCTGCCATAGCACGGGAACTAAAATCCTCATTGGTTGTATATGATTGGCCGGGCAACATTCGGGAATTATATAATATTATGGAACGTTTATCCTTAATGATTAGTATTTCAAAAAAAAAATGGAGCCTGGAAAAAATGCTGCAAAAAGTGATGTATGATTCCATCTCTAATCCCAATCATGATTCCATTGCGATCAAAGTGGATTTAGACCAGGGATTAAAGCCGGCAATTGAACAAGTGGAAAAAATAATCATTGATACCATGCTGGCAAGATGTGATCAAAGACAAGAATTGGCGGCAAAAAAGTTAGGGATTGGGCGTACTACTTTGTGGCGAAAGGGTAAAATTAGCGATAAATAAAAAACGTTTCAATAGTGGAATTTGATGTTTCTAAAATGATACGGAATATTAGTAAAAGAATTAAAGAAGATTAGAATTAAAAAATGAAAGTTACGTTTCAATAATGAAATAAGGTTTTTGATAAGCATGCCAATACTAAGGATTTTAGTATTGGCATGCTTTTTGCAACATATAGTGATAGGCGGCCTGAAGAGTAAGAACATTGGGAAGTCCTTTCAAAAAAACTAAACAGGTAGGAGGAGTTACAGATGCAGTATAATGGCGCATTAGCAGGAGTAAAAGTTTTAGATTTGACGAGGGTGCTTGCCGGACCTTTTGCCACGATGATGTTGGCGGATATGGGAGCAGAGGTAATCAAAATTGAGGTTCCCGGAAGTGGAGATGACAGTAGACAATTCGGACCATTTATAAATGGAGAAAGTTCTTATTACATGAATTTGAATCGTAATAAAAAAGGTGTCACTTTGAACTTAAAGGGGCGAGGCAAAGAAATCTTTTTGGAGATGGTAAAAAAGGCTGACATTGTAGTAGAAAATTATCGTCCAGGAACCATGGAAAAACTTGGGCTTGGTTATGAAGAGTTGAAAAAAGTTAATCCAAAGATTGTTTATGGAGCGGTGTCTGGGTTTGGTCATTATGGACCGTATAAAGATCGGGCAGGATATGACATCATTGGTCAGGCTATGAGCGGGCTTATGAGTACGACAGGCTGGCCTGGTGGTGAACCAACAAGGACGGGGACGGCCATGTCAGATATTTTGGCTGGACTTTCCGTTGCCATCGGTCTTTTAGCTGCCTTGCGTCATCGGGATGTTACAGGATATGGGCAGAAGGTGGATGTTTCCTTAGTGGATGCAACAGTGGCAAGCATGGAAATTATTAATCAAATTTACTTGGTAGAAGGGCGCCTGCCTCAGCGGATTGGCAATCGATATGAGTCTACCTATCCCTATGACTCTTTTAAAGCAAATGATGGGAGTTTGGTGATTGGTGCTGCCAATGATAAGTTATGGCAAAAACTATGTGTCATTATGGGGCAGCCGGAATTGGGGGAAAAGGCTGAATTTGATACCAACTGGAAACGGGTACAGCGGCATGAAGAGGTAAAAGTCCTTGTCGAAGCTTGGACAATTACGAAACCTGTGAAGGAAATTGTTGATGCATTGCTTGCAGTTGGTATTCCCGCAGCTCCGATTAATAATATCGAGCAAGTTGTCAATGATCCGCATATTGCTGGTGCTCGGGAAATGTTTGTAGAAGTGGATCATCCCAAAGCTGGCAAGATGAAAATTACGGGCAGCCATATAAAACTTTCGGATACGAAACCTTGTATTAAAACGCCGGCTCCCTTGCTTGGTCAGCATAATGAAGAGGTATATAAGGATTTTCTAGGCCTGAGTGCAGATGAAATCGCGGCTATGAAAAAGGATGGTCTATTATAAGAGGGGGAGAAGGATATGTTAGCGTTTCCTAAACAAGTTCAGATCGTTGAGGTTGGTCCTCGGGATGGTTTTCAAAATATTAAAACTTTTATTGAAACTAAGGTGAAGCAGCAGGTAATAGATGGTATAATCGCTGCGGGAGTGCAGGCTATGGAAGTGACGTCTTTTGTTCATCCTAAGGCGATTCCTCAGATGGTGGATGCGGCCCAGATCGCAAAAGCAGCTGCTCAGGCGGCGGGAGATACCTTTCGGGGACTCGCTCTTATCCCTAATTTAACAGGGGCAAAAAAAGCCTATGAGTGCGGCATTAGGGAAGTAACCTATGTGATATCAGCAAGTGAACAGCATAATCTTGCGAATATAAATCGAACAAGAGAACAGTCGTTGGAAGATCTTCAAAAGATTGTTACCCAAGTACCAGAGCTGGCAGTGAGGCTGGATGTTGCAACAGCCTTCGGCTGCCCTCTTGGGGGAAAGGTAGACGATGAAATGGTTGTTAGCCTGATTGAGTCAGCGCTGCAAATTGGTGTGCAGTCAGTAGTTTTATGCGATACCATTGGAGTTGCCCATCCTAAGCAGGTATATGAGCGGGCAAGAACTGTGAAAAATAGATTCTCCGATGTTTCTTTTGGTCTGCACCTTCATGATACTCGTGGTATGGGGCTTGCCAATACGCTGGCGGGTCTGGATGCTGGCATTACCATATTTGAGTCTTCCATCGGCGGTTTGGGCGGATGCCCCTTTGCTCCGGGAGCTGCTGGCAATACAGCTACAGAAGATTTGGTAAATATGTTTCATGGTATGGGGATCTCTACTGGTATTGATTTGGAACGATATTTAGCCGTGGTTCAAATGGTGCGAGAAAAAATTCAAGATGTATTGACGGGGCACATGGCATATGCCCGTCAATATGACGATATATAAAAAAATGCAGTTGGTGCAATTATAAAAGGAGGATTCATAATGACCCTAGCTGAAAAAAACGCTACCGCAGCAAAAAAGACTATGGGAAAAATGACAAATTACCGCTGGTGGGTGATGATGTTTATCTTTGTAATCTATACAGTTGCCAATGCTGACAGGGCAAATATCGGTTTTGCTCTGCCCTATATCCGCGAAGAGTTTGCCATGAGCAATACGGAGGCGGGAGCTCTTATTAGTTTATTTTTTATCGGATATTCCCTTGGGCAAATCCCTTCGGGATTTTTGACGAGCCGATTTGGTATTCGCAAAATGTTTACTGCGGGCATGTTTTTAACTTCTGCCTTTACAGGAATGATGGGAGTTGTAGACTCTGCCTTTCATCTCAAAATTCTTCGTACAATGGTGGGGTTGGCAGAGTCTCCTGTTGTGATTGGCTGCACAGCGACGATCAACAATTGGTTTCCTGCAAAAGAAAAGGGAACGGCTACGGGAATATTCTTGGCGGGATCTAAAGTCGGCCCTCTGATTGTTCCTCCATTATGTGCTTGGATTATTATGACCTTTGGCTGGCGAGAAATTTTTCTATTCTTCATGATACCAGGAGTGTTATTGTCGATATTCTGGTATCTAATGGTCAGAAGTCAGCCGGGAGAAAGCAAATTTGTTTCAGCGTCAGAACTTCAATATATTCAAACAGAAGAAACGGCTGTAGCGAAGGCGGAGCGAAATAAAGAATACAAACTTTGGTGGCTGGATAAAATAGTTCGTGCAAAAAAGGTTATACCCCTCAATAGTTCTAAGCAGGTGTTTCGTTCCTGGGATATATACGGTGCAGCACTGGGGTATTTCTTTATTATTGGTATTTCCAGCATTATGATGTCTTGGCTGCCGACATACTTGGTTACTATAAAAAAATTCGCGATTATGAAAACTGCTTTTGTTGCGGCATCACCTTTTGCCGGGACAGTAGTAGGTAATTTTCTTGGTGGCTGGTTATCGGATAAATATTTAAATAAGCGCCGTAAGCCATTGATGATGGTTACCGCCTTTTCCGCAAGTTTGATGATGTATTCATTGGTGCATGCGCCTAATGATCCTGTTTTGCTGGCGATGCTGCTCTTTATTACAGGCGTGTTCTTTAGCTTAGGATATTCGGCTTTTGCCTGCTATCCTATGGGACGGGTTGATAAAGAAAATTATCCAATTGCGTGGGGGATTGTTAACACGGGCGGCCAGCTTGGCGGAGCTTGTTTTCCTCTTATTGTCGGAATCATTTTGGATAAATTCAGCTGGAATGCGGTATTTGTCTCAATGGCTGTTGGTTCAATGATTTGCCTGTTAATTGTTTCAACGATTGTTGAGCCTGTTGAAGATCCGCTGGAGCGCCCCTTCCGCTGATAGGCAGTATGATGTAACTTTATAAAATTCATGATAAAATAAGATCACTTTTGTATTAAAACAAATTGTGGTCTTATTTGTCTGATAACTGGGAATTTTTGCTTAATTGTTTTTGAAGATTATATAATGCAGCAAATTATCATTTAGGAAAATTGTGCAGGAATTTTCTATTTAATGATAAATTAAAGAAATAATAAGCAACTAAGGAGTCTAAAATTATGCTGATTGTTCTTGTAATGTTTGCATTAGGGTTATTACTTGGTTTTATTGGTGCCGGGGGTGCCGGTGTGGTGATAGCGGTTTTAACCGTAGTATTCGGTATTCCTATACACACTGCTTTGGGAACGTCTCTTAGCGCTATGATTTTTACTATGATATCGGGTGCATACAGCCATTTTCGAGAAGGGAATGTGGTGGTGAAAAATGGCGCAGCAATTGGTATCTTTGGTGCTATAGGTGCTTTTATTGGAGCGCAGATTGCAGCTGGTTTGCCGGCGAAAGAGCTTAAGTGGATGACGGCCTGTATGCTGCTGCTATCAGCTCTTTTGCTTTGGTTAAGAATCTTTTTTGCTAATAAGGGAATTTTTGCACAAAGTGAAAGTGAAGCTGGTCCTACTGGAATATCTTTCTGGTTAACGGCCTCCGGTCTTGGTCTTGTTACAGGGGTTTTATCGGGAACCTTTGGAATTGGTGCTACTCCGTTTATTCAAATTGGCTTATTGGTCTTCTTTCATATGTCTATCCACCAGTCGGCGGGTACAACCATGCTTGTCATTCTGCCGATTGCATTATTGGGCGGCTTGGGCTATTTAACAGCTGGTCACTTGGATGTACTGCTGCTGTTTAAAGTAACCATAGGGCTGATTGTTGGCGCTTACATTGGCGCAAAATTTACCAGACGCTTAGATCCATTTATTTTAAAGATTTCCATGGTAGCCGTACCCATATTTGGCGGGCTGCTGCTGCTGTTTGGCCGCTAGAATTGAAGGGAAAATATGCAATACATAGATATTGTGTAAGATGTTATTTGAGGAGTAAAAAATATTTTGAAACGCGAAGATACGAAGAGTAGGAAGATCGCGAAGTAAAACATGATATCCTTTTTGCATTTTGGCTGTTCAATCGTTTTATTTTTGCTCGGTCTGTCATTGCGAGTGCTAGCGAAGCAATCCCCTCCTTGGAAAGAGATTGCTTCGCTGCTGCTCGCAATGACAGGTGGATTCAGAGAAAAAGCATTTTAAATCGCGAAGACGCGAAGAGTAGGAAGGTCACGAAGTAAACATGATATCCCTTCGTGATCTTCGAATTCATCGCGTCTTCGCGGTTCAAAAGTTTTTTTACGGCTATTTTAGTAGTTGTTTTCTTTTAGTATTACATCATGGGCTCCGCCTTCTACAATGCTGGTAGAGGAAACGATGGTTATTCTTGCAACTCTTTGCAGTTCTTTGGGAATGTCGAGGGGACGGGGTTATTGACAACACCTTTGTTCTAAATTGAGAAAGAAGCAAGGAAAACTCGTCAGTATCCAAGGGGGCGAGTAAAGCTGAAAACCCAGTCTTTACATAATAGCGAAGAATGCGAAAGAAATGGTATAGCGCATCAAATGTGAAATAGATGCTTGCAATCCCAACAAAAAGTACTATAATTAGTAATAGGTGGAAATTAAAAAGTCGCCGTGTCCTAAGAGTGTCTCACCACTCTCAGGCACGAGCAGGTGTGTTGGCACCTACACGTAACAGCTAAACTGTCCACGACGACAGATTTATTATACCGTGAACGTTTCTTGATTACAAGCAAAGGTATGTTCGAGGCGGTATCATAGAGAATGTAGTTTTGGCAGAGGCTAGCGGCTGTATTGAGTCATCGATTTGTCCTATCCAGTAACAGGCTGTAATTTCGGCAGGAACCTTTATTCATAAAGGGGGATTTTCTGCGATGTCTTTGTGGTACTCCAGCCGGGTTATAGGATATGGATACAAACGACGCAACAATAGCGCATGTGTAGGTTATAAAAAAACCTGGCATGCGCTTTTTAATTTCCCCATTAATAAGGCTGTTGCTGGATGTTCCCACAAGGGTGGCTTGCATCCTCACACAGCCAAAATGGGGGAATATAGAGTGATATTCAATCATTGCAAGTTGTACCTTACTGCAAAGGAGTTATTGCGATGAGGATTTTTGAAACAGCTGCGCGAGGGTTAAGACACATGCATGATGCAGAAGAGCTAAGATGCTTAGAGAATGTTTCAGAAGGGTATTATCAGGCAGAGCAGGCAAATGATCAGTTGAAAAAAAGGTTATTGGAAATCTTGCCGAAAGAGGGCATAGAAATTGTGGACAAAATGCAGGAGAACTTTACGAAGAAAGAAACTCTTGCAGGAGAAATCTATTATAATCAAGGATTCTGTGATGCCGTAAAGCTCATAATGCAGTCGTTAGCATGGGAGCCGGTTCGCAGGTAGAAAGCAAAAGAAGCAAAGGAATCATCCCTTGCTTCTATTCCTGCTCATGCAAAAGCCAGAAGACGTATTTGATTACTGCCGGACGAGGCTGTCCGATTCATACTGAAAAAATGGAAAAACATCCCCCGTTTTGATAACGGAGGGATGTTTTTTGCAGGTATTATAATTCCATGGTTGCGGAAAGCAGCAGCGTGCGTGGTGCACCGATGGCCAAATAACCTCCAGTAGTTCCTATCCAGTGACGTTTATTGAAAACATTGGCTACCGTGGCCCGCACGGTCACTGGCGTACCGCCTTGTTTGAAGGTATAGCGGGCACCTACGTCAAAGCGGGTCCAGGGAGCAACTTTAAGAGTATTGGCATTGTTTAGATATTGCGATCCATTGTATATCGCCTGCGCTGTTAACGTCAATCCCGGTTGGAAGGGGGTATCCCACTCGGCACCTAAGGTGGCTGTCCAGCGCGGCGTTCCCACGGAGGTATTACCGTCAAAAGTGCCGTTGGCAGTGCTCAGGAGTTTGCTGTCCATCAGCATGAAACCGCCCTGCAGTCGAGTGCCTTTTACGGGTTCACCAAAGATATTTAGCTCCAGACCACGATTGCGCTTTTTGCCGTTCAAGCTATAGATGTGAGTGATCGGATCGGTCAGTCCGCTTGGTTGTTTGATTTGGAAAGTGCTCAAGGTAGTGGCGAAAGTACCGGCATCCAGTTTTACACCAGCTTCATATTGTTTTGATTTATAAGGTGCAAAGACTTCACCAGCGTTGACTGCTGTATCCGGCGCGGTTGGCCCTTGTTGTAATCCTTCGATATAGTTGCCATAAAAAGAAAAATTGGGTCTAATTTTCACTATTAATCCTACTGCTGGAGTGGTGGCGCTTTCGTGGTAACTACTAGTTTTGGCTCCGTTGGTGCTGGAGAAACTATCTACTTCGACTTGTTGACGGCGAAAGCCCAGCGTCAGTTGCAGCCGATCATCTGGGGTAGACAGCGTATCACTCAGTACTACACTGGATAAGGTGGTATCCGATGCTTTCGGTATCTTGCCAATGGCAGGAATATCCGGTCGGATTCCCCAGAATGGGTGGTACAGATTTGACGAATATTCGCCAATATTCCAGTTTATGAGATGATCCCGATCAATGTGGAGCCGAGTACTGCTTAGCGCCAATTGATGCCGGAGGGAGCCAGTGGTAAGCTGGCCGCGGAGCCCGATTTCTTGGGTATGTGTTTTCGATTTGATAGGATACGAGGCAATGGAGGTAGTAAGGTCGCCAAGGCTGTTGGTCATCTCAGTAAAACCAAAGATGTAATCCAAGTCGTTTTGTCGAGCGCCAGCTGAGGCGAATACTGTCCAGTCTTGGTTTAGATCAAACTCGCCATGAATAACGCCAAAGGTATCTTTGCTGTTTACATAGGTCCAAGGCGGGTTGAAATTAAAAGTGTTTTTGGGAACAGTGGGTATAGATAGACCATCTGCTAGAGTTAGGGAACTTGTCGGGGCATCAATATTTCGTTGCTGATAGCCGAAATCGGCGGAAGCGCGAAAACGCTGGCCGCGCATATCCAGACCGAGAGTGGCGGCGCTGAACTTCTCCGACTCTCCGTCAAATCGTGTGTCACCATTGCGGTGAACACCGTTAAAGCGTACGCCGAATTGTTGATCTTTGCCGAAGCGGCGACCGATATCCAGGTGACCGCCCAACTGGCTGTCACCGTTGTAACTGGTGGTCAGCTTAGTCACAGGTTCTTCGCCAGCTCGCTTGGCGATCAGATTAATACTTCCTCCAATGCTGCCGAAGGGTGACATGCCGTTCAGGAGAGCAGTAGGACCTTTCAGCAATTCGACCCGCTCCACAAACTCAGTTCCGGAAGAAAATGTTGGCACAATGCCGTATAAACCGTTAAATCCAACATCTGCGTTACCTAGCGCAAGTCCGCGAACTGTCCAAGTTTCCTGATAGGTTGAGGTTGCATTGGAGCGTACCGATGCATCACTGGCAACTACTCCGGCTAGACTTCTGGCCTGCTGGTTTTCAATGAATTCGGCAGTATAGCTGGTGATATTAAAAGGAGTATCCAGAAAATCCTTATTGCCAAGTATACCCACCTGGCTGCCACGGGCGATCAGCCCGCCGGCATAGACTGGCGGTAGAGTGCTTATATGCTTTCGGCTCGCCGTTACTTCCACGCCTTCCAAAGAAAATTCATGCTGCTCTAAGGTTGCCGCTTCTTCGGCGGCATGAGTGATAAGGGGCGTTTGCCAGAATAGGCTGCCACAGAGCAAGGCATAGAGCAGCCGCTTTTTATTGCGGGTTAATGAGCGTTTCATACTGTCGACTCCTTCCTCTTGGGACAAAAAAGTTATTATTTTTAAGTGTTAAACGATAATGATTATCTTTTAACACTTTGCGTAGTGAATCAGAAAATAATATGGATTTACGTTAGCTAACAGTATTGACGTCAATGTATGATCGTAATCACCCCGGGCTTGTTGGTATTATAGCAAGGCTGGCTTGAGAACGTCAATGGACGGAATCGAGAAGAAAAGATAGGTTGTAAAGCAGGGAAAAGAACAATGGAGTGAGAATAAATATCATATACAGGAAGCTATGCAAATAAATTTGCCGTTGATTTAGAGCAGTACTTTGGCTATTTAGAGGGAAAAGTAATCCTCTATTTATGACAGGCTCATGCTATGATAGGGATACACAGAGGGGTCAAGGAGGGGTGGGCTACGGATACGGATGAGTATTGGTCGGGTAATGCGGGACTCGCAGCTCAGCTGGGCTGTGTAAACATTCTCAGGTGGGAGCAGCATTGGGTAAAATATTTTCTGCCGCCGGAACATGGGGATAGCTGGCTGGTTGACATTCAAGCCGCAAAGGGACTGTTTGTTACCAGTGCCTATTTTACATTATTGGAACCAGTTGCTCGGGAATATCGAATCCAGCAAACCGGACTTTGGATTTGTTCCTTGGAGCGTGGTGAAATTACGGTCATTGAGCAAGGGAAAAAGGCCTGGATATTGACGGAAGGCGTACATGTGTTAGTTAACCGAGGGCGCCCATTTAAGCTGATTTTCAGCAATGCTGAACCATTGTGCTATACCAGTGTGCTGGCATTTGAAGATTTGATTGCCGGCTGGCTGAAAGACCGACCACAGGGATTTGGCATTATTGCCCCAGAAAGTGCTTTGCAAGAAAATGAATATCGGGTATTTAGGCAGCAGACTTTTTCATTGAGGGACGCTTTGCGTTGGCTGCCGCCCCACTATAATATGCCTGAAGTCATATTACTTATGGATCAGATCAAGCTTGAAACGCGGGCAAGGCGTTTACCGCTCCTTTATTTTGAGTGTAAGGTCATTGAGCTGCTGGCGCTTATTATGCGCAATGTTCAGGATGAATGGCACTGGAAAATCATGAAGCAAGATCGCTCTAGTTACTTGAATTATCAGAATCGACAATATGTTGTACGAGTTAAGGAGGAGCTGGATCGAAATTTTATTACTCCGCTGCATATTAAGCAGCTTGCTGCTCTTGCTGAGATGGGGACTACCAAATTGCGCCAGTGTTTTAAATTATATTATCAGGTAACGATTAGCGAATATATCCAACAAGCCAGGATGAAACATGCATTGAGGATGTTATCGGACGATGCTTTAAGCATTCAAAATATTGCAGAACGGGTTGGTTATCAAAATGCTAGTAAATTTACAGCGGTGTTTAAACAGGTAAATGGCTGCACACCAAGGCAATTCAGACAGGCAATGAGGCTATAGGGTTACCAGAAAATATCACTAACAAGACAAGGGGATGGTGGTAGTGTCTTATATGTTTCAATATATTTGGGAATCTATATAAGACACATCCACCGTCCCCGCGTCTTTACCGCGTTTCAAACCGTCTTTCTTTACCCCTTTATAATTGCGAACCTAGCGACAGGTGGATTCAGAGAAAAAGCATTTTAAATCGCGAAGACGCGAAGAGTAGGAAGGTCACGAAGTAAACATGATATCCCTTCGTGATCTTCGAATTCATCGCGTCTTCGCGGTTCAAAAGTTTTTTTACTGCTATTTAGTAGTTGTTTTCTTTTAGTATTACATCATGGGCTCCGCCTTCTACAATGCTGGTAGAGGAAACGATGGTTATTCTTGCAACTCTTTGCAGTTCTTTAATGGATATGGCACCGCAGCTGCACATAGTTGATTTTATTTTGCTTAAGGTAACATCAATGTTATCTTTCAGTTTTCCTGCATAGGGTACATAGCTGTCCACGCCTTCTTCAAATTTAAGATTGCTGCCTTCTCCAAGGTCATACCGCTCCCAGTTACGAGCACGCTTTGAGCCTTCGCCCCAATATTCTTTCACGTAATTATTGCCAAGCTTTGTTTTGGGAGCAGGGCTTTCATCGAATCTTGCAAAATATCTTCCCATCATAATAAAGTCAGCGCCCATAGCTAAAGCTAATACCGTGTGATAGTCATGTACGACTCCGCCGTCGGAACAGATTGGAATGTAGATGCCTGTTTCTTTGAAATAATCATCTCTTGCCTGTGCAACCTCAATTACGGCAGAAGCCTGTCCTCTGCCAATTCCTTTGGTTTCCCTTGTAATACAGATAGAACCTCCGCCGATTCCAACCTTTACAAAATCTGCACCGGCTTCTACGAAGTACATGAATCCTTCTTTGTCGACTACGTTTCCACCGCCGATTTTAACCGTATCCTTATATTCTTCTTTTATATATTTTATGGTTTCTGCCTGCCATTCGCTAAAGCCGTCGGAAGAATCTACACATAATACATCGACTCCAGCCTTAACTAATGCAGGTACTCGATCTTTATAATCTCTTGTATTAATACCTGCGCCCACCATATATCTTTTTTCAGAGTCTAAAAGCTGCAGGGGATTTTCTTTGTGATCCTCATAATCTTTTCGGAAGACAAAGTACACCAATTGCTGCTGGTCGTTAATGATGGGAAGACAATTCAGCTTATGCTCCCAGATAATATCATTGGCTTCTTTAAGAGTGGTATGAATGGAACTAACGATGAGTTTTGAAAATGGTGTCATGAATTCTTTGATTTTCCTGTCTAAAGAATCCCGACTCATTCGATAGTCTCTGCTAGTAACGATTCCCACTAATTTAGAGTTAAGTGTTCCATCCTCTGTAATGGCAATGGTGGCATGTCCTAATTTTGATTTTAATTCTACAACGTCTTTTAAGGTTTGTTCTGGTGATAGATTGGCATTGCTAACTACGAAGCCGGCTTTGAAATTCTTTACTCTGCTCACCATCTCTGCCTGCTCTTCAATAGGCTGGGAGCCAAAAATAAAAGATAAGCCTCCACATTTAGAAAGAGCGATGGCGAGATTGTCATCGGATACAGATTGCATGATTGCAGAAACAAAAGGAATATTGATTTCTATTGGTGGCTGCTCATCTCTTTTAAATTTTACAATAGGTGTTTTTAAATTCACTTTGCTGGGGATACAATCTTTTCTTGTAAGATTAGGCACAAGAAGATATTCGCTAAAGGTTCGGGAAACTTCCTTATAATAGAATGCCATTGTTTACTGCCGCCTTCCTATATAAATTTTGACTATTGTATCAAAGTTAGTAGGTAGTGTCAACTTACAAAATATTTTGTTTACAGGAGTTCTGGATTCTGCAGAGAAATACAATAAAGATTTCTATGAAATGAATCCCGAATGGAGGGGAAATATGGATTATAAAATTTGTCTGATTGCTCCATTTGCCAGTATGAAGAAGCTGGCTGATGAAGTTATTTTAGAACGTGACCCTGAATGGCACGGGAACGTTGATGTTGCCCTTGGTGATTCCCAGGCTGGTCTGGAACAAGCACGGCTTGCCATGGAGCGGGGGGCAGAGGTCTTAATTAGCCGCGGTGGTACTGCTTTATTAATTGCTGAACAAGTTTCCGTGCCAGTGGTGCAGATACAGGTCACTGCTCTTGACATTCTGCGTACGATCAAACAGGTAGGAGTAAGCTTAGGTGTAATCGGTGTAGCTGGATTTCGGAATGTTATTTATGAGTGTGAGACACTGGCTGAGTTATTGGGCATATCGGTACGGGTTATTGCCCTGGAAAACAAGGCAGAAACGGCGGAAAGAATTGCTTTCGCTGCCAGTGAAGGCATTAAAGTAGTTATCGGTGATGCAAATTCAGTTGAGCTTGCCCGCCAGATCGGATTAGGCGGTTATGTAATCGGAACTGGTAAAGATGCAATCTATAAAGCCATCAAAGAGGCTGAATTGGTAGCGGAAGTTCGTCGTCGCGAGCAAGAACGGGCCGAGCTTTTGCAAGCTATTGTGAATTCATCTACAGATGGGATTGTTGCTGTAGATAAAGCAGCCCGCATCACCTTTTTTAATCCTGCAGCCTGTGATATTTTTCAAGTGTCACAGGCAATGGCTGTTGGGCGCTCAGTAAGTGAGGTGATACCCAATACTCGTTTGCCGGCAGTTCTTGATAATGGGGTAGCGGAAATGGGGGAAGTTCAGCATCTGGGAAATAAGGAATTAGCGACGAAGCGAATACCGATTAAGATCAAGGATGAAGTAGTTGGTGCAATCGCTAGTTTTCAGGATGTTACTCAACTACAGCGCTTTGAGCAGGCGATACGACAAAAGCTGCACTCAAAGGGGTTGGTGGCCAAAGTAAGTCTAAAGCAAATTGTTGGTTCTTCGCCGGCACTGGAGGCCGCTAAAAGGCAAGCGCACCGTTATGCCATGTCTAGTTCCACCGTTTTGATCACTGGTGAGTCTGGTACTGGCAAGGAAATGTTTGCTCAGAGTATACATAATCTCAGTTCTCGTGAGAAGAGTCCTTTTGTTGCTGTTAATTGTGCTGCTTTACCTGAAAATCTGCTGGAGAGTGAGTTATTGGGGTATGAAGAAGGGGCATTTACGGGAGCAAAGAAAGGCGGTAAACAGGGGTTATTTGAACTGGCCCATGGCGGTACGATGTTTCTGGATGAAATCGGAGAAATGCCCTTAGCCCTGCAAGCACGGCTGCTGCGGGTGCTGCAGGAAAAAGAAGTTATGCGTTTAGGCGGGGATCGTGTCATTCCTGTAGATGTAAGGGTGATTGCAGCTACGAATCAGGATATGGCTGAATTGGTTGCAAAAAAGCAGTTTCGGGAAGATTTATATTATCGTCTCGATATTTTACGTCTTTATTTGCCGCCCCTTAGAGATCGTAAAGGAGATATCCCTATGCTGGTGGAGTACTTTTACCGCAAGTTGAAGCAGCTAAATCCGGGGGTGAAAGGGATTGCTCCTGAGGCGCTGGTAATTTTAGAAAAGCTTTCTTGGCCGGGGAATGTGCGGGAATTGGCCAATCTTATGGAAAGAGCCTTGCTGCTATCGGATAATGAAGTAGTTACCGCTGAAGATATTAAGAGTATTTTACCTGTCCAGGCAGCTATTCACCAGGCAGATTCTTTATCTGGTGAATATGGTAATTTGGAAGAGATGGAGAAGGAAGCCATTGAACAAATATTGCGGGAAGAAAATTTTAACTATACTCGGGCAGCCAGCCGCTTAGGCATAAACCGCACTACTTTATGGCGAAAGATTCAAAAACAGAATCGATAATAAATAAAAGATAGATGCATAAAGCAACAACAAATGTTGCTTTATGCATCTATCTTTTATTCTCTAATAATCAGAATCTTGGGTAATCAAGGGGTGACAGTCTTGGCATGGTATTTGCATAAGAAGGTAGTCGTAGAAGTAGAGTAGATTGATAAGATGAAAATGTTTTTGACAATCTTAACAATCTATTTAGAAAGTAGCCTCTCGGAAAGTCTCATTTAGGACGGCAAAGGATGAGCATAACTAACGCTTCGCCGTTATACTTAACCTACGCTTATATTTATGCTCATCCTTTGCCTGTTTACGGCTATCTATGGTTGTTTTCCGAGAGGGCACTGAAAAAGAAGAGAGGGGAATCTATGAAAAAATTAAATGGGGAGCTTTTGCGCAGTGATTTCTTTTTGCCAGAAGATGCTGCAGCGCAAATCAACTCAAGCAATTTACCAGAAAGGGTGATCCAATTTGGTGAAGGCAATTTTCTAAGAGCGTTTGTTGATTGGATGATTCATCAGCTTAATAAGCAGGGCAAGTTTAATGGCAGGGTGGTGGTGGTGCAGCCAATTGCCCAAGGACTAGCCGGCAAATTAAATGAACAGGATGGTCTGTATACTCTATTGCTGAGGGGCTTGCAAGACGGACATCCCGTAGAGCAAAAAGAGATTATCAGTTCAATCAGCAGAGGAATTAATCCCTATACGGATTGGGATGCTTATCTTAAGTGTGCGGAGAACCCTGCTATTGAGTTTGTGATTTCAAATACGACCGAGGCGGGCATTGCTTATGATGAAAATGATCGTTTGGATCATAAGCCGCCAAGTTCTTTTCCTGGTAAGCTGGCTGCCTATTTGTATCACCGCTTTCAGTATTTTCAGGGGAACCCGGATAAAGGCATGGTCATCATTCCTTGCGAACTGATTGATCGTAATGGTGATAATCTAAAAGAAGTTATCCTTACACTTTGTGATGCCTGGAGCTTGCCGAAAGAATTTAAATCATGGGTCTGCAATCATAATTATTTCCTTAATTCGTTAGTGGATCGAGTGGTAACAGGTTATCCAAAAGATGAAATAACAACTCTTGAAACGAAACTGGGTTATAGTGATCAATTAATTAACACAGGTGAGCTCTTTCACCTTTGGGTAATCGAAGGACCACAGGAATTGGCAAAGCGGCTGCCCTTTGCAGAAGTTGGTCTTAATGTCATTTGGACTGAGGATATGACGCCCTATCGTACACGAAAAGTACGCATTTTAAATGGAGCTCATACCGCTTCTGTTCCGGCAGCATTTTTATATGGGCTGGAAGAAGTCGGAGAAATGATGGATCATGAAGTGTTAGGGAAATATGTGAGACAGATTGTTTCTGATGAGATTATTCCCTCCATTCATTTGGATAAAAAAATGCTGACTGAATTTGCAGATTCCGTAATCGAACGTTTTCAGAACCCATACATCAGACATTATCTGATCAGCATTTTACTCAATTCTTCATCGAAATTTAAGGCCAGAGTTTTGCCCTCCATTATAGAATATCAGCATCTCCATGGTGTATTGCCTGAAAAACTGACCTTTTCATTAGCGGCGCTGATTGCTGTGTACAAGGATGGGAAAGTGGCAGACAATGGTATGCAGGCAAAACGGGAAAAAGGCGAATTTGTGATGAAAGACGATGTGCCGGTATTGGAATTCTTTGGGGAGACCTGGAAAGCATTTGATGGCAGCCAGGAAAGTATCATCGCTGTAGTAAAAACTGTTTTAGAAAATGCTGCTATTTGGGGGCAGGATCTGAATCAAGTTAATAATTTGACGGAAAAAACGGCTGACTATCTATATCAAATTGTTAACGATGGTATGCAAGTTACTGTTGCACGGCTGATTAGGAGGTAACGGAGATGTCATTGTTAAAAATCCATGAGGCTGATAATGTAGCTGTTACTCTCGATGATGTAAAAAAAGGAGAGCAGCTTACAGTAGGATCTACTGCAATTACTGCTCTCGATGACATTGATAAAGGGCATAAAATGGCCTTGCGTGACTTAAAAGAAAGCGAGCATATCATAAAATATGGCTTTCCCATTGGACACGTAGTGAGAGATGTTGAGGCTGGCAGCTGGGTGCATGCTCATAATATTAAGACTAACCTTGGAGATATGCTGGAATACACCTATGAGCCGGATCTGCCTCAAGAACAGTTTGTTACTTGTAATCAAACCTTTAAGGGATACAGACGGGAAGACGGACGGGTTGGAGTCCGGAATGAGATCTGGATTATCCCTACGGTAAGCTGTGTGAATCGGGCGGCTCAATTGCTGGCTGAGCAGGGCAATGAAATTGCTGCTGCAAACATTGACGGTGTCTTTGAATTTACTCATCCTTATGGCTGTTCCCAGCTTGGTGAGGATCATCTGACAACCCAGCGTATATTGGCAGCTTTGGTCAATCACCCCAATGCTGGCGGTGTGCTGGTACTTGGACTCGGCTGTGAAAATAATAATATTCCAGAATTTAAAAAGATACTGGGAGATTATGATCCTGGGCGGGTTAAGTTTTTAGCAGCCCAAGAGGTGGAAGACGAACTTGCAGCTGGCAGAGAACTCATAGAAGAGTTAATTGCATATGCCAGCCAATACAAAAGAGAAGAGTGCCCTGTTTCTGAGCTGGTTGTAGGTTTAAAATGCGGCGGTTCTGATGGCTTTTCAGGTATTACCGGCAATCCATTGGTTGGAGCTTTTTCCGATAAGCTGATTGCCTGCGGCGGCAGCACCGTTTTGACGGAAGTGCCGGAGATGTTTGGTGCTGAAACGATTTTGATGAAACGAGCTAAAGATCAAGCAGTATTTGATAAAACGGTGAAGCTGATCAATGATTTTAAGGACTACTTTATGTCATATAATCAGCCCATTTATGAAAATCCATCCCCCGGTAATAAAAAAGGCGGCATTTCCACCCTGGAAGAAAAATCACTAGGCTGCACGCAAAAAGGCGGCCGCAGCATTGTTGTGGATGTACTGGACTATGGTGAATCCGTAACACGCAAGGGACTGAACCTTTTAAATGGACCAGGCAATGATGCTGTAGCGGCAACGGCCCTGGCAGCTGCCGGCTGTCATATCGTTTTGTTTACTACTGGACGTGGTACACCTCTGGGTACGGCAGTACCGACCATAAAAGTAGCTACGAATAGTGAGCTGTTTAGACGCAAAGCCAATTGGATGGATTTTAATGCCGGAAAATTGCTGGAAGGTCAATCGATGCAGGTTGTGACAGATGCGTTTTTCTCCTATATCGTAGAAGTTTCTTCAGGGCGGCTGTCTAAATCAGAAAGTATGGGTTTTAGGGAGATTGCCATCTTTAAAAATGGCGTGACCTTATAACAAGAACCCAAATAAAATCAATGGAAAGAGAGTGTATGAAAAGGATGAAAGCTATTTATTTGCAATCCCCCGGGGATATTAAAGTGGAAGAAGTCGCTTATCCACAGCGTGGAGAAAATGATGTTTTAATTAAGACACGGAGTTTGGGAATATGCGGTTCCGATATCGGTGCCTATATGGGGACCAATCCTCTTGTATCCTATCCTCGGATTATTGGACATGAGGCAGCTGGTGAAGTGGCAGCAGTGCCAGAAGGGGAAACGGAACTGGCGGTTGGTGATCATGTGGTCATTGAACCTTATGTATACTGTGGCAAGTGTTACCCTTGTCAAAACAATCGTACGAATTGCTGCGAAAATTTGACTGTTCGAGGGGTACACATTGACGGAGCCATGTCAGAGTATTTTGTTCATCCCAGGAATTTAGTGCATAAAGTACCCAAAGAAATTCCTTGGAATTTGCTGGCTATGGTTGAACCGTTAACCATTTCCATGCATGCTGTGAAACGTTCCCGGGTAAAAGCAGGAGAACATGTGGCGATTACTGGATCTGGTCCTATCGGCCTGTTAGCTGCGCAGTATGCATTAACCTTGAATGCAATACCGATTGTAGTAGACCCTGTAGAAGAACGATTGGAATTTGCCAAGCAGCTAGGCGTAACATATACTGTTAATCCAGTGAAAGCTGACGCTGTTAATGAAATCAAAGCAATTACAAATGGCAGAATGGCAGAGGTCATTATCGAAGCATCAGGCAATGCTGCAGCTGTTCGCAGCACTATTGATTATGTATCTTATGCTGGAAGAATTTCTCTTGTAGGCTGGCCGAAAAGTGAGATTGCTTTGCCTACCGCTTTATTCACCAAAAAAGAACTGGACATTGTTGGTTCAAGAAACAGCTTCCACGCTTTCCCTGAAAGTGTCAAACTGGTAGGCGGGCACAAAGTGGATGTTGCCGCTGTAATCACAAAAACCATCTCTTTTGAAGAGGTTCCTGCATTAGTCAGCGATATTGCAGCCCATCCTGGAAACTATCTCAAAGTAGTGGCTTTGCTATAGTTTTGAGAAAAAAATGCAGTCTCAATGATTCCTTTCAAGGTTTCGTTGAGATGGAAAATTTCAGAAAACAGTGAATTGCGGTAAATTGATAGAGGTTTCGAATAAGGAGCTGCGAATATAAAAAAAATAGGAGAGTGTTATTAGTATGGCAGGAATCACTAGAACCGAACTTACCAATCACGCAATGGACAAAGCCAAGAACAAACTTGTACCCTTTATCCTGGTCATGTACATTTTTGCTTTTTTGGATCGCGCGAACATTGGTTTTGCAAAGCAGGCTTTTCAGTTGGATACCGGCATCAGCGATGCGGCTTTTGCTCTTGGTGCGGGCATCTTTTTCATCGGCTATGCGGTATTTGAAGTGCCAAGTAATATTATCATGCATCATGTGGGAGCAAGAGCCTGGCTGGCTCGTATTATGGTTACCTGGGGTCTGGTATCTGCCGGATTTGCTTGGGTTTCAACAGAAAATCAATTTTTAGGCTTGCGGGTTTTACTGGGAATTGCAGAAGCGGGCTTTATGCCGGCGATTGTATATTATTTTACTACCTGGTTTACAGAACGTCGTCGTAGTTCGGTAATGGGGCTTTTCTGGCTTGGACCGCCATTGGCATTCATTTTTGGTTCGCCTTTATCCGGAATACTGTTGGATATGAATGGGGTGCTTGGTTTTAAAGGCTGGCAGTGGATGTTCCTGGTAGAAGGAGTCTTGGCTGCTGCTATGGGTGTATGGGCATACTGGTATCTTGTTGATAAGCCTCAAGATGCAAAATGGCTTTCTGATGATGAGAAAAAAGCTTTGCTGAGTGAATTAGAAGAAGAAAATGCGGCAAAACCACAAGTAAAAGTAGGTCCGCTGAAAGTATTGGGTAATCCTAAGGTCTTATTCTTAGCTGCTATTTGCTTTATGATTCAAGTTAGTAATTATGGTTTGAATTTTTATTTGCCTACCCACGTTGCTGGATTATTAGGGAAAAAAGTAGGTCTGGAAGTTGGGCTGATCAGTGCGATTCCTTGGATTTGTGCATTAGCCGCTACCGTTCTTCTTCCTCGTTATTCTGATAAAACAGGCAGTCGTGGTGTTTTAGCTGCTATTATTATTGGTGCAGCAGGTGCAGGGTTCATTGTTTCCGCTACAGGAAGTCCGCTGCTTGGAATTTTATCCCTATGCGTAGTTGCCTGCGGAAACTTGGCTTGTCAGCCTATTTTCTGGACGTTGCCCAGCAGATTTTTAAGTGGTGTAGCTGCAGCAAGCGGGATTGCCTTTATCAATTCCATTGGCAACTTAGGCGGATTCCTTGCTCCCAACCTGCGTGTATGGGCTGAGCAGGCTTTTCACAATCCTTATGCAGGACTATATGCAATTGCAGTATCTGGTTTTATTGGGGCAATTCTGCTCTTGATCTCCGTTCCCCTTGGTATCGGACAGAATATCAAAGAGATATCAAAATCGGCTAATTCATAATCAATTGGAGCCGGATTGCTTTTCTTTATTGCAGTTTATAAAGCAAGAGTGGCTGTAATAAGTCACTCTTGCAATAGTTTAAATAAATGAATGTGGAGATGAATCACGATGCAATCACTCGATTTAAATAAGTTTCCAGAGGTTGAGCTGCCGCGGTTTATAAAAATCAAGCAGCATTTTAACCGACAAAAAGTGGAAGATATTCCTGGTGAGGTTCGTAAGAAAATGGAGCCTTATTTAGAGAATTTAAATGGTAAGCGGATTGCCGTAGGAGTCGGCAGCCGGGGGGTTGCCAATATTGCCTTGGTTACAAAAACGGTAGTGGATACGTTAAAAGAAGCAGGAGCCAAACCCTTCATTATTCCTGTGATGGGGAGCCATGGCGGAGCCACGCCGGAAGGGCAGGCTGATTTATTAGCTTCTTTTGGGATTAGTGAAAGTGCAATGGGAGTTCCGGTTGATGCTTCCATCGATGTGGAAACCATTGGTGAATTTGAACCTGGATCTCCGATTTATGTATGTAAAAGTGCCCTCGAGGCGGATGGGATCGTTATCATTCCAAGAATAAAGCCTCATACTTGTTTTCGAGGCCCCATTGAAAGCGGCATTTGTAAAATGCTTGTGATTGGACTTGGCAAAAGGCTGGGAGCAGATTCAGTTCATAGCCGGGGCTTCGATCGTTTTGCAGAGCTGATTCCGAAAATTGGATGCATAATCGCACAGAAAACCAAAGTACTGTTTGCTGTTGCTCTAGTGGAAAATGCCTATGAAGACACTTATAAAATTGAAGTCGTTCCCAAAGATGATATTTTGTTATTAGAGCGGGAAGCAGCTTTGTTAGAGGAAGCTCGTAGTTTAATGGGGCGTATTATGTTCCCTAAGTTTGATATATTGGTAATTGATGAAATTGGTAAAAATATTAGCGGCGACGGGCAAGATCCTAATGTTACCGGTCTGTATATTACCAAGTGTGTAAGCGGCGGTCCTGAGTTTAAAAAGAGCATTATTTTGGATGTTACGGAAGAATCCCACGGAAATGCCAACGGAGTTGGTATGGTGGATGTTACAACCCGCAAGCTGTTTGATAAAATTGATTATATCAGCATGTACACCAATGCATATACCAGTACTGAGGTAGAAGCCGTCAAGATTCCTATGGTTGCAGCTACTTCTGAAGATGCCTTGCGCATGGCGGTAAAAATGTGTAATGGAATTGATACAGGCCAACATAAAATTGTCTGGATACAAAATACCTTAGAATTAACAACGATGCTGATTAGTGAGCCTTTACTTGCAGAAGCCGAGGCGAATTCAAATATTGAAGTCATTTCCAGTCCCAAACCTTTGACCTTTGTTGAAGGAGAGCCTCAGAAAACCCTGATTTAATATAATATTAGGTTCATCGTATCATAAGAGTAAATCCTATAATCCGATGAACCAGGGAGGTCATTTATGAGTGAAGTGATTACAGTTGGCGAACCCATGGCCCTTTTGGTGGCTGATCACGAAGGTCCCCTTGAAGACATAGAACATTTTACGAAGTATGTTGCAGGTGCTGAAGTCAATTTTTCCATAGGTATGACTCGTTTAGGACACTCTGTAACTTATATTGCAAAGCTTGGTTTAGACCCTTTTGGCAAGTACATTAACAAATTCCTGCAACAGCAGAACATTAAAACTCCATATATAAAATTTGACGCCTCTAACCGCACTGGCATGCAGTTAAAGGCAAAAGTTAGTGTTGGAGATCCGGAAGTTTTTAATTTTCGCAAAGGTTCAGCTGCTTCTCATATGGATCTCCCCGACGTTGAGGACGTTGTATGGGAAAATGTCAGGCATTTGCATTTGACAGGAATACCGCCAGCTCTTTCGGCAACCTGCCGGTCGGTCACCTATAAATTGATTCAGAATGCAAGAGAGAATGGGGTTTCCATTTCCTTTGATCCTAATTTAAGGCTTCAATTGTGGGAGGACAAGGAGGAAATGGTTCAGATTATTAATGAGTTAGCTTCCCAGAGTGATATTGTTTTGCCAGGGGTTAATGAAGGTCTTTTATTAACGGGCAGCGATGATGAAAATGCCATTGCAGATTTTTATTTGAATAAAGGCGTTTCGACAGTGATTGTGAAGTTAGGAGAAAAGGGTGCTTTTGTAAAGACGAAAGTAGATTCTTTTATTGTGCCAGGTTTCAAAGTTAAAAAAGTTGTGGATACAGTTGGAGCTGGTGACGGATTTGCTGTAGGAGTGATTAGCGGACTTCTAGAAGGGCTTTCTCTTAACGATGCTGTACGCAGAGGGAACGCTGTTGGTGCACTTGCAGTCATGTCACCGGGTGACAATGATGGACTTCCTAATCCGGATCAGTTGGAAACCTACATGAATTCACAAAATGGCATAAATCGTTAAGGGGATAGATAAATTGGAAAAAGAAAAAGTAATTACGAAAATATGTGATGGTGGACTAGTAGCCGTCATTAGAGCAGAAACAAGTGAACAGGCAAAAAAAATTACGGAAGCATGTATTGCTGGCGGCGTCACTGCCATTGAGCTTACCTTTACAGTTCCTGGTGCTCACGAGATCATCAGCGACTTGGCGAAACTATATTCGCCGGAGGAAATACTGCTGGGAGCGGGCACTGTACTTGATCCTGAGACTGCTAGAATTGCAATTTTAAGCGGTGCTCAATATGTTGTTTCGCCTTGTTTGAACAGGAATACAGTCAAACTGTGTAATCGCTATCGTATACCGATCATGCCAGGAGCGATGACGATTAAAGAAGTCGTGGAAGGCATGGAGGCTGGTGCCGATATTATTAAAATATTTCCAGGGGAATTATTTGGACCTGCCTTTGTTAAAGCCATTAAAGGACCATTGCCTCAGGCGCGGATTATGCCTACAGGCGGTGTAAGTGTTGATAACGTAGGAGAGTGGATCAAGGCTGGATGCGTTGCTGTCGGCGTTGGCGGCAATATTACCGCAGGTGCAAAAACAGGTGATTACCAGTCGATCACAGACAAGGCAAAACAATTTGTGGAAGCGATACGCTTAGCTCGGTTATAAAAAAACATTTGAACCGCGAAGACCGCGAAGAAATGCAAAGGACATGAAGGAGTAATATGTACATTTGGTAAGTTCAGTAGGTATGTTTACTAGTTGTAACATTGGCAGCTTTAGATTGAAAGGAGCTATGTTAGCAGGATGAATCTCTCATAAATTCTTTATCATATCTTCACAAGATCTTCACATTTTTTTTGTATACTATTACTATACGTTCATGTGAGGAGAGTGTTGATTATGGTTATGACACACTATATGGAATTGCTGGCTGTTAACCAGCCATGGAATTTAATTTGGTATATGGTTATTCCTGTAGCCCTGGCGGAAGCGCTTGTTGCAACTGAATTTTTTACGGTTTTTCTACGTGGCTCCAATGCTGGTGGATGGAAAACAGCCAATAAGGCAATTGGTATTTTCCTAGGGTTTTACTTCCTGGGAGTCTTTCTTAATTTAATAACCACTGTTATTCCTACGATTCAATGGCGCGGTATTGCTGATATACTTGCAGTAGGCTCTTACCTCAGTGGTGTAATTCCGCTGTTTAGTATTGCTTTATTGGAACTTGGTGTAATCGGCAAGGGTAAATCGGATGATGAAAAGATGAAACTTCATTTTATACTGTTGACCGTGTTTCTCGTTGTTGCTCATGTGGCTATGATTTTCGGGATGGTTGATCCGACGATTATGGGATGGGATCCTAATGCTGCTGGCGGGAACATGCCACCTATGCAGCATCAGCATCCATAAAAATTTGAAATATGAATAGCAAAGCAGCTCTTCCTGCAGGAAAGGCTGCTTTGCTGTTTTTCTTTGAGGGTGTCATTGCTGGCAAAGGGGTCTGTAAGGAGAACGCTAAACACAAAGAAATGTCTATTTCCCCTTTGTGTCCTTTGCGTTTTTGTGGTTCAAAAAAATGCAAAATCGATCTTTTCTCCGTGTTCTCTGTGGTTTGGTAATGGTGTATCTGTTTTCATTGAAAATACAGCAGTTTTTCAATGCATCTTCATCAGTTATTCATATTGTTATTGTATGATAAGAGCAAAGATGCATTTTTTATAAAATAGGTTATTACATATTGAATCGATTCATGATACAGTTATTGGGTTTAGTGAATAAGCAGATAGAGTTTTATATGAGTATGAGAAGCTGTGAATCAGACAATAAAAGAATGGGGGAACAAAACAAATGAGTAGGAAGAAAAAAGTAATGAGAGCAATCTTTGCTGCTTTGGCAGCGGTATTTATATCCGGTACCGTTTTGCTGCCGACTGCGACCAAAGCATTTGCCGCCGAACCAACAAACCAAGAACAGTCAGCACCGCCGGAGGATGCCCCGAAGGATAACGGCAATGAGCATTCAGGCCACCATATGTAATAGCAAAGCAGCCCTTTATTAAAAGGGCTGCTTTTATCAATGAGTAAGAAAAGAGTACTGATTCATTATGAAATACAAATAATATGAGTTATTCAAACTTTCTTCATAAAATCTTCACATTAGTTGGATATGATAGACATCAATATAAAGATGTAATCGAGGTGAAATATAATGTGGGATTTACTTATGATCGAATTGGCAGTGATAGGGTATTTATGGTGCTATCTTACAAATCGGGCTGAGGGGCTGGTTGGTAAAGAAGAATAAGGATAAACCCAAATATCTAAGGTCAGTTTTTATGATTGTCTTCAATAAGGGGACGAAGGGGGATATATGAACGTAGGAAAATGGTTTCGATGCAAAGTATTATCATTGACTGCTATGCTCGTATTGGGAATTATAATACCAGTTATGGCGGAACAAGCCCAGGATACTCTGTCTTTAAAAGAGATAGTGGATACTGCCGTCAAGAATAATCCAGCCGTCATTGAGAGTCAAAAGCGCTGGGAAGAAAAAGAGGCCCGCATTCCCCTGGCGAAAGCCTGGACGAATCCTCAGTTTGGGATTATGAAAGATGATATACCTAAAAGCAGCTTAAATCCTTTTGATGCAATGATGACGGAATACACTTTTACCCAGGACATTATGAATCCGTCTAAATTAAAAGCCATGGGTAAAATGGCCGGCAGTGATGCTGCAATGACGAAAGCGAATTACCAAGATAAGCAGATGGAAGCCTATGCTGCGGCGAAAACTGCCTATTATGATCTGTTATATGCTGATAAAGCTTTAGAAATCGGCAAGGAAAATCAGCAGCTCATGGGCCAGCTGGTACAGATTGCTCAGGTTAACTATTCTACTGGAATGGTACCTCTGCAAGATACCTTGCGGGCTCAAACTGAATTTTCTAAGATGACTACTGACCTTTTGAGCATGACATCTATGGCGGCAGTAGCAAAAGCGAAAGTCAATACTGTTATCGGCCGTAAAGCCGACACCCCCTTCACAGTGAAAGAAGAGTTCAGTGCTCCGCCTCCTGACTTTGACTTGACCACCCTGCAGACAGAAGCCCAGGCTGAAAAACCAGCTGTTGTTGGCATGGAACAGCAAGTGGAGATGGCAAAGAATGGTGTGGAATTGGCAAAAAAGCAGCAGCTGCCAGATTATCAATTCAGCATTGGCTACAAAGATAGAAAACAAACGATGATGAGTGCGACACCTGATACCTGGAAAATGGAA
Source organism: Pelosinus fermentans DSM 17108 (assembly GCF_000271485.2). Taxonomy (NCBI): domain Bacteria; kingdom Bacillati; phylum Bacillota; class Negativicutes; order Selenomonadales; family Sporomusaceae; genus Pelosinus; species Pelosinus fermentans. The sequence goes on from NZ_AKVN02000001.1 coordinate 1,181,146, forward strand.
GTTATGGTCATGCTGCCTATTTGGCAGGGGAAAAATAAAGCAGAAATTAAATCTGCTGCAGCTAGTTTGGAAGCAGCTCAGGCTTCATTGGCTACTATGCAGAGTATGACAGAGCTGGATTTGCAGATGGCACTGACTGAAGCGCAGTCTGCCTGGCGCCAGATCGACCTGTATAAGAATACCGTAATTCCCCAAGCGGAGCAAACCTATCAAGCCGGAGTTGTGAGCTATACCAATGGTAAAGTGGATTTTATGGCTGTCCTGGATAGTCTAAATGCTCTTCGCAATGTGCGATTGGATTACTATAAAGCTCGCGTGAATTATGAGAAAGCAGTGGCAGATCTGGAAAAAGCGGTAGGAAGACCTTTATTTACGAGCGGAACCCAGCCATAATGTGCAAGCAAAAGGAGAGGACAGCATGATTGAAAAACTACAGGCTAAGAAGAAGATGATCATAGGTGTGACAGCGGGTGTTCTAGTATTTGGCGGTGGCGGTTACTATTATGCTGCGCAGCACGCAAAGCCGACTGTAGATCATACCGGTCATCAGACAACGACTCCGGTTATGGCTATGGGTGATACCGTTACCTTAGATGCCAAGGCTAGGCAATTGTCCGGAGTGCAAACGGCCCAGGCAGTCGTAAAAGATATTATGAAGGAAATTAAGACCACGGGCAAACTTGCTATGAATGAAAGTGGACGCACGTATCTTACCTCCCGGGTGGAAGGGCGGGTTGATGAACTATATGTGACTGCTGACGGCGAATATATTGCCCCGGGGCAGGCCATCGCCGCTGTATACAGTCCAACCTATATTGCGACCCAGGAAGAATATTTACTAACGCTGGAAAATGTGCAGAAGCTGCAAAACGCTGGCAAAGATGTAGTTCAGATCAATAATCGTCTGCGGGATGCGGCAAAGCGCAAACTACAGCTGTTAAATGTGCCAGACAGTGAGATTGCTCATCTGGAACATACCCGAACACCCAAGGATCATATGATCATCTATGCCCAGTTTGGCGGCACGGTTTTGGAAAAACAGCTGCTGCCAGGAGCATTCATTATGCCGGGGGATAAAATGTACAGTTTATCGGATTTATCCACTCTTTGGCTGTATATCGATATTTATGAAAAGGATATAGCAGGCATTAAACTAGGTCAAAGAGTTGCAGTGACCAGTGGTGCCTATCCGGGAGAAGCTTTTAGCGGACAAGTGACCTTTATTAATCCGGTGCTGGATGATGCCACCAGAACAGTGAAAGTTCGGGTGGAGATGAGTAATCCTGGGGGCAGGCTGAAGCCCAATATGTTTGTTAATGCCAATGTTCAACTGCCTTTAGGGGACAGCGTGGTGATACCGGAATCCAGCATATTAGACTCCGGCAGCCGTAAGATTGTTTTTGTCGCTCAAAGTGAAGATACATTTGTTAAACGGGATGTAGTCACGGGGCAATATGCTGATGGCTATGTTCAAATTTTCTCTGGACTGCAGGCAGGTGAAACAGTAGTCACAGCCGCCACTTTCCTCATTGATTCCCAAACGAAATTAGGCAGCTTTGGCTCTCATGCCGGTCACGGTGGCGGGGCCGCTAAAGAGACGAGCGCACCAGCACCTGTGAATGGTACAAATAGCGGCGCGGCTGCTCCGGCACCTGCTTCCGGGAGTGAACACAGCGGCCATGGTGGTCAGTAAGGAGGGGCAACATGCTGAATCAATTAATCGAATTTTCCTTGAAAAACCGCGTGATTATTCTGGTATTATCTGCACTAGTCATTGTCTGGGGAATCTTCGTTGTACGGGATACCCCCATCGATGCTTTTCCTGATCTGAGTGAAAATCAGGTGCTTGTCTCGGCAGACTGGATGGGGCGTGGACCTCAGGAAATCCAGGACCAAGTCACGTATCCATTAGAGACTGCCTTGCGTGGGCTGCCTAAGGTGAAAGAAGTGCGCTCGGCTTCCTCATTCGGGATGTCGCTTATAACCGTCATCTTTGAAGACGGTGTAGAGCCTTACTTTGCCCGTCAAGTCGTAAATGAAAAAGTCCAGCAAGCCATTCCTCAATTGCCCCGGGGTGTGCAGCCAGCCTTAGGACCAGTCAGCACGCCGATGGGGCAGGTATTCATGTATACCATAGAAAGCGATCGTCATAATCTGGCAGATCTGCGTACGGTTGAGGATTTTACCATCAAGCAGCAGCTCAGTGCGGTGCCGGGAGTTGCGGAAGTGGCCAGCATCGGCGGTTATGTGATGCAGTATCAAATCAATCTTGATCCTCATCTTCTGCAAAACTACCGGATTACTTTCAACCAGGTATTTGGTGCTCTTGGTGCCAACAACGCTAATATTGGTGCGAAGGTTGTCGAGCAAAACGGTCAGGAATTTATTATTCGCGGGTTGGGATTAATCCAATCTCCAGATGATATTAAGAATATTGTGATCTCGCAAAATAACAATGTACCCATTTACATCAAGGATGTAGCCAACGTAACTGCTGGACCGGATTTTCGCCGGGGCGTGCTAACCAAATCTGGTTATGAAGCGGCTGGAGGGATTGTGATTCAGCGCATGGGCGAAAACACCCTGGACGTGATTGATCAGGTGAAATCCAAGATTGCTGAAATCGAGCCGTCATTACCGGAAGGTATGCGGATTGTACCATTTTATGACCAGACGGATCTGGTAAAAAAAGCAGTCAATACGCTGACCCGGGCATTAATTGAAGAATTTATTTTAGTCTCTATCATTGTCATTCTCTTTTTAGGGAATGTCCGGTCCAGCCTGATCGTGACCAGTGCCATTCCCATTGGTATTTTGATTGCGCTGATTGCCATGAAACAAATTCATCTGTCGGCTAACCTAATGTCTCTTGGCGGCATTGCCATTGGAATTGGTGTCATGACAGATGCTGCGATTGTTATGGTGGAAAATATTTATCGCCATTTGGCGGAGGACGGCGGGCGGCGCAGCATTGTGGATGTGACCCTGGAAGCGGCAAAGGAAGTAGCCGCACCTATCTTCTTTTCCATTACGATTATCATTGTTACCTTCCTGCCCGTATTTACGATGACTGGGACAGAGGGCAAGATGTATACCCCAATGGCCTGGGCGAAATCCTTTGCCATGAGCGGGTCACTGCTGCTGGCTTTCACTTTGGTGCCTGTGTTGTGCACTTTGCTGCTCAAAGGGAAAATTCAGGAAAAGGATACCTGGATTGTTGCCAAACTGCATCGATGGTATGTACCGACTTTGAAATCAGTACTAAAACACAGTAAAATCACGATTAGTATCGCCGTCGTCGTAATGCTGGCCGGATTTTCTCTGCTGCCTTTCATTGGCACTACCTTCATGCCGGAATTGGATGAAGGAACGTTTCTGGTCATGCCGACCATGCTGCCCAGCGTGTCCTTAACTGAGGCGCTTGAAGCGGCTAAAACCATGGATAAAGTCATCATGGATATCCCGGAAATCGACATGTCTGTAGGGAAGGTTGGTCGTGCTGAGTCGGCTATGGACCCGGCACCGATTAGTATGATTGAAACGATTGTCACACTAAAACCGAAAGAGCAATGGCGGGACGGCATGACAAAACAAAAAATTGAACAAGAAATGATGGTTAAACTTGCCAATATGCCTGGGCTTAATTTTGCCTTTACCCAGCCTATTGCCGGACGGTTGTCCATGCTGACAACGGGAGTTCGTACGGAACTAGGTATTAAACTTTATGGAGAAGACCTGCAGGTACTGCAGCAAAAAGCCTTCGATATTGAAAAGGCACTGGCTGCTGTGCCAGGAGTCAGTGATCTGCTGGCGGAACGAGTTTTTGGCGCTTCCTATCTAGAGATTCAAGTTAACCGGGAAAAAGCGGCCCGATATGGTCTTAACATTGCTGATGTGGAGGATGCCATTGAATTGGCAGTAGGAGGTAAAAATGCCACTACTACCATTGAAGGACGCAAGCGCTTTAACGTCCTGGTGCGTTACAATCGGGAAAATCGGGAATCCATTGATGCAATGGAGAATATTCTCATTCCAGTAACGACTGGCGGTGCGTCGGCAAAAAGCAGCGGCGGAATGGACCCGGGTATGGGTGGCGGCGCAACTGCTGCAGCGGCACCGGCTAGCGGTGCTTATGTACAGCTTGGTGAAGTAGCCCAGTTCCAGGTCGTGGACGGTCCATCGATGATCAGCAGTGAAAATGGGGTCTATCGAATGATTGTTCAGATGAATACCCGGGGACGGGATGTGGTAAGTTTTGTGAATGAGGCCAACCAAGTCATTAAGGAAAAAGTCGACTTGCCTCCGGGTTATTCTTTAAAGTGGACTGGTCAGTATGAAAATCAGCAGCGGGCGAAAGATCGACTTTCTTTAGTAGTGCCGGCGGTTATCGTACTCACATTCTTCTTGCTTTATATGACCTTTAAGTCTGCCAGCGATGCTTTCCTCATTTTGATGAACATTCCCTTCTCTTTAGTGGGTGGTATTGTAGCTATGTATGTTACTGGCACCTACATGACAGTAGCTGCAGCTGTCGGTTTTATTGCTCTCTTTGGAATTGCTGTGCAAAATGGGGTCATCATGGTTACCTATATTAAACATCTGCGGGATCACCGAACCTTGGAAGAAGCTATCACCGAGGGTGCATTTACCCGCTTGCGCCCGGTTATGATTACCGCATTGGTTGCGAGTTTAGGATTATTTCCATTACTCTTTGCCACAGGGACTGGTGCCGAGGTACAGCGGCCAATGGCTACCGTTGTTGTTGGGGGATTGGTTACTTCCACCATATTGACATTGATCGTGCTGCCTTGCATCTATCTGGTGTGGAACCAATGGCAAGAGCGCAGGAATTCAGCTATTTCTAGCAAATCCCATACTACTGAGTAGAGGCCATTAATGACAAGAGCAAAGCTGTGGTGGGGTAAATGCTTCACCACAGCAAACAGGAAATATAAAAACAATGACAATATTGGAGGTTTTAGATTATGAAAAAAAGTAAAGTACTCTTTGCCATGCTGGCTATTATTGCAGTTATTTCTCTAGTGGCGGGGTGTGGATCGAGTGAAAAAACAACTCAGCCGACAACTGCCAGTCAAGAGCAGGCAGCTGGTCATGAAGGGCACAGCGCAGCAATGCCAAAGGAAGATCCTATGCCGATGATGAAGGATTTGGATAAATCCTTACAGGATGTGGTCAAACAAGCCAAGGCTGGACAGACGATGGATGCGCAAAAGAGTGCAGCACAACTCGTCAGTACTGTGGAAAAAATTGTGCCTCATATGATGGATGCCAATTTAAAAGACAGTTTGCGCAAAGCGGCAGGTGACATCAAAAATACTGTTAACGCCGGAAAAATGGACCCGAGTGCCATTGAAGGTAAAGTAAAGACCATGCAGGAGATTATGAAATCAACGACATCCCACTTACAGACCATGCAGCACTAAAAAAGTTGTCTGGGGAGGAGAAGTCGAGCATGAAAAAATGGATAGCTTTACTATGTATCGGAATTGTTTTTAATAGCACAGGAGTGGTTCAGGCTTCTCCAATCTCTGGCTATAGCCAGTTTATGCAGTCACTGGATTCCATAGTAGCAGGTGCTGTTATGCCGATAGCGGATGAGCAGCACCTGGCAGCTCGATCTTCGATTTCACCTATGGTGCTGCCGGGTCAAGCAGCACGACTATTGGCTGTTGCCAGTGGCATGCTTGGCCAGTCGGTAGTGTGGGGAGGAGCTTCACCAGCCCAGGGGTTTGACTGCTCCGGATTGGTGCAATATGTGTACCGGCAAGGGGGAATCAATTTGCCTCGTACTGCCGATCTACAGTTTTTAGTTGGCAGAAGCGTGCCGCCAGCTTCCCTGCAGCCAGGAGATTTAGTGTATTTTACTACCTATGAACCAGGCGCATCTCATGTAGGAATTTTTATCGGCAGGGACAAATTTATTCATACCTCTTTTTCAAAAGGTGTCGTCGCCATTGGTGACATGAATGATTCTTATTTTGTGCAGCGCTATTATGGTGCAAAGCGTGTGCTCTAAAGAAGATATAAAGAAACCACTCTATCGATTATGATAGAGTGGTTTTTATGTATAGAAATTTATGTTTATTGCTTAGAAACACCATCAATTCTAGTGTGAACTACATCATCCTCAATCCAGCCTTCCACCGTATGACCGCCGATGATCTTTTTACTATAGTGTGTAGGATTGTGATCAATCACTGTATATTGCCGGCTGTTGCTGCTTCCGCTTGCAATTGTTTCAAGATCTTTATTGATGGTATAGGAATTGGTGATAACTCCGTCAACTTTGGTACTGACAACGCTATCGTTAGCCCATGATTCCACGGTATGATTGCCCACAGCTTTTTTATTATAATGGGTAGGATTGTGGTCGATTACCGTATAGCTTCGGCTGTTTTTGCTTCCGCTTATGATTGTTTTAAGATCTTTATTGATAGTATAAGATTTAGTGACACCGTCAATTCTGGTACTGACGATATCATTTTTAACCCAGCTCTCCATTGTACGACCGCCGACTATCTGTTTATTATAAAGAGTTGGATTATGATCAATTGTGGCATATTGCCGACTGTTCTCACTGCCGCTGATGATCGTTTCAATGCCCGGCTTAATTGGGTTTATTTCCGGAAGAATTTCATTAGCGGAAACCATATTCACCCCCATTGTATTTAGTAGCAATAAGGATGCAGTTATAAAAGTTTTTTTCATTTTAATTTCCCTCCTAAATCGTATTACCAATATAATACACAAGTTAAATGAATATCTAGTGAAGGATTTGTGAAGAACTTGTGTTATTCTTAAAAACCATAGAATCTTCATAAGAAATCCACAATCTTTGTTTATAATAAGGATGTAGGATATAAATAAAAGTAGTCTCTTGGAATGTTTCATTTGGGACGCAAAGGATAGATTTGTTTTTCCGAGAGTACACTTAACAGGAGGTTGACAATGAAAAAGAAAATGTTAATTATAACAGCACTAGCAGCATTGATTGCGGTGCCAGTTTTCGCGGCTGCCAATGATCAGGCTAAGGAGCAGTGCGGGCCGGCAAATGGCAATCATCAGCAGATGATACAGCAAGCTGTGACAGACGGTACTATTTCCAGCAACGAGGCTGCGACCTTAAATGAAAGCATGGAAAAAGTGGCTCCTATTATGGAGAAAATCAGGAAAAATCGTGGAATGATGCAAAGCGCCGGCAATGACGCAGCGGAAAGCTGCAAATAGAGGAATAGAAAAATCCCTGCCAAATTCTAAGATGAATATGGCAGGGATTTTTCTATTTCTATAACAAATAAGTCCTTATATCTGTTATAGTTCAAAATTACCGCTAGACTCAGGTTGGAAAAGAATTTTATCCACTTTCAACCTTAAGATGCCGTTGGGAATTTTCCAATCCAGTGTATCCCCGACCCGGTATCCTAAGATCGCTGTCCCGATAGGTGCCAATACTGAAATTTTATCTTCGGCTATATTAGCTTCATCCGGGTACACCAAGGTATAGATCAATTCTTCATCATTATCCAAATCTTTTAATACTACCTGAGAATGCATTGTGATGACATCGGCAGGAATCTCTTCCGGCTGTGTGACAACTGCTCGTTCCAGCTCATAGGTCAGATCGTCCAGGTAGTCTTTATTACCTGGCTGAAATTCCTCTTCCAATACAATTAGCCTTTGCAGTTTCTTCTTGTCCAAATTAGTAATAAAAATTTCTTTTGAAATGGTTAGCAGCTCCTTTATAATAAAATTTGCAGAATTAATTGATAACTTTGCATAAAGAAGATATGATTCAAAGGGAGTGTTAACTCACACTTACATAAGGTGGAGTCTTAGATCGGTTTAGTCATCGCATAAACATACAGCGACTACCGTTAATATGATAGCCGCTAATCAGATGAATTTATAAAAAGGTTAAAAACCTCTACTTCATTGTGACATATTTTGTACAATAAGTAAAGTGGTGGTCGATAGAACGGGTACCTAACTATTAAAGTATGAGAAGCAAAGAGAAATCAGTATGAATCTTCTAGGATTGAATTTATAATAAATGTAATATAAATAGAACGATGGGTGGTAAGAGGGGGGAAAGACATGGAATTGAAGAAAGGGAATGTGCCTTTAGTAGGTCCGGAGATCGAAAAGCTAGATCTTGTGAATCGGGCAGAATCTTGTGCTATTACATTACAAAAATTGGTACATCATTTAGAAGCCATACGCATTACTGAGTATTTAGAAATGTTAGAAAAACCCAAGAAAATCATTATAAATAATTTTCTGGCGGGGATTGCGCGAGGGTTGGGGATGGCTGTAGGAGCCAGTGTAATCTTTGCTATCACAATTGAAATGCTGCGAAGGTTTGTATTGTTTAATATGTTTGGACTGGGAAGCTTCATGGCAGAATTTATGAAAATAATTGATGCACAAAAGTGAAATCATTGCAAGACCTTGGCTTGGATGAGCAGGAAAAGGTTTTGTAAATGATTTGCAAGGGAGAAGAACCATGAAAAAAAATATTGTAATCATCGGTACAGGAGGTACTATTGCTGGCAAAGCTTCTTCTGCAACGGAGACATTGCATTATACTTCGGCGATTCTATCTGTGAATAGTCTGATTCACGAAATTCCAGAAATCCATAAGATTGTCCATGTTACAGGAGAGCAGCTTTCGCAAATTGACAGCTGTGATATGACCTGTGGTATATGGCTGCAATTAGCAGCACGTGTGAATGAACTGTTAGCGTCTAATAAAGTGGATGGAATCGTTATTACTCATGGCACTGATACGTTAGAGGAAACCGCATATTTTTTGAATTTGGTAATCCAAAGCCAGAAACCAGTAGTACTGGTTGGTGCTATGCGGCCTGTTACTGCCATGAGTGCTGATGGTCCGATGAATCTTTATAATGCAGTTACTCTTGCAGCCAATGATAAATCCATTGGTAAAGGCGTGCTGGTTGCTCTAAATGATACCGTGAATTGCAGCCGCGAAGTTACCAAAACAAATACGATGCTGCAGGATAGTTTTCAAGCTCCAGATTTGGGATATCTGGGGTATATACAGGGCGGAATTCCTTATTTTTATCGACTTCCAGCACGGAGGCATACACTATGCTCAGAATTTGATTGTAGAGGAATCACTGATCTGCCTAAAGTTGAAATTATTTACGGCTATGTTGACAGCAGTCCGATCATAGCAGAAGCCGCAGTAAAAGCTGGGGCAAAAGGGCTTATTTATGCCGGATTAGGCAATGGAAATATGTCTCAAGATATAAGAAAAGGACTCATCAATATTGAAAAACAAGGTGTTGTTATTGTTAGGAGTACCCGTGTAAGCAGCGGCATCGTGACCCGCAATGGAGCGGTGCATGATGATGAATATCATTTTGTCGTATCCGATACCTTAAGTCCGCAAAAAGCAAGGATACTTCTTATGCTGGCTTTGCTTACCACCAATGATCCCGTGGAAATACAAAGAATGTTTTGGGAGTATTAAGAAATTGAAATTATAAGTTTTAGTGGGAATCTGGAACCGCAGAGAACACAGAGTACGCAGAGAACAGAGAGAGCATTTTTATCCTCTCCATCTTTTCTCTGTGTTCTCTGCGCCTCTGTGGTTCAATTCGTTTTATAGGAAACTGGTCGTTGTAAAAAGATGTTTTGTGTCGAGGAATGTCTAAAGGGGATAGTTAAAACGCTTTTTATTAGATCATTATTATCCATGTGGATAATGGATAATAATTACATAGTGTTATATTGTTATAGAGAGAAGACTATATTTAAGTATGGGCTTTAGACAAGAGGAAATAGTATTCTTTAGATTGCCTTTTACTGCTGTCTTATGAAAAAGGAGAATGGAGCGATGTTTCCTTTTATGCAGACAGATGTAATATTCAGGAAGAGGAAGTTCCTGAGTTGTATCTAGAATCTCTTCAATGGATACGTGTTTTTCTAAAGGAAACTGGCAGCTAGTAAGAAGTGGTATTTGATGCGAAGTAATCAAGCAGCTATACAATATCATAAATGAATATTTGCAAAGTAGGTGAAGGAGGAGAAAATGAAAGACTTTTATTATGATACGACAACTCCTTTACGCAGAAATTATATATTGTCCAGTCCCCTAGTCATCGCGGTCATAGTCTTTTTTCTGGCCGCTGCTTTTGCAACCGGGATCATTTGGCAGCTGGAACAAGATCGTATTAAATTTGCCAGAGTGCGTGCCTATGAGATAGTAAGTGGCTATGCAGATTCAATTAGACACACCAACGAAAGTAGCTTCGCCATCACTCTTTCGCAGCTGGAAAAACAAGGATTTTCCTATGAACTTTGGCGCATCCATTCAGACACAAAGCAAAAAGAGATTATTGTTGCATCTACACCTATTTTAATGGGGGACCCCGTAGAAAGAACTGTGCAAGTATCTAACATAACATGGATACTTAGCGTAACTCCCATCAATGGTTGGGATGATCCTTATGGACTGTCTTTAAAGATGCTGACGGGGCTGATTTTTAGCATATTAGTGGCATGGTTAGCTAAGTTGATCATTGATTTGAAAAGATACAAGGCAGAGCTGGAGTGTCTTGCCTTTTTTGATACGTTAACAGGTCTTCCCAATCGACGTTTATTATATGACCGTCTTAACCAGGCTATCGCCCAGAGTAAGCGAGATAAGAGAATCTTGGCTGTCCGTTATTTAGATCTGGATAATTTTAAATTGGTCAATGATACCTTAGGCCATGAGAGTGGTGATTGTTTGCTAATCGAGGTAACAAAGCGTTTTAGATCCTGCCTGCGAGAGCAGGATACATTAGCACGGATCGGTGGCGATGAATTTGTGCTCCTTTTGCAGAATCTAGAAGAAGCAAATCAGTATAAAGCGGTATTGGAACGTATCTTGAGATCTGCTGCTGACCCGATTATCTTAGGTGATCAACATGTGATGGCATCCATCAGCATCGGTGTTACTTTATATCCCCAGGATGCCGGTGATCCTGCAACCTTATTACAGCACGCCGATGAAGCGATGTATCAGGCAAAACGAGACGGCAAGGGAAAAATCTGCTTGTTTGACAAAGAAAATTCTACATTCAAGAAGTGCTAGTACCTCATCTGCGTTAAAACTATAGATAATTTAGCGAGGATTTTTTGACCTGCAAGGCGGAGGAGCTGCGCAGACCGGGAATCTGTAAGGCAGGTACTAGCCAAGGTCAGCGGTGTATTCGGATAAAAATTGTTACGCATCGGACTTTCGATGACGTAGCGATTTTTTTATGGTGTAAGAAGGTAAATACTTTAAAATGACGAAACTTTATCAATAAAAGTAAGATTGTGTATAATCCTTGAAATAATTACTATTTTTATATAGATAATAGGAAGGACTGTTTAAAGATGACACGTAAATATGAATTTAAATGGGATCTTTTGGGAGATGTTGTTGAGGGACGGCCCAATCTTGGCCCTATGGTGCACATAGAAGCGTATCGGTTGATGCAATATTGCTTCCGGGACATTTTAGAAAAAAACTTTGGTACCGAAAGAGCAGATCAGCTTTTTTTTGAGTCGGGACAATTGGCTGGAGTACAGTTTTATAAGAATTTAATAAAAGAAGCCTCTAGTTTTAATGATTTTATAAAGACATTACAAGCCACCTTAGTTGAGAAGGGAATTGGAATACTAAGGATGGAGGAAGTCGATTTAGATAAAGGAAAATTCGTCATTAGCATATTTGAGGATCTGGATTGCTCTGGATTGCCAGAACTAGATTATGAATTTTGCAGATATGATGAGGGCTTTATTGCGGGTTTATTAGAAGCTTTTACAGGACATCGGTTTAATGTTAAAGAAATTGATTGCTGGTGCACAGGAGATCGTACCTGTCGTTTTGTTGCAGAAATTATTAACGATTAATATTGTTTTGTGCAGTTAGTAGTTAACGGCGTCAGGGGGATTGAAGGTGAAACATACAGAAACCATTGAATTGCTGTTACATGATCTATTAAGAAAGCGTGGCAAACCAGCATTTTTAATTGATGAACTTAATGATCATCCGGCTATTTTACAATTAATTGAAGAACTTATGACTATTCGAGAATTCACTTATGGCATATCCAATGGTGATTTATCCCAGAATTTAAGCATGAAGGGATATTGGGCTGGAGCATTAAAGGCATTACAGTCTAATTTGCGGCATTTAACCTGGCAGACGAGTATGATTGCTTCAGGCGATTTTAATCAGCGTATTGATTTTATGGGTGATTTTTCTGCATCCTTTAACATCATGATACAAAGGTTAAAGCAAGCAGAAGAAAATGAAAAAAAATATATGTCGGAATTAAAGAAGCGTGAGGTTCAGCTTAAGGAAAGTGAGCAAAAGTATCGACTCATTGCTGAGAATATGGATGACATGATCGTACTTATGGATGATGATAGGAAGGTTATCTACTGCAGTCCATCCATTGAGAGACTACTCGGCTATTCGGCAGCGGATTTTATTGAATTATCTTTAACGGAGCAAGTGCTGCCTTTTATTGGTATACAATTAGGCAAGATGGCTGGACAAGAAGGGGGAGACCCTCCTGTGCTTATGGAAGTAGAGCAGCAGCGTAAAGATGGAGAAATCATTTGGCTGGAATCATTAATAAGTACCGCTAAGGATGAAGAGGGACAGAATATGGGATTTCTTTGTGTAATCCGAAATATTACACAAAGAAAATTGGCGGAAAATGATTTGCAGCAATCCTATGAGCGAAGGTTAAAAAATGATTTCTTTACGAAACTTTTAAATGGTGATATCGGAATCGAGTCAGATGCTTACAATCATGCTTATCGATTAGGAATTCAACTTCCTAATCATTTTTCGTTATATTTTCTGAGTATTGATGATAGTGGTAGTTTTCTTAGTGAAGTCAATGCATTAGAGCAGAGGCAGAAAAATATGGATATACTGATTGATCAGCTTACGAATCAAGAGACTACGATTGCCTGGGAAGTTTCTGAAGGTATTGGCATATTGAGTGCTATGTGTGATTCTTCTTACCATAAATCCAAAGAGATACAAATAGCAGAATCTTATATTGACCTTGTAGCATTATCCTTTCCCGGCTTACAAGCTCACATTGGTATCGCCGACTATTTTGAGTCGTTAACACACGTCGCCCTTCGATTTAAGCATGCCCAATCAGCAGTACGCATTGGCAAAAGGATTTGGAAGCAGCAGAAGGTGTATCATTTTGACGATTGTGGTGTATATCAAGTTTTAATTCCCTTTGCTGACTCAGATGAATCCGAGGTATTTGTTAAGAAAACATTAGGACCTTTACTTGAATATGATCAGAAAAATCAAACTGAATTAGTTGATACACTGGAGAAGATTTTATCGGGGCTTAGCTTGAAGGAAGTTGGAAAACAGACGTTCTTTCATTATAAAACCATTCAAAATAGGAAACAAAGGATAGAAAGCATATTGAAGGTATCACTTGATTCAGCAGAAGTACGTATGATGCTTGGTACAGCGATACATCTTCTGAAAATTGTTCAGGTCAAGGCCGATCTTTAAATTATAAAGACCAGCACCGATAGGGTGCTGGTCTTTATAATTTAATAAATGACCTTGACATTATGTGTATTAAAAAGTTCCAGCCAATTAGGATCTGGTTCTTGGTCAGTAACAATATAGTCAATATCACTAAAATCGAATAACTTTATGAAAGCTGTTTTGTCAAATTTCGTATGATCGACAAGTAAAATGACGATTTCGGCTTGCTTGATCATTCTTCTTTTAAATTCGCTTTCTGGTTCATTGGATTCCATAATTCCATTATCGAAGGATAAACCTTTGCAGCTCATTACAGCCATGTTCACATAGTAATTTTGCAATGCATTTTGTGCGACGGATCCGACTAAGGCAAGGGAATGAGCCCGAAGGGTTCCACCGGTAGAAATAATATTAAAATTAGAGCTGATGAAATCATAAGGAATTTTTACAGAATTGGTAATGATGGTAATTCCCTTCTTTTTTTGAAGAGCGTGTAGTAATTCCAAGCATGTTGTACTGGCATCAATCATAATGGTGTCATTATCATGAATTAAAGTGGCTGCTTTCAAAGAAATATTTTGTTTCATTTCATGGTTCATAGACGTTCTTGTCTGAAAGGGCAGATCTTCGAGTGTATATTGATTTAGAACGGCGCCTCCGTAAGTACGGGTTAATATCCCTTCATTCTCTAACTTTTCTAGATCCCGGCGGATGGTTTCTTCTGTAACTTTGAATAATTGACTTAAGTTGGATACATACACTTTTTTGTCGTCTTGAATTAATTTAATAATTCTTTGCCGACGTTCAATTCCAAGCATCAAGCTTCCTCCTTTGGATTTGCTGAAATGACAGTTTTCAAGATAATTTTAGTATAATGGCATTTGAGATAAAAAACAAACAAAAATCTGTTTTCTAGTGGGAATAAAGAATTGAAATAGGAAAAAGAAGAAAAAAGAAGAGGGAGAAATATAGAATAAAGTTTCTTGAAATCAGGTATATATGGAAGAAGATTGGTTTTAATTCTCAATTTAAAAATCAAAAATAGCAGAAACAGTTCAGCAAATAAAGAATCTGGATTATGATTTAAATGTATGAATAAAAGAAAAAAGAAGAAAAAACAATAAAAAATATTGACAATACAGAAAATCGTGATAGAATAAAAACAAAAATATGAGGAAAATAATGGGAGGAATAAGAAAGCTAATTCATAAAATAAAAGAATGAAAAGTAAGAGATAGTAGGTGGGAGATGTGCAAATTAAAGGATGGTGTTGATGAAAAAGCATATTGCAGTGGACATCGGAGCCTCAAGTGGGCGCTTAGTAGTGGGAACCTATGAGAATGGAAAGATTCTTTTAAAGGAATTTTACCGTTTTCCTAATGGAATTGAAGAGCAAAATGGCAATTATTTTTGGAATATTGAAAAAATAATAAATGAAATTGTCAATGGCCTAAAAGCGGCAAAAAAAGAGGGCATTGATGAATGTACCTTAGGTATTGATACCTGGGGTGTGGATTATGCATTGATCGACGTGGATGGCAATCGGATTCAGGAAATCTATGCGTATCGTGATGAACGGACTAAAACTGCTATTGAAAAGATAAAAAAACAAAAGTCCTTGAAAGACATTTACAAAAAGATTGGAATTCAATTTTTAAGTTTTAATACTTTATTTCAGCTGTATGCCCATGATCAGGAAGAATTGATGAAGGCACATAAAATATTACTGGTACCAGATTATTTATATTATCGTTTATCAGGAAGGCTGATTAGCGAGAAAACGAATGCTTCTACCACCCAATTGTTAAATCTGGAGACAAAAGAGTATGATGAAGAGCTGCTGCAGCTGATTGGCGTGAAACGCGAGCAGTTTGAAACTCTGACCGAACCTGGAGAATTCTTAGGACCCGTTAGGGAATCCATCATAAAAGAGCATGATATACCTCAATGCGAATTAATCTGTGTAGCAACTCATGATACGGCTTCTGCAGTTCTTGGGGTTCCAGGAGCAGAGAAACATTTTGCATATCTTTGCAGCGGGACTTGGTCATTGATGGGGGTAGAAAATAGGTATCCCATAGCAAATGAACAATCCTATAGTATGAATTATACAAATGAGTGGGGTGCCTATGGTACCTATCGCTTTTTGAAAAATATTATGGGACTTTGGCTCATTCAAGAAGTCCGTCGTCAGCTTGAAAAGGAGTATTCTTTTGCAGATCTAGTTATGGAAGCGAAGAAAATAAAACCCTTTCAATTTCTAATTGACTGTAATGATGAATGTTTTCTAAAACCGGAAAATATGGTGCTTGAAGTGCAGCATTATTGTCAAAAATCTGGACAATCGGTACCACAAACAGCAGGAGAATTAGCACGATGTATTTTTGACAGTCTTGCATTGATGTATCGCAAGACATTAAAAGAACTTGCTTTGCTGAATGAATATCCGATTCATTCGCTGCATGTAGTTGGTGGTGGGGTGCAAAATGAAATGCTTTGTCAGCTCACGGCTGATGTTGCAGAACTTCCCGTTATTGCAGGTCCCATTGAATCCACTGCCCTTGGCAATATTATCGTGCAGATGATTAGTTGTGGTGAAATCGCAGATGCAGCAGAAGCACGAAAGGTGACTCGGGAGTCTTTTCCGATTACAATCTATCAGCCTGCTCCGGTACATCAGCTTGAGAGAATCGTTAAGCAGTTTATACAGCTGACCTCTGGCGGATTAGAGAGATAAACAGCCAGAGGAAAGAGGCTGTCATTATGCAAGAAACAAGGAGGGAATCAAAATGAGTACTGCAATACAAAACCAGTATCAAGCTGCAAAAGTCCTTTATAGTGGCTTTGGAATTGATGTGGACAGAGTGCTGGAAACATTAAGCCGAGTGAAAATCTCCATACATTGCTGGCAGGGAGACGATGTACACGGATTCTTAAGAAATGAAGCATTATCCGGAGGCATTTCTGTGACGGGCAACTATCCAGGAGCAGCTCGAACGCCTCAAGAGCTTCGCTGCGATTTAGAAAAAGCGCTTTCTATGATTCCAGGAAAGCATAAAGTTAATTTACATGCTATTTATGCAGATACAAAAGAACAAGTAGATTTGGATCAATTGGAGCCCAGACATTTCGAGACCTGGGTAGAATGGGCAAAAAAGCAGGGACTCGGTCTGGATTTTAATCCAACTTGTTTTTCTCATCCTAAATTTCAAGATGGATTTAGTATCAGCCATCCCAATCCTGAGATTCAGGAATTCTGGATCAAACATTGTAAAGTTTCTCGAAAAATAGCAGAATATTTTGGCAGGGAACTACAGCAGACCTGTGTTACTAATTTTTGGTTTCCCGATGGTTTTAAGGATGTGCCTATTGATCGTATGGCACCTAGAAAACGGATGAAAGAAGCTCTTGATAAAGTGTTTGCGGAAAAAATAGATCCCCAGTTTAATGTGGATGCAGTAGAAAGTAAGCTTTTCGGTATCGGATCAGAAAGCTACGTAGTAGGCTCCCATGAGTTCTGCATGAGTTATGCTCTTAAAAATAATAAAGTCATTTGTCTGGATGCAGGACATTTTCATCCGACGGAAACCATTTCTAATAAACTCTCAGCGTTAGCACTATTTGATACACAGATTTTATTGCATGTCAGTCGCCCTGTACGCTGGGATAGCGATCATGTTGTCATTATGGATGATGAACTGCAAGAAATCGCTAAAGAATTAGTCCGTAATCAATTATTAGATAAAGTGCATATTGGGTTAGATTACTTCGATGCCAGTATCAATCGCATTGCTGCATGGATCATTGGCTCGCGCAACATGATTAAAGCACTGCTTCGTGCCATGTTAGAGCCGACAGATATGCTGAGAAAGGCAGAACTAGGGGCTGATTTTACGACTCGCCTGGCCATTTTAGAAGAACTAAAATCCTATCCTTTTGGTGCGGTTTGGGATTACTATTGTCAGCAAAATCAGGTTCCTGTGCGAGAAGCCTGGCTTACAGAAGTAAAACAATATGAGGCAGAGGTATTGCAGAAACGCTAATTACATAAAGAGTAGTCTATCGGAAAATCTCATTTAGGACGGCAAAGGATGAGCATAGCTAACGCTTCGCCGTTGTACTTAACCTACGCTTATAGTTATGCTCATCCTTTGCCTGTCTGTGGCTATAGATAGTTGCTTTCGAAAGAAACTGCAAAGAGTAATGGGAGGAATGGATATGAGTTTTATGATTGAGCATGAAATCCCTTTTGTGAGAGAGATGATGGAAGTTACCCGCAACCTGTGGGAAATGGGCTGGGGAGAACGTAATGGGGGGAATATTAGCTATCTGCTTAGGGAGGACATTGTAAAACAACACATGAATGTGCTGGATATAAAACGCAGTGTGGCTTTGCCCTTTCCTGTTCCGGAATTGGCAGGCAAATACTTTATTGTGACGGGGACGGGAAAATATTTTAAAAATGTAGTCATGAACCCAGAGGAAAATTTGGGCGTGCTTCGGGTTAATCGTGATGGAAATGGAATTGAAATCTTATGGGGCTATAAAGACGGTGGTTTGCCAACCAGTGAATTAGCGGCACATTTTATGAGTCATATCGAGCGTTTGAAAAAAGATGAAAATCACCGTGTTATTATGCATACTCATGCAACGAATGTACTGGCGATGACCTTTGTACATGATCTTGATGAAAAAAAAATCACGAAAACCTTGTGGCAGATGTGTACAGAATGTTTGATTGTTTTTCCCGATGGTATTGGAGTCATCCCATGGATTGTTCCAGGGACTAACGAAATTGGAAAAAGTACAGCTCAAAAAATGCAGGATTTTCGTTTAGTCATCTGGCCTCAGCATGGAATTTTCGGTGCAGGCAGAACCATGGATGAAACTTTTGGTTTGATTGAAACAGTTGAAAAAGCAGCGCAAATTTATATGTTAATCAGCTCTCATCAAGGCGGAGTGCAGCAAAGTCTTACCGATCAGGAATTAATTGATTTGGCAAAAGAATTTGGCGTGAAACCGGCAGCTGGAGTATTAGATATTCGGTAAGTACTCTTAATCAATTGAGATTGGAGGAGAGCAGGTTGACCTCAGATTATATTGTTCAATTAAAGCATGTCAGCAAAACATTTGGCGGCATTAAGGCGTTAGATGATGTTTCTTTAGATATTAAGCGTGGTGAAGTTCATGCCCTGGTAGGTGAGAATGGAGCAGGAAAATCCACCTTAATTAAGGTGTTGTCTGGTGTTCATTTTCCAGATGATGGTGCCGAAATCTATATTAATAATGAAAAAGTTATCATACGAAATCCAATGGATGCTATTCGCAAGGGAATTTCGGTTATTTACCAAGATATTAGTTTGTTTCCCAATTTAACGGTTGCCGAAAACATCTGCATTGGCAATGATGAAGTGTGGAAAAGGAAGCTGAATTGGTCTCAGATTCAGCAATTGGCTGAATCTGCCATTGCAAAAGTAGGGGCAGCGATTGATCCTGGCATGATGTTAAAAGATTTGAATTTGGCTTCCCAGCAAATTGTTGCTATTGCCAGAGCGATTAGTTTTAATGCCAGCTTAATTATTATGGATGAACCTACATCTGCCTTATCATCAGGAGAAGTGGAGAATTTGTATCAGATTGTTGATAATTTGCACAAAAACAACATAGCTGTTTTATTTATCAGTCACAAATTTGATGAAATCTATCATGTTGCTGCCCGCGTAACCATATTAAGAGATGGTAAATTTATCGCTGCTCATGATATACAGGATGTGGATCGTCCAGAATTAATACGGTTAATGGTTGGCAGGGATGTAGAATATATCTCCATGAATTCTGAAAAAATCTGGGATGAAGAAGTTTTAAAGGTGAATCATCTAAGTAAAAAAGGGAATTTTCGTGATATTTCTTTTTCTTTAAAAAAAGGTGAAATTATTGGGATTACAGGTTTAGTTGGTTCAGGGCGCAGCGAATTGGCAAAGGCAATCTTTGGTCTCAATAAGCCGGATTCTGGTGAGATCATCTTGAATGGCAGCGCTGTTACTATTGCTTCCTCCAATGATGCTGTTCAGCACGGCATTGGCTATGTGCCGGAAAATAGACAACTGGAAGGACTTATTGGTAAAAGCAGTGTCTGCCAGAATATTACCTTGCCCATTTTAAACAGTCTTTGCAATTCCTATAACTGTGTAGATGTAGCAAAAGAGAGGCTGCTTGCTCAGGAATATATTGAAAAATTAGATGTCAGGCCTAAAGATATGGACAAATTGGTTGGGCAGTTAAGCGGCGGCAATCAGCAAAAAGTAGTTCTGGCAAAATGGCTGGTTACAAAGCCCAAGATTTTAATTACAGATGAGCCTACAAGCGGCGTGGATATAGGAGCAAAAATTGAAATCCATAAAGTTCTGCGGCAATTGGCCAATAGCGGTATCGGTATAATCGTCATTTCCTCAGAACTGCCTGAAATAGTAGCAGTCAGTGACAAAATACTCGTTATGCGGCAAGGCAGCATTGTTAGTGTTATCGATAAAAATCATGCAACTCAGGAAGCCATTTTAGCAAAAGCCTTAGGTGCATAAATGGTAACTCTATTATGAGAAAAGGAGGATGCACGATGAGTTATTTGCTCAAAAAACGTGAGTTTGCCATGTTTATGATGCTTATGGTTATTAGTTTCTGTATATCACTCATAACTCCCGCATTTCTGACGCCGTCAAATTTGCTCAGTATCGTTATGAATAATATTATTTTAGCAATTATGGCTATGGGCATGACATTAGTCATTGTTACCTCAGGTATTGATGTATCCGTCGGCTCCCAATTGGGTTTTGCCGCTATATTCGTTGGTTTGGCAGCTTTAATTCCTGGTTCTAACATTGTTACCGTTCTGACTGTGGGAATTATCTGTGGAATTGTATTAGGGCTTTTAAATGGTATATTGATTGCCGGTGCTGAGATACCTGCCATCGTCGTTTCCTTGGGTACCATGAATATTTTTCGGGGAAGTTTGCTGCTGTATACAAATGGAAAATGGGTTACTTCATTGCCTGCCTGGTACACAAGCTTGTATAACACCACCGTAATGGGAATTCCCATTCCTATTATCATTTTGCTATTGGTCATTGGGGCAACGTATTTTATTGCCCAGTATACTCGGTTAGGACGCAGTATCTATGCCTTAGGCGGCAATCCTGCCATTGCATCACGGGTGGGTATCAATACAGGAATGGTAACCATGTTTGTTTTTGCCTATATGGGTGCATTAACGGGAATTGCCAGTATTTTATATGGGGCACAATTAGCAACCATTGATCCGAATGCAGGGACATCTTTTGAATTAATGGTTATTTCCGCTGTCGTTATCGGTGGTGCAAATGTTTTAGGGGGGAGCGGCAGTTTGCTGGGCAGTCTGATTGGTGTGCTGATTCTTGGTGTATTGCAAAACGGTATTATTTTGATGCGTATAGAGCCTTACTGGCAGAATGTAGTTGTCGGATTGATTTTAATTACGGCTGTAACGTTAGATGTTGTGAATAACCGTAAGAAGGAAGAACGTAAAAAAGTAATCTATGTAGCCGAAGAAGTAAAGGCAGGTGGCAGCATGTGATTGGAGTAAAGCGGTCTCACGAATGGATTCTACTGCTGTTTTTCATAGGCTTGATTATCATTATGAGCTTATTGGCGCCTTCCTTCTTAACCGTTAACAACCTCTTATCTGTTACTCAGCAGATGTCAGAATTCGGGATCTTAGCCTTAGGTGTTACTGTTGTTATTATTACTTCTGGCATTGACCTTTCTGTCGGGTCCATTGCTGGCTTGACTACCATTGTGATTGCCATGACCTATGGCTGGTCTGGCAGCCTTGTTGCAGCGATTCTGCTAGGAATCTTGACAGGAGCATTATGCGGCGCATTTAATGGGGTATTGATCGCGAAAATTGGCGTACCGCCGATTCTGGTAACCTTGGGAACGATGACATTCTTCAATGGCATCGCATTGGTACTAAGTAAAGGCAATGCGATTTCTGACCTGCCGGAGGAGTTTTACTTTGTAGGACAGGGTTACTTGTTTGGCAATATACCCGTGCAAACTGTAATTTTTCTTGTACTGGCAATTTTGACCTCTCTTTTATTATCCAGGACACCGTGGGGACGAAGGGTATATGCAGTGGGCAATAATTCTGTTGCTGCAGTTTTTTCTGGGGTGCGAGTCGATAAAGTACTGCTGTATGTATATATTTTTGCCGGTATTATGGCTGCTGTTTCTGGCTGGATTATATCCTCCAGGGTTTCTACTGCCAGAGCGGATCTGGGTGCCGTATATGTAATGCAAAGCATTGCAGCTACTGTTCTCGGAGGAACAAATATTGCCGGAGGCTCTGGCACCATTTTTGGTACGGTAATTGGTGTCAGTGTATTTGCAGTGCTTGCTAATGGGCTAAATCTGATAGGGGTCAGCCCTTTTGCTCAAAACTTATTGATGGGATTGGCTTTGATTTTGGTGCTGCTCATTAATAATATGTCGATTATCAAAAGGAAATTTACAATATTTATCCGATGACGAAACTGCGATAAGTGCGACTATGCCGGTGGTGGAAGTACCCGGTTTTTAAGGAGAACAAGGCTTCATAGTAAAAGAAAGGAGGAGCTGTGGTAGAGCCGATTAGGAACTAGGTATTTCAAAAATATAATAATGAGGTGACCTCTAGATGAAAGCTAAAAAGATAGTTACAATGATATTGGTTTTTATGTGTACTGCATTGTTGTTAACTGGATGTGGCAGCAGCAGCAGTAATGCTCCTAAAGCAGACAACGGAGGGAAGGCGGATAAAAAAGTAGTTGCAATGGTTCCTAAAGTAATCGGCAGTCCTTATTTTGACACTTGTGCAGAAGGTGCGAAAAAAGTAGCTGCTGAATTTGGTTTTGAATTTCTCTATACAGGTCCAACCTCTGCAGATGCTGCACAGCAAGTTAATATTATTCAAGACTTAATCAATAAAAAAGTGGATGTATTGATCGTTGCTGCTAATGATGCTCAATCTGTTGCTCCAGCTCTCAAGAAGGCAAAAGCAGCCGGAATTAAAGTAATGACCTATGATGCTGATTCTACACCTGACGCTCGCGACTTATTTATTAATCAAACCACTCCTGAAATACTTGGCCGTCATATTATGGACAATGTAGCGAAAGAAATCGGCGGCAGTGGTGAATATGCAATCTTAACAGCCTCATTAACAGCCTCAAATCAAAATGTCTGGATTAAATGGATGAAAGAGCAGCAGGCTGATAAATATCCCAATATTACTCTTGTAACCATTGCACCAAGTGAAGAAGATCAGCAAAAAGCATTTGCACAAACTCAGAATTTAGTGAAAGCCTATCCGAATTTAAAGGGGATTGCTGCTTTATCTACCGTTGCTGAGCCAGGAGCTGCCCAGGCAATTGAACAATTAAACGTAATTGGGAAAATCAAGCTGGTTGGTTTGGCTACCCCCAATGGAATGAGACAATATCTAAAGAGCGGCGCGGCCCAAAGTGCTACCTTATGGGATGTTGGTAAGCTTGGTTATTTGAGTATGTATATGGCAAAACAACTTCTTGACGGGAAAACTCCCACTGATGGCATGGAGGTTCCTACTGTAGGTAAAGTTGCTTATAAAGCCGATAATAAAGAAATTATTATGGGAGAGCCTTTAGATTTTACTAAGGAGAATGTAGATACTTTTAATTTCTAAAAGGGATGGGGTATAAATGATTCGTAAAGCATGCCTTATGAAGGTGTTTGCTAATTGTCACGCAGAGTATAAAAAAAGGCATGATGAAATATGGCCGGAAATGGTGCAGATGCTTAAAGAACATGGTGCACATCATTATTCTATCTATCTTGATCCTACCAGCAATACCCTGTTTGCCTATTTGGAGATTGAAGATGAAGAAAGATGGAATAGAAGTGCCCAGACCCAGATCTGTCAAAAATGGTGGGACTATATGAAAGATGTGATGGAGACCAATCCGGGTAATTCTCCAATCGTCATGAATTTACAAGAGGTATTTTATCAAGAATAAGCTGCAAAAAGGAGCAATTCTGATGGAAAATCGTATTTATTGAATGAAACTTCCTATTTTGGTGCTGGGTTCATCCATGCCATTCATGAGGAAGTGAAAAGTAGGCAGTTTAAAAAAGCATTAGTCGTAACAGATAAAGATTTATTGAGTTTAATGTTGCACAAAAAGTAACTGCAGTCTTGGAAGAAGCCCAGATACCCTATGAAATTTATAACAATGTAAAACAAAATCCTACGATTGAGAATGTGCAAAGTGGCGTTAAGAAATTTGCGGTAAGAAGAAGACCTGCTGTGATTAGCAAAGATAGCTTATCAAGATGTATGTACTTCGGGAAAGTCGAAAGATACAAATGAAGTAGAAATATTAGAAATTTACAAAAAAGCTTTTCAATGATGAAATAAGATAAAAGGGAGCTGCATCGTAGTTAAACGTAGCTCCTTTTTTTGTGAGTATAGAGCGTATATGTTTTCAGATGGGAAAACATAAAAATTTTTATGAACTACAAAGACACAATGCTGCTGATGCAGCACATTAAGGAGAACATATAAAAACAAAATCATTCTTGACGAATTAATTAAAGCATGATATATTTGACTCGAAATACAGATGCAAACTTAATTCGCATATGCATAACGAGGAGGGGCTTCTTATTTTAAAAATAAATAAATCGGCATCTAGAACGATTGAATTATTGAATTTACTCGCAATCAGTTCAAAGCCATTGACGCAGCTAGAGATTAGCCAATCTCTGGGTATGCCTAAAAGCAGCACTTATGAGCTTATATATACATTATTGGAAAAGGGAATCGTGGAATTTGATAATGAGGACTTAAGAACTTTCCGCTTGAGTCTCAAAATCTTTGAAATGGGAATGACTGTTTTAGATAAGACTGATTTTCATAAAATATCCCGACCTTTGCTAGAAGAATTAAGTTTCAAAACAGGTGAGACAGTATTTATGGCGGTGGAGGATAAGGGGGCCATCGTATATGTAGATAGAGTTGAGAAAAACACTTCCATAACTACTTCCGCAGGGTTAGGAACAAGAAGACCGATGAATTGTACCGGTCTAGGAAAAGCCTTATTAGCCACTTATTCAATGGAACGAGTTAAAGAAATCTGGGAAATGCGAGATCAAAAAGCTATTTATACCAACTATACCATTCGAGAATATAATGACCTAATTGATGATCTTCAGCAGACTCGTGAACGCGGTTATGCTATTGATAATCGGGAAATAGAAGATGAAATATTTTGCGTTGCAGCACCTATCTATGACCGTACAGACAAAGCCATTGGTGCTATTAGTATAGCGTCAATTTATTTAAAAATGGATCAGAAAAAGACAGAAACATTTGGGAAAATGATAATGGAGACTGCATTAGCTATTTCAAAAAGATTAGGGTTTCGTAGAAATCAAACTTATGAAAAATTAATACATTAAATTGTATTAATTTTTCAACAGGGTAATTTTTATTAACATGAATATCGAATTTGATTCGCATGTATGAATCGAATTATAATTGAATGTAATAGGAATATAGAGTTATTTTAGATTAAGTCTGACTTGAACTAAGATAGCTGTTATAGAAATAGTTTTAAAGAAAGGAGTGTTATTCGATAGTTAGGAAAAATTAACTGTTTATTCAATTAATACTAAGAAAATGGAGGGGAAAATAATGCGTCAGAATAGTTCAAAAGTGGTAGACGGTATTGATCGGAGTCCACAAAGGTCATTATTTAAGGCAGCAGGATTAACAGATGGTGATTTAAAGCGGCCATTGATAGGTGTAGCAAATTCATGGGCTGAATTTATTCCAGGACATATGCCGTTAAGGGATTTGGCTGCTTATGTCAAAAAAGGCATTAGCAAAGCTGGTGGAACTCCCTTAGAATTTAATACGATAGCTCTTTGTGATGGTATTGCAATGGAACACCAAGGAATGAAATGTGTACTTCCTAGTCGTGATCTCATTGCTGATTCGGTGGAAATGATGGTTCGAGGTCATGGCTTTGATGCAATTGTAATGTTGGCATCCTGTGACAAAATTATACCAGGAATGTTGATTGCTGCTGCTAGGCTGGATATTCCTGCTATTATTGTTACCGGGGGGCACATGAAACCAGGTGTCTATAAAGAGCAAACAAAGTTACATAGTGGTGATGGTTTTGAAATGGTTAGTAAATATTATAATGGTGAAATTACTGAGGCTGAATTATCGGAGTTTGAAAACGTTGTTTGCCCTGGTGTAGGATCGTGTTCTCATATGGCAACGGCTAATACAATGAGTTGTGTAGCTGAAGCGCTAGGTATGTCTCTTCCAGGATGCGGAGCATCGCCTGCGTCAAGTGGAGAAAAAAATCGTATTGCCGAACTTACTGGGGAACAAATCATGAGCTTACTAGAAAAAGGCATTACGGCTCGTAAGATCATTACAAGAGAAAATGTAGAAAATGCGATTAAAATGGTATTAGCTGTTGGTGGATCTAGCAATGCCACCATCCATTTGCCAGCGATTGCTCAAGAAGCGGGTGTGGATATAGTATTAGATGATTTTGATAAGCTGAGCAAGGAAACTCCATATATCTGCTCGCTGACTCCAGGTGGAAAACATACCATACAGGAATTATATCATGTTGGCGGTATTCCGGTTGTTCTTAAGCAATTGGAATCTTTACTACATCTTGATGCGTTAACTTGTACTGGTAAGACCTATCGGGAAAACTTAGCGTCAATTCACTATGTAGATACTGAAGTTGTCAAAGACGTGAGAAATCCTTATCGCTTTGAAGGCGGAATTGCAGTATTAAAGGGGAATCTGGCAGAAAACGGTGCGGTTATTAAACAGTCTGCTGTTGCGGCGGAAATGATGGTATGTCAAGGTAGTGCCAAAGTATTTGATTGTGAAGAGGATGCTATGGAAGCCATTCATAGTAAAAAAATTGCAAAGGGCGATATCGTGGTCATCCGCTATGAAGGACCTAAAGGTGGACCAGGAATGCGAGAAATGCTGGGTGCTACTTCTGCAATTTGTGGCATGGGGCTAGACAAGGAAGTGGCATTAGTAACGGATGGACGCTTTTCTGGTGCTACGAGAGGCCCTGCTATTGGGCATGTTTCACCTGAAGCAGCAGATGGGGGGCTAATTGCAATCGTAAAAGATGGTGACAAGATCATAATTGATATCCCGAATCGAATCCTTAGAGTGGAGTTGGATCAAACTGAAATTGCAGCTAGATACGCTAATTTTATACCTAAGCAGCATACTGAAACAGGATATTTAGCCAGATATGCCAAAAATGTTCAGTCTATTCACAAGGGCGGACTTCTTAAGGCATAATGTTTTATGATACTGAACTAGATATAAAATTAGTAGGTACAAATAACCAGGAGGAATGACAGTGGATAAGAAACAAACATTTAGGGGAATTATCCCACCAGTACCGAGTATTTTTACGAAAGAGGGAAAGTTGGATTTTGGTGGAATGGGACGCTTGATTGATCACGTAATTCACGGCGGCGTTCATGGACTATTTTTTCTTGGTAGTGGCGGAGAATTCATTAGTATGTCCGAAGCACTGAGAAAACAAACTGCTGAGTTTTGCGTTAAGCATACAGCTAGGCGTGTGCCAGTATTGATTGGGATTGCAGCACCAGGGACTGATGAGACTATTATGTTTGGAAAACATGCAGAATCCATAGGTGCTGATGGAGTCGTAGTTATTAATCCGTATTATGGATTGTTAGGCGAAGAGAATCTATACAATCACTATAAACAAATTTCTAAAGAGCTGAAACTACCAATTCTTATATATAATTATCCAGGGGTCAGTGGGCAAAATTTCCCTATTCACATATTAAAAAGATTAGCTTTAGAATGCCCTAATATTATAGGTTTAAAAGATACTGTAGATACAATGAATCATATCAGGGCTGCAATTTTAGAAGTTAAATCGATTCGTCCAGATTTTCTGGTTTTTTCAGGCTTTGATGAATATTTGCTAAGCACACTAATTATCGGTGGTGATGGTTGCGTGCCTGCTAGTGCCATTTTTGCTCCACATTTAACTGTAGGGATATATGAAGCTTTTCAGAAAAAGGATTATGAAAGTGCTTTTGAGCTTCAAAGGCTTTTATCCTATGTGCCACAGGAAATTTATCCATTAGAATCTCCTTTTTATGCTGTAATAAAAGAAAGTGCTCGTATGGTGGGTGTAGATATTTCTGCTCACGTGTTGGCACCTGCCGCAGCTTTGTCAGAAGAAAAAAAACAATTACTAAAGGCATCCTTAAAAAAAATTGGAGCCATTTAGTGAGATACCTTAAGTGCTTTATCGCTGTTGTAAAGTAGATTTCTTTATTGTATGTTGTCAAGGATTGACTATATTTCCGTACGTGTTCCTTGACAACTATACATTTCAAGTGAGAAAGGGATAGAAAAAGAGGAGCTTTAATATGTTATGGTTTATGAATTTAATTCGCATATGTGAATTATGACTGCATATTGTGAAGCTGCTTTATAAAAATTGGTGGGAGAGAGGAGGGTTTATCATAATTAGAGGATTATTTAAAAGGTAAGTCAATAGTTGTTGATTTTTTGTCCATAATAGTCTAAATATTCTGTTGGTACTTTCTGACAGAGTAGCAATAGGACGTAAATAACTGGAGAATGCTAGTAATCTAAAAGTCGAGGAGTGTGTTATGAGTATGGAATCTGTTCAAAATAAGAGACTTGCAGATCAAGCTATGGATAAAGCCCAAAGAAAAATGGTGCCGTTTATTCTACTCATGTACGTAGTTGCATTTTTGGATCGCGCCAATATTGGATTTGCCAAACAAGTTTTACAGGTTGACACGGGTCTAAGTGATGCGGCTTTTGCTATGGGCGCTGGCATCTTTTTCTTGGGCTATGCGATTTTTGAAGTGCCAAGTAACATTATGATGCATCGATTTGGAGCAAGGGCTTGGCTAGCTCGGATCATGATCACTTGGGGAGTTGTGGCTGCTGGGTTTGCTTATGTAGAAACGGAAGCATCATTTTTAATGCTTCGCTTTTTGTTAGGCTTGTGTGAGGCAGGATTTTTTCCTGGTATAATCTATTACTTAACTTTTTGGTTTAGCTCAAGTCGCCGTAGTACGGTCATGGGATTATTCTATATGGGTGCACCTCTATCCTTGATTTTTGGTTCGCCAATTTCAGGTTTACTCTTAGATATGGATGGGATACTTAACTTTCATGGTTGGCAGTGGATGTTCTTAGTAGAAGGATTATTGGCAGTGGCTGTTGGAATATGGTCCATATGGTATCTTGTTGACAGACCTCAAGATGCTAGTTGGATTCCAGATAATGAGAAGCAGGCTCTCATTGCTGAAATTCAAGACGAAGATAATAACAAACCCAAAGGAAACGTTAGTCCACTCAAGGTTTTGGGGAATCCTAAGGTTTTATTTCTATGTGCTATTTATTTCACAGTTCAACTAAGTGTATATGGCGTCACTTTTTATTTGCCTACTCAGGTAGCCGCGTTATTAGGGAAAAAAGTGGGGACTATGGTTGGTATAGTTAGTGCTATTCCCTGGATTTGTGCCCTAATCGCTACCGTTATCATTCCCAGATACTCTGACCAGTCTGGAAAAAGAG
The DNA here is from genome assembly GCF_000271485.2 of Pelosinus fermentans DSM 17108. Classification (NCBI taxonomy): domain Bacteria; kingdom Bacillati; phylum Bacillota; class Negativicutes; order Selenomonadales; family Sporomusaceae; genus Pelosinus; species Pelosinus fermentans. The sequence continues at coordinate 1,210,410 of NZ_AKVN02000001.1, forward strand.
GTATTCTTGCAGCTTTACTCATGGGTTGTGGAGGTGTGGGGCTCTTTATTTCGAACACAAGTTCACCAGTGCTTGGGATTTTTGCACTTAGCATAGCATTGGCAGGATATGTGTCTGTCCAGCCAATTTTTTGGACTATGCCTACACGATTTCTATCTGGTATAGCGGCAGCCAGTGCAATTGCTCTTATCAATTCCGTCGGTAATTTAGGAGGCTTTATTGCCCCTAACTTACGCGTATGGGCTGAACAGACCTTTCATAATTCTTATGCAGGGCTATATGCTATTGCTACATTAGCCTTGGTAGGAGCATTGCTCTTGCTGATTTCTATTCCTCTAGGTATTGGGCAAAATACAACATGTATGCGAAGCCCTATTCATAGTTCCCATGAACCGCAGAACAAGAAGATCGACTAGTGTATATAAATCATCGAATGAATAACGTTAAGATATGAAAATTATAAAAAGAGGTGCTTGTCATGGCAAATCGTATTGTATTGAATGAAACTTCCTATTTTGGTGCTGGGTCCATCCATGCCATTCCTGAGGAAGTGAAAAGAAGGCAGTTTAAAAAAGCATTAGTCGTAACGGATAAAGATTTATTAAAGTTTAATGTTGCGCAAAAAGTAACTGCAGTTTTGGAAGAAGCCCAGATACCCTATGAAATTTATGACAATGTAAAACAAAATCCTACGATTGAGAATGTGCAAAGTGGCGTTAAGAAATTTGCAGAGGAAAAAGCAGACTTTTTGATTGCTATTGGCGGTGGTTCCTCTATCGATACAGCCAAAGGAATCGGCATTGTTACTAATAATCCTGAATTTTCCGATGTGAAGTCTCTAGAAGGGGTTGCAGATACCAAAAATAAAAGTGTGCCAATTATTGCTGTGGCTACGACAGCAGGCACGGCAGCAGAAGTAACGATTAACTATGTAATTACGGATGAAATAGCGGTAAAGAAGATGGTCTGTGTAGATCCCAATGATATTCCGATAGTGGCGATTATAGATCCGGAATTAATGACTTCCATGCCAAAAAGCCTTACTGCTGCTACTGGTATGGATGCTCTTACTCATGCGATTGAAGGCTACATCACAAAAGGAGCATGGGTATTGACGGACATGTTTGAATTAAAAGCCATTGAGCTCATCACAAAACATCTGGAAAAAGCAGTTTTTGAACCTGCCAATATTGAAGCTAGAGATGGTATGGGTACCGCACAGTACATAGCTGGTATGGGGTTCTCAAATGTAGGGCTTGGTATTGTCCATTCCATGGCTCATTCGTTAGGAGCGGTTTATGACACGCCGCATGGTGTGGCTAATGCACTATTGCTGCCTTATGTTATGGAGTATAATGCATCTGCTACGGGAGAAAAGTATAGAGAAATTGCCCGCAATATGAACGTTGAAGGCGTGGATACTATGAGTCCCGAAGAATATAGAAAGGCGGCTGTTAATGCTGTAGTTACCTTGTCTAAAAAGATAGGAATTCCGCAAAAGCTAGTGGAAATTGGCGGTAAAGAAGAAGACTTGCCGCGATTAGCAAAGATGGCTTATCAAGATGTATGTACTCCGGGAAATCCGAAAGATACAAATGAAGCAGAAATATTAGAAATTTACAAAAAAGCTTTTCAATGATGCTTTTGTAGCGAAAGCTTCTTTGAGGCAGTGAATTGAGGTGAAACGAGCTGTGTAGGATTATCTACGTAGCTCGTTTTTGTTTGTTTAAATTTAGATAAACATCCAAGAAAGATTGCGTTTGTTATTAATGTTAACTATAATTACTATAAAAGATACTAAACGGAGGTATGATATGGTTGATTCAATTGATTCGAAAGTGTTAAAGCAACTAATGGAAAAAGCCCGCACCACTTGGGCGGAATTGGGAGCTCTCTTAGGTTTATCAGCGCCAGCGGCAGCTGAGCGCGTACATAAGTTAGAGGAGCGTGGTATTATCAAAGGATATTATGCGCTAATAGACCCTGAAGCAGTTGGCTATGGCTTAGCTGCGTATATTGCTATCTATCTTGACAAGCCTGAACATCGAAAAGGATTTCTGGAATTTGTGCAAGATACGAAGGAAATACAAGAATGTCACCATATTGCTGGAGACGAGGATTATGTGTTGAAAGTACGGTGTAAAGGGACACGCGATTTAGAACGGATAGTGAGTGAAAATATCAAATCCATTCCAGGTGTTGCTAAAACACGTACTACGGTCATTTTATCTACAGTGAAAGAAAATCCTATATTGCCTATATAGAGAAGATTGGAGTTAGGTAGAAATTCACTCCAATAAAATCAGAGAGGAAGTTGTTTGCAGATGCTGGATTCGATGTGGCTGATCAAGGGCCTATTACTGGGATTTTCTATCGCCGCTCCGGTGGGGCCTATTGGAATTTTGTGTATTCGTCGAACATTAACCCAAGGGATGCGTAATGGGTTGGCTGCAGGTTTAGGAGCGGCAACTGCAGATGCTTTTTATGGAAGTATAGCAGCCTTTGGACTTACCATAATTACGAATTTATTTGTAGATAATAGCCTATATTTTCGTATTGTAGGCAGTGGTTTTTTATTTTATCTTGGGTATGGTACTTTTATTGCCAAACCTGCTCCAATAAATGAAGAGGTTTATCAAGACGGATGGATAAGAGCCTATCTTACCACGTTTTTCCTGACCATAACGAATCCGATGACCATATTGTCTTTTAGTGCTGTTTTTGCAGGTTTTGGGATTGTTGATGCAAAAGACGATTTCTTTTCCTCTTGTTTATTGGTAACAGGAGTATTCTTAGGATCTTGCTTATGGTGGTTTATGTTAAGTGGAACGGTTCAGTTGCTGCGACATAGATTCAATTACCAGAGATTGATATGGGTTAATCGCATATCAGGCACTCTTATCGTTGGATTTGCGATTGTTTCCTTGTTAGGCTGTATAAGTTTTAAGTTAAACAATTAAAAAGAAACCACAAAGGCGCAATGCCGCTGATGCGGCACCCAAAGGAGTACACAAAATAAGTTATAAATAGAACTCTTTGTGTCCTTTGCGTCTTTGTGGTTCGATTTTATATATGTTTTATTATGCTATTTCACATATTCGAATTCATTTACAAAATCGATAAAGGCTTTGCAAGCCAGAGGTAAAATTTTATTTGGTTTCCAAATGAGACCCATTTCAAGGAACAGGTGGGGGTGAAGAGGGATCTTTGTGACGTGGTTTACGACCTTTATTGAATTCTTTGGTAAAAAGGAGATTCCCACTCCTTTTGCTACTAATGCTTTTATGGTCTGAAATTGGTTTGTTGAGAGTGCGACCCTGGGAACTAAACCGTATTTTGCATATTCATCCAAAATGATTCTTCGCAGGACAAAACCTTCATTGTAGAGTATGATGGGTTCATCTTTTAGTTGTTCAAAGGTCAAAAAGGGCTGGCTGCTTAAGGGATGGTCAGTAGGAAGGCAAACGACGATTTCTTGTGAAGTAATTAAGTGGGAATGAAGGTCGGTTAATGTGGGCGGTAAGATGACAAGACCTACATGTACGTCTTCCTGTTGTACCAAATCAACAGCTGTTGAAGATCCGTCTTCGATAACGGACATCTCAAGAGAGGGATAGCTTTTCTTAAAATCTGCAAATAACTGAGGGAACACATACGCTCCCAATAATGGCGGAACGGCAATCCGAAAAGTACCTCGCGTCAAATTCTTATATTCAATCATGGTGTTCTGGGCAGCAGCCATTCTTGCCAAGATATCTTCTGCCAAACTAAGGAATACGACCCCTTCTTCCGTTAGTAGTACTTTTTTCTGGGTTCGGTCCAGCAGCTGAAATCCTAGTTCTTCCTCTAACTTATGAATGGCTTTCGAAATAGCTGGCTGAGATATGTGCAATTTATGAGCAGCTGCCGTGAAATTCTTTAGTTCAGAAACAGTAACAAAATATTCTAATTCTCTTATATCCATTTTTTATTCCACCCCGTCAATAACTTATAGTTATCATACCATGATTAATTGATATTTTCATTATATTTAGGATCGTACTATACTAAAAGTGCAGAAACTAGTACCTTGTCAGCTTTAAAACTGTAGGAAAATAGACCGTCAGTATTCACTGATTTAGGGCTGATAAGGTACTATATAAAGTGTTCTTGCGCAGAGTGAGGAGAGATTTATAATGGAAAAAGAATATCATGAAGGAATGTTAGCAGGAGAGCTTTTAGCTGCTTCTTGCGTTGGCACAGCAGAAGGAACGATTCCTGAAGATACCATAGTAACAAAGTCAAAGAGAATTGTTCGCTATCAAGATAGCGATGGAAACATACATTATGGCGTTATTGAGGGAGAAACTATCTTTCAATTAGCCAATGAATTTGCAGAAATCGCTGCTGGTACATGTTCCTATGAGGGGACGGAAGTCGCTCTTGGAGATGCAAAAATTCTAATTCCTGTAGAGCCATCAAAGGTAGTCAATTTTGGCTGGACATTTGCCGGACATGCTAAAGAAACGGGTGGTACGGCAAATTTAAAAGAACCTTTTCTTTTCTTAAAACCGCAATCTGCGCTAATTGCAGACAAAGAAACCATATGCTTGCCGCCAATTGATTTAACGAACAAGGTTGAGCTTGAAGGCGAAGTTGCCTTAGTAATTGGTAAGAGCGGCAGAAACATTCCGGAAGAAGAGGCGTTAAGCTACGTTTTTGGTTATACCGTGTTTAATGATGTAACGGCAAGAGATTTGACTAAAACAGACCCGCAGTTTACACGGGGAAAAGGTTTTGATACTTTTGGACCTATTGGGCCATGGGTGGTAACTGGTATTGATCCGACCCATTTGAGAATTGTTACAACCTTAAACGGAAAAGTGGTACAGGATGGAAACACAAGTGAAATGTCCTTGAGTATTCCATTTTTGATCAGCTGGGTTTCAAAGATCATGACCCTGGAAACTGGTGATGTTTTGGCATTGGGATCTCCTTCTGGCACTTGCCCGATGAAATCCGGTGACGTGGTAACGGTAGAAGTGGAGAACATTGGTAAGCTAACGAATTATGTGAAATAATTTGAAAAAATATATAACGTTATAAAACAGAAATGAACCGCGAAGATCGCGAAGAAAATACGAAAGACACGAAGGATATTATGACTATTTCATATCCTTCGTGTTCTTTATAATCTTCGCGTCTTCGCGGTTTAAAATGTTTTATTATTAAATACAGTCTATATTTTATATTATAAAACTTCTTGACAAAAGATCAATGTCCTGTGATAATGAATACACCATTACAAAAAAGAATTATGGTGTGGGATTTGAAATGTGGAATGCTACTTTGAAAAGGCAGCGCAGGATGTACATCATTGATCTTTTAGGAAAAACTTTATAACAAAAAGTAATGACTAGGAGCGACGCAGCAGATAAAACGCTACAGAGAGCTGGCGGTTGGTGTGAGCCAGAGCGAAATTGTGAGTGTCATCTCGCCTAGGAACTCTTTTGCCGAAATCAATACTGTTGCAGCTGCATTCCGTATTGTTAAGCAAAAGCGCCGCCGAGCGTTAATCGGAAGTCTGATTACATAATCAGATGCAATGAGTCCAATGTAGGGTGGTACCGCGTATCGTCGCCCCTATCAACGCCAATAAAAGCGTTGATAGGGGCTTTTTGATTTGGCAAAAAGAAATAAAAAAGGTGGAGAGTCGTATGGTAACAAGGAGTATAAAAAAGAAGAGTATAGTAAGTCTTTTCCTGATGGTTTTAGCGGTTATGGTTCTAGGATGCGGCAGTGAAAAGTCTGAGAATAAAGGGGGGGCAGGCTCAGATGGCAGTACTGCTAAAATTGGAGTGGTTTCCTATCTGACTGGAGCTGGTGCGGCTTATGGTGAGTCAATCCGTCAAGGATTAGAACTGGCTAGAGATGAGGTCAATGCCCAGGGAAAAGTAAAGCTTGAACTTATTTTTGAAGATTCTAAAGGTGAGAAGAATGAAGCGATTAATGCTGTTAACAAACTGATTCACAAGGACAATGTATTATCCCTCATTGGTCCCACATTAAGTGGTGAAATGTTTGCTGTTGGACCAATTGTCAATCAAGAAGGAGTACCCATTATGGGAACGTCATTGACAGTAGAAGGAATTACGGAGATCGGCGATTATGTCTTCCGCAATTCTTTGCCTGATTCGGCTGCTATACCACAGTCTGTAAAAAAGGCTAAAGAAAAATTCAATTTGAAAAAAGTAGCGATTATGTATTCCGATAATAATGATCTGGCGGTATCAGGGTTTAAGATATTTGAAAAGACTTTAAAGGAAATTGGCGTAGAAGTAATTGCAGTGGAAACGTTTGCTGACAAAAATACTGATTTTTCCGCTCAGTTAACCAAGATTGCCACACTGAATCCTGATGCCATTATGGTTGCTGGATTGTATCAGGAGGCTGCGTTGATTCTTAAAAAAGCACGGGAAATTGGAATTGTTGTTCCCGTTGTTGGTAATAACGGCTTTAACTCGCCGCAGCTGATTAAATCAGCTGGTAATGCAGCCGAGGGAGCCATCGTAGCGAGTCCTTGGTTTCCGGGAAAAGATGATGCTAAGGTTAAAAGCTTTATAGCTGCTTACAAGGCAAAATACAATAAAGAACCTGACCAATTCGCAGCTCAGGCTTATGATGCACTGCAAATTATGGCAATTGCAATCGAAAAAACAGGCTCAGTTACGGATCGGCAAAAACTTCGTGATACATTGGCTACGGTCAAAGATTATTCGGGTGTAACTGGTACGTTTGCCTTTGATGAGAAACGTAATCCGGCGATGGATGTTACGGTTCTCGTTGTAAAAGACGGTCAGTTCACAGAACTAAAATAAGGTCGAGTAAGGTTAAGACTGGGGGAGTTATACTTGTTTTTGCAGCAGATGGTTAACAGCATCACCTTAGGCAGTACCTATGCATTGATTGCTTTAGGCTACACCCTGATTTTTGGTGTATTAAATATTGTTAATATGGCTCATGGTGAAATATTCATGTTTGGTGCCTTCATTGGTTTGATTTTGGCTACTAAATTCAAGATGAGTATCTTTAGTGCCTTGTTCGGGGCTATGATTGCAGGAGCAGTGCTGGGCTATCTTATGGAGCGTGTGGCACTGAGACCGCTGCGCCGTCGTAAGGTTTCTGAATTAGCGCCGCTGATTAGTACGATTGGGGTATCCATTTTTCTTGAGAGCTTGGCACTTCGACTATTTGGACCACAAGCGCAATCTTTTCCATCCATTTATGCTGCACAACTATTTGAGGTGGGCGGACTTAAAATTTCAGCGGTGCAGATTATTATTTTGGCCATTTCATTTGGGCTAATGGTTGCTTTGCGTTTCTGGCTGGCAAAAACACGATTGGGCAAATCCATTCGTGCTACGGCTGAAAATATTGAAACGGCTAATCTGTTAGGTGTGGATACACAAAAAGTAATCGTGCTGACGGTTATGCTGGCATCGGCTCTGGGAGGAGGAGCTGGGGTACTTGTTGGGCTGGCCTTTAATGCAATCGAGCCAACCATGGGAATTACTATGGGATTCAAAGGGTTAGCAGTACTTATTTTGGGTGGTTTAGGCAATATTACCGGAGCAATGGTTGGCGGATTGCTCTTAGGCATCGCTGAAATATTCAGTGTAGCCTATGGGGTATCGTCGTACCGGGATGCTGTAGCTTTTGGTTTCATTATTTTACTGTTATTTTTGCGTCCTCAGGGGATTTTTGGCAGCAAAGAGCAGCAAGGAGGACGGTAGGCATGGAGTTTTTATTAAATCCGTATTATATGCAGCTCATAACTTTTATCATCATAAATGCCATTTTAGGCATTAGTATTTATCTAACGTTGTCTACTGGACAATTATCCTTGGGCAATGCCGGTTTTATGAGCGTAGGAGCTTATACTTCAGCTCTTCTTACTTTAAAAACTGGAGTTCCTTTATATGCAGCGGTTCCTTTAGGCGGCGCCGCGGCTTGTCTATTGGCAGCAATCATCGGTATTCCCACCACTCGATTGCGGGGCATCTATCTGGCAATTGCGACTCTCGGGTTTGGCGAAGTAGTTAGGGTGATTATTCTCAATCTTAAGATTACCAATGGTGCTTTAGGGCTTTCGTCAATTCCTTCTATGGGTGTAATGCTCAGTAAAGGGATTGCTGCTTTTGGGCTAGCAGGTGGTATTGGCGGAATCGGTGTACGGCAATTAGGCAGTATTGCTGTGATTCTCATTCTGGCTCTGATTTTAGGGTTCTTGATTTTTTTTGCCTTGCGTCTTAGCACTTCCCGTTTAGGCAGAGCATTTGCTGCAATTAAAGCGGATGAACATGCCGCAGAAGTTTCTGGTATTGATACCCGCTACTATAAATTATTAGCCTTTTTTATGGGGGCTTTTGTAGCTGGTATTGCTGGTGGTCTGGCAGCCCATATCACTTTTTATATTGGCCCGAAAGATTTTGCGTATCATCGGGCAGTAGAAATATTATTGTTTGCTGTTCTCGGTGGCAGTGATGTGGTATGGGGACCAATTTTAGGAGCAGTACTTCTGACCGTATTGCCGGAAGTACTGCGGTTTGCCACTGAGTATCGGGAGATGATCTATGGGGGAATACTAGTTTTGATGATGGCTTTTCGTCCCCAGGGACTTATTAGTGAAAGTACTCTTGCATTATGGCGGGCAAAGCTGACTCGTGGGTCTAAGGTTGCGGGCCAAGATGAGGTAACAAGGAGGACGACGCCATGACCTTACTACTTGAACAAGTCACGAAACAATTCGGTGGTTTGGCGGCTCTGACGGATGTGGGTTTTACGGTTAATCCAGGAGAAATAGTAGGAGTTATTGGACCGAATGGAGCAGGTAAAACCACATTGTTTAATCTCATTACGGGTGTACTGGCACCTAGCTCTGGCAGGATTATTTATCAAGAACAATCATTAGTCGATTTTAAACCACATAAGATTACAGAACTGGGGATTGCCAGAACCTTTCAAAATATTCGTCTGTTCGAGCATCTTACAGCCTTAGAAAATGTTGTAATTGGCGCACATTGCCGAATGAAGGCCGGATTGTGGCAGGGCATATGGCGTACAGTTGCTCAGCGGCAAGAAGAAAAAAATATCCGCGAAAAGGCAAGAGAATTATTGAATTTAGTAGGAATTGGTGAAGATGAATTGTCTTTGGCAGGAGCCCTGCCCTATGGCAAACAGCGGCGTTTGGAGATTGCCAGGGCGTTAGCGTCCCAGCCGGATTTATTGTTACTTGATGAACCGGCTGCTGGAATGAATGAGAGTGAAACCGATGATCTTCAGATATTGATAAAGAAAATTCAAGCATTGGGTAAAGCCGTTATTCTGATTGAGCATGATATGGGCTTGGTAATGAATATTTGTGACAGACTGGTAGTATTGAATTTTGGCAAAAAAATTGCCGAGGGTATTCCAAAGATCATTCAGGATCATCCGGCAGTAATTGAGGCCTATCTTGGCAAGGAGGAAGACTAATATGTTACGGCTGCAACAGCTTGCCGCAGGATATGGCAATATTAAGGCATTGAAAAATATTGATCTTACTGTCCCTGCAGGGTCGATTGTTTCTTTAATTGGCGCGAATGGTGCCGGCAAGACGACGGTTATGAAGGTTATTATGGGATTGATTAAGCCAGAGTCGGGTCAGATTTTGTTCAAAGGTCAGAATATTAGTGGGGCAGCAACCCATAAAATCGTGAGTTTAGGACTTTCTCTAGTACCGGAAGGACGCAGCATACTGTCCCGAATGACGGTATTGGAAAATTTGGAGATGGGAGCTTGCCAGCGCAATGATAATGAAGTGCAGGCAGATTTACAGCGGATCTTTCAACGATTTCCCATACTGGAAGAGCGAAAATCCCAATTGGGAGGGACGCTTTCGGGTGGTCAGCAGCAAATGCTGGCGATTGGCAGAGCGTTGATGTCCAGACCCGAATTATTGCTGCTTGATGAACCTTCAATGGGATTAGCACCGCTGGTAGTGGCGGACATTTTTAAGGTAATTCAGGAAATTAACCAAGAAGGAACTACGGTATTGCTTGTGGAACAAAATGTAAGGCAGGCATTAAAGATTGCCAAGTACGCCTATGTATTAGAAACGGGACGCATAAGTCTTCATGGCCAGGCGGTTGATATTGCTAAAGATTCACGGGTTATGGAAGCCTATTTAGGCGGCAAAAAATAAATGATTAGCAGTCTCTGGGGAAGTCTCATTTAGGACGGCAAAGGATGAGCATAACTAACGCTTCAACTTTCTACTACCTACGCTTATAGTTATGCTCATCCTTGGCCCGTTTGTGGCTATAGATAGTTTTCGAAAGAGACTGCATTAGAATGAGGAGGAACTGTAGGGATGGAAAATATGTATGTTTTTTATGAGGGAAAGATTGTTTTGGAGAGGGAAGTACATATCAGTGTACGCTGTAAAGGATTTAACTATGGGCTCGGTTGTTTTGAAGGAATACGGGCTTATTGGGATGAGACTGAAAAACAGCTGTATGTATTTCGGCTGAGAGAGCATTATGAACGTCTTCTGCAATCTTGCAAAGTGTTGTATATTAATATTCCTTATACGGTAGATGAGCTATGCCAAGCTACGATTGAATTGCTTAAGAAAAATAATCTTCAGACGACAACCTATATCAGGCCAGTTGCATTTAAAGGCTCCAATCATGTTGCTCCTAGCTTATTAGATGATGATAACCGAATTGTGATCTATTGTCAGCCGATGGGTAACTTTACGGGCAAAGATGAGCTTCGGGCCGCATTTACTTCCTGGGAACGCTTAGGGGATAACATGCTGCCGCCTCGCACTAAGCCTACAGCCGCTTATCTTAATTCGGCTCTGGCTTCTTTAGAAGTAGTGAGCAAAGGGTATGATGAGGCTTTATTTTTAACACGCAATGGTCATGTTTGTGAAGGTCCGGGGGAAAATGTATTTATGGTTCGCAATGGGAAAATAATTACTCCACCTCCATCTGACAATATTCTTGAAGGTATTACCAGAGATACAGTCATGCGTTTGGCACGCCAGGAGCTTGGCATTGAAGTGATTGAGCGCAGTATTACCAGAACGGAATTATATGCAGCGGATGAAGTTTTCTTCAGCGGTACAGCGATGGAAGTGGTGGCTGTTGTTGAAGTGGATGACCGAAAAATTGGCAATGGTCATCAAGGCCCTGTGTGCCGTAAACTCAAGGAATTATTTTTTCAGGTTGCTACGTCCAAAATAAAGACATATTCGGATTTTTGCACACCTGTATATTAAAAGTTTTGTAAAATATGGATTACAGAGGCACAACGCTGTATTGACGGCGTTGTGTCTATTCTTTGTAATCTTTACGTTTTCACAGTTCAATTTTTTTGTTTTTTTAAGGGATACATAGAGGGTTTCTAAAAAAGATCCTTGCTTGGAGGACTTTAGTCCTTAAGTTTTACTTGACTTAATAATAATAAGGCAATACAATTATATGTATAATTTGACAAAAATTTCAAAGTTAATATTGGGCAAACTTACTGAAAGGTAAGGACGCAAAGCCGTGGGTCTAAGGAATTGTCTATGACTGCCAGGTTGCGAATATAATTACAATGTAATTATTAAATTGGCACCCGCTTTCTGTAGCTGGTGCTTTATTTCGTATTCTTTATTCTCTGTGTCCTTTGTGGTTCTCATCGTAGAGCCAAAAGAATTACTAATTACCGGGAAATAGGAGATGATATAGTTGACCCTGCGATCCAAAATAACAATGCTAGTGATCGTAACCTTTGGTCTATTTATTTTTTGTGTATATGCTTCCTTACATTATTCATTGGATCAGCAATTTGAGGAAAAACAAATCTTTATTAAAAATTCAGCTACTGGTAGGTATGAAAATCTTGCTCTTACTATGCCTTTCTTAGAGGAGCAGCATTTACACCTAGTAGGTCGAAAAAGTATTTATTATGGAGCTATTTTGATATTGTGCAGTGGTTTGATTTTTAGTTTTCTGTTACCGATGATATTAGAAAAAATATTATTTCGTCGTTTGTATTCATTAATTAGGAGTATCGTCTATATAACCAAGACCCAGGATCTGTCATCAACTCTATGTGTATCAGGAACGGATGAGATTGCTATTTTGGCAGGAGAAATGAATGAGATGCTGCTCGCTCTGTCCAATGAAAAAATGTTGAGGCAGCAAGCCTTGCAAGAAGTGCAGGAGCTTAATAGAAATCTGGAAGAGCGGGTACAAGAAAAGGCAGTACAGCTGCAAAAACAGATGTATACGGATCAACTTACGACAACTCCCAACCGGCTGCAGCTGAATGAAGATATGAAAGATGCAAGAGAGCCTCATTTAGCAATTATTAATGTAGAACAATTTCGCACGATCAATGAGTTTTACGGCTATCAGGCAGGAGATGATTTATTGCTGGAACTGGCAGAACGTCTGATAAAGCTGATAGAACCATATCACTATAAATTATACCGTTTAGCAGGTGATGAATATGCCATCCTGGCTAATGAGGGAAATGAGAAGGACTTTAGTGATTGGATGCTGAATATTCATAATGTAATTGAAAAGGTGCCTTTTAAAATTCATGGTCATAGTTCATATCTTTTTGTTACTATCGGTATTGCAATTACGAAAGATAAACCTTTAGAAAAAGCACAAATGGCTTTGGAATACGCCAGGCAATACTGTCTGCCGCTAAAAGTGTATCATGATGATTTGCCTATGAAGGAGACTCATCGCAATAATCTTCATTGGATACATGAAGTGCAAGATGCAATACAGGAAGATCGGGTCATGGTATATTATCAGCCGATCATGAATACTCTTACTTTTGAAATTAGTAAATATGAAGTATTGGTTCGTCTGCTTGGCCGAGATGGGCAGGTGATTTCACCTGGAACATTCTTGCCTATTATTAAGAAAACTAAGCTGTATCCACGTCTGACAGAAGTGGTTTTAGAAAAATCTTTTACTCACTTCGCAGACAAAGATGTTGATTTTTCCATCAATCTAAGTGCAGCGGATATATTAGACCATGGAGTACAAGAGTTAATTGGAGAATTATTGGAAGACTCTTGCATCGCGAAAAGAGTCACTTTTGAATTTGTTGAATCAGAAGAATTTAAGAACCCAGAGGATTTATCTTTTTTTATCAAAAAAATAAAAGCATTTGGTGCCAAAATAGCAATTGACGATTTTGGCAGCGGTTACTCAAATTTTGCTTATATTCTTAATATGGGAGCTCATTATATTAAAATTGATGGCTCATTAATTAGTGAAATTGGAACAAATCCTGCAATGGTCGCCATTGTTGAAAGCATCGTGTATTTTGCCAAGCAGCTTGGTATTCGAACCATTGCTGAATACGTTAGTTCCGAGTCTGTTTTTCTAGAAGCCAAAAGAATTGGTTTGGATTATGTACAAGGTTACTATATAGGAAAACCAAGCCCTATTTTAGTAGAGGAAAACAAGTTCTGCTGTATTCATTAGGAGTCAGTTAAGTAATTTGCTAAAAATGATAAAGGATAATGGATTTCTCATATAATCACGTTCTCTAATCGGCAGAGGTGATTATATAAGAAATCCATTTTTGTTTTTTTATAGCCTGTAAACTAGTTTTAGTGATTTGTAATATTTATCCTATGTGGTGGCAATAATAAAGACAGAACGCTAAGGATAAATAAGGATGTGATGATAACAATGAATGAAACAGAGGAAAGCTGGAAAGAAAGTCCAATCGTGATTTTTGCAGGTGTGTTAGTAGTATATACAGTTAGCCACTCCATCATGGTATTATTTAGTTAATAAGAGAATTTGATATGGATTGGGTTTTTCGTATTTGCTGCACGATTTGTGATGGTATTGACAATTTATTATCTGCGATGTTATCCTTAAAGCATGAGAATTGTAGGTGAATTCTATGTTTGGATCTAATACCATTTGCATTGTGGGTGATGCCAAGTCACCGCAGAATGACGCAGTAACTCATCAATATGGACGTTTTTCCATTTGTTTCGTAGTAGATAAAGACTCTGGAAACATTATTACGTGCAGCAGTACATTTGCAATCAGTCTAACGAACGATTTTATTACCACCATTTTTAATAATAAGAGTTTAACAACGGATAGTGAGATCATTCGCACAGAAGTGGAAAATCGCTATTTTGGGGCTTCTCAGAAAGCGATTATTGTAGCATTTAAAGATGCTCAAAAAAAATATAACAGTATAAAAAAAGGCATTCATGTACAAATGACAGAGTAGTGATACTCTCAAAAAAATATGTGGCTGTTTCATTTATTACTAACGTAAATGAAATCCAGCAAAGCAATCCTTTTATCAGGATTGCTTTGCTGGATTTTTTTATTTAATAAGGAGGAGATATCATGAAAAGAAGTTTGCCAATTGGAATATTTGATTCAGGTATTGGTGGTCTTAGTGTTTACAAGCAAATAAAGAAGGTATTGCCAAATGAGGATATCATCTACTTTGGCGATACGGCGCGTGCTCCGTACGGCCCTCGAAATCCATGGCAAATACGAGAATTCGTGAATCAAATGCTGTCTTTTTTTGATCGCTGTAATATAAAAATAGCTGTAAGTGCCTGTAATACCATTACTGTACTGGGATTGGAGGATTTTCAGAAGAATCATGACTTTAAAATAATAGGAATGAGCACAGGAGCACAGCAAGCGATAGCTGCCAGCGTCAATAAACGTATCGGCGTTATTGGAACAGAGGTGACAATTCGTAGTGGGATGCACCACAAAAACTTGTTAGCATTAAGACCGGAGAGTAAGGTGTACGCTCAGACTTGCCCTAAATTTGCACCTCTCATTGAACAAGGAAAGTTAACTGGTATAGAAATACAAGATGCAATTGATGAATACTTAACTCCCTTAAAAAAAGAGAAAATAGATACGTTATTATTAGCTTGCACTCATTATCCGTATATAAGCGGGTTCATAAAAGAATTCATGGGAGATCAAGTGAAGGTAATTGATCCAGCAGAAGAAACGGCTAATCAAATTAGGAATGCCCTTAGCAATGCTGGGATTTTAAATGACAATGGCAAATTAGGAATAGGGAGGTTATATTTTTCAGGGCAGGCGCAGCAGATACGCAGGATTGCCGGGAATATTATGGACACTTCAAAATGCTTGTTTTTAGAAAGAAATTTGGAAGGAATAGTTTCATAAAAAGGATATTAGATAATAAAAGATAAGAACCTGTAATTTTCGCGGGTTCTTATCTTTTATCATTGAGTATGACAACTTGCACAATAACCATAGAATTCAAGGGAATGGGAAATGATCTTAAAGTGTTTCTTACCAATTAAATCAAAACTTTCTTTAGTGACAGGGCAGAAATCTAAACATTCTGTCTTACCGCATTCCAGGCAGACTAAATGATGGTGATGCGCTGTAGTAATAAGCTCATATATATTGCTATCCTTACCGGGGGTATGAATTTCACAAATGATTCCAAGGTTCACTAACAATGTTAAATTGCGATATACCGTATCTAAGCTGACATCAGGATATAACTGCTTTACATGGTCTAGGATCTGCTGTGCAGTGGCAAATCTGTCGCAGTTCATGAATGCAGTGATTACAGCTCGTCGCTGCGGTGTTATTTTATATCCCTTTTCGCGCAGGAGCGTAATAAACTTTTCCATTATAGATCTCTCCTAAATAATAATGTTACTGTATTTTACAGTATTGATGGATAAATTGCAATTCATAGAAGAAATTTTAAAAATTGCAGGAATATAGGTGAGAAGTAATGAAGTAATGCAGTATTTCATAGAATTTTTAATAATGGTGTTGTTTACACGTTGTATCACCTTAGGATATTGTGGTTTTCTAAGACTGAAAATTCGAAACAAGGGATTAGTAAGAGGCTTTGCGTAGTGATTGGAGGGAAGAGTTCATGGATATGAATGTTCTCGGTGAGCCCGTTGGTCATAATATGGTGGTAGCTTGGAATCAATTTATTCGTTCAGGAAAAATCGCAGCAGGAATTGTTTCGCCTTTGGTTGCTAAATCATGGGAAAAATGTGCCAATCGAAATATGAACCCTACAGAAGGTCGGGGGCAAATTGAATTAGGGCGTAATGAGCTTAAAGAGCTGCTAGATAAGAACGAAAGAACAATTCGTATTGCCAATCCTTTTATGAAAAATCTTTATAAAATGTTTTCCAATACGGGATTCATTATCGTATTGGCGGATATTAAAGGATATATATTAGAATCTTTTGGTGATAAGGAACGTTTAAAGAATGCACAATATCTTAACTTTGTTCTTGGAGCCAATTGGTCAGAGGCAAGCGTAGGGACAAATGCAATTGGACTTGCGCTGGCTACGGGAAAGCCGGCTCAAGTCTCAGGCTGGGAGCATTTTTCACAACCGCATCACTGCTGGACTTGTTCGGCAGCACCCATTTTTAATAAACAAGGAGAAATGGTTGCCGTACTAGATATTTCCGGTCCTGTACATGAGAAAAATTCTCATACCCTGGGCATGGTGGCTGCGGCTTCAGAGGCAATTTCCATGCAGCTGAAGATGCAGCAGAAACAAAATGAAATGATTCTAGTGAATAAACATCTGGAAAGTATTTTTAATGCCATGTCAGACGGTGTGATCCTCATTGATAAATGTGGCATTATTAAAGACGTAAATACGATTACGAAACAAATGCTCAATCGCAATGACCAAAATATGATCGGCTGCTCGATTGATACTATTTTTAAAGAAATATCACCTGTTACAAAAGAGATGCTGCATCATAAGAAATCGTATTCTGGTATTAAGCTGTCAGTGCCTGGCTCTAAGGGAATAAATCATTGTTTGGCGTCAGGTGAAATTGTTGCTGATGATCAGGGAGGAGTGAGCGGTGGTGTAGTGATCCTGCGTCCGATTCAACAAGGCAAGAGTTCAGCAAATTGCTATAGTGCCCATAATGCGGATTTCACATTTAATGATATTATTGGTAATAGTTCTTCTATGCGTGAAGTGATGGGAGTGGCAGTATTAGCGGCTGAAAGCAGTTCAAATATACTCTTGCAAGGGGAGAGCGGCACCGGAAAGGAATTATTTGCTCAGGCGATTCATAACCAAAGCGCTAGACGTAAGGGACCATTTATTGCTGTGAATTGTGGTGCAATCCCCCGGGAATTGATTGGCAGTGAACTTTTCGGCTATGAAGAAGGGGCTTTTACAGGAGCCAAGCGAGGGGGGCGTCCAGGAAAGTTTGAGTTGGCGGCAGGTGGAACGCTATTCTTGGATGAAATTGGTGACATGCCTTTAGAACAGCAAGTATCCTTACTGCGGGTACTGCAGGAAAAAAAGATAAATCGCATTGGCAGCGATAAAATAATTGCTACAGATGTACGAATCATTTGTGCTACAAATAAAAATCTGTTGAAAGAAGTGAGAATGGGGAGCTTTAGGCAAGATCTTTATTATCGTCTCAATGTAATCTCTGTTACCATACCTCCTTTACGTGAACGGGGGGAAGATATCATCTTACTGCTTACTTCCTTTTTGCAAAATTTGAGCAAAGGCCGAAAATGCGAATTTGACCTAGATCCGGAAGTATTGCATTGCTTAAAAAAATATAGCTGGCCAGGGAATGTGCGTGAACTTCATAATGTAGCAGAACGAATTATCCATTTGGTTAAGGGAAGGACAGTATCCTTAGTACATTTGCCTGCCGATGTATATCATTGCTGCGAAGAGTTGACAGAACTGCCAACCCAAAGAAGCTCTTTTAAGGAACAGCGCAGGCGGGAGAATGAAAAAACAGAACGAGAAGAAATCATTACACTGCTTCATGAGTGCAACGGAAATATTAGTCATATTGCCAAACGAATGGGCGTAGCTCGTACCACGGTTTATCGAAAGATGCAATTGTATGCAATACAATATTAAAACAAATAAGTGTAGCGAGGTGTAGCACCGTAATACACCGTTACGACATTCACGCTACAGTTCATTTATACAAAACCCACCTAAACCAGGTGGGTTTTTCTATTTTAGAAGCTATATGTTGGATTGATAAATCGAATGTACAGAGGTACAAAAGGAGTTTTGAACCACAGAGAGCACAGAGGACGCAGAGAACAGGGAGAGAATTGCCTTATCTATTCCTTCTCTGTGTTCTCTGCGCCTCTGTGGTTCGATAGCGTTTTTATTATCTGTAAAGAGTTGGTATGAAAATTGCAACATAATAGTATGTGAAGAATTAAAAGCAGCTTACGAGCGAATTACTTACAAGGGAGGAGAGGATTGGAGCATTCATAAAAAATGTCTGAGTAATAAGAAAAGTCAAAATAGTTTAGGAGGGTTATGATATGGGCGATGTTACGAAAGAACAATTATTGGATTTTTATAAAACAATGCTGACAATCCGTAAATTTGAAGATAAGGCAGCCGAATTATTTGCAGCAGGCAGGCTTCCTGGCTTTGTTCATCTGTATAGCGGGGAAGAGGCTGTGGCTGCAGGCGTATGTGCCAGCCTGACAAATAAAGATTATATCACCAGTACTCATCGAGGTCATGGTCATTTAATTGCCAAAGGCGGGCAAGTGGATAAGATGATGGCCGAACTGTTTGCTAAAGTGACAGGCTATTGTAAAGGCAGAGGCGGGTCCATGCATATTGCGGATGTGGAGCTGGGTATTTTGGGGGCCAATGGTATTGTTGGCGCAGGACAGCCCATTGCTGTTGGTGCAGCATTTGCGAATCAGTATCTAAAGAATGATGCAGTTTCCGTATGTTTTTTTGGTGATGCTGCTTCCAATCGAGGTACCTTTCATGAAGCATTAAATCTGGCATCCGTTTGGAAGCTGCCAGTGATTTTCGTCTGTGAAAATAATCGTTTTGGTATTTCTATGAATCAGAAAGATCATATGAATATTGTGGATGTTTCTCAGCGGGCCATATCCTATGGTATTCCGGGAGTTACAATTGATGGTAATGATGTTGCTGCTGTTTATGAAACGGCAAAGGATGCAATCAGCCGCGCAAGAAAGGGTGAAGGCCCAAGCTTAATTGAATGCAAAACATGGAGACATTATGGGCATTTCCAAGGAGATGCCGGTTTATATAAAGATGCCCAAGAACAAGAAGAGTGGTTGAAAAAAGACCCCATACTAAAATTAGAAGAAAAATTAAAGGTCCTGAAATTTGCCAAGGATACGGAACTCAAGGAAATACAACAACAGATACAAGGGCAAATTGATGCGGCGGTTGAATTTGCCGAAAGTAGTCCCGAGCCAAGTCCAGAAGATGTTCTGGCCGATGTGTATGCTCCCTGATTGCCGCTGCATTGCTGGTCTGCGAGGAAAGGGATATAGGCTATGACTTTCCTAAGGATTGCTATTTAGAATCGGTAGTTTGATTGATATAGAACAAAGAAAGGATGAAGAAAATGAAAAAAATGACATATGCCGAAGCCATTCGGGATGGTATGAGAGTAGAAATGCAAAGGGACGCCAACGTATATATTGCAGGTGAAGATGTAGGAAAATTTGGGGGCTGCTTTGGAGTTACGGCAGGATTATTTGATGAATTTCCTGGTCGGGTACTTGATACACCGATTAGCGAAACAGCGATTGTCGGTCATGCTGTTGGTGCGGCGGCAGCCGGACTGCGTCCAGTTGTTGAAATTATGTTCATTGACTTTATGGGTGTATGCATGGATGAATTGTTCAATCAGGCTGCAAAGATGCGATATATGTTTGGCGGCAAAGCAAAAGTCCCTATGGTGGTACGGACTCCTTGCGGCGGCGGTATGACGGCATCGGCTCAGCATTCTCAATGTATAGAAGCATGGTTCACTCATATACCCGGGATAAAAACAATTATGCCTTCAACCCCAGCCGATGCAAAAGGCTTAATGGCGGCAGCCATTCGCGATGATAACCCTGTCATGTATATTGAGCATAAGCAGCTGCTGGCCATGAGCGGTGAGGTACCGGAAGGTGAATATGTCATTCCTCTGGGCAAAGCAGATATAAAAAGAGCAGGATCGGATGTAACGATCGTAGCTTGGTCATGGATGGTTCACAAGGCATTAGCAGCGGCTGAACAATTAGCAAAGGAAGGAATTAGTGCAGAAGTCGTTGATTTGCGTACGCTGGTTCCTTTAGATAAGGAATGTATTTTGCAGTCTGTTGCGAAGACAAACAGACTCGTGGTGGTAAACGAAGCGGTTCGTACCAGCGGCTTTGCTGGTGAGATCGCAGCCATTGTTGTGGAAGAAGGTTTTGATTTGCTCGATGCTCCCATCGTGCGGGTCACTGCTCTTGACATCCCCGTTCCCTTTAATGCGAAACTAGAAGCCGTTTACTTACCCAACGAAACCAAAATCATAGCAGCAGTAAAGAGCTTATTTTAGCTTTGTAAAAAACGATATATCACGAAGGTCGCGAAGAAGTACAAGAACACGAAGAGCTTATATTTTTATGAATTTTATTCCTAATCTTCAAATCTTCGCGTCTTCGCGTTTCAACGTATTTTTTTTCTAATGTGGTAAGGGTGAGAAGAATCGTTGAGACTGAAACTTTTAATGATAAAGGAGTGCGAACATATGGCAGTAGAAATTACTATGCCGAAAATGGGTCTGTCTATGGTAACAGGGACCATCGTGAAATGGCTAAAGAATGAAGGGGATGCAGTCAGTAAGGGAGATATTATTCTGGAGGTTATGACTGATAAACTGACCAATACCATTGATGCTCCAGCGGATGGCGTGCTGCTCAGGATTGTTGCCCAAGAGGAAGAAGAACTTCCCATTGGTGCTTTACTGGGTGTGATTGGTATGGAAGGTGAAGTAGTTCAAGGTGCAAAAACTGCCGGCAAAGCAGCACCTGCTGCAGAGCCAGTGATTTCCGAAACGAAGCAGGCAGATAGTGGCAGCCAGGAAGTTACGGGAAATAGAGTGAAGGCTTCTCCTTTAGCCCGCAAGTTAGCCAAGAAAAACAATGTGGATTTTACGCAGATTACTGGTACCGGTCCATCAGGGCGCATTGTCCGAGATGACGTTCTTGCATTTATTGCCCAAGGTGGCAATTCCCAGCAGGCAAGCACACCAAAGAGCATTGGCAGCCCTGCTCCCATCGAAGAGCAAGAGAACTTTACTCTGACTCCTTATGCCGGCATGCGAAAAGCCGTCGGTGATAATATGTCCCTTAGTTGGTCCGTTGCACCAAAAGTCAATTACCATGTCAGCACGGATCTTTCTGCATTGCTAGCCTTACGAAAAACCATTAATGAAGAAGCGGAAGTTAAGATCACCATTACAGATATGCTGGTGAAAATTGTTGCTGTGGCACTTAAAATGTCGCCACATATTAATATCGCATTGGTTGACAAAAATATTAGAAATTATAAAGAAGTCCATGTAGGGGTGGCTGTTGCCATTAATCAAGGGTTAGTTGTACCGGTAGTGAAAAATGCAGATATCAAAACCATCTCTCAAATTAGCCGGGAAATTAAAGACTTATCCTTGCGGGCAAGAGATAATCAGTTAGGTATGCAGGAAATGCGGGGAGGAACCTTTACGGTTACGAATATCGGCGCTTATCAATCCGTTGATTGGTTTACCCCTATCATCAATCAGCCGGAAGCAGCGATTTTAGGAGTAGGCAGAACGGTAGACACACCTGTAGTAGAAAATGGAGAAATTGTAATTAAACCAATGATCGGACTTTCTTTATCCTTTGATCATCGCGTCATTGATGGGGCGCCTGCCGCTGAATTTTTAGGATTACTCTTAAAACTGATTAAAAAACCATATCAAGCTTTGATTTAGCCATGGATCTAGAATAGGAGGATGCAGAATGGGACGCAAGGGATACTGTATAGAACTTGAAGTTTGCAGTTATGATGAAATTCTTCATTTACAGGAGACTCTAAATCGGGCCAGGCAGCTGGGCGCTATCCCGGATACGCTGCTTCTCCTTGAGCATCAGCCTTGCTTTACCATAGGAAGAAAAAAAGGCAGTTCCAATCATCTATTAGTCAGTCAACAGGTATTAGATGAGCAGCACATCAAAGTGTTTGAGTCAAACCGGGGCGGGGATATTACCTATCATGGCCCGGGACAACTGATCTGTTATCCTATCATTGGTTTAACAGGAGTGCAGAAGGATGTTCATGCTTACGCCAACAAAATGGAAGAATTATTGATTAGAACACTGGCGTGTTTTGGGATTGCAGCGACGCGCAAAAAAGAATATCCGGGAGTATGGGTTGAGGATCAAAAAATTGGGGCAATTGGCATTGCGATCCGAAAATGGGTTACGATGCATGGCGTTTCTTTAAATGTTTGCCCCAATCTAACACATTTTTCCTTTATTGTGCCTTGCGGTATTACTTCTTTAGGAGTCACCTCTATGTCCCGGATATTGGAGACGGTAGATTCTAGAGCGGTACGGAGGCAATTGCGAAAACAATTTGAAGAATTATTTGAAATACAAACAGAGCTAGTGAGTGTAGAGCGGATAAAGGAGATGGTCCACTATGCTGAGACCGGCATGGTTAGTTGTTCCGGCACCCAATCAGGATGATCTTGCCCAGATGCAGTCTATGCTGAATGCAGGCAATTTGCATACGGTATGTGAAAGTGCAAATTGCCCCAACATCGGAGAATGTTTTTCCCAGAAGACTTGTACATTTATGATTTTGGGAAACATATGCACTCGCAATTGCCGATTTTGTGCCGTAGAGCATGGGCAGTTACCCTTGCCTGTGGACAGGGAAGAACCTAAGGCCGTGGCATTGTCTGCCAAGCAGCTGAACCTTGCCTATGTGGTGGTAACCTCTGTCACAAGAGATGATTTGCCTGATGGTGGTGCAGGACATTTTGCTAAAACCATACAGGAGATTCGTCAGGCATTGCCGACAGCGAAAGTCGAAGTGCTGATTCCTGATCTTTTGGGACAGTTTGCATCACTAAGGCAGATTATTGATGCGGGGCCAGAGGTAATTAGTCATAATATCGAAACCGTGCCACGCTTATATAAAGATGTGCGGCCACAGGCGATTTATGAACGGTCTCTTCAACTACTCAAACGGGTTAGTACTAGTGGTAAAAATATTGCCAAAGCGGGTATTATGCTTGGGTTGGGAGAAGGACATGACGAGGTGCTGCAAACCATGGTTGATATAAAAGCAGTGGGCTGCCAAATCCTGACTATTGGACAGTATCTTCGCCCGTCTGCCCAGCATCACCCGATTATGGAATATATCCATCCCACTGCTTTTAAAATGTGGGAAGAGAAGGCATATGAGATTGGCTTTAGCCAAGTTGTTTCCGGTCCAATGGTGCGGAGTTCCTATCATGCCGGACAATGTTATGCAAAAACCTTTCGTAGTTAATCAAAAAAGAGTAGGAGGTAGATAGTATGGCTCTTCAAGCTGCCTTTATATTTATAGCCCCAGAGGCTGATCCTATCCACCATCGATCGATTGTGAAAACACCCGAGGTTCACTTAACGGTAGTGGGAGTCAAAGACTATCAAGAAGCTGAACACGTTGCCAAAGAGCTGGTAGATCAGGGAATTACATCTCTTGAATTATGTGGTGGTTTTGGCAGTATTGGAACGGCTGCGGTTACCAAGGCTGCCCAGAACAAAGCAAATGTGGGAGCGGTTCGTTTTGATATCCATCCCGGTCTTGGCTTTAAAAGCGGTGATGATCTTTTCAGCTAATTCTAAGTAATAGAAAAAAACAAATGGAGAGAAAACATGAAAAAAAAAGTAATTATTGTTGGAGGCGGTCCCGGGGGATATGTGGCAGCCATTCGCGCGGCACAACTGGGGGCTGAGGTTCATATTGTTGAAAAGGAAAAAATGGGTGGGACATGTTTAAATGTGGGCTGCATTCCCACCAAAGCCCTTCTCCATACTGCCAAGCTGTACCACAATGTGCAGGAAGAAGCAAATAATGGACTGCGCGTCGAAGGAATATCCTTGGATTGGCCAGCTCTTATGGCTCGTAAGGATACGATTGTAAATCGCCTGGTTCAAGGAGTAAAGGGACTCTTAAAAGCCCATGGAGTGAAGACTCATAGTGGGCAGGCAGTATTGAAAGATGCCCACAAAGTTCAGGTGGTAGGGGAGACTACAGTAACTCTTGATGCAGATATTATTGTGCTGGCTTCCGGTTCTGTTCCCAGTAAAATCCCTGTACCCGGTGCAAATAGTGCTGGAGTCATTGACAGTACGGCAGCGCTGAGTTTACCTAAAGTGCCAAAGTCCTTGGTTATCATTGGCGGTGGTGTTATTGGTACAGAGTTTGCATCATTATATAGCTCTTTTGGTACAAAGGTCACAATTGTCGAGATGCTGCCGGAAATATTACCGATGGTAGATCGTCAAATTGCCAAGAGAGTAAAGGAAAAGTTAACAGAGTGCAACATCGATTTTATGCTGGAAGCAGGATTAAAAGAAATACTGCCAGCCTCTAACGGATTAAGTGCCGTAGTGCAAACTGCTGGTAAAAACCATGAAGTGGCAGGAGAATATATTTTGATGGCCACAGGGCGTAAGGCCAATATTCATAATATGGGGCTTGAAGAAGTGGGAATCCAGACGGAGCGGGGGAAAATTGTTGTAAATGAATATTTTGCAACGAATATACCTCATATTTATGCAATCGGCGACTGCAATGCGCAGATGATGCTGGCACATGCAGCATCTGCCCAAGGCGTTGCAGCCGTTGAATATGCGTTAGGTCATCGTCCTTTCTACAATCCTAAAGTCATCCCTTCTTGCATTTATACCATTCCAGAAGCTGCAGGTGTGGGACTTACGGAAGATGAAGCAGCGGCTCAAGGGATATCCTATAAAGTTGGTTTATTTCCTTTATTGGCAAATGGAAAGTCCCTCATTGAAGGATGTGAGTCTGGTCTGATTAAATTAATTGTCGCTGAAAAAAGCGGAGAAATTCTAGGCGGACATATTTTTGGACCAAGAGCCACTGATTTGATTGGGGAAATAGCACTGGCAATGAATCTGGAAGCAACGGTGGATGAAGTCATTGCAACAATCCATGCCCATCCTACAATGAGTGAAGGAATCGCCGAGGCAGCGCTCAGCGTGAGCGGCAATGCAATCCATTGGCCCCCAGGAGCAAAAATACTTTAATCAAAAATATAAAGAATTAATGAACCGCGAAGATCGCGAAGAGCTGCAAAGGACACGAAGGAGTATAGATATTTTACCTTCGTGTTCTTCAGAGTCTTCGTATTTTCGCGGTTCAAAACGTTTTTATTTTTTGAATTTGTGAAGTGCTTTTCCTAGAGTTTGAACGTAGCGATTGTTACTTGCAGTTCTTCAGCTAGATGGGCCAGTGCTTCACTGGAGGAGGCGATTTCTTCCATGGAAGCCGATTGTTCTTCCGTGGCCGCGGAAACGGTTTGTGTTTGCCCGCTTGTTTCCTTGCTAATGGTTTCAATCTCACGGATTGAGACAACCATTTCTTCACTGCCTGCAGCTACGCGCTCAATGGCAGAGGCAATATCTTTCACTTGGCTGGAGACTTGACTGGCTAAACTGGAAATTTCCGTAAAAGCCCCGCCGGCAGTATTTACTACATCGGTACCCAGTTTCACCTCACGGGTTCCGTCATTCATAGCAGTAACTGCATTGTCTGTTTCATTTTGTATCTCTTGAATGAGTGATGCAATTTGTTTCGTTGCTGCTTGGGATTGTTCTGCCAGTTTGCGAACTTCCTCTGCTACAACGGCGAAACCTCTGCCTTGTTCTCCTGCCCGTGCTGCCTCAATAGCTGCATTTAAAGCCAGCAGATTTGTTTGATTGGCAATATTGGAAATGGTATCAACGATTTGACCAATTTCTCGGGAACGTTCACCTAGTTTTGTGACAACTTTAGCAGATTCTGTAACGGTTTGATTAATCGTATTCATTTGTTGGATGGCCGCTTCGATGGAGTTTCCACCATTTTGTGCAGCAGCAGCAGCCCGGTCGCTAATTCCAGTGGCAATGCCGGCATTGCTGGCGATTTCTTGAATCGCTGTTGTTATATTTCCAACTGTTGCTGCCGCAGAATTAATGTTTCGCCCTTGCGCTTCCGTACCCGTAGCTACTTCCATAATGGATATAGCTACTTGCGTAGATGCCTGAGCTGATTGTTCTGCACTTGCCGTTAATTCTTCTGATGAAGCGGCAAGTTGTTCTGCAGAGACGGATACTTGGGATATGACAGTTCGCAAATTCGTACGCATTTTATTAAAAGCATCGGCAAGCTGTCCAATTTCGTCTTCTGATTGGTAGGTTATTGTGTCGGCGGCTAAGTTTCCAGCGGCGATTTGGCTGGCAACTTCAGCAACAGTATGTACGGGGCGCGAAATATTACGAGAAATGAAAAATGCAATGATACTAGATACAATAATGACAATGATATTGATAACAATTAAAAAGACTTGAGAAGATCTAGCATCTTTCGCGTATTGTTCTTGCTCTTGGGCGACATAGGTTCTTGTCTCGAGGGTTAATTTTTCTGTAGCAGTCATAGTAGCTTTATAGGGACTTCCTGCTTCAGCCATATAATGAGCGACCTCATCAGACTTACCAGCTTGTTTGGCGGCCATCGATAGTTCAGCGATTCTTTCATATTCTTCTTTTGCTTGCTTTATAGAAGTAATGTATTCTTTTCCTGTTCCTGTATTAAGATTTTTTTCTAACCATTTCAAGCGGTCATTTGATTTCGTTTTATAGTCATTGTAGACTGGAATATCATTTGGATCGCCAACAAAGTTGAAGCGACGCATGGTCACGGCCTCATTGGCAATATCAGCGGCTGCGCCTTGGACCATTTCCATTTTTTCGATATTTAGTTTACTAAATGTGTGATAATTTGCAGTTATTTCACCTATTTTCCAAATGGTAAAACCGCTCATCAGAATAACAAGAGCTAGGACAAGGGAAAATCCTCCGCCTATTTTTTTGCCTACAGTCCATTTCATAAAATATCCTCCTTCAATTTAGTGGTAAGTAATTGCTATATTTCACTATTATAAAGAATAGTTTGATTTTCTTGAATTCTAAAAAACAAAAAACTACCAGGTATCATCATGTCATTTACAGATGGAACCTAGCAGTCACTTTAGACTTAGCTAATGGATGATTGCTGTTAATAGATTCTTACATGATTATATTGTATATTTTATACGGATAAAATATACTTGTCAATAATTATTAGTATTTAATAATTATTTAAAATACTAAATATAAGGATTAATAAGGAGAATGCAGGTAATTTGATTATTCAAAATCAAGGAAATTATGCTCTCGCAGCCAGGAACGGGTACAAGCAATAAACTTCTTTCCAGCAGGAGATATATTCTTCATAGAAAGGGAAGCTAATCCTAAGATGCGGTAATCCGTTTTTTCTAATTCAACGATATGAATGTCTCCAGGTATATTAATTAAAATTAGTTCAGGAAGAATACTGATTCCTAATCCCATTTGCACCATTGCAAAAATAGTACGTTCTTCCATTAGTTCATATTTGACCTGCAGTTTCACTTTGTTCTCATGTAAAAGCCGCTTAATATTGTCATCACTACCCCATTGAGGCATAATAAAATGTTCACCTCTTAGTTGATTGAAAGATATGAATTTTTGATGCTGCAAAGGGTGGTCAGGTGGCAGGAGAACGACCAGCTTATCCTTTTTTAAAGGCATCACTTCAAATGGTTTAGACGTGGGCAATGAAACAAATCCAAAATCAATGGTGCTGTTTGAAATCCAATCGCTCATTTCATCATAGCATCCTAAATAGGTTTTCACTTCGATAAGAGGATACGCTTCATGAAACTGAGATAAAATTCCAGGAAGCCATTGCATGGAGACACTGGATAATGTTCCTAAACGAACAGTGCCTGTATTTAAGCTTTTAATTGAGATTACTTCTTGCTGTAGAAGTTCCTCTTGCTGCAAAATTTTCTGAATAAATATAAGAATACGTTCCCCATTGCTGGTCAGACTTACACCGGAACGATTCCTTTTAAGCAAAGAAAACCCCAGTTCGGATTCAAGAGTAGAGATTGCATAGCTTACACCTGATTGTGTCAGATGAAGTTTTTCAGCGGCTTTGGTCAAGCTGCCAAGTTCAACAATTGTGTTGAAAATCTCATATTTTGAAATAGTCAATTGAACCACTTCCTATAATTATTCGATACATAGCATTGTACGTTAAGCGGGTGATATCCACTTAAATATACTATACGTGATGCATATCTGCCAGAGAAAATTTATCCGATAGTCAATTTAGTTTAACGTTCTTATATTCTGCAGGTATGAGCTTAGAGTGAGGTAGTCATGAAAAATAGCCTGCACTCTTAGAAAATAAGAGCGCAGGCTATTTGAATATCTTTGATTGTACTGGTTAGGGAGTAGGCAGCTTAGGGCAGCATGGACCGCCCTCAGGACCTGGTCTATGAGGAGGACGCAGTGCATCGTCTACGGCTTTGGCTTGCTCATCAGATAAGCCTGCAGCGTCCTTTAATTCTTTGGTCATGTCTGGAGGTTGATTAAACTTTTCCTTGAAGAATGTATCTCTTTCCTCAGGAGTCATGGATCTCGTTTTTTCCATTTCTGATTTGCGCTGTGTATCTTTTTCTTTGAAAAATTTAATCAGATTATCTTCTTGCTCTTGCGTGATGGTACCGTCATTTACTAATTTATCCATAGAAATTTTCATATGTTTTTCTCTGTCTTCAGGATTAGGCATTCGGTGATTCATACCTGGTCCAGGCATGAATTCTTGTTGTCTATCATGAGCAAAGGCGACTGCTCCAACTGATAATGCAAGGCATCCCAGAATCAGTCCGCTAACCAATTTTTTTGTGAAATATTGCTTCATTTGAATCTCTCCTTTATATAAGTGGCTTCCTTGAGATTAGTATGAAGGAAAAATGTTACAATTTAGTTACGGACTAGTATAGATTTCCTATATTTTTTGCTTTGGTAAGATCAAACCAAAAAACAACACCATCTTCCACATTATTTACACCATAATGATTGCCGTGTAATTCCTGGATTGCGCGGACAATGGATAGGCCTAGACCATAACCGCCGTACTCTCTGGTTCGAGCTTTGTCTACTTTATAAAAGCTCGTCCATATTTTTTCGAGGCTTTCTTCTGGAATGGGGCGTCCTGAATTATAAATAAAAACTCTGATGTGATTGTCTGCTTCTTTTACCCAGATTTTAATGGTCTTCTTAAATTCGGCATGATCAATGGCGTTAGTAAAGAGGTTGAGCAATACCTGCTCAATGCGGAGTTCATCCCCGTTTACTGCATAGGGATGGATGCTGTCCATTTCCAAAAGAATGTTTCTTTCTGCCAAAATGGTAGAGTATTTAAGGAGAATATCGTGCAGAAGCAGGGAAAGATCGAAGGTGGTTCTGCTTAATTGAAAGAACCCGGATTCAATTTGGGATAGATTTAGCAGATCTTTTACTAATTTATCCATTTTTTCTGCTTCGTCAATGATGACAGAGCAGTAATAGTTTTTACTGTCCTCATCCCGTGCCACATCTTCTCTTAAGCCTTCTGCATATCCTAAAATGAGGGAAAGGGGAGTTTTTAGTTCATGGGAGACACTGGATACAAAGTTTTTACGCATTGTATCCAGTTTTCTTTCCTTTTCTACATCTGCCATGAGCTGCTGATTTTTTTGGTTGAGCTCTGAGATGGCTGTATCCAATTGATAGGATAAGTGGTTAATGCTTTTACCTAGTTCGCCAATCTCATCGTTGTGGTTGATCGTACATTTCTGAGAAAAATCAAGCTGTGACATGCTTTGTGCAATGCGATTCAGTTCTATGATGGGCAGGGTAAATCGTTTCGCAAAGAAAAAGGCCCAAATACAGCCTGCTGCAACAGAGAGTATGCCCGTAAAAATAATAAATTGGGCTGCGACACTCACGCTTTCAGATATTAATGCCAGGGGCTGCTTTATAACCAGAATGTCATCGTTTGTCATTTTATGGCGAATTACCATAAAATCAATCCTTAAATCTTGGTCATGCTCCATTTCCAAAATGGTGCGGTTATCAATGATTTCTCTGCTTTTGATGATAGGTGGAGGACCGGGAGGAAAGCGGGGAGGTGTGGTACGAGAAAGGGCAGGATTATTAAGAGCATTGGAGATAAAGGGAGGAGGAGGGGATGGGTTAGACAGATCTTGATCCACAAGGGGACCAAAGGAACTATATTTGACCTGTCCTTCTTTGGTGAAAATAATAATGGCTGCCCCTAATGTATTGGTAATCCGCTCCAGCTCCAAAGACATTTCCTTTGGATTGCCCTGATATAAAAGGTCGAAGTTGGTACTGTTAATAATAAGAGCTTCTTTTTTTTGTGAAATATAAAATCTTTCTAAGCCAGCATGGGTAAGCCCTAAGAACATAAGTACAAAAAATAACACCAAGCCGCTTAAGATAATAAAGAGTTTTGCACGCAGTGAAACCGTCATTTTTCGGCCTCGAATCGATAACCATATCCTCTGATAGTTTGGACAAGTGCGCTTTTATCTCCTAGCTTGGTTCTCAGCCGATTGATATGAGTATCTACAGTTCGCAGATCACCAAAGTAATCATAACTCCACACTTGATTTAAGATTTGCTGTCGACTTAATGCCTTACCGCTATTCTCGGTCAAATAGGTAAGGAGTTCATATTCTTTAGGGCTTAAATCCAGGAATTGATCATTTATAGATACTTGTCTTGCTGTTGTATTAATTTCTAAGCCATCATATACGATGGCTTTTTCTCTTTCTATGCGGCGAAATAATGCGTTTACACGAGCTGTTAACACTTTAGGGCTAAAGGGCTTAGTGACATATTCATCGGCACCGATTTCAAAAGCAAAAAGCTGGTCTACTTCTTCTCCTTTAGCTGTAAGCATAATGACAGGAATATTGCTTTTCTTTCTAAGCTCTCTGCATACGGTCCAACCATCATGTTCTGGCATCATAACATCCAGAATGATCAGGTCCACCTGTTCTGCTGCCAGGAGCTCCAAGGCGACGCGTCCATTGTCAGCTTCTAGGGTGCTATAACCTTCCCGGACTAGAAAATCAGCAATCAGTTTCCTGATACGCAGTTCATCGTCAACAATTAAGATTGTTTTATTCATGAGTGTTACCTCCTTATGACTCTACGGCATTCATAGTTTTATTTTTAGCATAAAGAGTATGACGGAAGATGTCAATGAATTGCTATATTTGTATAAATTTCTGTAACAAAACTGTAACAAAATTCCTTCATAATTAAAAGAAGACTCATTTTAGCAAGTAGAAGAAGATAATGAAACTAAGAAAGTGGTGGTACGTTATGATTTGGAATAGAATAAATCACTATAAAAAATGGGTCATACTCCTGATTGTTGCAGCAGCCTTGGGCGGAGGAGGAGCCTATTACCTTAAGAAAAACAGCACTCCTGTAGTTGCAGGGACAACAGCTGTCATTGGCAGAGGTGACGTTATTGAAGCAATCTCCGCGACCGGCACTATTTCTGCAGTCAATTCGGTTGATATTAGTTCGCGAGTGACAGGGCTCATTAGCGAGTTGCGGGTACAAGAAAATGATATGGTAAAAAAAGGACAGGTGTTGGTTGTGCTGGATGATACAACGATTAAAGCACAAATTGCCCAATATCAGGCTCAGATGGAAAATTATGCGGTCATTTATGAACGCAGTCAAAAATTAGCTGCTATTGGTGCTGAACCGCAGCAGCAGCTAGATACAGACCGGACTAATTATCTTGTAGCCCAATCGACTTACAACAGTAATGCATCCCAGGTGGGATATTATGTAATAACAGCACCGATTGATGGCATGGTAATTGGTACACCAACTCCTGCAGGGCAGACCGTGGCCCAAGGGATTTCCACTCCTCAAGTTATCATGACTATCGCCGATATGTCGAAAATGCAAATCAAAGTTTTGGTAGATGAATCAGATATTGGCAGAGTGAAGATGGGGCAAGAGGTTACTTTCACTGTAGATTCTTATACAACCCAGACTTTTGCCGGAAAAGTGACACGGATTTCCCGAAGTGCGACCACTTCCTCTAATGTTGTATATTATCCCGTATATGTAGATGTGGATTCAACTGAGAGCCTCCTATATCCTACGATGACTGCTAGAGTAACGATCAAAGCCAGCGAAAGCAAAAATGTATTGGTTGCCCCCTTGGCAGCTGTTAAGGAAGATAAGGGACAAAAATATGTACAATTGATGGTAAATGGTAAAGAACAGAATGTGCCAGTCAGTATCGGACTAAGTGATGATGAAAAAGTGGAAATACGCAGTGGTTTAAATGAGGGGGATACGATCCTAGTGCCAGCAACGAAGGCGCGTACAGCTGCAACAACCACGCAAAATCAGGGGCCGCCGCCTCCCATGTAAGGAAGTCAAGGTGCTAGGCAACGTTTAACTCCATCTACAATACCTGGAAGATGGTAGTCTTAAAACGACTGATTCATTGGGTTAGAGTGAGGAGAAAATCATGACAATTACTTTAAGAAACGTAACAAAAGAATATCACATGGGTGACATTATTGTGCGTGCGTTGGCAGGGGTGAATTTGGAGATTACAGCTGGTGAATTAACTGCTATTATGGGGCCTTCGGGATCAGGGAAATCCACATTGATGAACATACTAGGATGTCTTGATATTCCCACCAGCGGATCGTATACCATAGATGGACAGGAAGTTGGAACATTAAATGATGATGAACTGGCAATTACACGCAATAAAAAGATTGGTTTTGTATTTCAAAATTTTAATCTGCTGCCTCGTATGTCTGCCTTACAAAATGTGGCTTTACCCATGGTATATGCGGGTGTAAACAAGAAAGACCGCATGGAAACTGCCGCCCGGGCTTTGTCTATGGTTGGTTTAGAGGATCGGCGGGATCATCGTCCCAATGAATTGTCAGGAGGGCAGCGGCAGCGTGTAGCCATTGCCCGGTCACTGGTGAATAATCCGGCAATTATTATGGCGGATGAGCCTACAGGTAATCTGGACACGAAGTCCGGCAATGAGATTATGGAAATCTTCTGTAACCTAAATAATCAAGGGAGAACCATCATCTTGGTTACTCATGAACCTGAAATTGCAGATTTCACCAGAAGGATACTCCATGTTCGTGATGGTGAAATTGTTCGTGATGAAACACGAGGGGAGGCAAAACAATGTTCTGGGAAAGTGTTTTAATTGCTTTTGAGGGACTAAAAGCCAATAAGCTTCGTGCAATCCTTACGATGCTGGGGATCATCATTGGTGTAGGCGCCGTTGTTGCTATGATATCCCTCGGATTAGGAGTGCAGCAAAAAGTCCAAAACTCCATTGCAGGTTTAGGCAGCAATCTTCTGATCGTTATGCCGGGAGCTAATTCACCTTCAGGAGGTGTGCGTCTGGCAGCGGGATCGAACATTACGTTAACTAAGCAAGATGCGAAAGCCATTGGTCAGCAAATTAGCGGGATCAATGCAGTAGCACCTGCTGTCAGCCAGCAGTTTCAAATTATTTATGGGAATCAAAACTGGAATACCAGTGTTCAAGGGACTACCCCCGAATTTTTGGAAATACGCAATTTTGAAGTTGCTTCGGGAACTTTTTTTAGTACAAGTGACGAAGATACTCGGGCGCGAGTTGCTGTAATTGGTGAAACGGTAGCTGCTAATTTGTTCGGGGAAATTAGTCCGGTAGGACAGACTATGCGAATTGGTCAGGCTCCCTTTCGTGTAATCGGAGTTCTGGGCAGTAAAGGGCAGTCATCCATGGGGTCTGACCAGGACGATGTGATTATTGTACCTTTAACTACCGCACAAGAACGTCTTATGGGCATATCCTATGTACATAACATTAGTATTCAGGTAGAAAGTGATGACATCATGGATAAAGTCCAGGAGGATGTTACGACCCTATTGCGGTCACGCCATCACTTGGCACAAAATACGACGGATGATTTTACCGTTCGTAATTTAACAGCACTTATGACCACGATGAAAGAGACTACAGCAACTCTTACCTTATTTCTCGGAAGTGTTGCTGCGATTTCATTGCTGGTAGGCGGCATTGGTATTATGAATATCATGCTGGTATCTGTAACGGAACGGACTCGAGAAATCGGCATACGTAAAGCATTAGGTGCAACCTATAACAATATTTTGCTGCAGTTTATTATAGAAGCCGTTGTGATTGGTGTTACAGGCGGAATATTGGGAATTCTTCTTGGCATAGCAGGGGCTCGGATAGTTTCTATGGTAGCAGGCTGGAGTACGGTGATTTCCATTGCTGCCATCATTGGGGCATTTAGTGTTTCTGTAATGATTGGTTTATTCTTTGGCATCTATCCTGCCCGCAAAGCAGCATTACTTGACCCCATAGATGCTTTGCGCTATGAGTAAGAAACAGGCAATAGAAAATGATCATAAAGACTTTTAAAGGAAGTAAGGAGAATGTTGTTATGCATATTTGGACAGGAAATCTATGGCTATATTCATTGATGATTCTTGTATCCCTGCTGGGATATTATGTTTTTCGCATTTCCCGATATATTGTACAAATTCTACTTTAAAACCAATATATTTTGATTACAAAAAAGCACTCATGCAGTATGAATAGCTGCATGAGTGTTCTTTTTTGAGGTAAAATTCCTCAGCGCTCTCTGCGCCTCTGCGGTTCAAAAAAGTAAGTTATACATATTATCTATGCAAAGTATCCTTTAATGTGCGGTATTCTTTAGCAATACGCACAGGTTTCGTCATAAAGCGAACAGGAATAGAACAAAGGAATGTTGTCAAGTCTTTATGAATTTCTTGGTTTAAACGAGAGGGTTTTGTTATAATACGCGATAATAGCAACTCACCATAGCTCTGGTAAGACGAACTTTTGAACGATTTTTCAAACCTGGTATTTTCATTTGCTAAGGCTGTATTACCAATTGGAGCGGGAGAAGAGGTGATGGTGGTTTTATGGGTCAGATTGCTTGGCAGAGGAGTTGCGGTAATCTGTTTATAAGGACCGATGGTTTTTCCACACTCTTCACAAGAGATTTGTACAATTAGTTTGTTATTGTATTCAATATCATGAACAGTCTCTTGATTACAGCGCATGCAGACTAAAACCGCTTTAAAAGACTCTTTGCACATAGTGGGACCCTCCTTATTTTCTGGGGAATTTTACTATTGAATATGTAACGAAAGATCTTTATATAAAATATGGTTTCTATGGTAGCAAGCATATGGAGTTAGTAAACAATAGTTCGATATCGTAAACAATTGTTTACGATTGAATAATAAAAAAGAAATATCGAATACAAAGATATTCTACGTTATTTTTAGTATTTCCTGTGCAGTTTCTTCATCAGTGATCAGCACATTGATAAAACCTCCGTTGAGAGCTCCTAAAATGGCCCTCACTTTATAGTGACCGCCGCTGCCTACACCAATGCGGATCGGAATAGACTGCAGCGTATTCAAAGGAGCAGCAATGAGGCGATCTTCCAAGAAAGAATGAATAAGCTTACCAGTTTTATCAAAAAACTGACCTAAGATGTTGCCTACGGCGCCCAATTCATGGAGTTGTTCCATCTCTGCATTAGTAATGCCATTGCTGACGATTAAAGAGGAGTCAAGGCTGACTTCTCCTAAGCCAAAGAGGCTTTTGGTACAACTTTGGGCTTTCGCCAAAACACTGCTGACACCTGGGTCGCTGAGCAGCGCTTTCTTGATTTTAGCAGAGCTGACAATCGCTGGTGTATTAAGCCATATCCCTGAAGCGCGCAGCTGCGTTGCAATCAGCTTGACAATTTCTTCCGGGTTTATTTTTTCACTGCTGTTTAGTCCGCCCATGAGTTGAATCACTGTTAGGTCTAAGTCTTTTTTCAGTTGTAGAGCCTTACCTACTTCATAAATCGAAGATCCCCAGGCTATGCCTAAAATATCCTGATCCTGCAGTGTTCGCTGCAGGTAATCAGCACAAGCTTTTCCAACACCTTTTAGATTTTCACTTAATGTGTTTCCAGATGGAATCACAATAACCTCTTCTAGCCCAAAACGAGCTTTTAAAGCATATTCCGTATCAAAGCAGGTACGAAAATGGTCTGCTATTTTTATTTCTACAATTCCAAGTTCTTTGGCTTTTGCTAAATGACGTGTGATGGTAGGTCGTGAGCAGCCTAATTTACTGGCAATATTGTCTTGGGTTAGGCCTTGGACATAGTATAGCCATGCAATTTTGGCTATAAATGTGGTTTCGTTATCGTAAATAGACATTATTCACCTCAAAAAATTGACAAAAAGTGAAATCACTTTTTTCATATAGATGGTACAAGGAAATCGTTACATTAAGACTATTCGAATAACCAACCGCCTTATAGTGTCTAAATTATACTATGTTCCATTTCTACTGTAAAGTAGGCTGGAAGGGATTCTAGTGCAGTAAAGAAGTAAGGCAGATCGATAGTAATGCAGCAAATAAAGCTATTTTTATTATTGACAGAATGAAAAAATTGAATTACTATAAAATTAAGAAAAATTACAAAAGTTAAAACGCTGAACAGATGTTTGGAAAGTTTCATTGCTGCAATTTTTAGGTCAGCAATCGGTGGTGAATAATTCTTTATAAGTTATATTCATCTATTTTTTTAGCCATGCATGAACATTCGTTCTTTAATATGAACGAATGTTCATGCATCATAATCATTTAGAATAGCAGTAAAGGAGTGGTTGATATAGAAGGATTCTTTCAATCTATCGTAATGACTAAGTATATAGGAGGAATTGACAATGACATTAAGTAAAGAAACGTTAATAAGCTGGTATAAGAAAATGCTGCATACTCGGTTTTTTGAAGCCCAGGTTGATGCATTTTTTGCAAAAGGTATGATTCATGGTACGACTCATCTGTCAATTGGTCAGGAAGCTTTCGCTATTGGTTCTACTGCTGCGCTGCATGCAGATGATTTAATTACCAGTACCCATCGGGGACATGGGGAATGCATCGGTAAAGATGCAGACTTAAATCGTATGATGGCTGAATTGATGGGAAAATCCAACGGTTATTGCAAAGGGAAGGGTGGCTCTATGCATATTGCCGATTTAGAAAAAGGTAATTTAGGTGCCAATGGCGTAGTTGGCGGCGGCTTTGCCATTGCTGTAGGCGCTGCTCTTACACAGCAGATGAAAAAAACTGGAAAAGTAGTTCTGTGCTTCTTTGGTGATGGAGCCAGCAATGAAGGCTCTTTTCATGAAGCCTTGAATTTAGCGTCTATTTGGAAGCTGCCTGTGGTATTTATGTGTACTAACAATCATTATGGTATGTCTATGTCGGTTGCAAGAAGTACAGCAGTTGCCAATATAGCGGATCGGGCTGCTTCTTATGAGATGCCTGGTATTACTGTAGACGGTAATGATCCTATAAAAGTATACGAAGCAACCTTGGCAGCAGTAGAACGTGCCAGAAGTGGTGAAGGTCCCTCTATTGTAGAAGGAATCACGTATCGATGGCTGGGGCATTCCAAGAGTGATGCCAATCGGTATCGGACAAAAGAAGAAATTGAAGCCTGGAAAGATCGATGCCCCATTAAAGCCTTTGAAAAATATCTGATTAAAAACAATGTAATCTCGCAGCAAGAATCAGATGAAATTACGGCTGGTGCGAAAGACGATATCGCCCGTGCGGTAGAATTTGCTCAACAGGGATCTTACCCTGGTATTGAAACCTTAGAGGAAGATGTATACGCATAATGTTGTAAAGGAGTAGTGAATGACTATGGCATTGATAACCTATAAAGAGGCTGTAAGGCAAGCCATGCAAGAAGAAATGCGCCGGGATGAAAATGTATTTTTACTAGGTGAAGATGTAGGGGTATATGGCGGCGCTTTTGGCGTATCCTTGGGTATGCTTGAGGAATTTGGCGAAGAAAGAGTACGGGACACACCCATTTCTGAAGGCGTTATTGCAGGTGCTGCGGCAGGTGCTGCTGTGACAGGTCTGCGTCCCATCGCGGAAATTATGTTTAGTGATTTTATTACAATTGCTATGGATTCCTTAGTCAATCAGGCTGCTAAAATGCGCTATATGTTTGGCGGCAAAGCAAAGGTTCCTATGGTGCTAAGAATGCCGGGCGGTTCGGGAACAGGTGCGGCAGCTCAGCATTCTCAGAGCTTAGAGGCCTGGCTTGTTCATGTACCGGGTTTAAAGGTAGTTATGCCTTCCACTCCTTATGATGTGAAAGGTTTATTAAAAACAGCGATTCGTGATGACAATCCTGTTGTATTTATTGAGACAAAAACGGTTTACAACAAAAAAGGAGAAGTACCGGAAGAGGATTATGTCATTCCCTTTGGAGTAGCAGATGTAAAACGAGTCGGCAGGGATGTTACTGTACTTGCTACAGGCGTAATGGTTCACCGATCATTAGAAGCTGCAGAAATCTTAGCGAAAGAGGGCATTGATGTAGAAGTAATCGATCCTCGTACTCTGGTGCCATTTGACAAAGAAACACTGGTAAAATCAGTAATTAAGACCGGTAAGCTGATCATTGTGCATGAAGCCTGCAAACGAGGCGGTTTCGGCGGTGAAGTGGCAGCTGAAGTGATGGAAAGTGAAGCTTTTGATTATTTGGATGCACCGATAAAACGTGTTGCAGGAAAAAACATTCCGATCCCTTATTGTATGGAACTGGAGAAGAGTGCTGTGCCTCAGGTCGATGACATCGTAAACGCAGTCAGGGAAATTGTATAAGCAGGAGGAATATAGGATGGCAACAGAACTGTTAATGCCAAAGCTCGGGATGACCATGGAAGAAGGTACCATTGTTACCTGGTTCAAAAAGGTCGGAGAGTCGGTTGCGGAAGGCGAAATATTGCTGGAGATATTGACTGATAAGGTAAATATGGAGGTCGAGGCTCCTGCTGCAGGGCAAGTGCTGGCTATAATCGCAGCAGAGGGTGATATTGTTGAGGTTAATAAACCTATTGCTTATATTGGTCAGCCGGGAGAAAAGGTAGAGAGCCATGCTGCTGAGGCTCGAAAGACTGAAGAACAGCATACAGCGCAAGTGGCAGCAACAACTCCTGCTCCTGTGCAAAGCGCAGAAGGAATTGGCGGTAAAGTCAAAGCCAGCCCGGCAGCAAAGCGTATAGCCCGTGAAGAAGAGATTGATTTACGGGCCGTTCCCCCAAGCGGTCCTGGCGGGAGAATTATTGCAGTAGACGTTACGAATTATAAAGCCAGTCCCCTGGCGCAAAAAATTGCCCAGGATAAAGGTGTGGATCTGGCGGAAGTTACAGGTACTGGCATTGGCGGCAAGATCGTGAAAGCAGATGTTGAGAATGCTGTGACAAAACTAGGGTCAAAAACCAAAGGAGTTCGCAAGCCGTTAGCAGGAATGCGTAAAGTCATCGCCGATCATATGGCAGATGCATGGGCAGCGCCTCATGTTACTCATAATATGGAAGTGGATATGTCAGGTATGGTAGAACTGCGTAAAAAGCTTATACCAGGTATTGAAAAACGCATCGGTGTAAAGCCTTCTTATAATGATCTTATTATTAAAGTCGTCGCCAAAGCATTACGGGAATACCAGCAAGTGATTAATGCCAGGCTGCATTCGGATGGTTTGGAAATTTGTGATGAAGTGAATGTAGGTATGGCAGTGGCCTTGCCAAATGGTTTAGTAGTGCCAGTCATAAAAAATGCAGACACTCTCAGTATTGAGGAAATTACAAAGCGGGCAAAAGAATTGGCGACGCAGGCAAAAGAGGGAAAATTACTGCCGGACGAAATGTCAGGGGGGACTTTTACCGTAACCAACCTAGGCATGTATGGCATCGATACATTTTCGCCCATTGTAAATGCTCCGGAAGTTTGTATTCTTGGGGTTGGACAATTGCAGGATAAAGTAGTTGCCAAGGCTGGAGAAATGATCATTCAGCCGCGAATGTCCCTATCTCTTTCTTTTGATCATCGGGCAGTAGATGGAGCCCAAGCGGCAGAATTTTTAAGAAGAATAAAAGAACTGCTAGAGGATTATTTACAACTTATCTAAGATAGATATGAGTCTCTTTTAAGGAGGAAAACCGATGAACTATCAGGTTGTAGTACTAGGGGGAGGTCCAGGCGGTTATGTAGCCGCCATTAAAGCTGCTCAATGCGGACTAAAAGTGGCATTGGTGGAAAAAGATTCTCTAGGGGGAACATGTCTGAATCGGGGATGCATTCCTACCAAGGCTTTGCTTAGAAGTGCAGAAGTCTATGAAACCATGAATAAGGCAAAAGAATTTGGTATTGAAGCTTCCCCTGTCAGCGTGGATGCAAAGAGAATTTTTGCTCGCAAGGATGGTATTGTAAAACAGCTGGTTAATGGCGTAAGGGGTTTAATTCAAGCAAATAAAATCGATTTATATAGAGGAAGCGGTAAGGTGATTACCCCTCACCAAGTGGAAGTTAATGAAAAATCAGGAACTACAACGATTACAACCGAGAAACTAATCTTGGCTACGGGATCAAAGCCTTTTGTTCCAGCGATTCCCGGATTTGATCTTCCGGGGGTCATAACCAGTGATGAGGCTTTAGATTTAGGAGCTATTCCAAAATCCATGGTGATTATTGGCGGCGGCGTTATTGGCTTGGAATTTGCTTATTTAATGCAGACCTTTGGCTGCAAGGTGACCATCATTGAGATGATGCCTGCTCTTTTACCAATGGCAGACAAAGAAGCAGTAGAAGTGCTCGTAAGCTCTTTGGAAAAATTGGGAGTGACCTTCTTTACCAATGCCAAAGTGAGCAAGATCGCAAAGGCAGAAGCTGCTTTAGCCGTTGAGTACCAGATTGATACTATAACGTATAGGGTAGAAGGGGAAAAAGTGCTGGTTTCAACTGGGCGGGCAGCCAGCGTTG
This sequence comes from Pelosinus fermentans DSM 17108, assembly GCF_000271485.2. NCBI lineage: Bacteria > Bacillati > Bacillota > Negativicutes > Selenomonadales > Sporomusaceae > Pelosinus > Pelosinus fermentans. The sequence goes on from NZ_AKVN02000001.1 coordinate 1,251,399, forward strand.
CAGGAATTGAAAGTCTGCATTTGCACGAGAAAAAGGGTATCCCGGTGAATGCACAAATGGAAACCAGTATTCCAGACGTTTTTGCGATCGGAGATGTAGTAGGGGGTATTCAACTGGCACATGTGGCTTCTGCTCAAGGGATTGTTGCAGCGCAAAACGCAGCGGGAATAAATTCTTCCTATCATGATGATGCCATTCCTTCTTGCATTTATACGAATCCGGAAGTTGCTTGGGTTGGTATGAATGAACAGGCAGCCAAAGAAAAATATGGCAGGATAAAAGTGGGAAAATTTCCATTTCAAGCGAGTGGCAAGGCCATGGCTTACGGAGAAACAAATGGCTTTGTAAAAATAATTTGTGAGGAACAATATGGTGAAATCCTGGGAGTGCATATTGTTGGACCTCATGCAACCGATCTGATTTCGGAAGGCGTATTGGCAAAATCCATGGAAGCTACCCTGGAAGAACTGGCCCATGTGATTCATCCTCACCCTACCCTGTCAGAAGCCATTATGGAGGCCGCTCACGTGACAATGGGCCAAGGCATACACTTTATGGCAAAGTAGCTGTAACTAACCCTTTGTGTACTTTGCGTCTTTGTGGTTCGATTCGTTTTATATGTTTTAAAGGATATATCAATTTTTCTTAAATGCTAGAATTTGATGTGGTCTAGGAGGTGGAGTTGTGATTGTATTAAATTGGGGACTTACTCCCTATCAGCATGGCTGGGAATTTCAGAAATCATTTGTCAAAGGGCGGCGCCAGGGGCAGATCAATGAAGATGCATTGCTATTGCTGGAGCATCCCCCCGTAATCACTCTAGGGCGCAAAGGAGAAAGGGCCAATATTCTCGCAAGTGATGCTGTACTTGCAGCCAAAGACTGCGAAGTCTGCCAGGTGGATCGGGGCGGGGATGTTACTTTTCATGGTCCGGGTCAGTTAGTAGGCTATCCCCTGCTGGACCTGCGTCATTATGGTCAGGATGTTCATGATTATGTGGAAAAGCTGGAAGAAGTCGTAATTCGCACCTTGAGAGATTATGGAATTGAAGCGGTCAGAGATAAGGAATATACAGGTGTGTGGGTAGGCAGGGAAAAGATCTGCGCCATTGGCATTGGTATGAAAAGCTGGCTGAGCTATCATGGTTTTGCTCTTAATATTGACGTTGACTTATCTTATTTCCAATTGATTACACCTTGCGGGATTACAGGGCGAGGCGTAACCAGCATGGCGAAGATATTGGGAAAAGCACCCCAAATGCAGACCGTACGAGAAACAGTAACCACCCACTTTATGGCCGTATTTGGTATTAAACATTGGGAGCTGGCAGAAGGACACTGGTTAGGAGAAACAGTAAAACCAGCTTGGCTGAAGGGGCATGTGTCAGGAAATAGCAGTGTCCAGGAGATGCATGGAATGTTGGATGAATTCTCTTTGACCACGGTATGTTCTGGGGCTCATTGTCCTAATATTGGTGAGTGTTATGCGTCGAGGACAGCTACATTTATGATATTAGGGAGTCAATGCACAAGGCGTTGCCGGTTTTGCGCTGTTCCTAAAGGTGTTGTGCAGCCTGTAGATCAGGATGAACCCCAGCGTGTCGCTCAGATGGTGAAGAAGTTGGGGCTTAACTATGTAGTGATTACCTCCGTTACACGTGATGATCTTGCTGATGGAGGAGCTGTCCATTTTTCACATACCATACAAAGAATCCGTGAGCTTTCCCCAGAAACCTTAATTGAAGTTTTGATTCCGGATTTCCAAGGTGAAGAAAGTGCCTTAGACATCATTATTGCTGCTCAGCCGGAAGTAATCAATCACAACGTGGAAACCACCCCCGCCCTATACTCTCGTGTACGTCCTCAAGCCAATTATCAGCGGTCTTTAGATGTGCTGCAATACGTCAAGAAAAGTGCTCCTCAGATCGTAACCAAGTCAGGAATTATGGTTGGTCTGGGAGAATCACCAGCTCAGGTTGCAGCTACGTTGGCTGACTTGCGCAGTGTAGGTTGTGATAGCTTGACAGTAGGACAATATCTGGCTCCTTCCCCAGAGCATATTCCCGTTGCAGAATATATAGTACCGGAACAGTTTCAATCATACCGGCAATTAGCAAAAAAGCTTGGTTTTTCTCATGCTGCCTGTGGCCCGTTGGTACGTTCTTCCTACCATGCCGCAGAAGGATTTTCTCCGAAAATAAGTCTTTCCTCTTAATACAATTGAGTGGATCATTTACTAGAGAAACAGTTTTAAAACTCATATGTAATGTCGCTATCAAAATCCTATTGCCGGAAAAACACTGTAAAGTTGTTAATCCGGCATTTTTGTATATCATACAATAGAATTTATACGTTTGGATTATCCAGTGTAACTGAAACTGCCAATTAGCGAGAATGTCGGCAGATAATGTTATTTACAAGATGTATCGGTATAAATTGTAAAAAAATAATCTAAAAATGTAAGTATGCAAGATACAACCATAGAAAAATTCAGACTATTTATCACGTGTATATGTGATTTTCAATGGTATATTTTGTTTGGCACGTTATTTGCATTATATAGTATCAGAATCGCTTACGGGCAATGTGGTTCTATTGTAATGAAGCATGTACAAGAAAACAAGATTGAGTCAAAGGAGGGTTTGATGATAGTGGATTTTACGCTGCTACTAAAGGAAGAGCTGATGATGGTGCCCCTTGTGGCAAGCAGCCGGGAGGATGCATTTGAGAAGCTGGCACTTGGTTTGGAACAATACGGTTTTGTAAAGGATACCTATTTAGAGGCAGTTAAAAAACGGGAGAGAGTTTTCCCCACGGGATTATGCACGGGAGAAATTAATGTGGCTATTCCCCATACAGATGTAGAACATGTCGTCCAAGGTGCTATGGCAGTAGGCGTGCTGGAAAAGCCGGTTCGCTTTGCCAATATGGAGAATCCCAAAGTGGAGATTGAGGTTTCGATTATATTTATGCTGGCATTAAAGGACGCTCATGAGCAGCCTGCATTCCTGCAAAAATTGGCAGGTTTGTTCCAGGATAAGGAGCTTCTGCATAACCTGGCATCTAAAACGAGTACAAGTGCTACGTATCAGTTATTGCTTTCTGCCCTTGCTTGCTAAGAGGAAAAAAAGAGAGGAGGGATGGAATTTATATCAAACGGAGACTGTGACTGGAAATAAGGTAAGAGCATAGTACAAGCAGTCTATCGGAAAATCTTATTTAGGACGGCAAAGGATGAGCATAGCTAACGCTTCGCCGTTGTACTTAACCTACGCTTATAGCTATGTTCATCCTTTGCCTGTCTGTGGCTCATAGTTAGTTGTTTTTGAAAGAGACTATAAATTTGAGGAGGAAAAGGATATGGCTGGAGAAAAGAGAATTTTGGTTGCTTGTGGAACCGGGGTATGTACCTCTACGATGGCAGTTAATAAATTAAAAGATGCGCTAGAAAAAAGAGGCAAATTGAAACTAGTAAAGATTAATCAATGTAAAATTGCGGAAATCGCGTCTATGGCATCGGACAATGACTTAGTAGTGGCGACAACTCAGGTATCGGCAAAAATTAATATTCCGGTAGTAACAGGAACTGCTTTTTTAACTGGAATTGGGGTGGATAAAGTAGTAGAGCAAATTATTGATCATCTCAAAATTTAATTGAGGGGGAATCATACATGGAAATAATAAGTTACATTGTCGGCTTAGGTGCCAGTGTTATGATGCCAATTATTATCACCATATTAGGGGTATGTTTAGGTACTAAATTAAGCAAGGCGATCCGTTCAGGTTTAATGGTTGGTGTAGGGTTCATTGGTTTAAACTTAGTTATCGGTTTATTAACCAGTACGCTAGGCCCGGCTTCACACGCTATGGTAGAAAAGCTTGGGCTGCAATTAACCGTGATTGATGTGGGATGGCCTGCCGCTGCTGCCATTGCTTTTGCATCAACTGTGGGAGCGATCATCATACCCATCGGATTGGTAGTCAATATTATACTTTTGATTACGAAGCAGACAAGAACGGTTGATGTGGATATTTGGGATTATTGGCACTTTGCTTTTACTGGTGCCTTGGTTACAGCGGCTACCGATAGTATATTATGGGGTGGTTTTGCTGCTATTGTGAATATGATCATTGTGTTTTATCTGGCAGATTGGACAGCCCCTGGAGTCGAAGAATACAACAAACTGCCTGGAGTTTCCCTGCCCCATGGTTTTTCGGCAGCCTATGTTCCGATTGCTATTGTAATTAACAAAATCATTGATATGATTCCTGGCATCCGGGATGTCAAAGCTGATCCGGAAACATTACAAGAAAAGTTTGGTATATTTGGTGAACCTCTCATTATTGGCAGTATATTAGGTTTGATTATTGGTGCTCTTGCGGGATATGATGTGAAGACTATTTTAACGGTAGGTATTACAATGGGAGGATGTTTGGTTCTGATTCCCAAAATGGCTTCTATGCTTATGGAGGGGCTTTTACCCATATCCGATTCAGCACAGGAATTTATTCAGAAGCGGTTTAAGAATGCCGGGAAAATCTATATTGGCTTAGACTCGGCTGTGGCTATCGGACATCCTGCCTGCATGGCAGCTGCCTTAGTGCTTGTGCCGATTACGATCATCTTGGCCGCTGTGCTTCCCGGAAATCGAGTGCTTCCCTTTGCTGATTTAGCAGTACTTCCCTTCATGCTGGCTATGGTGGTTCCGGTAACCAAAGGCAATGTGTTTAGAACCTTTATTGTGGGGCTGGTCATGGTGACGATCGGATTACTAATTGCTACGGATATGGCACCATTACATACACAGCTTGCCATAAATGCTAATTTCAAAATGCCGAGTGGCGCTACGCAGATTGCTTCTATTTGTGATGGAGCCAATCCCCTCACCTGGATTATTTTGCAGCTGACTGGTTTAAAGGTTGTTGGTGTGGCTGTTTTGGTAGCGGTCGTTGGAGCTATGGCCGTTATCAATAGTAAAATTACGAAACGCAGAGATGCCCAAGAGGATATACAAGCTTAATATCGCTATATTGCTTGCCGGTATTCTTTTTTCATATATCGGCAAGCAATGTATTGAAGTAAAGTATAAGGAGGAGAAAGTATAATGCTGGAGGAGCTTAGAAAAGAGGTTTTGGAGGCAGCTTTGCAATTAGTTCGCTATGGCTTAGTAACACTTACAGGAGGTAATGTAAGCGGCAGAGATAAAGAAAGCGGATATATAGCGATTACTCCAAGTGGCATGGATTATGAGAAACTAAATCCAGAGGATATTGTGATCGTAGACAGCAAAGGAAGTATGGTAGAGGGAAAATGGAAGGCTTCTGTGGATTTGAAAGACCATTTATACATATATAGGAATAAACCCAATTTGTATGGTATTATACATACCCATTCGCCTTATGCCTGCAGTTTTGCCATGCTGCATCAAGAAATTCCCTGCTGCAGTACTACTCTGGCAAATGAAGTCGGCGGCAGTGTTCCTATTTCGAAATATAGCCCCGTTGGCGAGGGGGGAATTGGGTCTGCTGTGATAGAAGCAATCGGCGATAAAAATGCCTGCTTATTAGCGAATCATGGAGTGATAGCTGTGGGGATATCGGTTAGGCATGCATTAGTGGCCGCAGTAATGCTGGAAGATGGAGCAAAAGTCTATCATTTAGCTAAATGCAAAGGAGATCCCATACCCTTGGATCCATCTGAAATCGAAAAAGCAAGAAATGTATTTTTATATGAATATGGACAAAATCACTAGGCATATCTGACTTCTGCATGCTACATTTAAATGGTAGCATTTAGAAAGGGAGGATCTTCCGCTTTCAAATATAATGCTGCAAAGGGGAGATTATGATGGGGATGAAGAAAGAACGATTACAAGTATTAATTGATACTGAGGATAGAAAAAATCCTTATACGGATGAAGCATTAGCGAAGAAATTGTCTATTTCCCGCGGTGAAACTACCCTTTTGCGGCAAAAGTTGAAGATCCCTGATTCTAGAGAGCGGAGAAAACCCATTTTATGTGAAACCATTCGGCAAATCCTAGAAAGCAATCCGGGTATATCCAAACGAGGGGTAACGGGACAATTGCAGCAAATGGGTTTTTCTGTATCCCGTTTTACAATAGAACAGTTGTTAAGCAATGCATTATATAGTATGGAGGAAATAAAAAGTGCGGTCTCGTCTCCCAATATAGGTACAGACGTTGAAAGCGGAGGTAAAGAATTTATCAGTACTGCATTTGATAACTTGATTGGGCAGAAGGGAAGTCTATTTCCTATTATCGAGCAGGCAAAAGCAGCTATTTTGTATCCTCCTAAAGGACTTCATACGTTGCTGCTAGGTGCAACTGGAGTTGGGAAAAGCGATCTGGCAGAAGCGATGTATCGTTTTGCTGTGGACTCAGGAAGACTAAATATAAAGGCTCCCTTTGTAGTTTTTAATTGTGCGGATTATGCTGATAATCCGCAATTACTGCTCTCCCAGTTGTGTGGTCATATGAAAGGCGCCTTTACTGGTGCTGAACGCTCTAAGGAAGGGCTCATTGAAAAAGCTGATGGTGGGATTCTATTCTTAGATGAAGTACACCGGCTGCCGCCAGAAGGACAGGAAATTTTATTTTATCTTATTGATAAAGGAAAGTTTCGACGGATGGGGGAAACGGAAAGTCTGCGTCAAGTAGCGGTTATGTTAATTATGGCTACGACAGAGGTGCAGTCAGCTGCCTTGCTGGCTACATTCCGCCGCCGGGTTCCTATGGTTATAGAGCTGCCCAGCCTTCAGGAGAGGCCCTTACAGGAAAGACTGGCATTAATTCACTATTTTTTAAAACATGAAGCACAGCGTACCGGGAATTCTTTAAATATTGATGCTGATGCGCTAAAGTCACTTTTGCTCTATGATTGTTCCAGCAACATTGGGCAGTTATCTGCAGATATACAGGTAGCGTGTGCCAGAGGATTTCTGAATCTCATTACCAGCGGCAGCAAAACACTCTATATTACAGTTTCCAATCTGCCTGCACATGCACGGCGCGGACTGCTTAAACTTCAGCATCAGCGCGATAAAATTGAGAAACTGCGAATTACCAGTTGTGAAATTTTGCCGGGAAAAGAAAATATGGTATATGTGGATGAGCTGTACTCGGTGCCACGGGAAATCTACTCTTATATTGAGGAACAATATGGAAAGCTTTCTATGCAGGGTGTTTCTCAAGAAGAAATCAACCGGATCATTGGATCGGAGTTGGAAGCGAAGCTATGGAAGTGGATTAAAAGGGCCAATGATTCGCCGGAGCCCATTGTAAAGGCTGATTTATATAAAGTGGTTGATAAGGCGATTGTAGATATCGTCGAAGCTATGATCGAGAAAGCTGCTGATATTTTAATTCGGCCAAGTGAACAGATCGTTGTAGGATTATCCATTCATTTAACAGAAACACTGAAACGAATCAAGCAAAATAAACGAATTATTAATCCGCATTTGGAAAAAACAAAATATGAATATGCCCGCGAATTTGCCATAGCCCGGGAAATGGCAGAATGTTTTCTAGGGCAAACCGGAGTGAGACTGCCAGAAGAGGAAATTGGTTTCATCACATTATATTTGACAATGTATTGCCGGCAAGATGCAGATGGGCGGGTAGGAATTCTAGTATTATCTCACGGCCATGTGGCAGCAGGAATGGCGGAAGTTGCTAACAGACTGTTAGGAGCTAACCATGCTAAAGCGGTTGAAATGTCGTTGGATGAAAGTTCAGAGACAGCGTTAGAACGCACCATTGAGATTGTTATGCAAATTAATGAGGGCAAGGGTGTACTCTTACTTGTTGATATGGGATCACTAGCCAATTTTGGCAGCCAGATCACTGCCATAACCGGTATCCCCATTCGGTCGGTAGGACCGGTATATACGATGATGGTTATTGAAGCGGTTAGGCGGGCACTACTTCCAGATACAGAGCTGGATGAATTGGCGGAAATGTTAGGGCAGCCTTATTTGAGTGCCGAAAACCTAAGTACAGAATTGTTGCAAAATGATGTATCCTTCAATAAGAGTAAGTCTGCTATTTTAACGATCTGCATTACGGGAAAGGGAGCAGCTATGCAATTGCAGAAGGAAGTAGAACGGCAGATCGGCAGGCAGCAGGGCCAAATAGAAATAATCTGCATGGGATTAGCAGATAGGCAAACCTTTGCAAATGAAGTTCGGAAAATTATGAAAACTCATTCGATTAAAGCTGTAGTTGGAACGTTAGATCCTGGTTTGCCTGGAGTTCCGTTTATCACAGTTGATCAAATCGTAAAGGGAAAAATAGCATCCATCCTGCAGTGTGCACCAAGTCGAAGAACAACAGTAGCAGAAGTTATCCAAGAGGAGTTAATATTTTATCCTAATCCGGAATGGAGCAAACCGCAAGTAATTGACTTACTCACACAAAGTCTGCTTTCTAGAGATTTGGTTAAGCCTGAATTTGCAACGGATGTGGTTAAGAGGGAATTAATCGGAGTACCGATTTTAAGTCTGAGAGTAGCCATTCCTCATGGGGAAGACCCACGATATGTAAATCAAACATCAGTTGCATTGGCGATCTTTCCTGAAGCCATACCCTGGGGTGAGAATTACCGGGTAAATGTTGTCTGTTTGTTTGCCGCGGCTACCGATGGCAGGGAACTTGTTCAAGAGCTGGGAGGCAAATTGACAAACGATGAAATTGTTGATTGCTTGATTGAAGCTCGCACGCCAGCTGAAGCAAAACGAATCCTGGTACAAGGAGAGAACAAATAAAAAAGGTACTTTACGTAAAGCGAAAGTACGGATGCAGGGTATAGGGACGGAATGGCCTGTAGTAGTGAGGAAGCTTTGTAATGAAAGCGGAGCGAAGGGGCTATGTTATCTAGTTTTGAAGATTGGTCAACCAATAAGGAAGGAACTAATGGACAAAATAAAATCGTTTGGGTAATCATTCAAACAATTAGATAATGAGAGCCGGATGAACCGAGAAGTTCAAGTCCGGCTCTAAGAGAGCCTGGGGGTGAGATTCCTCCAGGGTACTTACCTTCGTGTCCCGTTTTACTTAATCCCCGCTACTGAGTGGGGAAAAGAAATTTATCCGTTTAAGGGTAAAGAATATGATAAGCTGGAGCAGGTTTCATCGCCTGAATGAGGGATTAATTTTTCCGATAAAGCCAAAAATGCCATGGAGCCATATCTATTTCTTGAAATGATTATGAAAATCTTCTGAGAAATCAATGAGAAATAAAGTTGAATTTCTAGGGAAGAATTCGAAGGCTATTTTTAAATTTCAATGTTAATTTTGTTGCTATCAAATAATATGTTATGATATTGTTAAATCAACGATTAGAAAATTACTTTAGATATTCAAGTCAAGAGCCGTCCCGAATACAACCGCGAATACAATCGAGCATGGAATTAAGTCCCGTAGGATTTGGTAGAAAAGATTGCATTGCAATCTGATTTTATTGAGCAGGTTTGCGGCCTAGAGCCGGGTTTATTAAGCCATGAGGACAACCTTGTGAAAATCAATTTTTCTAAGGGCCATCATCTCGATGTGAATAATACATAAGATGACGGTTTGAGGAAATAGTATTGACTATGTCGGGTGTAAAGGCAGGGGTAATATGATTCTCTACACAATTGGGTTTGGGAAAAAAACGGCGCAGGAATTCTTTACGCTCCTACAAAAGAATGGAGTTAAGCGTGTAATTGATATCAGACTGAATAATGTCTCTCAACTTGCGGGATACACCAAGAAGGCAGATTTAGCGTATTTTCTTAGAGCAATAGCGGATATTGATTATATTCATTTGCCGGAATTTGCTCCGACCAAGCAACTGTTGGATGGGTATAAAGGTAAAGAAATAAGTTGGCGGGAATACGAAACGGAATACGCTCGTATTCTGGAAGAACGTGCTTCTCTCAATCACTTAGATAATAGCTTATTTGATGGAGCCTGTTTACTTTGTAGCGAACCAACACCTAAACAATGTCATCGCAGGTTACTTGCTGAATATTTGGCAGAAAAGGTTAATGGATTGAGAGTAATTCATCTTTGATCGGTACTATGTAGTGAATTTGATGAGATAATGAACGTAGGATCAAAAAAAGGGGGGGCGCGGAAGCAGTGAAGAATGTTAAAAAGATTTATACCCTGGGACATTCAACTGTCTCCAGCTCATTTTTTTTAAGTATTATCCAAAAATTTGGCATCTCTTGTATTGTAGATGTACGGAGTGTTCCTTATAGCCGGCATGCTCCACAATATAATAAAGAGGATTTAAGTCGTTTTTTGAAACGAAATTCTATTCAGTATGTTTTCATGGGCGATGAATTTGGCGCTAGGCGCGAGGAGCAGAGCTTATATTCGCCTTCAGGCTATCTTGATTTTGAGCGCACACGTAAATCTGAGCTGTTTATGCGTGGCATTGAGCGTATTAATAAAGGCTTGCAGGCAGGCTTTACAATTGCGCTTATGTGTACAGAAAAATGGGCAATAGAGTGTCATAGGAGTATTTTAGTAGGCAAGGGATTAGCAGATGTCGGTTTTGAAGTCGTACACATCGACCATGATAGTAATACTATGACGCAACCTGAAATGGAGCAGGTTTTGTTAAAAATGTATTTCCCAGAAGTTAATATGTTTGCGGATCAATTGGGTGAGCCACTAAATGAAGCAGCAATGATTGAAGAAGCTTATCGACGCAAAAATAAGGAAATTGGTTTTATCGGGTATGAAGACAAAGAGGCCGCCCACAATTAAGTGGAGGCGATTTTATGGAAAAAGAAATTATACTCATGGCTAAATCCTGGAAGGGCGGCGGTTACTGTATTGCTGGCATTGACACTACTACGAGAGATTGGGTCCGAATAGTATCAGATGATGCAGCTAGGCAGCATGCGGTTACGGATGAGGACATGAAGTATCAAGATGGGACAAGCCCCCAGATATTGGATAGGGTGAGGATTAAATGTACAGCTCATACACCTAATGATTATCAGCCAGAGAATTACACTATGGATAGTTCTCGTCGTTGGAGAAAATCTGGACAAGCAGATATTAATGCGGTTATAAATCTTCATCCTGCTGAATTTCATGGAATCTTATTTTATAATAACGATAAGAAGGTTACTCCAGGAGAAATACAAGCCATTAGCGATGGCAATAAATACTCATTAGCATTTATTAGACCTTCAAATACTAAAATTAATGTTAAACGGTGGGATGGAAGCACACGACCAAAGATTACAGCATGCTTTACACATGGAGAGCGAAGTTATCGATATATAAAAGTTACCGACCCTACCTTTGTAATACAGTATCAAGATATAGAAGACGGAGATTATCCGCTTGATAATGTATATTTTGTTGCTAGCTTAGCTGATCCCAATCCGAGCGATGGTGATCATTGGAAGCTGATTGCTACCGTTTTAAAGGAATAATTTATTTTAATAATTATAAAGTAAAGCCCTTACCCATTGAATAATTGGGTAAGGGCTTTTTACAGGTTTTTAAAATCCTTGTAGAAGGAGGAGTTCTGATAGCTTTCTTTGGCCTGTTCGGATAGGGCTAGTTGGGAAATATCAAACGTTCCCTTTACCTGTGGCAGAGACCAGCCCTCTGTAGCTAAAGCCCACTGCTTCAGATGATTTTTCAGCTTTTTCACAGACTGAGTGGTAATGAAGGCACGATCTTTCCTATCATTGAATTTGCGGTTATCGGTGGACGAGAGACCGGCATCCGTACAAACAATAAATTTAGCCAGAGAGAAATCCGTAAGGATCTTTTTTTCTAACGGCTGTAGAGTAAGCTGCTCGTTCGTGTTGCCGCTATGAATACTAAAGGCAAGGGGAATGCCGTCCCCATCCATAAACAGTCCCATTTCAACAATTGGATTGGGCCTGTTTTCTTTGGAAGGGCCATACTGTTTATCGCTGCTTTCCTGTTCAATCTCAAAAAAATAATTGGTACAATCGTAGTAAAGAATTTTATAATGGATTATTAACAAATATTGAAGTTTAGCAATTCTTGCCGCCACAAGCGGCTTTTTCTGTTTTTATACATATAAGGACAATTGTTTTTTGCGGATAATACGGATAAGATTGACAAATAAAAAAACGTGATGCAACAGTTAATATTTCTGTAAATTGGTTGTCTCAAGCTGTGGGTCAAGAGTTAGAATAATTCGTTAATCGTTCTATGAATATAGTATTCAAATATCAAAGATAAAATAAGCAGGAGAAATCGTTTTATGATTTCTTCTGCTTATTTTTCTGTTTTGCATCCCAGAATATAATATCAAGTGATGCTTTAATTTTGGATTTATCTTCTTTAGTTAATGGTATGCCATCAAAAAGAACTTCTGGTTGCTCTAGGAATTTAATGAGGTCATTAGAGTTGTCCTCTTCCGCAGCAGGGGAAAGAGATTCGATATTATCGCGACCTACTAAATAGTCTATGGTCACATTGAAGAAATCTGCAAGCTGCTTTGTTGTTGCCAGATCTGGTTCACGTTGACCTATTTCATATAAGGATAAGCGGGAGCGAGATATATTAGTTAGTTTTGCAACCTCATTTTGTGTTAATGATCTGCGTCCACGCAAATCTGCAAGACGTTCGCCAAATGTCATATAATCAACTCCTGCATATAATTATATGCTACGGATAGAAGCAATTAAATAATTTGCTTCTAAAAGTTGCAAAGAATATTGACAGCTTCATTGTGAAGCATTATAATAAAGATATAAATGCTTCATAATGAAGCTGGAAGGAGGATTATATGAGAAAAGAGTTAGCTATTGCGCGTGAAAATATTGGACTGACACAAGCAAGGATGGCTGAATTGCTAGGAATATCTCGTAGTTATTACAGCTTAATTGAAAATGGAATGAGGAATCCTGACTATGGATTAGCAAAGCGGATAGCTAAAATTCTTAAAGTGTCGCCCAATAATATTTTTTTTGACCTCGATGGCTTCAATTTGAAGCAAAAATAATGGAGTTATCGTTCTGGAATCTAAAGCTAGTAAAGGAGGTGATAATTTGTTCTCTACCAATCGATCGTTTCAGGAAAGAAGAGTAACAATTAGAAGCCCTTCCATCAACAAGTAGCAAAAGAGTAGTCTTTTAAATCTCACTACCTAGATTATACCAGTAATATTTGTAAAATTCTGCATCTTATTCTCAAAAAGAAGTTTCGTATTTCACTCCCGTTACATATCATCGAAATCTTACAGCAAAAGGAGACAAAACCATGAAAGTCATAACCCTAGATTCACCCCTCAAAATCGGTATCAAAGACATCTCCATGCCAGAGCGGAAGAATGACAACGAAGTTCTCATCAAAGTCCGTGCCCTTGGCATCTGCGGATCCGATATTGGTGCTTACCGAGGCGTCAATCCTACTGTAAGCTATCCCCGTATCATCGGTCATGAGATCGGCGGGGAAGTGGTGTCTATTTCAGATAATAGCAAGGGCATTATCCCAGGAGATCGAGTCGTTCTAGAACCCTATCTGCCTTGCTATCAGTGCTATCCTTGCAGCATGGGCAGAACCAACTGCTGCGAGGAGTTAAAAGTCTTAGGGGTGCAGACGGATGGAGGCATGGCGGAGTATGTGACCCATCCTCTCAACTTGGTGCATCTGGTGCCTCGTGAAATGGAGTGGCAGGAGGTTGCCATGCTTGAGCCCTTGACCATTGCCCTCCATGCCAATCATCGCTCCAGAGTCAAGGAAGGGGAGCATGTTCTCATTATTGGGGCGGGAGCCATTGGATTATTAGCTGCCCAAGTCGCCATGGTCTACGGAGCGGTTCCCATTCTAGTGGATGTGGTAGAAAAACGGTTAGCGTTGGCAAAAGAGATGGACATACTCCATACCTTGCATCCCTCACAGGGAAATGTCATCCAAGAACTCTCTGCCATTACCAAGGGACGCATGGCAGAAGTGGTCATTGAAGCCTCGGGTTCCCAAGGAGCCATTCATAGCATGTTTGACTATGTATCCGCTGCCGGACGCATTGCCTTAGTGGGCTGGCCCAATGGGGAAACGCCTTTGCCTACGGCCGTAATTACCAAGAAAGAACTGGATATTGTCGGTTCCCGCACCAGTGCCAATGAATTTCCCGAAGCCATTGCCTTACTGCAGAACAAGCAGGTACAGGTGCGTGAGATCATCAGCCGTGTAGTGACCTTTGACGAGATTCCCGATGCCGTCATGAACATGGCTGCCTTTCCTGACAAGTTTGTCAAAGTGATAGCGGTGCTGTAACGAAAGAAAAAGAAAGGACCAAAGAAAAACAGGAGGTTGTAATCATGAAAAAGTTTACCTTTGCCCCTGAGAAAGACATCGATGTCATTGCCGTAGGACGCATAGCCATTGATTTAAACCCCAATGAAATTCATCGCACCTTGGACAAGGTCAACACCTTTACCAAATATGTAGGGGGTTCTCCTGCCAATATTGCTGTAGGCTTAGCCCGTCTTGGCAAGAAGGTCGGATTCATCGGCAAAGTGTCCGATGATGCCTTTGGCAAGTACGTTACCGATTACTTCATCGAAAAAGGCATTGATGTATCCCATGTTACCCCGTCATCAGACGGAGAAGTCTTAGGTCTGACCTTTACGGAAATCTCCAGTCCCACCGAAAGTCAGATTCTCATGTACCGGGAAGGCGTTGCTGACCTTGCCTTAGCCCCAGCAGATATTTCCGAAGACTATATCAAGCGCGCCAAATTCCTCTTAATCTCTGGAACTGCCTTGGCGGCGAGCCCTTCCAGGGAAGCCTGCTTTTTAGCCATGACCTATGCCAAGAAGCATGATACCAAGATTATCTTTGATATTGACTACCGCAGCTACACCTGGAAATCCAACGTAGAAATCGCCGTATATTACTCCTTGGCAGGACAACGAAGTGATATCCTCATGGGTTCCCGGGAAGAATTTGAACTCATGGAAATGCTGGATAAGGGCAATGACATACCTGACTACTGCCTGGCAGACAACTATCTCTTCCATGGGAATCAGATTGTCATTATCAAACACGGGAAGAAAGGTTCCCTTGCCTATAGCAGTGATCGCAAAGCCTATAAAGTGGGCTCCTTTTCCGTAAAGCTCTTAAAATCCTTTGGCGGTGGAGATGCCTATGCTTCTGCCTTTCTCTATGGCATCTTAGAAGGCTGGCAAATGCCCACTTCTCTGGAATTTGCTACAGCCTCAGCAGCACGAGTGGTATCCAGTCATAGCTGCTCGGATGCCATGTCTACCGCCGAAGAAATCATACGCTTTATTGCCGATAGTCAGGAAAAAGGGACGGTCATCGAGGAAATTCCCTGGAACCAGTCTATCGAAGGAGGGAGATCATGCCGTTAGTCATCTTAGCCTTAGGCATTGTCGTCCTATTTATCCTCATTATCGGTGTGAAGCTCAACAGCTTCCTATCCCTAATCCTAGTTTCCTTAGGTGTAGGCTTAGCAGAAGGACTGCCACTCTTAAAAGTAGTAGACTCCATTGAAAGCGGTGTGGGAGGAACCTTAGGGCATTTAGCCTTAGTCATCAGTTTCGGTTCCATGCTGGGAAAACTCATGGTAGACAGCGGGGGAGCCCAGCGCATTGCCATGCACCTCATTGATCGGTTTGGCAGGAAATATGTGAAATGGGCAGTCTGCTTAACCGGCTTCATTGTGGGAATTGCCTTATTCTATGAAGTAGGCTTTGTCCTTCTCATACCCTTAGTCTTTACCATTGCCCTATCCGCAGGAGTGCCCTTACTGGAAGTAGGCGTACCCATGGCAGCCGCTTTATCCGTAACCCATTGCTTCCTGCCGCCCCATCCGGGGCCTACGGCCATTGCCGTTATCTTTAATGCTGATATTGGGCTCACCTTAGTGTATGGCTTTCTCATTGCCATCCCGACCATCATTGTAGCAGGACCCTTCTTCTATGAAACCATGAAAGATCTCAATCCTGCTGTACCGCAAGGATTGCACAGCCATCAGTCCTTTAAGGAAGAGGACATGCCCAGTTTCGCCTCCAGTCTGTTTACCACCTTGATTCCCGTATTCTTAATGGCAGCCGCTTCTCTTACTAAGTTAACTCTTCCCAAGGAATCGTATATTACCCAGTTCTTTGCCTTTGTGGGTAATGCGGATATGGCCTTACTCATTGCCGTTCTCGTTGCCTTCTATACCTTTGGCATTAAACGGGGGAAGACCATGGCCGACATCATGGAGTCCGTGCAGCAGTCCGCCATGACCATTGCCATGATCCTCTTAGTCGTGGGGGGCGGCGGTGCCTTTAAGCAGGTGCTCATTGACAGCGGCGTGGGAAAATACATTGCCTCCTTCATGGCAGGTTCCCAGCTGTCTCCCTTAGTACTGGCCTGGATGATTGCCGCTGTACTGCGCCTCGCTGTCGGTTCCGCAACGGTAGCCGCCTTAACCACAGGGGGCATGGTACTGCCTCTCATTGCCGCAACCGGTGTCAGTCCCGAGCTCATGGTTCTTGCAACGGGGGCAGGCAGTGTCATGGCAGGACCGCCCAATGACCCGGGATTTTGGATGTTTAAGGAATTCTTTAATCTTTCCGTAAAAGAGACCATACGATCCTGGTGCGTCATGGAAACCGCTATTTCTTTTATGGGTTTAGGAGGTGTGCTGCTTTTAAATGCGTTGATTTCGTAACGGGAGAGCATATATGCAATTAGACTGAAGAGTATCGGTGATCCTGAGCTTAGAACTTCAAAGCCTATTGGCTACCATACCCGTGAGTATCTGTTGAAATATGGATATTCTGAGGCTGATGTTGTCAGATTGGAAGCCGCTGGTGCTGTTAAGTGTTTTCACGGTGAGCTGTAATGGTACATAAAATAAATGAATAATAGAGCCGGCGGATTTCCGCCGGCTCTATTATTCATTTATAAGCACCGGTGCATTGCTGCAGGAGCGTTGTGATTGTTTCATAGCCCGGTGCATCTTCATAGAGAATCTTATACAAGCCGGTCAGTAATGGTAGATCGCTGACCGCCAGCTTGGCTTCCCTTTCCAGCTGTTTTGCCAGCAAGTAGCCAAAACGAATAGCGGGATAGCCTTCGACAGTGATTCCTTCTTCTTTCATCTTTGCGATAGCTTGACTGGCGGTCAGTCCCTCGCCAATCACTTCGCCCAGTGTTCGGTTGCGTCCGGCTTCCCCGGTTACCTCCAGGTCACCTACCCCGGGAAGTCCATAGACGGAGAGCAGAGTACCTCCTAAAGCCTGAGATAGAATGCCCATCTCTGCTATGGCAAAAGTGAACAAGGCAGATTTCGTGTTGTTATGCAAAAAGCCTTTGCGTTTTTTAAAGCCTTCCGCCATGCCTAATCCAACGGCATAGGCGTTTTTCATAGCGGCACAAATTTCGGTTCCGGTTACATCGGTATTGACTTCAACGCGATAGACATCGGTCATCAATGTTTTTTGGAGATGTTTGGCGGAGAATAAGTTTGTACTGGAATACGTAACCGAAGTAGGCGATTCCCAGACGACTTCGACAGCCTTGCAAGGACCGCCGATAAAGACAAAAGAAAGGGTATCTGTAAGATGTTTCGGCAGACGTTCCTTTAGAATTTCCGGCAGCAGGACAACGTTGCCGTCCCCATCGTATTCAAAGCCTTTCGATACACTGCCGATCATCATGCCGGGATGCAAATAAGGCACAACTCGTTCAAATATCATTCCCAAAGCATCCGACGTAATCGCCATAATGACAATATCAGTATCCTGCATGGCCGCAGCTAGAGATTCTTCCTTGAAAGGTCTAATTGCTGATGGCAACGAACATTTATGCTTGGGATGAGGTTCTCCGGCCAGCAAGGCATTGATGATCTCATGATCCAGCTCGGTTCCCCACAGACGAACTTCATGATTGTTTTTTATAAGAGGTACAGTCAGGGCACTGCCCATAGCACCTGCACCTATAATTGTTATTTTCGACATAGCTGTCACGCTCCTTAACTTTTTACTAGGTGGAGTAAAAAGCGACAGCTTGACAGGATGCGATCCATCGGGTTTATTATAGCAGATCTTATGAAAAAATCAATTGTCTAAATGCTGGCGTTGGCAATAGAGCCTGGTACAATGTGTGCATGATTGGACCAGGCATTTGGGAATTTGGTTGGATTTGTTCTGCTGGAAAATATTTTCGATCGATAAAAGTGGAGAAGAATCAACTCTTCCAGGGAACAGAGCACAAAACGTGGCAGTAATTGGTACATAACTTGCATCTTATAGGCGAAGGTGGGGTAAATAAATGCGACAGTTATTAAAGATTATTAATCAGGAAAACAAAAAGAATCCTCTGACAGATGAAGAAATTGCTGCACAATTAGGGATGGGAAGGAGTGATGTAGCCAAGCTCAGGCGATCACTGGGCATCGGAAACTCAAGACAGAGAATGAGAGAACTACTGGAAAAAGAGATTCATGTTTTATTAAACAAGTATCCTAATTTGTCGGAAAGGGCATTGACCCAAAAGTTAAATGAAAACGGTTTTGGTGTCTCCAGGCATATGGTTAGTGACTTATATCAGCAGATGAAAATACAAGGTGCCTTTTCCGCAGCAAAACCAGAATCGCCTAACAGTAGTGAGGTCAATGATCCGCCGGTGATACAAACGCAAACTGCTTTTGACGCTTTAATCGGGGCGCAAGGCAGTTTGCGGACGCAAGTAGAGCTGGCTAAGGCGGCCGTTTTTTATCCACATAAGGGGCTGCATACCTTAATTGCTGGGGCAACTGGTGTTGGAAAAAGTGAATTGGCTTATTGTATGCACCGTTTTGCTTTGGAGTCTGGTACGAAACCAAGTGATACTCCTTTTGTGGTTTTTAACTGCGCTGATTATGCAGAGACGCCCCAGTTATTACTGGCTCAATTATTTGGTTATGTTAAAGGTGCTTTCACCGGTGCGGAAGTGGATAAAGAAGGATTAGTGGAAAAAGCCAATCAAGGGATTTTATTTTTAGATGAAATTCACAGGCTGCCGCCGGAAGGACAAGAAATTCTTTATTACCTAATTGATAAAGGAAAGTTCCGGCGGCTGGGGGAAAGTGATACCTTCCGTAATGTAAGTTTGATGCTGATTGCTGCGACGACAGAAAATATCGAGTCCTTTCTGCTGCTGCCTTTCCGCCGTCGCATTCCAATGGTGATTGAGCTGCCAACCATTGCCCAGCGTCCTTTGGAAGAACGGTTTCAAATCATTGTAAGTTTTATTCGGGAGGAAGTCAGCCGTATTAAATTGACAATGAGGGTTTCGTATAACGCAGTGGTTGCCTTACTTATGTATGAATGTCATGGCAATATTGGTCAGTTGCGGTCAGATATACAGGTTGCCTGTGCCCGGGCTTTTCTGAAGAATATGGCACAAAAAGAAAAAATATTAAAGATCGAAATTAATGATTTAACCCATCAGGTTGTTAAAGGTTTGCTGCTTTTAAATGAGCAGCGTCCTATCATAGAAAAAATTCTGCAGGGGGATCTGGAGATCTCCCCGACTGATGAACAAAGGGCACCATTAGTGGAACCCACGTATTTATTGCCGAATGAAGTATATCAGGAAATTGAAGACAATTATATTAAAATGGAGAATCAGGGAATCGACCTTGCGATTATCAATCGTGTCATCAGTGATGAACTTGAGGCTAAGGTACGGCAGCTGATTAAGCAGGCGCAAGGCAATAAGCAAAACCTGATTCGGCAGGATTTAGAAAAAATTGTGGGCGAAAAACTCGTCAATGCCGTTGATCGAATGATAAAGCTGGCTAGAACTCGGCTGCCAGATATTGATGATAGTTTGTTATATTGTTTGGCTACCCATTTAGCGGCCTCTTATGAACGCATCCGGATGAATAACAAGCTGATTGTCAATCCTCAATTTCAGAAGATGCAGACCGAATATCCGGCAGAGTACGAACTGGCAGGGAGAATGGCACAAATAGCCTCTTATTATCTTGGAACAGACTTGCCGGAAGATGAGATTGCTTTTATTGCTATGTACTTAAAATCTTATGCTAAAAAAGATCATCTAAATGAAGTCCATGTGGGAGTTGTGGTACTCACTCACGGACGGGTGGCCGAAGGAATGGTACAGGTCGCCAATCGACTGCTCGGCGTTGATTATGCTAAAGCCTTGGAAATGCCATTAGAGGAGAGATCCGAAGATGCACTGCAGCGGGCTATGCATATCGTGCGGCAGGCGGACAACGGCAAAGGGGTTCTAATGTTAGTGGATATGGGGTCTTTGGTGGGTTTCGGTAAGCTGATTACCGATAGCACCGGTATAGTAACCCGCATGGTAACTAGGGTCAATACACCGATGGTGATTGAAGCGGTACGCAAGGCATTGGCTCCGGATGCGGATATTGAGGAAATTGCTAACGCGCTGCACTGGGACAATTCGAACTATGAAACGGATGTATGCCATTTAAGCACGGTTCATAATTTGACGGATGCAATTGTAACCATTTGCCTTACTGGTCAGGGAGCGGCAGAGTGGATGGCAAAAATGATTGCCGAATACATGCCGCAATGTTTGAAACAGATAGAGATCATTCCTATGGGGGCTTTAGTGGAAGAAGACCTTCAGACTCGTTTAAGGCAAATCGGGCAGAATTATAATCTTCTTGCTGTGATAGGAACCTTGGGGACGGTGATACCCGGCATTCCGTTTATTACCGCCAAAGAGATGGTAAAAGGGAACGGTTTGGAAAAATTAAAGAGAATTATACAATTGCGCGGCAGCTTAAATAAAGCAGGATCGATTCATTCTGCGGCTGGAGGGTACTCTCAAAATGGATTAATCCGACCGGAACTCGTATTGCTGAACTGCTCCCATAAAAACAAAAATGAAGTTTTGAATACATTGGCTCAGACATTAGTTAGTCAGGGGCATGTACGGGAACAGTACATCGTATCCATTTATGAGCGTGAAGCATTGGCTCAAACCTTATTTCAGGATGTGGCATTGCCCCACGGCAGTCCGGAATACATCCTGAGGCCAGCTATTGCAGTGATGACGCTTCAAGAGCCGATAGAGTGGGTTGATGGGTATCAAGTAGAGATTGTATTTATGCTGGCTCTCAACAATTATCAAAAAAATGAATTTAAAAAATTATATTCTTTGTTGAATGACCGCGAGCAGCTGATGAAAATGAAGCAATCGAAAAATATAGAACAATTTATGAGGGTGATTACAGATGGACAAATGTTTTGAATTTGACGAGAAAGTGATAGCCGTTGGCTTGGAAGTCAGTGACAGAGAGGATGCATTGCGGCACATGGCACAAATGCTGCACGACGCGGGATATGTCCGCGATACCTACAGCGAGGCTATTATCCGGCGTGAGCGCACTTTTCCTACCGGTTTGCCAACAGGAGAGAATGGAGTGGCAATTCCACATACTGACATATGTCATGTCATCGCTCCGATGATTGCCGTCGGAATTCTTAAAACACCTGTCGAGTTTCAAAACATGGGTGACATTGAGGATGCAATACATGTAAAAATTATGTTTATGCTGGCGATGAATAATTGTGACAATCAAGTGAAATTATTGTCTGAATTGATGCAGATCATTCAGGATCAGTACTTGTTGAAGAAACTGTGCATAGCACAATCGGTAACAGATATTGGCCGGCTGCTGAAGGATAAAATTCACTTTTAGATTGTTTGAAAATGGGTGGAGGAGGTGGAAAACATGAAAACATTTCGCATACTTACCATTTGTGGTACAGGGATTGCTACTTCAACCGTTGCTGCAGAAAAATGCAAACAATATTTGACTAAACGTGGTTTGAAGGTAGAAGTAGTTGAATGCAAAGCGGTAGAAGCGTCTGGGAAAATCCCGGTATATTCTCCCCATGTGGTAGTCGCAACGACCCTGGTTAACGATAGCGCATTGCATGGCACCAAGAAATTTAGCGGATTACCGTTTTTGACGGGCGTGGGTATGGATAAGTTAGCTGATGAGATTGCTGCTTATTTGCAGAGTTTAGAGTAGTATCTCACTACTCTAAACTCTTAGGATGTGATTTTTGCAGAACCTTATAGATTATAAAACAAAAAAATATGGGGAGGAAAGTTTTGTGCAAATAATAAATTTTATTCTTGATCTGGGACCTACTGTCATGATGCCGATCATTATCATGCTTTTAGGATTGCTTTTTCGGCAGGGATTTCCTAGGGCTTTTCGTTCCGGTTTAACGATCGGAATGGGGTTTGCCGGAATATTCCTGGTTATAAGTATGCTGACCAGCAATTTATCGCCAGCAACCCAGGCTATGGTTACAAACTGGGGGTTGCACCTTGATGTAATGGATGTCGGCTGGCCGATCGCGGCGGCGATCAGCTTTGGCACACCCATTGTTCCAGCCGTTTTTATTATGGGTCTGTTCATTAATGTTTTGATGTTGTCTATGAACTGGACCAAAACGATGGATATTGATTTATGGAATTACTGGCATTTTATCTTTTCTGGTGCGTTGATTATGTATCTGACCAACAGTGCTATTTTGGGCATTATTGCATCCGGCATTACCATTGTCATTGTCCTTAAACTGGCTGACTGGACGCAGCCGTATGTGGCAAAAGTCTTTGATATGCCCGGCATATCATTACCACATACTGAGTCCATATCCTGGGCTCCTCTTGGAATATTGTTAAATAAAGTAATCGATAAAATTCCCGGTATCAATAAGATTGATATTAATCCGGAAAAGATTCAAGAACGGTTTGGCGTTTTTGGAGAGCCTATGTTAATTGGTTTGGTTCTTGGTGCATTTATTGGCGTCTTGGCAGGATATACTGTCGAAGGTGTTGTTAAGTTAAGCGTGAATATGGCAGCTGTACTTTTCCTGATGCCGCGAATGGTTCGTATTTTAATGGAAGGTCTATTACCTTTGTCTGAAAGCGGGCGTGAATATCTCAGTAATCGGTTTCCTGGCAAAGAAGTATTTATCGGCTTGGATGCTGCTGTTGTTATTGGTCACCCTTCGGTAATGGCTGTTTGCATTTTGATGATTCCGATTACCCTGCTGTTGGCTGCTGTTCTCCCAGGTAACAGAATCTTACCATTTACCGACTTGGCTGGGTTACCCTTCTGCTTGCTTTGGGCTGTAGCCCCTTCAAAAGGAAATGTATTTAGGGGCCTCATTATTAGTACAATTTTTATGGTTGGTATATTATACATAGCAACCGATTTGGCACTAGTAACTACCTTAATGGCAAAACAAGTAAACTTCCCATTCCCTGAAGGTACCGCTGCCATTTCTTCTCTCGATGGGGGGGCCCATCTGATTCCTTATATTATATTTAAAATCGTTGAAATTTTCCATTAATTTTAAATTGCCTATATATCGTAAGGCTATACTCGTCGGCGTTACAGTCCAATCGTTTTGGTTGGATGCTGCAAGAATCTTGATAAACTTTCCGGGCAGCATTGAATGAAGGAGGTAACTTATGGTTTATGAAATGATGAGAGCCATGGCTGGACCTTATATCTGCAGCGTGGTAGATTCATATATTGCCCACCAGGATGTCCTTAATAGTGTCGTTGTTGCCGGAGGACTTACCTGGCGGGTGTATAAGCAGAAATACTGGAAACGTATCAGGCCGAAAGAGAAGCAAAAAGAGACATTCTTCAGTCGAATTTAATCCATAAAAGACTCGTTATTCTGCTAAATGAAAATATTGTAGACCAATCAAATTTTTTAGAATTTGATTGGTTTTTTCTTTACAATAGAGATATTATTGTTATTTTGATAAAAAAAACAATAAATAAAAAACAATAAAAAAGAAATAAAAAATAATTGACTATTCTAAAAAATGAAAGTATACTAAGTGTAAACATAGGTAAAGGCACTGAACAAATGTAAAAGTGAGAAGATTATTGTGAATAAATAAATCAGGAGGACGAGTGAATGCTGGGATTAAATTACAAATTAGAAGAACTAGAAAAGAACGGTAAGAATATATTGACAGGTATCATTGGAGCCGGTCAGATGGGAAAAGGTATGATCAGCCAGATGACATTGATGAAGGGCATGACGCCGGCAGTCGTTGTGGATATTAATATAGAGAATGCAAAAAAAGCATTTTTGCATGCAGGAATTGATGAAGGAAATATTAAATATGCTAAGACCGCTGCCGAAGCAGATGCGTTTATTAAAGATGGTAAGTCTGTTATTGCGGATCATAGTGATGCTGCCACCAAATCGGAATTGATTCAAGTTGTTATTGATGCAACAGGAGTGACAGAAGTAGGAGCAAAAATTGCTTTAGATACGATACTTGGCAAGAAGCATATTGTAATGCTGAATGCAGAAGCAGATGTTGTGATTGGACCCATCCTAAAGAAGTTCGCTGATGCGGCGGGTGTTATTTATACAGGGGCTGCTGGAGATGAGCCAGGGGCAGTGAAAGAATTATATGACTTTGCCGTAGCGTCAGGTTTTGAGGTTAGAGTGATCGGAAAAGGTAAAAATAACGTGCTGGATTTTGATTGTAACCCAGATACTGTTTTGGAAGAAGCTACTAGAAGGGGTGTTAGTCCTCACATGCTGGCATCATTTAAAGAAGGAACGAAAACAATGGTTGAGCTGGCATGTATGTCTAATGCTACGGGTTACATTTGTGATGTAAGAGGGGGGCATGGCATCAGTGGTGAGGTAAAAGATCTGCCGCAATTGCTTAGCTTAAAAGAAGAAAATGGAGTATTAAATCAATATGGCGTTGTAGATTTCGTGAATGGCATTGCTCCTGGAGTATTTGTAATTGTGACAAGTAAACTGCCTGAAGTAAGAGCAGAAATGGAATATGTAAGTATGGGGAAAGGACCTAACTATATATTGTATCGTCCCTATCATTTGTGCAGCTTAGAAACTCCTTTGTCAGCAGCCAAAGCTGTATTGGATCATCAAGCCACAATTGCGCCAATGGGAGGTTTGGTATCAGAAGTGATAACCGTTGCTAAAAAGGATCTAAAGGCAGGTGATCACTTAGATGGTATTGGTGGATATACAGTCTATGGAACGATTGAAAGATATGAAATAGCCAAAGAAATGAACGCTCTGCCTGTCGGTCTAGTCAACAAAGATACAATCTTAAAACAAGATGTTAAGAAAGGCGATCTTATTACCTATGACATGGTGCAGCTGCGCGAGGATTCTTTCATTCTCCAAATGAGAAGGCTTCAAGATAAATTATTTGCGTAAGAAATTCATCCATTGTTGATTTATTTTTAATATATACGGTAATGCTCTCCTGAAAAAAATATTCGTTAGTATCAATTATCATTAGCTTATCCAAGGATTGAAGAAGTTTTTATTGTCAATTTGTGGCTAATACTATATTATTTTTGTGAACTGGATAAACAGTATACTAACAACATCGTTGGGGGGAGCAAATATGCAAAAGATAGTAGATGATAGTCGCTTAATTGTAAAATGTTGTAAATTGTATTATGAAGAGTACCATACGCAAAATGAAATTAGTAAGATCTTGGGAGTTTCAAGGCCTACTATTTCAAGATTATTAAAAGAGGGGCGAGATTTAGGTATTGTAAAGATTGAGATCATTAACCCTTTTGAACGTGATTTTGAGGAACTAGAGAGACGAACTGAAAAGAGGTTTCAGATTAGAGAAGTGCTCATCATTGAAGATGAGGCTGATGAAGTAATGCAAAAAAGACAGCTGGCAAAAGCTGCTGCCAAATATTTGCGAAGGATTGTAAAAGATGGCGATACCCTTGGAATTTCAATGGGAACCACTCTTAAGGCAATTGCAGAACATATCAATAATAACGAAAAACGCAAATTAACCTTCATTCCTTTGATTGGAGGGTTAGGGCAGTCTGAAATTGATATTCATCCCAATGATATTGTTATGGGATTTGCACAAGCTTTTGGTGGAAATTTTAAATTGCTGCATGCACCTGCTGTAGTCAGTAACGAGAATATAAAAAAAGAAATGCTGAAGGAGCAGAGCATTAAAGAGGTTATTGATCATTCTAAATTATGTAATATCGGCATTGTAGGAATTGGTTCGCCCACAGACATGGGTTCAACTATGATGACTTCAGGATATTTTAATGAAGATGATACGAAAGAATTCGCCAAGTTAGGTGTAGTAGGAGATATTTGCCTGCAATTTTATGATATAAATGGCAATGCAGATCAATTTGACTTTAACAAGCGGGTGGTAGGAATTAATTTAACGGATTTGAAAGAAATTGATACAGTGATTGGTGTAGCTTGTGGCGAGAAAAAAGTGAATGCGATTGTTGGTGCTTTAAATAGTAAAATTATCGATGTTTTAATTACGAACTATAGTAATGCAGTGGCTATTAATAATTATAAAAATAATAAATAAGAAGGACAAAACGGGGGAGAATTTTCATCATTTTTCAAGTGGACTAACAGAAGAATTTAAGTTAATAAAGAAATCATTTTGATGATGAAATTCTATTTTCCCTTGAATTATTATTTGAAAAGTTCGAATTATCCAACAAGTAAAACCAGACTACAATCGTTTAATGAGTAAGAGGAGGAAAAGCATGGAGAAATTACTACTGGTTGCCTTCTTGTTTTATGTCCTGCAAATGATTTTAACGTATTTTCAAGTAAAAGATTTTCGAAGTAATGTTGATGAACTAAGAAAGAAAGGCGTTATTGGCATCGGGTCTAAAAAAAGGAAGCTGTCTGCCGGGACAATTGTTATTCTTGTCAGCAATGAATTCGGAGACATTATAGAAGGCCGAATGATGCAAGGGTTTAGTATCTTAGCCAGATTCAAGAATCTTAAAGATCTTAATGGATTCAATGTCGGGGAATTAAAAGAAAGAATGCAAAGAGAAAGTAGTAAAGATACAGCAACGCTGGATGCACTAAAGCAGATTGAAAATCAATTAGTAAAGCTTGAGGCTATGTAATTGATTTGCCTATATGAAGCCATAGAAAGGAAGGGGGCGTTAGATTAATCGTTTAGATGGGGAAAATTGTACGAGGAAAAAGTAAAGGGAGGTAAAAATTCATGCTGGTATTAGCTCACTTAGCTCAAAGTTTCATTGCACTATTTCAAAAAGGTGGAGAAGTCTTTGTAGGCTTAGTTACGGGGATTCTTCCGACACTGATTGTCCTGATTACAGCGGTAAATTCATTGATTGGTTTAATTGGTGAAGAACGAGTCAATAAGATTGCCAAGGCTGCCACGAAAAATATTATTTTACGTTACACAATATTTCCCATTATGGCTGTATTTTTTCTAACGAATCCAATTTGCTACAGTTTTGGTAGGTTTTTGCCAGAAAAGTATAAACCTGCTTTCATGGATGCGTCCATATCTTTTGTACATCCGATTACTGGTTTGTTCCCCCATGCTAATGCTGCTGAATTATTTGTATGGGTAGGTATTTCCAGCGGTATCACAGCTTTGGGTCTTCCATTAGGTGAGTTGGCAGTCCGCTATTTTATTACCGGTGTGATTGTAATCTTAATTAGAGGTATTTTAACGGAAAGAATGACCATTTATATGATGAATCGCAAAAATAATCAGTCATTAGGGGCATAAGTGGACGAAGAGTAATGATATAGGAGGCGGGATTGTTATGAGTAATGCTGTTCGAATTGAGAAAGGTCCAGGTGGCTTTGGTGGTCCTTTGATTATAAGAACCACAGAAACAAGAAATAAAGTAGTATGTATTACCGGTGGTGATATACATCCTGTTGCAGTTAAACTTGCAGAGATGCTGGGCGCAGAGCTGGTAAACGGTTTCAAAACAGGGGTTCCTGATGATCAAATTGCTGTAGCTGTTGTCGATTGCGGCGGTACTGCGCGCTGCGGTGTGTATCCGAAGAAAAGAATTTACACTGTGAATGTATTGCCTGTAGGAAAGTCCGGACCCCTGGCTCAATTTATTACAGAAGACATTTATGTATCTGGTGTCAAGGAATCAAGCCTAACTTTATTTGAAGGGGAATATACTCCTCCTGAACCTTCAATCGCGCCAGCAGCTACGCAGCAAAGAGCGCAGGCAGCTCCGGCAGAAAAGGGAAATATCCTGGCTCGATTTGGTAAAGCTGTTGGTGGCGTAGTGGGGATTTTCTTTCAATCCGGGCGTCATACAATTAATACAGTTATGACCAGCATACTGCCCTTTATGGCTTTCGTAAGTATGATTATTGGTATCATTTTGCAGTCTGGTCTGGGAAATATTGTTGCAAATGTCGTTTCTCCTTACGCTGGGAGCCTTCCTGGATTATTGATTATATCCGTAATATGTTCCCTGCCAGTGCTGTCGCCAATGTTAGGACCAGGTGCAGTTATTGCTCAGGTAGTGGGTGTTTTGATTGGTGTTGAAATTGGTGCAGGTCATATTCCTCCGCAGTTTGCTCTTCCAGCCTTATTTGCGATCAATCCCCAGGTTGGCTGCGACTTCTTGCCAGTGGGCTTGAGCTTGGGTGAGGCAGAACCAGAAACCATTGAACTTGGCGTGCCTGTTATCCTCATGTCAAGATTGGTGACAGGTCCTTTATCAGTAGTGATTGCTTATTTCATGGGCGTAGGATTATTTAGCTAAACGCAGAGAAATATAGCTTCTCTTATGGTTGTTTCCCGAGGATACACATTATGAAATGAGAGGGAAGTGAATGATGAAATATGAAGTTGTAGTGACGAGCATAGGAGATATGGCTACCGAATTAATGGAATCTACTGGAGATCTTATTATTTTCGATACATGTCCTTTAGATGGTTTAGAAGAAATTTCGATTATGCATACAACGGGAGAAATTAAAAGACCAATTCAAGTTGGCGATAGAGTAACCTTTGGAAAAGCACAGTATACGATTACGGCTATCGGGGATGAGGCACTTAAAACGCTAGAGGAATTGGGACACTGCACATTTAAATTCACTGGCAGCAATACAGTCGAACTGCCAGGGCAGATTGAATTAAGGGGCGAAGGTCATCCAGAGATCTCTCTGAATGATATTATTCGAATCGAAGGCAATTAAAAAGGTAAGAAAATTGCTATTTGTCTCCTTAAAGAACAAATAGCAATTTTTTTAACACGATGTGCTAGTCCGTAGCAAGATTCGTAAAATACGGTTTATAACCTTAAGAAATAAATAGGAATTAGAAAAATCAAAAAAAATAAGTCTTCTTTATAAAAATATGAAATAGGATGTGATGGCAATGAAATTGACATTAGATACGATCGGCAGATTAGAAAGTAATGATTTTTTAAACGCCAAATTGGAATGCCAATGTGGAAAACCACATAGTATCAATATTGATAAAGTGATTATTGGAAAGGACGCTCTTAATCAAGTGCCTGATGTAGTAAGAACGTTAGGTGCGAAAAAAGTGTTGCTTGTTGCAGATACAAATACTTACGAAGTAGCTGGCAAGAAAGTAGCTTCATTGCTGGCAGAACATCATTTGGCTTATAAGTCGTATGTGTATAAAGTGACTCGAGATTTAGTGCCAGATGAAGAGGCTGTTGGAAAATTGCTGCTGCAAGTCGAAAAAAATACAGATCTTATTGTTACGGTGGGAGCGGGAACGTTGAATGATATTGTAAAATTCATCAGCCGCAGAACCAATATCCCATCTATCGTGGTAGCGACTGCACCTTCTATGGATGGATATGCTTCTGACAGCTCCGCGTTAATTATTGATAATCTAAAAACGAGCGTGGAATCTTCCTATCCTAAAGTTATTATTGGTGATACTGAGATTTTAAAGAAAGCACCCATGCGGATGATCTTAGCAGGTCTTGGGGATATGATCGGAAAATATTCTGCACTAAGCGATTGGCAGGTAAGCCGCATCGTAAATAAAGAGTATTATTGTGATGTCACTTCTAGAATTTCAAGGGATGCTATTCAAAAATGTGTTGATAATATTGATGGTGTTAAGAATCGAGAGGATATTGCAATTGAAAATGTTATGGATGGTTTAGTTCGCACGGGAATTGCGATGAGTTTTGTAGGAAATTCTCGTCCGGCATCGGGGGCGGAACATCATATTTCTCACTTTTGGGAAATGAAGTTCTTATTTGAAGGTAAAGAAGCTTTGCTGCATGGTACGAAGGTAGGCTTAACTAGTATTATTGTAGCCAGATTGTATGAAATGTTAATAGAAAAGCAAGTCGATTTTGAAGAAGCTGTGGCCAAGGCTCGTATTTTTGATGAAAAAGCGTGGAGAAAATCGATAAGTGAACTTTATGGAAAGGCTGCACCTGGCATTTTGTCTATGAGCGAAAAGGATGGCAGAAATTCCATAGAAGCTAGAATTTCTAGAATTGAAGTAATTAAGGAAAATTTCCCGCAGATTATTGAAATTGCCAAGGCGGCAGAAAGAGCAAACCGAGTTGAAAGCTTAATGAAGAGTGCTGGAGCACCCATTAAGCCGGAGGAAGTTGGTGTTGACCAAAGAACGGTGCTGGACAGCGTTTTGGTAGCAAAAGAAGTACGTCCTCGTTATACCATTCTTAACTTATTATCGGACTTGGGACTATTAGAAGAGTTCACCAGCGATATTAAAAAATATATCTGAATAGGAAGGAGTCATGTTTATGGAGCCAGTAATAAATACGACACAGCAGCAAGAGATATTAAGAAAAATCAAATGTTTCGTTATGGATTTAGATGGTACTGTATATTTGGGGAAACGAATTTTAGACGGCGCTATAGACTTTTTGCACACGCTGGAAAAGAATAAAATTAAATTTAAATTTTTTACGAACAACTCTTCCAAGAATACCAAAGTATATGTGGACCGTATTCGTAATATGGGGTACCACGTAGAAGAAGATATGATGCTTATTTCCAATCATGTTATTATCAATTATCTGAAAAAACATGCGGCAGATCAAACTGTCTTTGTGCTGGGCAATGAATATCTGCAAAATGATTTTAAGGAAGCTGGGATCGTTTTAGTAGATGAGAATCCGGATATTGTGGTGGTCGGCTTTGATACTTCTCTGGCGTATGATAATCTAACGAAAGCATGTACCTTTATTCGAAATGGGGCGAGGTTCTTAGCTGTTAATCCTGATTTTAATTGTCCGATAGAAGGCGGATATATTCCAGACTGCGGAGCAATATGCGCATTGATTACGGCATCTACTGGTGTCAAACCTGAGTATTTTGGTAAGCCTACAGCTCATACGCTGCAGTATATATTAGAGAATACTGGCTGCAAAGAAGAGGAGATTGCGATTGTTGGAGATCGACTATATACAGATATTGCTCTTGGAAAAGGAAATAATGTGACAACGATTCTAGTACTGTCTGGTGAAAGTCAATTAGTGGACATTCCAGGGAGTGAGGTAAAGCCTACTCTTGTATTCCCTTCATTAAAGCAAGTGAAGGAAGCATTAGAAGAAACTGCTAACGTATAAAATATGAATATACGTTTCTTTACGGAGCGTTGAAATACAGAGTACGCAAAGAACACAAAGATAAGTTGAAAATAGACTCCTTTGTGTCCTTTGCGTCTTTGCTATTGTTGTTTTATGAATGTTCATGTGTTAATAATCCATAATATTTAATGTATCAGGAAATTTGTCTCTATTGAAAACCATGGCAGAATTCAGGGGAAAGGTGATTATCAATGAGCAGATATAAAGGGATTATCTTTGATTTGGACGGCACTTTACTGGATACTCTGAGTGATATTGCCAATAGTGTGAACGAAGTTCTTGCCAGCTATGGGTATCCGGCGCATTCAAAAGAAGAATATCGAATCAAAATTGGTAAGGGTTTTCGCAACCTGCTTGAACAAAGTATGCCAGAGGATACAGAACCGGCAGTCATTGAGGAAGGGGTAGAAAAATTTATCAAAGCGTATCATGAAAACTACAAGAAGGAAACAAAGCCATATGGCGGAATTGTTTCTTTGCTGAAAGCGCTCAATAATAAGGGGATGCCAATAGCCGTAAATTCTAACAAGCGTAATGATTATACCAATAATCTACTGCGGTATCTGTTTCCTGGTATTGTTTTCAGCGCTATTTATGGCGAGCGTCCCGGTTTTGCTAAAAAACCCGATCCGCAAGCTGCCTTAGAAATTGCCAAGCAAATGCAGCTTGATCCCAAAGAAGTATTATATGTCGGTGATTCTAAGACAGATATGATTACGGCGCAAAATGCCGGTATGGATAGTATCGGCGTGTTGTGGGGGTTTCGCGATGAGAGAGAGTTAAGAAATCATAATGCCACTTATGTCGTAAAACGACCGCAGGGTATTTATAATATTGCATTTTGGGGATCGGCCGCGAATTCTATGGAATAGGAACTTCCTCATGGTACAAAGTAAGTAACTTGATGATAGAACTTTTTAATATCCCTAGAAAGATAGGAGGTATACACGCTAATGCATGTATACCTCCTATCTTTCTGGAGAAATCAGTTAGATGTTTTGTTAATCACTCATAATTTTTTGACCATAAGTTTTTTGCCAGTCTTCCGTGAACGTATTAACACTCCAATCTGTCAGCGGGTGGGAGAATAATTTGCTAAATACATCTTCATTGACCGTTACTGCCTGGGCTCCAGCTAAGCAGATTTTTTGAATTTGCTCCGTATTTTTAAAGCTTGCTGCCAGAACTTGGGTCTGGAAATGATACGTTTGAAAGATGGTAACAATATCGGCTACTACGTTTACTCCGTTGCCAGAAATGTTATCAATTCGATTTACATAAGGAGCAACATAACTGGCTCCTGCTTTAGCCGCCATTAATGCCTGCTGGGGGGTGAACACTGCTGTAGCGGTGACTTTAATGTTTCGTTCCGTAAGGTATTTTATTGCTTTGTAGCCTTCAGGAATAACGGGAATTTTTACATAAATATTTCCTTGAAAAGTATTATGTAAGAACTCTGCCTCTTCGATAATTTTTTCGGCATCTTGATTGACCACTTGTGCATGCAATGTTTTTTCATCACTTAAAATACAACGAATTTCTTGTAAAACATCTACATAGTCTATCTTTTGTTTCGCTAAAATACTGGGGTTAGTTGTAACACCGTCAATGACATAGGTGTCATTGGTCTTTCTTATAAAATCAATATCGGCAGTATCCAGTAAGATTTTCATTAGCTATACCTCCTGAAATATAATATAAAATACTAACGAGGAGCTTTTGATGCTCCTCGCTAGAAACGTTATAACACTAAAAAATACTAGCCTCTATATTTCTTGTCAATATCAGCTACCAAATTAATTTTGGGCGTTGAAGATCCAGGCGTGAATTCAGAAGCAAGCCAGGTTTTGGCGATCACTTTAGCTAATTCGGGACCGATGACCCTGGCGCCCATTGTAATGATTTGAGCATTGTTGCTCTTAATGGATCTTTCAGCAGAAAAAGTATCATGACATAAGGCTGCAAAAATACCAGGGACTTTATTAGCAGTAATGCACATACCGATACCGGTTCCACATAGCAGCATGCCTCTAGCAGATTCACCCTTTTTAACGCTCTCAGCAACTGTTTCAGCAATATTAGGATAAAAGGTTGCATCATCGGCAGAAGGAATTCCGAAATCTCTTACTTCATGTCCTAGCTCTTCCATATATTTTTTAAGGATATTTTTTAATTCAAAAGCGGCGTTATCACAGCCAATTGCAATTTTCATTTGTTTTTCACCTCATAAATTATTTCTTATTATTCAAACTGTTGTTAAGAAAGCTGCCTCCTTTCATTAAAATTCTTGACTTTATTTATGAAAGTGATCTAAATCATTAGCGTATATCACTTTGTTTTTTCCTTTTGGAAAAGGTATTCAGTTCTTTTTGAAAAGAGGAAGGTATTTAGCGGAATATTTTACTCTAATGGATTATAATATTTTCTTTTTCTTTCTATTACTTATTATTTGTTTGCTTTTGAGTTCATTATATGAAAAAAAGAAACAATCGTCAATAGGTATTGATTATATTTTATATTGAAAAATAAGATACTTTTTATTAAACATAGTAAAAATGAGTAAAAAATAGAAAAAAAGAAACAAAAAGAAAATTAAAAGTGGTATAATTAAAGCAAATATAGAATCGTTACAATGAAAAAATGCAATGAGCTGAAAGTGGTGAAAACAAAAATAAAGGATGGGAGATGTCTAGTATGATGAAAGCAGCAGTATTTTATGGTCCACAAAATGTAAAATTTGAGAATCGAGAAGTACCTAATATCAACAAAGGCGATATTCTTATCCGAGTAAAATATTGTGCAATTTGTGGTACTGATGTAAGGATTTATAACTTTGGTCAGGCAAATGTAACTCCTCCAAGGATTACAGGTCACGAGCTGACGGGGATCATAGAAAATATCGGGAGTGAAGTGGAAGATTATCAAGTTGGGGATAAGGTGCTAGTAGTTCCTCAAATGACTTGCGGCAAATGTCATTACTGTTTGCAAGGCAAAAGCAATCTTTGTGAAGAAGTGTTATTGTTTGGCTATTCTCTGGATGGTGGCTTTGCTGAATATATAAAAATACCTGCACAAGCTGTAAATCGAGGAAATGTGATAAAGTTGGATGATACTGCAGATCTGGTGGATGCTACTCTTACAGAACCTTTATCTTGTGTTATTAATGGTCAAGAACATTTGCAGATTGGCATTGGTGATGAAGTTTTGGTCATTGGGGCGGGAGCAATTGGTGCTATGCATGTAGCCTTGGCTAAAGCAAAAGGGGCCGCAAAAATTATTCTTGCAGATGTAGCACTGGATCGGCTGGAACTTGCGGGAAAATGTGGAGCTGATTATCTTATTAATTCAAAAAGTGTAGATCTTATGCAAGAAGTAATGTCTCTTACCAATGGTAAAGGGGTCGATGTGGCAATTACTGCTTGCTCAGTGCCTATTGCCCAGTCACAAGGGCTGCAACTTCTTAAAAAAGGCGGAAGACTTAGCTTATTTGCAGGTTTGCCTAAAGATCATGCTATAAATCCTTTAGATATGAATCTTGTCCATTATAGAGAAATATCTGTTTATGGAGCCTATGCTTCAACCATACCTCAGCATATGACGGCCTATCAGTTATTGGCTAAGAAAATTGTGGATGGGAAGAAAATCATTACGAATGTCTTGCCAATGGAACAGTTGGTTGAGGGATTCGGTATGGTGAAAAAGGGCGAAGGGTTAAAAATTGTCGTAAAATTATAAAAAAATCACTGTTTGCTCGATGAAGAGCAAACAGTGATTTTTTTATTCATTGACCTTACTAGCCGATTAGAACATTGATGTTCATATTTCGTAATTGTGCAATTATTTCTGCTGGTGCACTGTCGTCGGTGATAAGGGTATCCATTTGATCAGTGGCAGCAAAAGAAGCCAGAGAAGAAGTGTCGAATTTACTGGAATCCATGAGAGTGACCAATTTAGCTGAAGACTCAACCATCCGTTTTTTTAGATCTACCTCATATACATTGAAATCCATCAGCCCGTCTTTTATCGTAAAACCGCTGGCGGAAGTGAACATGATATCAATTTTAAGCTGAGTTAAGATGTTGGTTCCTAATGTTCCCTCAAGAGCCGTTGAGCCAACCCGAATGACTCCGCCAAGCAGAATGACTGTTATTAAGGGATTATCTCTCAATTCGAGAGCTGTATAGATGCCATTTGTAATTACTGTTAAGCGTACTGGCATAGTTTTTAATAGTTTAGCAAATTCACGTATGGTAGAGCTTCCATCTAAAAGAATGCATTGACCATTAGTAACCAATTCAGCTGCTTTTTTGGCAATGGCGGATTTTTGATTCTGATTCTTTTGCTCTCGTACCGAAAAAAAGTTTTCTGGATCAACTTGTTCGGAGATAATAGCACCACCGTGAAACCTCTTAATAAGACCTTCTTCTTCCATCGTTTTCAGATCATTGCGCAGAGTAACCTCTGTAACACCTGAAAATGATGACAATTCTTTCACTGTAGCTTTTCCATGGCTACTGAGAAATTCGAGAATTTTTTTTCTTCTTTCAATTAAAAACATAGTTTCTCCTTGTTGATCGTTTATCATGTTCTTGCTTTATAAGCAAAGTATATAAAATATAGTCTGGCAAATGATTACGGTTAAGTAAATTCCCTAAAAGTTGTATATTTACAATTACAGTTATCATAGCAAAAACTAAGAAAACAATCAATACTAGATTCATTAAAAGAAAAAATAATAAAAAATAAAAAGAAAAAGCAAGAAAAAAGATAGTAAAAATAAGATAAAAGATAATAAAATAGTTGACAAAGTAAAGTCTAGTGATAAAATATAAGTAAGAACTTGCATTGCTAAATATTGTGGTTCATGATATTTAGAAATGCTGTACAATATCATTTATAATGTGTATCTTAACTCAGATTGGAAAAAAATATGTAAAAGGGGAGATTTTGATGAAAATATTTATTGATACTGCAAACGTTAGTGACATTGCTAAAGCAAATGATCTGGGAGTTATTCGCGGAGTTACTACCAACCCTTCCTTGATAGCAAAAGAAGGACGTAATTTCCAAGAGGTCGTGCAAGAGATATGCGCGATCGTTGACGGTCCTATTAGCGCTGAGGTTATTAGTCTGAAAGCAGACAAAATGGTGGAAGAAGCATTGCCTTTAGCTGCATTAAATCCTAATATTGTTATTAAAATTCCTATGACAATTGAAGGACTGAAAGCTGTTAAGGTATTGACAGCAAAAGGTATTAAAACAAATGTTACGTTAATCTTCTCTTCCAATCAAGCCTTGTTAGCTGCATCGGCAGGTGCCAGCTATGTAAGTCCTTTTATCGGGCGCTTAGAAGATATTAATGAAGATGGTTTAAAAGTGGTTGAAGAAATTGCTGCTATTTTTAAAATTTATGGTTTTAAGACGGAAATTATTGCTGCGAGCATTCGTACCGTGCGCCATGCTACACAAGCAGCCTTAGCAGGTGCTCATATTGGTACTATGCCTTATAGTGTAATTGAACAGATGGCTAAGCATCCTTTAACCGATGCCGGCATCAGCAAATTCTTAGCTGATTGGGAAAAAGTTAAAAATAAATAATATAGTAAAAGGTTGAAAGGTGAAATACGGCCTTAATTGGCCGTATCTTATCTAATGACAATCGGGAGGTATCGTAAATAGAGTGAATATTGAATTAATTAATAGTTTAACAGAGAAAACATTGAATATACGTAAGAATATTATTCGTATGATTACACAAGCGCAATCAGGTCATCCGGGTGGTTCCCTGTCGGCAGTAGAAATTCTGACCTATCTGTATTTTAAAGAAATGAATATTGATCCTTCAAATAGTAAAAATCCTAAGCGGGATCGATTTGTTTTAAGTAAAGGGCATGCGGCACCCGTATTATATGCTGCGTTAGCTGAAAGAGGGTTCTTTTCTGCCGATGAATTATTAACGCTGCGTAAAATAAATAGTCGATTGCAGGGACATCCTGATATGAAGGGAATTCCTGGCGTGGATATGTCTACAGGATCTTTGGGACAAGGATTGAGTGCTGCGGCTGGAATGGCTTTAGCTGGCAAAATCGATGGCAGCGCTTATCGCGTCTTTGCATTGTTGGGCGACGGTGAACTAGAAGAAGGACAAATATGGGAAGCAGCAATGTTTGCAGCTCATTATAAGTTGAATAATCTTACCATTTTTATTGATTTCAATGGTCTTCAAATTGACGGTTCGATTTCCGAAGTGTTATCACCTCTGCCTATTCCAGAAAAATGGAGTGCTTTTGGCTGGAATGTTATTGAGATCGATGGTCATGATCTCGAAGAAATCCATTGTGCTGTTCAAAGTGCCAAAGGAGTTCTTGATAAGCCAACTGCAATTATTGCTACTACCATTAAGGGAAAATGTATCAGAAAGATGGAGAATGCAGCAGAATGGCATGGGAAAGCTCCATCCATTAGCGAATGTGAAGAATTTTTATTTGAGCTGTCAAGGGGAGGGCTATAGAAATGGCAAAAGCTACACGAGAGGCCTACGGTGAGGCATTAGAAAAAATGGGTGGCCTTTGCTCTAATATTGTAGTGTTGGATGCGGATTTATCCAAATCAACGAAAACCTGCATATTTGCTAAAAGTTACCCTGAACGATTTTTTAACGTTGGTATTGCAGAACAGAATTTAGCGGGAGTTGCTGCAGGTTTGGCAGCAGCGGGAAAAATTCCTTTTATCTCTACATTTGCTATGTTTGCCAGTGGACGTGCTTACGAACAAATACGAAATTCGATTTGCTACCCGAAGCTAAATGTGAAAATTGCCGCCACACATGCTGGTTTGACAGTAGGGGAGGATGGGGCTTCTCATCAGTCGATTGAAGATATCTCTTTAATGCGCAGTATTCCTAATATGACGGTGCTAGTACCGGCTGATGGGAATGAAACCTGCCAAGCAATACAATTCGCTGCTGAGTATGATGGACCTGTGTATATTCGTTTAGGACGTATGGCAGTACCTGATCTATTTACAGAAGAATATAGGTTTGAGCATGGCAAAGCTGTTTGCTTAGTGGAAGGAACGGATGCAACCATTGCTGCAACAGGAATAATGGTTCATATTGCTAAAGAGGCTGCTGAAAAATTGCAAGCAGAAGGTTTCAGTATTAGAGTATTGAATATTCATACCATAAAACCAATTGATAAAGACGCGATTGTAAAAGCAGCAGAGCAAACAGGCGCTATTGTTACTTGTGAAGAACACAGCATTATTGGGGGGCTCTCCAGTGCAGTAGCAGAAGTGCTGGTGGAGAATCTTCCTGTACCGATGGAACGTGTTGGAGTACGTGATACCTTCGGTGAATCAGGCATTCCAAAAGAGCTTTTAAAAAAGTACGGACTTACTGTGGATGATGTGGTGTTGGCTGTTAAGAAAGTCATTGCCAGAAAACATAGATTACGATCCTATGAAAAGAAAGGGGAATTGTAATGGAACTCAATTTGCAAATTAAAAATAAGGCGGGGCTGCACGCAAGACCAGCAGCTATTTTTGCTCAAAAATGTTCTACCTTTAAATCCAACATTACGATAATAAAAGAGAATAAGCAGGCTAATGGGAAAAGCCTAATTAATCTTATGGGGTTAAGTGTAAAACAAGGAGATACAATCACATTGAAAATTGATGGACCCGATGCTGCTGAAGCAGGCGCTGCTTTGAAGAAAATCGTGGATGATAAGTTTGGTGAAGAGTAATAACAGAGGAAAAGGAGAAGAACCTGCAGCTTCTTCAGGAAGTATTATGAGCCAAAAAGCAAAAGAAAAAAATCGCTTTTTAGCGGCACAGCAAGCAGCGGAAGCAGAGATTATCAGTTTGCAGCAATTAAACGAAAAAGATAAAGAAGGGCAGGCTGAAGTTTTAGCTGTTCATAGGGAATTAGTGAGTTCCCGATCATTTAGTGATTCTGTTATGACTTTCATCAATAAGGATCATGCAAATGCAGAAGCAGCGGTGGAATATACTGTGAACGAAATTGTTTCTATGCTGGTTCTCCTCGAGAATGATTATATGCGGCAACGAGCAGTAAATATTAAGGAAATTGGCAATCGTTTATTGCGCCACTTACGAATAACAAAGACCTAGATTACCTTCACGCGAATCCATTCGTATTTTAGTGGAGATAGTTTTTTTATAATAAAATAGCTAGAAACCTTATTGAAAAGGTTTCTAGCTATTTTTGGTTTGTGTGACATTTATGCTATTAAAGGGGAAAGTGCCCAATCTTAACGATACGTTGCTGCGTAATTGGCATTATTTGTTCCACGTACTCCAGTAATATTCCAATCACCGCCTTGACTTCTCACAAGATCCATTTTAAAGCGTTGATTGGTATCTTGTTTTACCACTTGAACTGTGGCCCGATTGCCTGATTGGGAAAGAAGGGAAAAAGAATCACGGTTTGCATCAAATCCGTATCTGGCTGCAGAATCTTTAGCAACGGTTATAGGGCTGGTTTGGTAATAACCGGAATCATAATAGCCATTATAGCGATTGCTGTCACTGCCATAATAGATACGGCCATCTTTGTATACTGCCCGGTTATCGCTAGAACTTGGCCAGCTGCGATTGTGTTGATGCCAGCCATTTCTATTATTGTGCCGGGTATCATATTTACTGCCATTGCCATCATAGCGAGTATCATAACTAGCGCTGGCGTAAGTGCCTCTAGTATTCGTATTTTTACTGCTATCATACCGGGTATCATAACTGGAACCATTGTTATATCTGGTATTATATCTCGAACTATCATTATATCTGGTATCATAGCTGGCACCGGTATTATGTCTGGGAGCGTAAGTGGCATC
This sequence comes from Pelosinus fermentans DSM 17108, assembly GCF_000271485.2. Classification (NCBI taxonomy): domain Bacteria; kingdom Bacillati; phylum Bacillota; class Negativicutes; order Selenomonadales; family Sporomusaceae; genus Pelosinus; species Pelosinus fermentans. The sequence continues at coordinate 1,291,723 of NZ_AKVN02000001.1, forward strand.
ATTGCTTGCTCTAGTAACATTTTTGTTATTACTGCCATTATACCGAGTGTCATAGCTGGAGCCGTTGTTCTGCCTCGTGTTATAGTGGGAACTATCATTATACCTGGTATCATAACTGGCACTTGCTTTGGTTTGCTCTATTTTTATAGGATGAATATTAGGATTTTCAGCAGCAAAAGTGGTAGCAGGAAGTGCAGTACCTGCAGCACCTGTCATAATAGCAGCACCTGCTAAAGCGGCAGCGTATTTTTTATATTTTCCACGGAGCATTTTTCGTTTAGATAATTTTCTTTCCATACATATCCTCCTCCTTTGATTTTATTTTTAGTCTTCCAAAAAGTCATTGTCAAAATTCATGGAAAATTAAACAAGAAAAAATAATAAAAAGCCTTCCAGCGTTATAGCTGAAAGGCTTTTTATTATTTTGTCTGCCCTTAAGTTCGTGTATGGACGGGCAGAGCTGCTTGCAGGCATGTTTCATGATTGAAGTCTGCTATTTCAATTTGGATCGTAGTGTGGTGAATTTGAAACTGGTCGCGAATGCTGCTGATTGCCTCCTGCAGGATAGTTTGGGCATTCTTGCTCTCTTCAATTAGCAGATGGCAGCTTAGTGAGTCGAGGCCGGAGGTGATTGTCCAGATGTGCAGATCGTGAACATCACGAACGCCATCGATACGCTGCAGGGACTCTTTTACTTCCAGCCAATTGATTGTAGGAGGCGTTCCTTCGAGCAGGATGTTCACCGATTCATTGATCACACCCCACGCGCTTCGCAGAATTAACAGTGCAACAATGACGCTGATGATGGGATCAGCCGTATACCAGGAGAAAAAATACATCAATAATCCTGCGATTATGGCCCCGACAGAACCAAGGGCATCGCCGAGAACATGAAGATATGCACTGCGGAGATTAATGCTCTTGTCCATATTTCCCTTTTTCGTCAATACGAGGGCACTTAATAAGTTGGCGAGCAGGCCGATCACAGCAATGGCGATCATGTAGATACTATTGACTGACGGCGGTGCGAAAAAGCGTCCGTAGGCTTCCCAAACAATCAAGCCGGCAATCATAAATAAAGTCACTCCATTGAAAAAAGCAGCCAGTATTTCAAAACGGTAAAATCCATAGGTTTTTTGGGGTGACGGCGGTTTAAGTGCCAGAACAGTTGCAAACAGGCTTAATCCCAGGGAGGTAGTGTCACTGAGCATGTGCCCGGCATCAGAGAGTAAAGCAAGACTGTTTGTAAACAATCCTCCCAGGAATTCAAGAACCATGATACCTGCAGTGATAATCAGTGATATTGTAAGTGCAGTACGGTTGTTTTTTACATGAAGAGGTCCTTCATGACTATGACCATGATGATGCCCCATATGATGCCTCCTTGTGTAGCGTTCAAAGTTTTCATTTTTCCATTATATCACAAAGTAGGACGACGCTTCTTGACGGCGATAATATTTCTCTTTACAATAAGGAGAAGATAATAAATTGCTGTTAGACATTAGTAAAAGTGCGGGCACTATTTGTCGTTAAGAGGAATAGTGCTTTTTGTTATTGTAGATTTTCTATACTGCTCACCTATATTTTAGAAAAGGATTGATGATATGAATTGTACCTTGCAAGATCAAGAAAATATAATAAAGGATAAGGGAAAATCCTCTGTCTTATGGATTGCGTTTCTCTTAGGAGCATTGGCTTCTTTTGGACCCTTATCCATTGATATGTATTTGCCTGCATTGCCGAATCTGGTCACTGAGCTAAATTCCAGTACCTCTTTAGCGCAGCTGAGTTTGACATCGTGTCTGCTGGGTATTGCCTTAGGGCAATTATTTGTGGGACCTTTCAGTGATGTATTTGGACGTAGGGGACCTTTATTAATCGGATTATGTATTTATGTTGTCTCGTCCTTATTATGTATGTTTGCCACTACAATTTGGACATTTATCACAATGCGCTTTATTCAAGGGGTAGCGGGATCAGCAGGAATTGTTATCTCGCGAGCAATTGTAAGGGATCTTTATTCAGGTTCGGAAATGACGAGGTTTTTTTCCCTGCTAATGTTAGTAAATGGAGTAGCCCCCATTCTGGCACCGATATTAGGCGGGCAGGTTTTGCAGGTTGCCTCTTGGCGAGGTATTTTTTTAGTACTGTTTGCTGTTGGAGTGGTCATGTTATTTGCCGTATTTTTGGGTCTGCGGGAAACGCTGCCTCTTAGCCGCCGCTCAAAGGGCGGTTTAAGAAATACGATACTTACTTTTCGTGAATTAATAAAAAATCGAACTTTTATGGGTTATGCACTAGCACAAGGTTTTGTAATGGCTGGCATGTTTGCTTATATCTCTGGTTCTCCTTTTATCCTGCAAAACATTTTTGGTGTTTCACCGCAGATGTTTAGTTTGCTTTTTGGGATTAACAGCATTGGCATCATTATTGCCGGACAAATTACAGGACGACTTGCAGGGCGAATTCCTGAAAAGAAACTTTTGATTACTGGGCTGACTCTTTCTTTTGCAGGCGGGGTTTTGCTGCTGATTATGATTCTAATTGGGGGAGGACTTTACTCCATCTTGCTGCCATTATTTGTGGTGGTTTCCAGTGTCGGGATTGTTGGCACCAGTAGTTTTTCCTTAGCCATGCAGGATCAAGCAAAAGCGGCAGGCAGTGCATCAGCTCTTATTGGAGTGTTGTCTTTTGTCTTTGGAGGGCTGATGGCACCTCTTGTTGGCATTAGCGGAAGTCATACTGCTATCCCTATGGGAATTACCATTGCGGTTGCTGAAACCGCTGCAGTATTATCCTATTTCTTTTTAGTCAGGCGTGCATAGTCTAGTATCTTAAATGACGTAATGTACTAGTTATATATATTTAGCTGGAAATGTGGAGGAAAAATTGATATACTAATATATTAGTATATCAATGAAGATGGATTTGGAGGACACTATGGAAGTAAGTATAATTGAAAAAAATCCGCGGGAATCTACGCGAGAATATGTATATCGATTTTTAAAATTTAATATAATGGAATTGAAATTAATTCCAGGCAGTGCTTTATCGGAAAAAGACATAGCGCAATTGTTAAATGTAAGCAGAACTCCGGTCCGAGAGGCATTTATCCAATTATCTCAGGAATATTTGCTCGATATTTTACCACAAAAAGGAACATATGTATCCCTTATTGATATTGAAAATGTTGAAGAATCCAAGTTTTTACGTGAAACCATTGAGAAGGCAGTCATGGCTATGGCTTGTGTTGATTTTCCAAGTGATAAGCTTTTTGAACTTCAATCCAATATTGCTTTGCAAGAATTATGCTTTAAGGAAAAAAACTATTTGCGGTTTTATGAACTAGATGAAGAAATGCATAAAATTATCTTTGTAGGCTGCAAAAAGGCACGGATTTGGTCCATGATTCAGCAGATGAATACACATTATAATCGAGTTCGAATATTGAATATAGCTGGCGGATATGATGCTCTGCCTGTCTTAAAGCAACATAAAGAAATTCTTCTTGCTATTAAGGAAAAAGATGGAGAACTGGGAATGAAGACGATTGATCTTCATTTAAATAAGGTGAAGTTTGATATTGAGGATCTGCGGAGGGATTATAAGGATTACTTTAAACAATAAACTAATCCTGCATTATACCGTTTTATAAATACTGTTGGCATAGCCACTTGAAAGAGATGTACTCTTTTGGGTGGCTATATTAATTGTAGGCATGATGCAGCAAAAAACTAAAAATACTGACTTTATTATAAAATACTGATAAATGGTATTTACACTAGTATGGTAGTATGTTAGAATTTGAGTAATAAACAAATGGGAATGAATTCTCCTTACGTTGATGAATTCGTAGTTATCGATAATGCTAGTACATCCATTTGTTATTTTAACTTTAAAGGGGGTCCGAATGTAAATGATTATGTCATTTCGTTGGTACGGCACAGAAAATGATTCCATATCCTTACAAAATATCCGGCAAATTCCTGGAATGAAAGGAGTAGTAGGAGCATTATTTGATGTTCCAGTTGGTGAAGTTTGGCCATTAGATAAAATCCTTGCATTGAAGAAGGAGATCGAAGATCAGGGATTATTACTGGAAACGATTGAAAGTGTTAATGTTCATGAAGATATTAAGTTGGGACTTTCATCACGAGATCAGTATATTGAAAATTACATCATATCGTTGAAAAATCTAGGGCAAGCTGGAGTAAAGGTGGTTTGTTACAACTTTATGCCAGTATTTGATTGGACACGAACCGATTTAGCCAAAGTGCTGCCAGATGGTTCAACTGCTTTGGATTTTGATGTTCGATTGATTCAAGGCAAAGATCCGCAAAAAATGGTAGAAGAAATGCAGGCAAATTCCAATGGATTTGAGCTTCCGGGCTGGGAAGACTGGCGCTTAAAAGAATTAAAACATCTTTTTGATTTATATAAAGATATTGATGAAGAAAGGCTATTTGGTCATTTAGAGTATTTCTTGAAAGCAGTAGTACCTGCCGCAGAGGAATATGGCATCAAAATGGCAATCCATCCGGATGATCCACCCTTCCCGGTATTTGGGCTTCCCAGGATTGTAACTTCCAAGAAAAATTTGAAAAGAATTGTTGATATGGTCGACAGCCCTAGCAATGGCTTGACCATATGCAGCGGATCATTGGGAGCAAATCTGGAGAATAATATACCGGACATTATTCGTTACTTTGGTGATCGCGTTGCTTTTGGACATGTGCGTAACGTACAGGTTCATGAACCTGGAATCTTTAATGAGACGGCTCATAAAGCGGATGAAGGTTCTATTGACATGTATGAAGTTATGAAGGCATTCCACGATATTGGTTTTACAGGGCCGATAAGACCTGACCATGGGCGAATGATCTGGGATGAAAAAGGCAGACCGGGTTACGGCTTATATGATAGAGCCTTAGGGGCCAATTATTTGTGTGGCCTTTGGGATGCTATTGTGAGAAGTGCGGGTAAGTAATAGAAGTGAAAGGAGCTTTGTCATGTTAGTCCTAAACAAAGAAAGTATAAAAGATACCAGCTTATGGGAACAAGCAGGCATAGAAAATTTGAATTTCAATCATGAGAAAATGACCGCTTTGACAAAGGAAAATCCTACATGGGTGCACTTCGGGGCTGGTAATATTTTTAGAGGATTTATTGCCATGCTGCAACAATCACTTTTGAATTCAGGAACAGTAGATTCAGGAATTGTTGTAGTGGAAACCTATGATAGCGAAATTATCGATAAAATATATGCTCCTTATGATAATTTAGGTTTGTTAGCCATTATGAATACCGATGGCAGCTTGGATAAAAAAATTATTGGCAGCATAGGCGAAAGTCTAGTGGGAGACCCCTCAAGAGCAAATGACTGGCAGAGAATACAAACCATCTTTTCGAAACCTTCGCTGCAGGTAGCAAGTTTTACAATCACAGAAAAAGGTTATAGTTTAAAGAATGCAGCAGGAAATTATTCTGCCGATGTACGGGAAGATATGAAGAAGGGGCCGGATAATCCAAAAAGTGTGATGGCTAAAATTGCATCATTAGCTTACACCCGTTATCAACATGGAGAGCTGCCAATTGCTTTTGTTAGTATGGATAACTGCTCCCATAATGGAGATAAACTTTATCGCGCTGTAGAAGCAATTTGTAGAAAATGGGTTGAGCTGGGTTTGGTGGAAGAGGGCTTTTTGAACTACATAAATACTCCGGAAAAAGTATCTTTTCCCTGGAGTATGATTGATAAAATCACACCTCGACCTGCCGAAAGCGTTAAAAACACATTGAATCAAAGTGGTTTTGGAAGTACAGATATTCTTTGTACAACAAAAAACACATTTATCGCTCCTTTTGTGAATGCCGAAAAGCCTCAGTACTTAGTAATAGAAGATAAGTTTCCCAATGGACGTATGCCGTTAGAGCACGTAGGCGTGATCTTTACTGATAAACAGACCGTAGATAGAGTTGAGAAGATGAAGGTGTGTACCTGCTTAAATCCCCTGCATACTTCTCTTGCAGTTTTTGGTTGTTTGTTAGGGTATACATTAATTGCCGATGAGATGAAAGATCCAAATTTAAGAAAATTGGTAGAAAAGATAGGCTACGAGGAAGGTATGCCGGTAGTTGTAGATCCGCAAATTGTGGATCCAAAAGCTTTTATTAAAGAAGTGATTGAAGTAAGGTTTCCTAATCCGTATATCCCCGATACCCCACAACGGATTGCATCCGACACATCGCAAAAAGTAGGAATACGTTTTGGAGAGACAATCAAAGCGTACTCTGAAAGGGTTGATTTGGATCCAGCGAGCCTTACCTTTATTCCTTTGGTAATTGCCGGATGGTGCAGGTATTTGATGGGAATCGATGACCAAGATGCTGAAATGAGTTTAAGTTCTGATCCATTGTTATCTACCTTAAAAACCTATATTTCAGGAATAAAAATGGGGAATGTAGAATCTGTGGGAGATTCTTTGCAGCCGATACTTTCCAATGAAGAAATTTTTGGTGTAAATCTTTATAGCGTTGGCTTGGGAGAAAAGATTGAAGACTATTTTAAAGAAATGATTTCTGGCCCAGGTGCTGTAAAAGCTACCTTACAAAAATATGTAAAGAATTAAAAAAAACATAGTATTACATAAGATGTATATAAAAGATAAACTCAGGAGCATCGGCTCAAAAACGCTTCTGGGTTTATCTTACAGAGAATGGATACTGTTGCTTGATCTAATGTAGATATAAAGAGAAAAAACAAAATCTTTACATTTATCAAAACATATTAAATTTGCTGAATTATTATTAGGAGGAATTTAAAAATGTTTAAAAAGTATCGGTGGAACATTGTACTCATGCTATTTCTAGGTAATGCTCTAAACTATGTTGATAGAACAGCCATGTCAGTTGCCTTACCAATATTGAATAAACGATTTGAATTGACACCTTTTGAATCAGGGTTGATTTTGAGTAGTTTTTTTGTAGGTTATGCCCTTTTTAATTTCGTAGGCGGTTATCTTTCAGATAAAGTGGGACCCAAGAAAGTTATGGGATCAGCCATGGTTGTTTGGTCACTTTTTTGTGGACTAACAGCAGGAGCATATAATTTTGTGTCATTGCTTATCGTCCGACTTTTCTTTGGCTTTGGTGAAGGACCAATTACCGCCACCACAAATAAGACTATGAACAATTGGATACCTGTCAAAGAAAGGGCGACTGCAGTTGGGATTTGTAATGGGGGTGCTCCCGTTGGCGGAGCGTTATCTGCTCCAATTGTCGCATTTGCCTCTTTGGCGTGGGGGTGGGAAGCAACTTTCATTATTTTAGGGGTAATTGGTTTCATATGGGCGTTAGTATGGTGGAAGGTAAGTGCTGATAAGCCAGAAGACCATCCCATGGTATCTAAGGAAGAAGTAGCAGAAATAAATGCAGGCAGGATTGAAATAGCAAGTACTGAGCCAACTGCTTCAGCTCAAGTTAAAGTTTCACTGCTGTCGATTATTAAGCAAAAGAGGATATTTGCTTTGTTGTTGGGAATGTTTGGATATAATTATACGCTATTCTTTTTTCTTACATGGTTTCCTACCTATCTAGTAGATGCAAGGCATCTGAGTATTAAGGAAATGGGCTTTGCTGCGATGATTCCATGGATAGCGGGAGCTATCGGCCAACTTCTTGGCAGTATTATTATTGACTATATATACAGGAAGACAGGAAAATTGCTCTTTTCCAGAAAAGTCGTTTTAGTGACTTGTCTGATGCTAGCTGCGCTATGTGTTGGCTTAACCGGTTTTGTTAATGATGTGGTGTCGGCGGTTTCTCTAATGACCGTAGGTATTTGCTTTTTATATTTACAGGCTACAACGTATTGGGCTATTATCCAAGATATTGTGCCAAGGGATAGAGTTGGCGGAACCAGCGGATTTATTCATGCAATGGCCAATGTTTCCGGAATCTTGGGACCATCAATAACGGGATGGCTGGTACAAACAACTGGTCAATATACATCTGCATTTGTGTTGGCAGCAAGTCTGGCTATGATAGGCGCATTAGCTGTTGCTTTCTTCGTAAATGGACCTAAAGTTCCTAAGAATCAGGAAGTAATTGTATAAAAATGAATGATAGGTGATATACATGAATGGATTTATGGATGAAAATTATCTTTTGGAGACAAAAACGGCTAAAAAATTATATTTTGAGTATGCAAAAGATATGCCTATTTTTGATTATCATTGCCATCTCCCTGTTCAAGAAATTGCAGATGACAAAAAGTTTGAGAATATAACACAGCTCTGGCTCAGTGGGGATCATTACAAATGGAGAGCATTAAGAGCTAACGGCATATCGGAAGAGTATATTACAGGCAATAAAAGTGATTATGAGAAGTTTAAAAAATGGGCTGAAACAGTTCCCTATACTATAGGAAATCCTTTATTCCAATGGACATATTTTGAGCTTCGACACTATTTTGGAATTCAGAATCAGCTAACCCTGGAAACTGCAGATGCAATCTGGAATAAATGTAATGATATGCTCCAGCAAGAAGATTTTTCAGCAAGAAATCTGATCAAACGGTCCAATGTCAAAGCCCTTTGTACAACGGATGATCCGGTAGATACCTTAGAGTATCATAAGAGGATAAAGGCGGATGAAACATTTGACGTAAAAGTTCTTCCAACATTTAGGCCTGATATGGCTTTAGAAGTTGGTCATGAGAAATTCCGTAACTGGCTGAATAAATTGGGGAATATTACTGGCATTGCCATTGAAACATTTGAGGATTATCTTGCGGCATTAAAACGTAGGATACAGGATTTTCACGAAGTTGGCTGCCGTTTATCTGATCATGGGTTACCGGAACATTTTTATAGGGAAGCCAATCTCGCTGAGATACATAACATATTTGATAAACGTTTTGATAAGCAAGCGATATCGATTGAAGAACAAGTTAAATTTCGTTCGGCAATTTTAATTTTTTTGGGAAAAGAATATGCACGGCATGGCTGGGCTATGCAAATCCACCTTGGAGCAATACGTAATACAAACACTAGAATGTTACGTTCAATTGGCATTAATACTGGCTTTGATACGATAGCAGATTATAATATTGCCGATGAATTATCTCTTTTCTTGGATGCACTAGATACAGTACAGTTACTTCCTAAAACAATCTTGTATTGTTTGAATCCTAGAGATAATTATATGCTGGCAGCGATGGCGGGAAATTTCCAAAGTGATATACCGGGGAAAGTTCAATTTGGATCGGCATGGTGGTTTAATGACCATGAAGAAGGTATGATCGACCAAATGAAGGCTCTGTCAAGCATTGGATTATTTTCCCGGTTCGTTGGGATGCTAACTGATTCCAGAAGTTTTATTTCTTACACAAGGCATGAATATTTTAGACGAATTGTATGTAATCTTGTAGGAAACTGGGTAGAGCAAGGCAGCTATTATCAAGATTTTGATTTCTTAGGTAAAATGATAAAAGGTATATGTTTTAATAATATTAAAGATTATTTGAATGTTGAAGTAGAGTAAACCTCACCCTAAAAACAGTACAAATAAGTTTACTGTCAAAAATCTGTTATGCTTGTCTATAAAAACAATAGGCAAACAATTGAAATGAGGTGCCGAAAAGCGTATGCCAGCAGTAATAACGATTGGTGAGAGCATGGTTCTAATGATTGCAGAGCAAAGCGGGCCGCTAGAATTTGTAACCAGTTTTACCCGTAAAGTTGCCGGCGCAGAATCGAATGTAGCCATTGGCTTATCCCGTTTAGGCCATCAGGCCGGATGGATTAGTTCCATTGGTGATGACCCCTTTGGTACATATATACGGAAGAACATTCGTGGTGAGGGCGTAGATACTGAACTTATTACGGTATCTCCAAACTATCGAACAGGTATGATGTTAAAAGAGCAAAGTGACATAGGTGATCCTAAAATTTATTATTATCGGGAAAACTCAGCTGCTAGCCATATGAATCCATCAGCCTTAATTGATAGTTATTTTGATAATGCAAAAATACTCCATATTACAGGTATCTTTCCTATGCTGAGTCCAGAATGTCAGGAAACAGCATTTGCTGCAATTGCCCTTGCCAAGGAGAAAGGGTTACTTATATCCTTCGATCCTAACATACGCAAACAACTTTGGAGGGGTGAGGAGTCAAGGCGCATACTATTAGAGATTGCGCAGCAAGCCGATATTATACTGCCTGGAATCCAGGAAGCGGAGCTATTAGTAGGGAGCTTGGAGTGGAAGGATATTTCAACAGCTTTCCATTCCAAAGGAATTCGCTTTGTCATTATGAAAGACGGCGCAGTAGGAGCATATTACTCAATGAAAATGGCAGATGATGAGATAATTGATGGGTATGAAAAGGGATTCGAAGTCAAACGTGTTGTAGATACTGTTGGTGCTGGTGACGGATTTGCAGTCGGTGTACTTTCCGGGATTCTTGAGGGACTACCTCTAAACGAATCTGTTCGCCGCGGAAATGCAATTGGTTCACTTGCTGTTATGGTAAAAGGCGATTCTGATGGCTATCCCACACGTAAAGAACTTGACGAATATCTTAGCAGGTAAGGCTAAAGAGTTTGTTGAGAAAGTTAAAGCTGCCCGTAATCGATAAAAAGTAAATATGCAGCGGTAGAATAATGCTTTGTAAATTGCGATTTCGTCATTTATAAAGCATTATTAATTTTTTTTGCAGGGGTGCAGAGAGTATATGTAGAAATCTGTAGTAAGCTATTAAATAAATACAATTGAAGTTAACTAAGGAATGAAAATTGTTTGAGGAGATGAAAGATCATATGATCCAGCAAGCTGAGCGCATGAAAGGATTGACATCAGCAATTTTTTCGCAATTAGAAGAACTGCAGAAGAAGGCAGCAGCCTCTGGTGTGGATATCATTCAACTTTCCATTGGAAATCCGGATATGGCTCCGGCACCACATATTATAGAAGCCATGAAACAGGCAGTGGAGTGCGGTGGTAATTATGGCTATACCTTATCCAAAGGTAAACCGGAACTGCTGCAGGCGATTGCCGGGTGGTATAATAAAAAATTTGATGTACAATTAGATCCCAATACCGAAGTTCATTCTCTGATTGGTTCTCAGGAAGGTTTGGCTCATATTGGACTTTGTCTGGTGAATCCAGGAGATGTAGTGCTTATTCCTGATCCGGGATATCCTATTTTCAGCACAGGTCCACATATTGCCGGAGCCCAGCTGCATAAGATGTGTTTAACTGCCGAAAATAATTATCTGCCAGATTTGGACGGGATTGACGAAGACATATTAAAACGTACTAAACTCATGATTTTGAATTATCCCAATAACCCATTAGCTGCTACGGCAACACGTGAGTTTTATGAAAAAGTGGTGGCATTGGCACATCAGTATCAGTTTGTGGTTTGTAGTGATTTTGCATATAGTGAATTAGTCTTTGATGATTATCGTCCAGAGAGCTTTTTGAGTATTCCAGGGGCGAAAGAAATTGGCATCGAGTTTAATTCCCTGTCCAAAAGCTATAACATGTGCGGCTGTCGGATTGCATATGTTGTTGGTAATTCCCAGGTTATATCGCTGCTGGGGCGTCTAAAATCAAATTTTGACTATGGAATATTTGCACCCGTGCAGCTTGCTGCAATTGCTGCGTTAACAGGTCCCCAGGATTGTGTAAGAGAAACGGCCGCAGCTTATCAAAGGCGTCGTGATATCATTGTGGATGGTTTTAATCGTATAGGATGGCATGTAGAACGTCCAAAAGCGTCTATGTACATATGGGCTAAGGTGCCTACAAAGCAAAGTTCTTTTGATTTTGCTGTTGACCTGCTCAATCATACAGGCGTAGCAGTCGTTCCGGGTAAAGCCTTTGGTGATTGCGGGGAGGGCTTTGTCAGAATTGCTTTGGTACAGCCAGAAGAGCGATTGGCGGAAGCAGTGGCAAGAATAAAGAAATGGCTGAGATAAACAAGACGTATCAAGGGGATGAGACTGTTGCTATTGCAGGTCATGAATTATAGAGAATAAGAGATGAAAATCAGAATATAACAACAATAATAAAACTAACTTAAATGTATTGCAATGCATAAAAACATGATGTATAATCAAAACAAGTTAAGTTAATGATGTTTAAGTTGTCTTTGGTTAAGAGTACAACGAAGTGCCGACCGAATGCCTGTGTGCATTCTGGTCGGCTATTACTTTTATAAGGAGGTGTGAGTATAGTGTCGGATGATAGCACATTTGTTTTGACAGGACTGCAGCTAGTGATAATGGGAGATGTAGAAGCGGATGCGCCAGATGGATCGATTGGGTTTACCAGGGATTCGTATTGGAGTGAGAAAAAGCAGGCTACTATTGTTTCTGAGACTATCCCTTCTGCCGCAAGTAATAACGTTGCTAGTGAAAAACTTAGAAATCTATTAATGACGATTTGTTTGGACTATCCCTTCTGGAATGATTTTCGTATATTGGATTTTTTTAATAAGCGCAGTATTTCTATGACAATGGAAGAGTTGCGAGATTTGCGCAGAGAATGTGGCATTGAAAGGAGAGAAGATGTTTGCCTGGAGTTAATGCGGCTCTATTTTAATAACGAAATAGAGTTAGACAAAAAACAGGTACAGTTTATCGAAAGGCTGAATCCGGCATTTCGTGATCGAGATTTTCTGGCAGATAGACCTGGTGAATTACTTGTATATGAATGTGTCTTTTTTCGAAGGTTAAATAAAATGTTTTATCTTCACTTAGTATTTGATTTATTTAATGGCTATGCTTTTGGTAAAGTGAGTCGTCGTTGCTCAGGAGAAATAGGATTAAAGCTGCTGCAGGAAAAAATTGTTCCCTTTTATCAAAGCAGAGGTTATGAGATTCATGGAATTTTACATTCTGTCAAATCGACTCGAGATCATTGGGAAGCAGAAGAAGCCAAAATTAAGGACAGTATTATAGCAATGGGCATTGAGTGGTTAGAGCCTAAGCATGAGTTTGGGATCATACAACGTTTTCAGCGAGATTTTTTAGATAGCTTTTTTAGTAATGCAGAAGCACTTGACGTATCATTATTAATGATTCAGCCAGCTTTTGATCGATGGATGATAAAATATAATGCCTTCTGTCCCTTTCATCAAAGGCGTAATCTCTTAGGTTTCGCGGATGAGTTAGAGAGTACAGGCAGGATATCTTTAGAAGCCAAATGTAATTGAAATCATAAAAACAATAAAAGCTTCATGAGTATTCGTGGTACTCATGAAGCAAAGTAAAAACCTTTATCAGTATTCGTGGTACTTGTAAAGGGAGTGAAAATTTTAATCCCAGTGGCGCTAGGTCTATTTGGTTTACCCATTTTTCACATATAAATAGGTCTCATTATTAATTGAAGGGGGTGATTTTATAGGAGTAAGCGATAAAATGCTTCATGAGTATTCGTGGTACCCATGAAGCCAGGCAAACTTTTTAATCCCAGTGGCACTAGGCTCATTTAATTTACCCGTAAATAGTATAACACTCCGTTTCTGTTTTTTCAACAAAGAGAATAAAAAAAGTAAAAGGTGGTTTTTGAAAATGACAAGAAAAATTGCAATATATGGTAAAGGCGGCATTGGTAAATCTACTACTCAACAAAATACTGCAGGAGCAATGGCGCATTTTTATGATCAAAAAGTATTTATCCATGGCTGTGATCCAAAGGCCGATTCCACTCGTCTGATTCTTGGCGGAATGAATCAAAAAACATTAATGGATATGCTGCGAGATGAAGGAGAAGAAAAAATTACCGTTGAGAAGGTTGTAAAAGATGGGTACTTGGGAATTCGCTGCGTGGAGTCAGGCGGTCCGGAACCTGGGGTAGGGTGCGCAGGTCGTGGTGTAATCACAGCAATTGACCTTATGGAAAAGAATGGTGCCTATACATCGGATTTGGATTTTGTGTTCTTTGATGTACTTGGTGATGTTGTATGCGGTGGATTTGCAATGCCGATCCGTGATGGCAAGGCGCAGGAAGTATACATCGTTGCTTCGGGGGAAATGATGGCCATCTATGCAGCCAACAATATTTGCAAAGGCCTTGTAAAATATGCAAAACAAAGCGGTGTTCGTCTTGGCGGAGTCATTTGCAACAGCCGTAAAGTCGATAAGGAAAGAGAATTCTTAGAAGAATTCACGGCTGCAATCGGCACACAAATGATTCACTTTGTACCTCGTGATAATATTGTTCAAAAAGCTGAATTCAACAAAAAAACAGTGGTTGAATATGATGCGGAATGTAACCAAGCGTTAGAATACGGAGAGCTGGCACGCAAGATCATCGAAAATAAGAATTTTGTGATTCCTAAACCTCTCAGTATGGATGAATTAGAAGCCATGGTTGTTAAATACGGTATTGCTGATTAATTGACTAACAAAAAAAATAGGGGGAGAACACATATATGATTATGGTTAGAGCAATTGTTAGACCAGATAAAAAAGAAGTAGTTCTTGACGAACTTTCCAGCGCTGGGTTTCATGCTGCTACTGTAGTAGATGTTGTAGGCCGCGGGAAACAAAAGGGGATCAAGTTTGGTGATGTTATATATGATGAAATTCCGAAAAGTCTTATTATGTTAGTCATTAATGATGAAGATAAAGAGGATGTACTGGATGTTATTATCCGCCATGCTAAGACCGGTGATGAGGGGGCTTTTGGCGACGGGAAAATATTTATCAGTTCCACGGACGAAGTGTATACCGTTTCCAGCGGCGTTGCTGGGCTATAGGGGGGCGGTCTTATGAAAGAAATTATAGCTGTAGTACGGATTAATAAGGTCAGTGCTACCAAAAAGGCATTGGTACAAGTAGGGGCTGCCGGTTTTACAGCTTTAAAGGTCATGGGGCGGGGCAGATTAGTAGAGGATAAAGCTGTAATTGCTGAACGTAGAGCGACCCTATTAGCCTTAGCTCAAAAAGATGATTATAATACGGAAAAGCTGATAACCGAATTCTTAGACGGGACTCGTTTGTTTCCCCGCAGGATGTTTACAGTTTTAGCTCATGACGAAGATGTGTCTAAGATTGTCGCGGCCATCATTGAAGCCAATAGAACGGATTACAATGTTGGTGATGGGAAAATCTTTGTATTGCCAGTGCTTGATGCAGTAAGGGTAAGAACGAGAGAATCCGGAGATGCGGCAATATAGTGGAATGATCATAACGTAATTATATTAGTAAAAAAAGAGGAGGAACCCAATATGCCATATCATAAATTTAAATGTAGCGAGTGTATTCCTGAAAGAGAAAAACACGCTGTTATAAAAGGTCCCGGCGAGGATATAACTTCGGCTCTTCCTCTCGGATACCTCAACACCATTCCGGGGTCGATCTCAGAACGCGGCTGCGCTTACTGCGGAGCAAAGCATGTTATCGGTACACCGATGAAAGATGTTATTCATATGAGCCATGGACCAGTTGGATGTACCTATGACACCTGGCAAACCAAACGCTATATCAGCGATAACGATAACTTTCAGCTTAAATACACCTATGCCACAGATATGAAGGAAAAACACATCATATTTGGTGCTGAAAAACTGCTCAAGCAGAATATTATTGAGGCATTTAAAGCATTTCCAACTATTAAGCGGATGACTCTCTACCAAACTTGTGCTTCCGCATTGATCGGGGACGATATTAATGCTATTGCAGCAGAAGTAATGGAGGAAATGCCGGAAGTAGATATCTTCGTTTGCAATTCTCCTGGCTTCGGGGGACCGAGCCAGTCAGGAGGACATCACAAAATCAATATCGCCTGGATTAATCAGAAGGTAGGCAATGTGGAACCTAAAATCACCAGTGACTATGTCATCAATTATGTAGGTGAATATAACATTCAGGGGGATCAGGAAGTCATGGTGGACTATTTCAGAAGAATGGGCATTCAGGTTCTTTCCACCTTTACTGGTAATGGCTCTTATGATGATCTTAGGTCTATGCATCGAGCGCATCTTAACGTACTTGAATGTGCCCGTTCTGCTGAGTATATCTGCAATGAGCTTAAAGTAAGATATGGGACACCACGGCTTGATATTGATGGATTCGGCTTTGAAGCATTGGGGACATCACTCAGAAAAGTGGGCTTGTTTTTTGGAATTGAAGACAGAGCTCAGGCGATCATTGATGAAGAAACTGCCAGATGGAAACCGGAAATGGATTGGTATAAAGAACGTCTGCAGGGTAAGAAAGTATGTTTGTGGCCGGGCGGTTCCAAGCTTTGGCACTGGGCTCATGCTATTCGTGAAGATATGGGTGTCAATGTTGTCTCTGTCTATACAAAATTTGGTCATCAAGGTGACATGGAAAAGGGTATAGCCCGGTGTGAAGAAGGTGCCCTTGCTATCGATGATCCTAATGAATTAGAAGCACTCGAAGCTTTGGAGATGTTAAAGCCTGATATTATCTTCACTGGGAAACGTCCAGGTGAAGTTGCTAAGAAACTGAGGGTTCCCTACCTCAATGCCCATGCCTATCACAATGGCCCTTATAAGGGATTTGAAGGCTGGGTCAGGTTTGCCAGGGATATCTACAATGCGATCTATTCGCCGATTCATCAGCTTTCCTTCGTGGACATCAGCAAGGATGAAATACCTGACCAGACAAGCTTCTTAACACAAAAGATGATCTCTGATGTGAATTTGAGTGAAGAAGTAACTGCTTCAAAAGAACTAAGAGAATATACGGGTAATTATGATACCATTACAGCATTGCGCAACAAGACGTATCCTGATTTCCCAGCAGAAAAAAAACTCTCAGCGGTATAAGGGAGGATAGTTATGGAGGATATGATGAAAGACAGAGTTGAGCAACTAGTAGATTATATTATGAAAAATTGTTTGTGGCAGTTCCACTCTCGTGCCTGGGACAGAGAGAAACAAAATGAGGGAATCTTGACGAAAACCATGCAGATATTATGCGAAGAACCTGTTGAAAAAGAAACTCCCATGGATAAAGTGTATTGGGTGGATGCCGTATGTTTGGCAGATGCTTTTAAAAAGCGTTATTCCTGGTTGGCTGCTTTGGACAAAGACGAAATCAAACTGCTCATGCAGGGACTCAAAGAGCGCATGGATTATTTAACGATAACAGGATCTCTTAATGCAGAGCTTACCGATCCTCATTATTAAAGTGTATAGATAAAAACTGTGCCGTCACGGCGGACGCAAAATGAAACGAAAAGGAAGGAGTATTTCTATGCAATGTGAAGTGAAAAACAAAGAGCGTGCCGGCGTTATCAATCCAATATTAACATGCCAGCCTTGTGGCGCGCAGTATGCCAGTATAGGAATAAAAGAATGTATTGGGATTGTTCATGGAGGTCAGGGCTGCGTTATGTTCGTCCGCCTGCTGTTCTCTCAGCATTTTAAAGAAAGCTTTGAGCTTGCATCTTCTTCCCTCCATGAGGATGGTGCAGTGTTTGGTGCTACCCATCGTGTGGAAGAAGCGGTAGATGTGCTCTTGATGCGGTATCCTCATGTGAAAGTTATACCCATCATCTCAACCTGCTCAACAGAAGTTATCGGTGATGATATTGATGGTGTCGTTTTGAAGCTGAATAACGGACTTTTAAAAGAAAAGTATGCTGGTCGGGAAGTTCATCTCATTCCCATTCATTCCCCTAGTTTTAAAGGGAGTATGGTGAGCGGCTACGATGTTGCGGTAAAGGACATTATAAGTCATTTTGCCAAAAAAGATAAACCAAACGGAAAAATTAACCTGTTCACTGGATGGGTGAATCCGGGGGATGTAACAGCAATTAAACATCTTCTATCCGAAATGCAGGTAGATGCCAATGTTCTTTTCGAAATCGAAAGTTTTGATTCTCCGCTGATGCCAGACGGCAACTCGGTATCTTATGGTAATACGACAATTGCGGATCTGACCGAAACAGCCGATGCCCTGGGGACGATTGCGCTAAACAGATATGAAGGCGGTCAGGCTGCTAAATATCTTGAAAATGAATTTGATATTCCGACTATTATTGGACCGACTCCGATCGGCATCCGCAATACGGATATTTTTCTTCAGAATGTGAAGAAAATGACTGGCAAGCCAATTCCTGAGTCTCTTGTTCGTGAGCGAGGCATTGCTATTGATGCACTGACGGATCTTACCCATATGTTTTTTGCTGACAAGAAAGTCGCTATCTACGGGAATGCTGATCTTGTCATCGGTCTTGCAGAGTTCTGTCTTGATCTGGAGATGAAGCCTATGTTGTTACTCTTGGGTGATGATAACACATCCTATCCCAACGATCCCCGCATTAAGGCACTGCAGGAAAACGTTGCTTTTGATATGGAAGTCATTATGAATGCGGATTTGTGGGAACTGGAAAACCGGATTAAAAACGAGGGACTCGAACTTGATCTAATTCTGGGGCACTCTAAGGGGAGGTTTATCTCCATCGATTACAATATTCCCATGGTACGTGTAGGTTTCCCCACTTATGACCGTGCAGGACTGTATCGTCATCCAGTTGTCGGCTACGCAGGTGCCACGTGGCTGGGTGAAGAAATGGCAAACACGCTGTTTACCGACATGGAATACAAGAAGAACAAGGAATGGGTTCTTAATGTTTGGTAAGCACATGGAATGCATAGGATTCTAAAGCAAGCAATGAATGTAAGATATATTCCGTTATGTATTGAGATTCTGCCAGTTCCTGATGATGATCAGGTTCTGGCAGAATCATTAAAAAGAGGATTCCGGTAGAGGATCAATATAGAAGAAGTTTGAGGTGAAAAATATGGATTGCCCAGGTTCAACGTCGGATACGAAAATGCAAACGGCTGCTGCTATGTTGGAGAAAACCCAGAAGCATCCTTGTTACTCCTTTGACGCTCATCAAAAATTTGCTAGGATGCATCTGCCTGTTGCGCCTTACTGTAATATTAGCTGTAATTATTGTAATCGTAAATTTGACTGTGTAAATGAGAGTCGTCCAGGTGTAACCAGTGAAATACTTACGCCACAAGCGGCCAAGAAAAAGTTTGACAGGGTAAGTGAAAAGGTTGAAGAGCTTAGTGTAGTAGGGATTGCAGGACCTGGGGATGCTTTAGCTGATTGGGAAAATACAAGGAATACTATAGAACTGATTCGTAAAGAAAAACCGCAGATTGTTTTTTGTCTTTCGACAAATGGCTTGCTGTTGCCTGAATATGCCCAGGAAATTGTAGAACTTGGCGTGAGCCATGTTACAGTAACGGTAAATTGTTTAGATCCTGCTATTGGGGCAAAGATCTATAAACAT
The DNA here is from genome assembly GCF_000271485.2 of Pelosinus fermentans DSM 17108. Taxonomy (NCBI): domain Bacteria; kingdom Bacillati; phylum Bacillota; class Negativicutes; order Selenomonadales; family Sporomusaceae; genus Pelosinus; species Pelosinus fermentans. The sequence goes on from NZ_AKVN02000001.1 coordinate 1,311,017, forward strand.
ATTAATTACAAGGGACAGCATTACGAAGGAGAAGCGGGTGTTGCCATTCTGATTGCAAACCAATTGGCTGGTATTTCAAAACTCACAAGCCAGGGGATTATTGTAAAAATTAATATTGTAATGTTAAAGGGCATCAATGATCATCACATTCCAGAAGTGGTTAAGAAGATGAAGGAACTTGGTGTTTATATTACCAATATTATGCCGCTGATTCCAGCTCCGGGCAGTGTGTTTGAAAATTTCCCTCAGACTACCATGAAAGATGTTAATGAGATGAGAAATTCCTGTGAATTAGATGTCATGCAAATGCGCCACTGTAAACAATGCCGTGCAGATGCTATCGGATTGCTTGGTGAAGATCGTTCCCAAGAATTTCGGGATCATGAGGAATCCCTTACTGTTTTTCAACAGGTAATGTAATGCTAGTTAAAGATTGGAAGGAGAGTGGTCCAAATGAGACAGATGGTTATGGTGTCTGATCAGACGATCAATGAAGCATTACGCTTAGGTACATCAATGGCTGCTATTGAGTTGATGATACCGATTTTGAAAAAATATGGAATAGCAAACTTCGATGTATCTCTTGATTATTTGCCAAGTGATGGTGTTCCAAAGCAGCTTCTTTTACACCCGCTGCTGCGCTGTAAAATTCATTCTTCCTTGGACGAAATAGCAAAGGTCAGACAAATGGGATTTTCAAAAGTAATCCTTTCCTGGTTTCATCAGCCCTCTCAGTCTTCATTGGATCAACTTACAGAAGCATTAACGGCAGCCCAGGAATTTGCTCAGGAAATCTATTTATGTATTGAAAATGCAGAAGAACTTACTATACCTGAGTTAACTTCCTATTGGTCACTACTATCTCGTTATCGGGTGAAACGATTTATTTATCAAGATGTGAGAAGCAGCTTGGAGCCTTTGGGTGTCTGCCGAAAATTAGAGAGCTTGCAGCAGACAGTACCTTGTCCCATCGAATTTCATGGACATAATACCTATGGATTAGCTACTGCCAATAGCTTGGCAGCGCTAAGGTCAGGAGTTCAATATGTGGCAGCAGCAGTGAGTGGTATCGGATCGCCAAATCATGCTGCCATGGAAGAAGTCTTGATGGCGGTGAAACATTTATGGAAACAAGATCAAGTGCCGTCAGGAAGTTCCCTGACCGCAGATTGTATAGAGATACTATCCTATATGGGGATTTCACTGCCTGTTGATAAGGCTTTGATTGGCCGGGATGTATTCGCTCATGAATCAGGAATACATGTGGATGGCATTACCAAAAACCCGCTGCTTTATGAAGTCATTCAACCAGAGGAAGTGGGGCAAACCAGGCAATTGATCATTGGTAAGCATTCGGGAACTGCGTCTCTTAAAATAAAATTTTTGCAATGGAATTTAGAATTGGATCAGGCAGAAGCCTTAGAATTGTTAGAAAAGGTCAGGAGACTCGCATCTGTGCAAAAAAGACCGTTATCTGATTTAGAGCTGCATCAGCTATATTGGCGAAGGAATCAAATGGATCAAAGTCAGTTGGGGTAGCTTCCAGGGATAGAGGAGGATTGTACCATGGATGGTAAAATGGGATTCCAACTTGTTGACACTACCTTTCGTGATGGCGAGCAGTCAGCAGGGGTTGTTTTTTCTACTGAAGAAAAAATAAATATGGCGATTGCTTTGGATCGGGCTGGTGTTGCTTGGATTGAGGCTGGTACACCAGCAATGGGGCAAGAAGAGCAAGAAACCTTACGTTCTCTTTTGGCATTACCTTTGCGGACAACCTTAATTGCTTGGAATCGGGCAGAATTGGCTGATATTCGTGCATCCTTATCCTGTGGCTTTTCTTGTATTCATATTTCATTACCAGTATCTGATTTGCATATATCCCAAAAGCTGAAAAAAGATCGTGAATGGGTGATTCAGCAATTGAAGACGGCATTGCAGCTAGTCCAAAGTTATGGCTGTACGATTACAGTAGGTGCGGAAGATACTTCAAGAGCAGATTCTGATTTTTTCCTGAAATTTGCTGATGTTGCTGCTCAATATGGGGCCACGAGAATTCGATTTGCCGATACGGTAGGCTGCTTGGACCCGTTTATGACATTCGATCGTTTGCAGGATGTAGTCAAACGATGTTCCCTTCCTATTGAATTTCATGGTCATAATGATTTTGGTCTGGCTACAGCCAATACGTTAGCTGCCTTTCAGGCTGGAGTTCAGTTTGCAAGTGTTACCTTAGCAGGGATTGGTGAACGGGCGGGAAATGCATCCTTAGAGGAAGTTGTGGCTTCCTTGGAAAAATTTTATGGATATCATTGCGGCATTGAAGCAAGTCATTTAGGTTCATTAGCCGATTTAGTTGCGAAGGCAAGCAATAGACCTTTATTTCCTTATCGTCCCGTGGTGGGATCCGTTTGCCGAAAGACTATATTGTAGTGAGTACAAGGAAGTGTACTACCCAAAAGAGGAGAAAAATATGAAAAATATTGCTCATCATTATTTCGCCTATGGTTCGAATATGAATTTAATGCAAATGCAGCAACGATGTTTGAACCCTAAAGTGCTCGGAATTGCTCGTTTACCTGGATACAGAGTTGAATTTTATGGATATTCTGCCATATGGGACGGAGGACAGGAAACGGTAGTTACTGATCTTGATTCGGAAGTTTGGGGTGTGTTATACGAATTGCAGTTTTCTGATCGGGAGCAGCTAGACTTTTATGTAGACGCCCGTTTTGATGGAACAGGACAGTATTTTCACTATCCCTTGGATGTAATCGATAGTGAGCAAAGAGCAATCGATGCTGTGATTTATAAAAAAGATAAAGGCGGTGAAGAGACATCTCCTAGTGCAGAATATTTAAGTTTCATTATACAAGGTGCAAAAGAACAAGGCTTACCGGAAGGGTATATAGCATTATTGCAGAATAGAATAACCAAGCCCGCTGCATATGCGGTGCCTCTCGTGAGAAAATCGAAGTTCAGTTATATGAACATCAGTTGCGGCGATTGTGGTGAATAAAATTCTCTTTAAAATCCAGTTATGAAAGGATAGAAACAAGCATGAGACTCCATTATTTGCAGCATGTCCCATTTGAAAATCCCGGCAGCATTTTAACATGGGCAAAGGAAAATGACCATGTTATAACCAATACACAATTATATCAAAATGCCTCATTGCCAAAACAGCAGGATTTTGATTGGCTTGTGGTCATGGGTGGTCCAATGAATATTTATGAAGAAGAGAAATATCCCTGGCTTGCCGCTGAAAAGGCGTTCATCCGAGAAGCTATTGCATCTGGTAAAGTAATTATTGGTCTATGTCTGGGAGGCCAATTGATTGCCGACGTGATAGGCGGCAAAGTAACGCAAAACCCTTATAAGGAAATTGGCTGGCTTCCTCTCCAATTAAGTGAGAAGGCAAGGCTATCACCTTTATTTTCTTTTTTCCCTGAGCAGCCGATTGTTTTTCAGTGGCATGGGGATACTTTCAGTGTTCTGCCGGAAGATGCAGAGTGTATCGCCCAAAGTCAAGCCTGCAGGCATCAGGCCTTCATTTATAAAAAAAGAGTGTTTGGATTTCAATATCATATGGAGAACACATTGTCCATTATAGAAGGTCTTGTAGAAAATTGCCGCGACGAAATGGTACCGGATCTTTATGTGCAGACGCCGGAAGAGCTCCTAGCTCACCCTGAATATATCGAACAAAACAATAGGTGGATGAATCAGTTTCTTACACAGCTGGAAAAAATGTATAGAGAGGAGGAACTTTGATGCATCAGGTTAGTTATACCAAGAGAAATTGTACAGATCAAAATAAAATTGAAACATTTCTTTTGCAAGAAAGAGTGGGCGTACTTGGAATGGTAAGCGATAGTTTGCCCTATGCCGTTCCGGTAAATTATGTATGGCACAACGGTTCTATTTACTTTCATGGTATGGGTTCAGGGAAAAAGGTAGAGATCCTTTCTCAAAGTCCTCCTGTTTGTTTCACTATATATAAAGAACATGGAACAGTAACCGATCCGGTTCCCTGTCATGCCGATACATCCTATATGAGTGTTATGATTTTCGGTAAGGCTGAAAAGGTGACTGATTATGAAGAGGCTGCTGCGGTTCTTCAGGAATTGCTTGAAAAATTCATGCCTGAATATTATAGCCATCCCTTAACCAGCAATTTGATTGAGAAATACCGCTCGGGAATGGATGGGAATGGGGTTGCAGTTTATCGGCTAACGCCACAGGAAATGACGGCGAAAGAAAACGCGGTGGAAGCGGATCAATTGTTTAACCAAAAAGAGCAGTGATTCATGATAAATTCTTTGCTACTGTCAGTAATCGCAGAGGCGCAGAGTACGCTGAGGGGGATTTTTTAATCCGATTTATTTCTCCTCTGTGTTCTCTGCGCCTCTGCGGTTAAAAATATTGATCTTTTTTTTAGTTTACATAGAAGCCAACATTTTGCTGTGCAGCAGGATGTTGGCTTCTCTATGTAAATAAATAGATTGAAAGCGATGAAACATATGGGTATAATGAAAATAAACTAAAATCATCCTTTGTGTACAATGACGTACCGGTCGGATGTGCTGATGCACTCTGGAACCGGTTTTAATTTTAGGTAAGAGAAAAAAGTTAGTAATTAAAAACGATAAAAACGGATATTCTGTAAATGACCAGGCAGTAAAAGGGAGGGAAGGATATGGAGCAAATACAACTGACGATGACAATTGGTGAAATTATTAAGAACTATCCTGAAACGCGTGAGGTCTTCATTAATAATGGCTTTGCTATTTTTGCCGATGATACGGTAATACAGCAGCTGGGAGTAGTCCTAAAATTAAAAACGGCATTAAAAAGTAAAAATATAAATGAAGAATCTTTTATGAAACTGCTGCAAGGAAAAATTGCAGAAACAGACAGATATAAGAACTTACAAACGACAGTGCTTGAAAATGACACAAACCACTTAAATATGCTGTCCCTATTGCCTTGCCCATTAAAAGTTCCCATGCAAGGGGAATTAAAATTATTTCTGGACTATTTGCGTGAAGAAAAAAATCTGCCCTTGAATTACTGCATCGAATCTTTTTTCAATGATCATTTGGATTATGAGGATTATCTGGAGCATTTTGAAGAGGCAGATGAAATTCCTGATATTATCATGACTGCCGGCTACGGTTTTTTTTATAAAAACTTCATGGATCGCTTTGTTGCCAAAGGAATCTTTGCTGACGTGATCAATCGTCCCGTAAATTCTCGTCTGGCTGAGGCTGGTATCATTGATCCTGATGGGCATTTTACAGTGATTGGAGCCAATGTTCTTGTTATGGTAGTGGATCAGAATCGCTTAGGAAACATTCCTATGCCTAAGACCTGGGGGGATTTATTAAAACCTGAGTATGAAAACAAAGTAGTGATGCGCGGGCATGGTGATATTTTTTGTGATGTTGTACAGCTTAATTATTATAAAGATTATGGAGCAGCGGGAGTGGAGCAATTAGGACGGTCTGTAAAGTATGGACTCCATCCGGCACAAATGGTAAAAGAGCTTACCAGCAGCCGTAAAGATGTACCGCCGATTCATATTATGCCTTACTTTTTTTACAAAACCATGAAGGAGTCTGCTCATATAAAAATCCTATGGCCCGAAGACGGAGTCTTAATCTATCCGATATCTGTGCTGATTAAAGCGGATAAGATGCAGGAATTGCAAGAATTAGCGGAGTATCTGACAGGTCCGGAAATTGCACGGATTTGTGCAGAAGCGTATTTTCCGGCCACCCATCGGGATGTGAAGATGAACCTTCCTGAACATGTGAAATTAAAATGGCTGGGCTGGGATTTTATTAAAAATAATGATATGAAATACCTTGTGGAAACCATGAATGATACCTTTATGCGGGTATATCGCGGGGGAGGAAAAGAAGTATGCAGCTGATTACGGTTGCCGGACCACCCTCGGCGGGTAAAACTTCCGTTATGTTAAAGATCATTGAAACTCTTCAGGAAGAAACGCTGAGGGTAGGTGTGATCAAGTTTGATTGTTTGTCTACCCAGGATCAGATTCTCTATCAAAAAAAAGGCATCGAGGCAAAGATTGGTCTGTCGGGAAATCTTTGTCCAGACCATTTTTTTGTGAGTAATGTTCAGGATTGCTTACTATGGTCGCAAAAAAATAATTTGGATATGTTAATTACGGAGAGTGCTGGTTTGTGCAATCGGTGTTCTCCTCATATTCGTGATGTCATGGCAGTTTGTGTAATTGACAATTTGAGCGGTGTGAATACTCCAAGAAAAGTGGGGCCTATGCTGAAATTGGCCGATATCGTCATTATAACGAAGGGGGATATTGTTTCCCAAGCGGAGCGGGAGGTCTTTGCTTTTCGAGTGAAGCAGGCAAACCCAAGTGCAATCATTGTTCATGTAAATGGTATTACTGGTCAGGGTGCCAGGGAAGTTGGCCAGCTCTTTAAAGGAGCGCAAAGTGTGGATAGTCTTACTGATTATCATTTGCGTTTTTCCATGCCGGCAGCTACTTGTTCCTATTGCTTAGGACAAACTCGTATCGGGCAAAACTTTCAAATGGGAAATGTTCGCAAAATGGATCTTAGCTAGAAGCAGATCACATCATAGTAAGTAGGGTTATTAGGAAGGTGGAAATGCCATGTGGGATAGCTTGTCTGTAATGACAATAAAGCAATTATTTAGTTCGTATCCCTATGCAGCCGATTTTTTTTCGTCGCTGCCGAATCTAGAGCAAAGTGAGGAGTCTTCTGTTGGAGCATATTTCGCTGCAATCGAGGAAGATACATTGCAAGATTTAGGGATTGGCCGGCAAGAGTTTTTAGAGCAGTTTCTTTCTTTTATGCTGCAAATGGAAAAATTAAAAGAAGATAAGGTCAAAATTGAATCCATTACGATTATAGGCGGCAAGGACAAGCAGGGAAAAGCCGAAGACATAGAATTAACGATCCATGCGGGAGAAATTGTCTGTATTGTGGGACCTACTGGTTCCGGCAAGAGCCGATTACTTGCTGATATTGAATGGGTAGCGCAGCAGGATACACCAACCAATCGCAAAATATTGATTAATGGACAGCTGCCTGATATGAGGTGCCGATTTTCTGTTGAACATAAGCTGGTGGCTCAGCTTTCTCAGAATATGAACTTTATTATGGATCTATCTGTAGAAGAATTTGTCAGTATGCATGCAGAAAGCAGAATGCTGGAGAATATAGAAGAAGTGACCAGTCATATTATCGCTAAGGCCAACGAATTGGCCGGAGAACAATTTAACCCCGATACACCTGTTACCTCCTTAAGCGGAGGCCAGTCCCGGGCTTTAATGATTGCCGATACAGCCTATTTAAGCTCGTCCCCCATTGTGCTGATTGACGAAATCGAAAATGCTGGTATTGATCGTCAAAATGCTCTGCGGCTGCTAATTGATAAGCAAAAAATCGTATTGATGGCAACTCATGACCCGATATTGGCATTAATGGGGGATAAACGGATTGTGATTAAGAATGGGGGGATCAGTAAGGTTATTTTAACGTCTGAAAAAGAGCGTGGGAATTTAATCCTGTTAACGGCAATCGACCGTAAGATGTTAGCCATTCGAGAAGTGTTGCGCAGTGGTGGACATATTGATGAAATTCCAATGGCGTTGGAAGAAATAATCTGATAATAATAATGGTGAGAAAATAGTTGTAATAAAAGCAAATAAATACCTTTTTTTAGGTATATTTATGTTGAATATGATGTAGAATAATGCTAGAATTTGGAATAAGAAAGCCTGTCATTTTCAGGTAAGTACATATTAAGAGAGGAGATATTATTATGAAAATTAGCGGCAGAAACAAATTGCAAGGCATTGTTAAAGAAGTGGTTAAAGGCGCTGTAATGGCTAAAGTTGTGGTTGACTATAAAGGTGACGAAATTGTCTCTACGATTACTGTGGATTCCATCGATGATTTGGGATTAAAAGTGGGTGATGAAGTAACGGCATTAATTAAATCCACGGAAGTTATGATCATCAAGTAATACCCTTACAGATAAGAAGAAATGGATATAAAAAATAACAGTGCCGCCATCAATATTGATGGTGGCACTGTTTTGTTAAAGATAAAAAGATGCAACGGATTATAAAACATCTTTTTTACTAATAAAAGTATTGAAAAGAACTTCTTGTCGTTTTGCCGTTTCCATTCATATTCCAGGAAGGTGGCGGCTCAGATACTTGCTGTCCTTGGTGGAGAAATAAGACTTCACTGCCTATTGCCTGGGCTTCTTCTGGTGAATGGGTGACAAGGACGAAGGGAATGTTCCAGATTTCCTGCAGTCTTTTTAGCTCATCCTGTAATTCGTAGCGACTTTGGGCATCTAGAGCAGATAAGGGTTCGTCGAGCAAAAGGATCTGAGGTTCAGCCATTAATGCACGAGCCATAGCCACCCGTTGTTTTTCACCGCCAGATAATTGGCTTATGGAGCGGTGGGGGAGATGTTCGATTTTTAATAAAGTAATCAACTTTTCGTATAATTCATTGGCCTCTTGGCTGGGAGTTTTTACTCCATACCAAATATTATGCTTAACATTCATATGGGGAAACAGTGCGAAGTCCTGAAACATATAGCTGACATTTCTCTTTTTAGGTGGTAAATGAATTGCTTTCGTAGAAGAATAAAAAACAGTATCATTAGAAACAATACTGCCTTCATCGGGTTTCAGTAAACCTGCAATACAGCGCAAGATGGTTGTTTTACCACAGCCGGAAGGACCAAATAAAACAATTGTTTTATTTGGAGCAGTAAAGGAGATATTCAGAGTAAAATCAGATAATTTTTTTTTGATATCTACTGTTAGCATGATGTGCTCCTTCCTTTTAGTGCAAAGTAATGTTTTTTCCTTTCCAATGGTTTAATCCGAAAATAATAGAAAAGGTGATTACGCTGATAATGATTACATACATCCCTGCTGTTATTAAGTCATTTGATTCTGTGGCAAAATAAATTGCCAATGGAATAGTTTGTGTCTTGCCGGGGATATTACCGGCAATCATAATGGTAGCGCCAAATTCTCCCAAGGTTCTTGCAAAGGATAGTACCAAACCGGACACCAGCCCCGGCCAGGATAAGGGCATGGTAACTGTCCAAAATACCCGCCATTCGCTAGCTCCTAAGGTGCGGGCAGCATCTTCTAGTGTCTTATCGATACTTTCAAAGGCTGCCTTAGTACTCTGGTACATTAACGGAAAGGATACAACAGTACCTGCCAGAACAGCTGCAGATTGAGTAAAAATAATCTGCATGTCAAAATATTTCGTTAGAAGAATTCCGACGGGTCCTTGTTTACCAACTAAGATTAACAGTAAAAATCCAATGACGACAGGAGGTAAAACCAAGGGAAGAGTAAAAAAAGATTCGAGAGCTGCTTTGCCTGGAATATCGGTGCTGCGCATGACATAAGCCGATAATACGCCAAGAAAAAATACAAAGAGCACTGAAATAGATGCAACCTTGATTGAAAGAATAACGGGCTGCCATTCGACCATACGTTTTCACCTGCACCATCTTGTTAAATTTGTATGATATAAAACGCACTAAGGACTGCTTATATCTGGAAAGTGAAAGATACTATCGCTCTTTGCGCAATTTCTTATTCACAATATCCTGACGGCTAATCGTTAGTGCGTTTGAACTGATTATTTACTCATGGTAAAACCGTATTTTTCAAAAATAGCTTTGCATTCAGGAGTGCTTAAGTAGGCAAGAAAATCAGCAGCTGCTTTTTCTTGCTTGGTTCCTGATAAAACTGCCGCTGGATAAAGAATTGGCTGGTGAGATCCTTCTGGTGCAGTAGCTGCGATTTTCACTTTGTCACTGGATGCAGCATCTGTTTTATAAACGATACCCGCTTCTACGTTGCCTGTCTCCACATAGGTTAAGACGGTACGAACATCTTTGGCAAGAACCGCTTTGCTTTGTATTTTATCCCAGATTCCCAATTTCTTTAGAACTTCCTGTGCATATTGTCCTGCTGGTACCGATCCTGTTTCACCAATACTTACTTTTTGAACATCATCCTTTGTTAAATCTTCATATTTTGTGATGTTGAGGGTAGAGGCTGTAGGAACAATCACAACGAGTTTGTTCTCTACTAAGTTTTTACGTGTAGCCTTATTTACCAGGTTTTTTTCTTCTAAGTCATTCATCTGTTTTGGTGCTGCGGAAATAAAAATGTCAGCGGGAGCACCTTGTTCGATTTGCTTTTGTAAAGCACCTGAGGCTCCAAGATTATAGACCAGCTTAACATTGACATTTTTTGTTTCATAGTTCTTTTGGATTTCAGCAAGAGCATCCTTTAAACTGACTGCGGCAGAGACGTTTAGCTCAACTTTTTCTGGTGGTGTGGCTGGAGTTGCTGGTTTTTCACCACTGCATCCTGTAGTTATGGCAGCTAATATTAATAAGGCTGCCATTAAAAATAATAATAAACGTTTTTTCAATGAATTTTCCTCCCCGATTTTTAATTTGAATAATTCATTCTATAAAAAAACAACTAACTTAGCCCCAACAGAACTAGATTAGTTGATACAACATCGTATCTTTATATTAAATAAAACAAAGGCTGCAGATAATAATATTTATGTAAAATAATAATGACTTTATAACTAAAATACTACAAAATGATACCAGAGTCAATATAAAAGTCTTTGTTTTTATATTAGAAAGGGGTTGAAAGATATATAGCAGCAATGTATAATTGGTTTAAGTTTAATATAGTATTGTTTGGTTGAAATACAACCAATTCTGTGTACAAAGAAGTACCGGCTGAACATGATCATGTTCGCAGCCGGTACTTCTTTTATGATAAAAATAGAATATTAAAGTTCTGCCATTATATCGCCCATCTGGGATACATCATAGCCACCCATACCTGCGATTTCATTGCGGAATATAGGAGAACGCAATATTGACATCAAGGCTTGGAAGTGAGGTTTCTCTAAATCATGCCGTAACATAACTAAATCATAACGTTCTTTTTGCAATGGAATAAATTCAACATTCTGTACCTGCATCGCTGCCTTTTCAATACCTAACCCAACATCAGCATCACCTCGGGCAACTGCGCTGGCGATAGCAAGATGACTGGTTTCTTCCTGGCTATAGTTTGGAATGGCTCTAGGATCAAGTTTGAGTTGCTGAAACTTTTCATCAAGCAATACCCTGGCACCAGAGCCTCGTTCTCTATTGATGAAGCGAATATCTGATCGCAGTAAATCTGGCCAATTCTTTATATTCTTTGGATTGCCAGGAGCTACATAAAACCCTTCATAGCGATAGACTAAATTAATAATAAGTGCTCTTTGACCTGGCAGCAAATGACGAACATAGGGGGTGTTATATTCTCCAGTATCTCCATCCCAAAGGTGAGTAGTAATCAAATTAGCTGTACCGCGGTATAAGGCAATCAAGCCATCCATACTACCATTAAAGCAGCGCAAAGAACGAACTTGAGGCATCTGTTTTTCTAAATGACGTGTTAGCACGTCTAGAACAGCATCCTGTCCATAAATGATTAAACCATCTTGAGCGGCTAAAGAGACATTGGCAGTTTGAGCGGCAGGCGGTGCAGCTATACTATTTGTACCTTTTGCATTGTTCATGTATTTTTCCAGATCTGCTGCTTCTATGCGTAATTTACGGCCTATATGATAAGCAGTCAATTCGCCGCGTTTGATGAATTCATAAACAGTGAAACGTGAAATTTTAAGTATTTTAGCAACTTCTTCCGGGGTGTAAGCTATCGTATTTGCCATTTACTATCACCTCATAGGTTACTTGAATTTAATGTTTACAGCATATCTTATTTTCAATGATTTAACAACGGACAATCTGTAAATTCATGACCCTTTATAAAAAGAAAGATAGCTTCTAAAATATTTTGCACTAATTATAAAAATTTATAAGGAGGAATAAATGATGAAAATCTATCCATTAGAGCGTGGTTTAGAGGAAGATTGTCCCTATGCGGACATTACTACTGAGCTATTAGGAATCCAAGGGCAGGGACGATTAAAATTCGTCACTAGGGAGGAGGCGGTTGTTACTGGCATATTGCGTCTAAAAGAATTTTTTGAAGCCCAAAAGCTAGTGGTGCTGTTCTGGCAAAAATCCCGGGACTTGCTAAAATCAGGGGACACGATAATTGAGGTAATTGGTGATTTAAAAGTGCTTTTTAAAATGTGGCGGATCAGCCAAACCTATCTTACAGCTCTTTGTGCGATTGCGACAGAAACACGGAAAATTGTTGCGGCAGCGAAGGAAATCAATCCAGAAATTGAAATCGTCGTTGCCTGCCGAAAAGCACACCTGGGCATGCGGCAAGAAGAAATTGAAGCAGTTGAGGATGGGGGAGGATTATATCACCGCAATTCATTGAGCGATACGGTACTCATTACCCAAAATCATTTGAAAGTATTAGGGAAATTACCAATTGATATAAAATCATTTCATCATAAAATTGAAATTGAACCGCGTAATGAAGAAGAAGCGTATCAATGTGCTAGTTTTGCGGATGTTATATTGCTGGATCATTTTGAACCAGAGAGCCTGCAAATCGTAGTACAAAAACTTAAACGTTTGAATAGTCGGCTAAAAGTCGGCGTCGCTGGTGGGATTCAAGCCTCCCGGGTTAAAGAATTTGCAAAGTTTGTGGATATCATTGTTTTAAGTTCTGTCTTATATGCTGCTCCATTGGATTTCACATGCAAGATAGAACGTCTTTAATACATCCATCTCAAATTTAGACTTTTAACTTGTATTTAAGCGCTCAATGAATAAGGAGGAATACATGATGTCGATATATAGACTACATGCTATAGTATGTCTAATTGTATGTTTTATGGTACTTTCTTTTGTTGCAGGGTGCGGGAATGTACAGCCGGCTGCAGTTCCCTCAGTTCAGCCAGCAGAAATAAATGTATCGGCGGCTATGGGCCTTAAAGATGCCCTAGGGGAAATTCAAAAGAAATATGAAGCGGATCATTCTGTTAAAATTGTATTTAACTTGGCGTCTTCAGGGGCATTACAAACTCAAATCGAGCAAGGGGCACCAGCGGATTTATTTATTTCCGCTGCTAGTAAACAAATGGATGAATTGCAAAAAAAGAATCTAATTATTCCTGCTACGCGCAAGAATTTGGTCGGAAACCAATTGGTATTGATTGTACCTAAGACTTCTCAACTGGAGTTGCATAGCTTTCAAGATTTGACTAACGCAAGTGTTACTCGTTTTGGCATGGGTGTGCCAGAGACAGTACCAGCGGGTGAATATGCCAAACAGGTACTGGAAAAATTACAAGTATGGGAAACTGTACGAGAAAAAGCTGTAATGCCTAAAGATATTCATAGTGTATTGACTTATGTGGAGACAGGGAATGTAGAAGCCGGGATTGTCTTTTCTACCGTGGCGGCTGCAAGTGATAAAGTAAAAGTTGCTGCCATAGCGCCAGCGAATACCCATGAGCCAATCATATTTCTAGGTGCTGTCGTGAGCAGTGCTAAGCATCCTAAAGAAGCAGAAGCATTTTTACAATATCTGACGAGTTCGGATGGAATGGCAGTGTTTACTAAATATGGTTTCCAAGAGATGCAGTAAAGATAATCATATAAATAGCATTAAAATGATCCCCACTTGTAGGGATCATTTTCTATATTACTCAAAGCTATGCTATGATAGATAAGATAGATACGATAATTCAAAAAAATGAGGTTTTAAAATCATATGGACGAACAAAGCGTGGACAGGTTTGCTCTTAGTAAAGAAATAGCACAGGCATTAGAGGAATTAGGGTACGAGATACTTACTAAGGTTCAGGAAGAAGTCATACCATTGGCTCTTGCCCAGAAAGATATTATAGTGAGATCCCAAACGGGCAGCGGTAAGACAGCTGCTTTTGCTATCCCGATTTGTGAAAAAATAAGAGTAGAGCAAAAAAATCCCCAAGTGCTGGTTCTTACGCCAACACGAGAATTGGCAGTACAGGTAAAACAGGATATTGCCAATATCGGCAGGTTTAAAAGAATCAGGTGTGCTGCTGTTGTTGGCAGGCAGTCAATGGAAATACAAAAAAGGGAACTGAAGCAAAGAGTGCATGTGATCGTTGGGACTCCCGGGAGAACCTTAGATCATCTGGAAAGAAAAAGTATGAATGTAGAAGAAGTGCAGTACCTGATTATTGATGAAGCAGATAAAATGCTGGATATGGGCTTTATTGAGCAGATGGAAGCTGTCATAAAAATGTTGCCCGACGATAGGGTTACCATGTTATTTTCTGCTACTATGCCAGAAAAGATCCAGGAAATATGCAGTCAATATATGAAGAATCCGATAAAAGTAGAAATTGATTCAGAGAATCCTAGTTTACAGAACATTGAACAATGCTATTATGACGTAGAAGAAAATGAAAAGTTGACTTTGATTACGCAAGTGCTGCAGATAGAAAGACCGGGCACCTGTATTCTCTTTTGCAATACAAGAGACAAGGTGGAAATGCTGTTGACAAAGATGAAAGAGAAAGGCTGCTCTTGCGGCAGCTTGCATGGCGGCATGGAGCAAAGAGATCGTTTGGAATCCATTCAAAGTTTTAAAAGAGGGGAGTTTCAGTTTTTGATTGCGACGGATGTGGCGGCAAGAGGTATCCATATTGATGATATATCCCTTGTGGTTAATTATGATATGCCACTAGATAATGAAAGCTACATACATCGAATTGGCAGGACAGGAAGGGCTGGAAATGTAGGCACAGCTATTACTTTTGTAACGAGAATGGAATATAGGGATTTGCAGAGAATAGAGGAATATGTTCAGTATAAGATACCCAAAAAAGAATTGCCAACGATGTCAGAAATAGAAGAAGGACAGCTAAGTTCGAGTATCTATGATGGAATGGAGCCTGCACTAAAAATAGATAAAAGTGAAAAGTTAAATAGACAGATTACGAGAATTCGGATCAATGCCGGAAAAAAAGGGAAGATGCGCCCGGGAGATATACTGGGAGCTATCACTGCCATTCCAGGAGTTAATGGCAATGATATTGGCATTATCGATGTTCAAGATACCTGCTCCTACGTTGAAATTCTCGCCGATAAAGGCGACCTTGTAATAGAGGCGCTTCAAAGTACAAAAATAAAGGGGAAAATATATACCACAAAGAAAGTGAACTTTTCGAGAATGTAATAGGGCGCTTAAATCTGTCATTTGCGAACAAAGTGAAGCAATCTTTGGCAAGCAGGAGATTGCTTTGCTATGCTCGCAATTGACAAAAAAACGTGAAAAATGCATTGTAAATAGATCCTTTGTGTACTTTGCGCCTTTGTGGTTCGATTGGTTTTATATGTTTTAAAAGGACGTGTCAACATTTTCGGGGGAGATAAAAGGAGAAAGAAGACATTATGAGTGATAACGTATTAACTGAGAGAGAGTTCGCTCAAATCATTGCAGAGAATGGCGGGCGTGTATTTAGAGTCGGTGGTTGCGTCCGGGACAGCTTTATGGGCGTCACACCGAAAGATATTGATTTCAGTGTCGTTGGTATGGTTAAGAAAAATTTTAAAATGCTATTTCCCAAGGCGGAAGAATGTGGTAAGTCGTTTCCGGTTTTTCGCCTGGCGATAGACGGTATAAAGCGTGAAGTCGCCTTTGCTAGAACCGAGTGGAAAGTCGGCAGTGGTTATAAAGGGTTTAGAGTATCAGCCAAGCCAAAGATCACCATTGAGGAAGATCTTTTTAGACGAGATACTACTGTTAATTCCATGGCGCAAGATAGCTTAACAGGAGAAATTATTGATCCTTTCCAAGGGCGAGAAGATATAAGGGCTAAGGTATTACGAGCGACTAGTCAGCATTTCTCCGATGACCCAATGCGAGCTCTGCGTCTTGCTGGTCAATCCGCTCGGTTTGATTTTTCAATAGATCCAGCTACATTGCTTCTTGCCAGGGATGTCAAGGAAGAGCTGATTCACGAGCCTGTGGAACGGATGCTTGTGGAATTGGGCAAGGTTTTAGCAGAAGCATCCGAACCAGGGCGATTTTTTAAAGTTCTGGCAGAGACGCAGTTATTGGCGGTTACCTTTCAAGAAATCGCAGAGTTGCCTATAGACGATTTTGAAAAGGCAATGGCTGGGCTTAATTTAGTGGCAAAAGCTACAGCAAGCTCTAAATTACGATTTGCGTCCCTGGGTTTAGTGATGGATCAAATGCGTTTAGCACAATGGAATCAGAGAATGACTTTGCCTGGCGATTGGCTGGATGCGGCCCTTAAAGTGAATCAAATCACAGACTTTTTAGAAGAACCCACTCCTGAGAAAATCGTAGATACGATTGGAAAGTTAAGGCGTGGTTCTCTCCAAATTGAAGAATTAGATCTTATTATTACAGCGGCCAAGATAAAAGTCTTAACATTGGGGCCGCTAAAAGCTGCAATGGTCTTGCCTCAAGGGGAGAGTGTCCCTAAAACCTTACAGGGGAAAGAAATTGGTGAATGGCTGCGAAAAAAACATATTGAGGCTATCACCAAACAATTGAACAGCAGTTCATAATAAATCTACATTCATAAAAAACGTAGATAAATGGCTGCGTTATACCGAAACTCAATGAAATAGACAACATCAAGGTAACACAATTTGCTTATGTTACCTTGATGTTGTCTATTTTTAATACATTACGTCATTTTTTGGCGTTTTCCTTCTTCTGCCACGTAATATTTTGAAAAAATGGATTGATTTCCCGGGAATATTACATAATGTACCAACTTGAATTTAAAAAAACAAGTAGTTTCTCAAATTGTGTAATGTTTTTAAGATTATCTAAACGTATTTGGCTTTAATACTCTTATTTGATGTAACATAAGCAAATTGTGTTACATTAATATAAAAGCATTGGCAAAGCAGAGAATCTTTGACAAGCTAAAAGTCATTTTTAACAAATTTATTAAAGGGATAAGGTGGGAGAATTTTATGCGGATATCAATTAGCAAGCAAATACTATTTGTATGTATCATGATCGTTATAGCTTTTACAGGGCTTAACGTGTATACATATTATGAAATTAACAATGTGAAAGATGGCTATGATAATGTGCTAAAGCGAAGCGTTCCTTTAGTAGTTGAGGTTAAGGATCTTAATATTGAATTAAATGTTCAATCATCCCAAGTTCGAGGATATATTTTAACGATGAATCCTACATATATTCAAGGGTATGAAACCTCTAGAAAAAATATGGAGGCAACTTTGGTTAGCCTGGAAAAGAAGTTAATTACACCTGAAGGCAAAGAACAGGTAGCTGCTCTTAGGGCAGCACTAGCTGAATATCATAAGGTTTCTGATCAAGGAATTAATGCTCGTAAGACATTAGGTCAAGAGGAAGCCTTAAAAGCAGTAGCTGCTTCAGGAGCAAAAATCCAAGCCGCTGAAAAAAACATGATTGATACCGTAAAGTTTTTAACCGAACGAATGGATCTTAGAATACAACAAAATATTGATGCAACAGAAAACATGCAGATGCTGCTTGGAATTTTAGATGTAATTATCTTAATCTTGGCTTGCATTTTGGCGATCTTTTTGGCACGGCGTATTTCCAAACCTCTTGGGAAAGTAGCTGCATCAGCCCAAAGTATCGCCAGCGGTGATTTGCGAGTGGTTAATATTCAATATACTGCCAAAGATGAGATTGGCGATATGGTTCAAGCATTTACGGCTATGACTGATAATCTGCGCAATGTGGTAGGACAGGTGTCGAAATCTGCTGAGCAAGTAGCAGCAGCCAGTGAAGAATTAACAGCCAGTTCTGAGCAGTCCGCTCAAGCGGCAGGTCAAGTTGCTGAAACGGTTACGAATGTAGCCAGCGGTGCATCCAGCCAACTGGTGACAGTAGACCAAACGGTTTCAGTCGTAGGGGATATGGCATCAGCCATTACTCATATTGCCAACAATGCCAATCAGATATCTGCAAAATCAGAGGAAACGGCTCAGGTGGCAAGTGATGGTGGAGAGGCAGTGAACCTGGCAACGAAACAAATGCAGATCATTGAAGAGTCCGTTGCCCAATCCGCACAAGTCGTACAGCAATTAGGGATAAGTTCGCAGCAGATTGGTGAAATTGTCGATGTCATCAGCGGCATTGCCGGGCAGACCAACTTATTGGCGCTTAATGCTGCTATAGAGGCAGCCAGAGCTGGCGAGCAAGGACGAGGTTTTGCAGTGGTAGCTGATGAAGTACGAAAGCTAGCTGAGCAGTCCCAAGAAGCAGCGCAAAGAATCGCTGTCATTATCCGTGACATCCAAGCAGAGACTGGTAAAGCAGTAGCAGCCATGAATCAGGGAACGATTGAAGCCTCCAAAGGCACAGAGATTATTACGAGTGCTGGTGAACGATTTCATGCTATTACTACAATGATTGAACAGTTAAATGGTCAGATCCAGGATATTGGTACAGCTGCTGAGAAACTTTCCATTTCCAGCGGTGATGTTGTTTCTTCTGTAGATAGTGTGAAAAGCATAGCAGGTAATACAGCAGGAGATACCCAGACTATTTCGGCGGCAACAGAAGAACAATCTGCTTCTATGGAGGAAATTGCATCTTCCAGCCAAGCCTTAGCTAGTATGGCAAACGAATTGCAAGTTGTTGTTTCTCAATTTCGCCTATAAGTAAAAATTGGAGAATGACTTCTTAAATAAGGTTTTATCCTAGCTAGGTACCTTTCTCGTGAGGAATAGGTGCCTAGTTTTTCTTATAGTCTAAAAGTATAATTTGCTTCAAGGGACAACGTTAAACACAGAGACTGTGTTTCAAAATGGCTATGTTTTAAAGGGGGCGTCAGTCTTTTTCTTATTGCTTAGTCCGGTTTGCAGGAAAATATGTAGGTAGTAGTCGAATTTCTTAGATTAGGATTGTAAGAGTGTGATTCTAATTAATAGTGGAAGCATAAATTGCCTCTCAGGATAACATTATGCTTCTATTCATGTACGGCTATCACATTATATTTTTTATAACAAGGAGATCTTAAATGAAATTAAGACGCATTTTTCCCAGCTATATTTTAGTCGCTTTCATAGCCTGTTTACTTTTTGGTACCCTGCCCGTTCTAGGGGCAGGAAGTAATGCGGAATCCATTGAGTATGTAAATGGTGTAGTATTGACTATACAATCTTTGGATGTCACACCCAATAAAAAAGTAGGTATCAGCAGTAAAAGTTTAGTTACAGTCCTGCTCACGTCAGGAGCGGAGTCAGGTAAACAAGTACAAAGCATTAATTATATTACGAATCAGCCTTTATTTGACATCATTCCCAGCCCTGGCGATAAAATTATTCTTGCTGTAAGTGAAGTGCAGAATGAAAAACAGTATCATATTGCTGATTATAATCGTCTTTTTCCTACGTATGTCCTGGTTGGCCTCTTTGTTTTATCTTTATTAATTCTAGGGAAGACTATAGGTATCAAAACAATTTTTGTTATTTGTTTTTCGGTGGTCGTTATTCTTAAAGGTATGGTTCCTTTAATCCTAAATTATCATTGGAATTTTATCATTGCTACGATGCTTGTTTGTGCAGTGATTACAGCCATTACTCAAATTACCATTAGCGGCTGGAATGCAAAGACCTGGGGTGCTATTTTAGGAACCGTTGGCGGCGTACTTATCGCTGGTGTATTGGCTGCTATTTCGATTTCCTGGATGCATCTGACTGGGCTGGATAGTGAAGAAGCAATGATGCTAAAGGTGACGACTCTCACCTTTATGAACTTTCAAGAGGTACTATTTGCAGGCATTATTCTAGGATCATTAGGTGCTGTTATGGATGTTACCATATCCATTGCGTCGACTCAATACGAGATCAAGCAGTCTTGTCCTCATTATGGTTTTGCTGAAATATTCAACTCTGGTATCAATGTTGGGCGTGATGTTATGGGAACGATGGCAAATACCTTGATTTTGGCTTATACTGGCAGCTCCTTGCCTCTGATATTTTTGATTGCATCACAAGATAGTGTATCATTCATGCGAATTATGAATTTGAACATTGTCGCAACAGAGATCACAAGAGCCCTCACGGGAAGCATAGGGCTTATTTGCTCCATACCCCTAACAGCGATTATTACAGCATTTCTTTTGAGTCGAAAGTCGTGATATATACCCTTAATGCTAACAATCATGGGAGATGTTGACAGTTTATGTAATATAATGTAATATTGAGTAGAAAAATATATTGTGGCAAACTTATCAAAAGATAAGGACGCAAAGCCGTGGGTCTAAGGGAAGATATCCTATGATTGCCAGGTTGCCGATTCAATGTAGAATTGTAATTAGCACCAGTGCGTCTTGGCCTGGTGTTATATTTTTACATTTGTATTATTTTAGGAGGTTGGCGTGAAGCTAAAGGTTAAAGGGAAAATACTTGCAATTATCTTAATAATATCAATGGCAACACTTTTAGTTGGTTCTATCGGATATTATTATACCAACACGATGAGTAATGAAATGAAAATTATGTATAGTGAAAATCTGTTGTCGATTAAAAGGTTAAATGAAACGCGACATAATTTTAGAGCCGTCCATGGAATGATCCTGGAAATGATTTTTGGCAATCTCGATAAAGCAAGAGAAGATGCCTTGGTCACGCAGATGAAATCCTTATCGGCAGAAACAGACCAAACATTAAAGGCATATGAAAGTCAAAATTTGGGGTCCTTCGAACGAGAAAAGCTAGTAGTGCTAAAAGAAGCAATCGGTCAATATCGAACAGAGCGTCAAAAAGCTATCGAATTATCTCAGCAAGGGCGCAAGCAGGAAGCATATGTTTACTTCACCCAGCAGGCAGCCAGTAAATTGGAAATTGTCAATTCGACTCTTAAGGAGTTAGCTGACTTCATGTCAGATAAAAGTGAAAAGGCGAATAGTAAGGGGCAAGAGTATGCTGGATTTGCGGGAATCGTTATTTTCACATTAACAGGATTTTTTGTTCTACTCTGCTTGTTCTTAGGCTGGCGATTATCCAATGCAATTGCCAGAAGGTTAAAATCTGTTTGTATGTTTCTAAATGAGATCGAAAAAGGAAATCTTGGTGTAGAGAATATTAATGTGGTAGACCAGGATGAAATTGGTGATATTGGGGTTGGGTTAAATAGCATGGCTGGCAGCTTGCAGCGTTTGGTGCGCCAGGTCGCATCTTCATCTGAGCAAGTTGCTGCCTCGTCAGAAGAGCTGACAGCAAGCGCAGAGCAATCGGCTCAAGCTACGAATCAAGTAGCAGCGACGATTAGTGAAGTAGCACAGGGAGCTGAGCAGCAGGCAAGTGCAGTGAATGTTACGACTGTTGTAGTGCAGCAGCTTTCTGCAGGCATTGAGAAAGTTGCTGAGAATTCAGCAATCATAAGCGGCGTATCCGATCAAACCTCTAAAGCTACCCAAGATGGTACACAAGCCGTAAATGCGGCAATTAGTCAGATGGAAATCGTAGAGAAAACGGTGACTAAGTCAGCTCAAGTGGTGACGAGACTGGGAGAACGATCCAAAGAAATTGGACAGATTGTCGATACGATATCGGGAATTTCTGCTCAGACTAATCTTCTAGCGCTAAATGCTGCTATAGAAGCTGCACGGGCAGGTGAACATGGCAGGGGCTTTGCTGTTGTTGCTGAGGAAGTTCGTAAGTTGGCAGAGCAGTCCCAAGAAGCCGCCAAGAAAATTGCCGATTTAATTACGGAAACCCAGTCGGATACCGAAGAAGCAGTGGTTGCGATGAAGGAAGGCAGCCATGAGGTTAATGTAGGAGCACAAGTGGTTAATACCGCAGGGCAAGCTTTTAGGGATATATCAGCACTCATTGACCAATTAGCGATGCATATAAAAGAGACTTCAACTTCTATTGAAGAGATGGCTTCTGGCAGTAAACAGATTGTGGAATCGGTACATGACATTGATACGATTAGTCAAGAAACGGTTGGCAGGACACAAATCGTGTCTGCCGCCACCGAAGAGCAGTCGGCATCTATGGAAGAAATTGCTGCGTCCAGCCAAGCATTAGCTAAAATGGCAGAAGAACTTCAAGGGATTGTTAGACAATTTAGAATGTAGAAAATCTACCTGAATAGAAAACCTTTCTATAATACATAAAAAAACCCTACAGAGGAGACTTTTTTAGTGTCTCCTCTGTAGGGGATATTTTATATTAGAAAGGTTTTTATTATTTACTCATGGACACTTGTGATTTGCATGGTAAAGCATGATTCCCTTGATTTTTTGATCAAATCTCTTTAAAGTAGAAGGCAAGATAAATCATAATAAGATCTAGCGGATTAAAGCGAATCATTATATAGTAGTAAGACAGCTGCGAGTATAGAGCCGAGGATAATTTTAAAAATAAGGTGAGGTCAAATGAAAGTATTAATCATTGATGATGAAAAAAGCATTCGCACCATCCTTTCAGAAATGGTACAGCAATGGGGATATGAAGTGATCCTTGCTGCTGATGGTGAAAGTGGATGGAAGATATTCCAGATTATTAATGAGCCTGTTATTGTGCTCTTAGACTGGATTATGCCCGGTATAGATGGAGTGGAGCTATGTAAGAGGATAAAACAAGGCACAAAAACGTCCCATACGTATGTCATTATGCTGACAGCAAGAAAAAGCGATATAGAAGATATGGTTATTGGCTTTGATGCCGGAGCAGATGATTTTTTGACTAAGCCAATTGATCCAAGAGAACTGAGTTGCCGATTATCCGTTGGCAGCCGTATTTTAAGTTATCAATATGAATTAGAGCAACGCAATGCCACCTTATACGAGACTACACGAGTGATGGAAAATATTATGCGGGAGTTACAGACTGTAAATGGAAAGTTAAAAGATCTTTCTATGGAAGATGAAGTTACAGGTATTGCCAATAGACGATGTTTGGAAAACTATTTGGCTAAAGAGTGGTGGCACGCATTGCGAGAGAAAAAAATAATGACGTTTATCATGATTGATGTAGACTATTTCAAGCTTTATAATGATACCTATGGACATCTGGCAGGAGATGAATGCCTAAAAAAGGTTGCAGCAGTATTGGATCATAGTGTAAAACGCAATTCAGATATAAAGGCACGTTATGGCGGTGAAGAATTTGCAGTTGTTTTGTATGCTGCCGATTATGCTGGAGGACAAAAGATTGCCGAAAAAATCAGGTTAGCTGTTGAAGAACTGCAGATACCTCATAGTGCTTCTGCAATTAGTTCCTATGTTACGATTAGTTTAGGCGTTGCCACAATGATGCCAGATCCTGATTCCTCTTATGAAATGTTGATTAAGAAAGCTGATGATGCGTTATATCGGGCGAAACGTGAAGGCAGAAATAGATGGATTGCTGTTTGACTTAGGAAGAGGTGGTAGCATGCTGAAGGATGAAAAACTGATTCAGGAATTTGTTGTAGAGGCAAAAGAACATGTAGAAAAGATAGAGTCAGGACTGCTGTCCTTTGAACAAAAAGAGTATGATGAAAATGTGATCAATGCAATTTTTCGCTCGGCCCATAATATTAAAGGGACAGCAGGTTTCTTTGGCTTTCAGAAAATCGTTGAATTATCGCATGCCATGGAAAGTGTACTGGGAAAGATACGGAGCAGGGAACTTGCTCTCACATTTGACATCGTAGATGCATTATTAATGGCTAATGATGAGCTGCGGGAACTATTAGATCATATCACTATAAGTGAAGAACGAGACATTGCTTCTTTGGTAAAAAGGCTGCAGCATATTTATATAAGTGGAAAGGAAGCTCAGCTGATTGAACCATTAGATGATGGGGATGAGACCTTCATACCTGAAATACCCCAAAAAGCAGCAAAGAAGCACAAAGATGATGCCGATAACAAGATGATTAGTGAATTGGGAAAGAAAGGCCATAAAATATATAAATATGTACATGCACTTGATTCTCAACAGATTGATGTAGAGCGATTTTCTATCAATATGTCAAAGAGTATTCAGTCCATTGGAACCATCTTGAACTGTTATATTCGAAACAAGAATTTTGTAACAGAAGAGAATTTTTCGGGGCAAGAAATAGTATTTTTGTTTAGTACTGTGCTGGAAAAAGAACTGGCAGTAATGGCAATTGGTGCCAACCCAAGAGAGATTGAGGAACTTTCCATTTCCACTCAAAGTGCAGAAATTTTTCAACTATTATCGGAAACAGAAGACAAATCAGCTGATCCTAAAGAAGAGAAATTGCTTAATACTAAGCAGAGGGCTTTAGATCTTTCGGAAGAAAGAATTAAAAATGATTTGGTTGAAGAACGGATTAAAGTGGATGTTGCTTTACTTAATAATTTAGTAAATTTGTCTAGTGAAATGGTACTGGCAAGAAACCAATTGCTGCGATTATTAGAATCACATGTGGATGGGATACCGGGTATTCGCGCTGTTTTACAAAAGATTGATCATACCACCACCGAAATGCAAGAAAAGATTATGCGTACGCGGATGCAGCCCATTTCCATTTTATTTCATTCCATTCCACGTTTAGTACGTGATCTGTCAAAGAAATTGGGGAAAAGCCTTACACTAAAAATGGAAGGAAAGGAAGTGGAAATGGATAAATCCATTCTGGAAGGATTGATCGATCCATTTACCCATCTGATACGTAATGCATTAGATCATGGTATAGAAAAGCCTGAGATGCGAAAGGCTTCAGGGAAAGATCCTACTGCAATGATCGAGATAAAAGCTCGGCACGAAGGCGGTCGAGTG
The DNA here is from genome assembly GCF_000271485.2 of Pelosinus fermentans DSM 17108. NCBI lineage: Bacteria > Bacillati > Bacillota > Negativicutes > Selenomonadales > Sporomusaceae > Pelosinus > Pelosinus fermentans. Next base: position 1,335,812 of record NZ_AKVN02000001.1, read on the forward strand.
ATTATCGATATCATGGATGATGGAGCAGGAATTGATATAGAGAAGGTTAAGCAGCAAGCTTTGCAAAAAGGGCTGATTGGACAAGATGAAGCAATGGATATCAGTGAAGGTAAAATGGCAGAATTAGTCTTCTCACCAGGTTTTTCAACCGTCTCTCAGGTAAGTGATATTTCAGGCCGGGGCGTAGGTTTGGATGTGGTCCGATCGAATATTGAAAAGTTTGGCGGTATTGTAGAGCTGCATACCTTAAAAGGAAAAGGAACGACCTTTCGTTTGCTGCTGCCGTTAACCTTAGCGATTATACCTTCTCTCATTTTAGCAGTTGGCAAGTATAATTTTGCTTTGCCTCAGACTCATTTACAGGAAATTGTGCGAATCGTAGATGGAAAAGAGGCAGGGAGATTGCAGTGGATTCAAGGGCGAAGAGTACTGCAGCTGCGTGGGAAATTGGTTCCCATTGTTCATCTTGCGGATGTAATTAGTTTGGAAAAAAACTTCGAAGTAACAAGCCCTATTACACGAATTCTGATTATAAAAATTGCCAAAAGAACCTTTGGTATCATTGTTGATGCCATTCATGGTCAGGAAGAACTTTTAGTAAAGCCCATGCCTAATCATTTAAAAGAAGTAAAAGTGTACTCAGGAGTAACGATCTTAGGTGATGGCAGTATTGCCATGGTTCTGGATATTGACGGGATTGCCAGTATGGGGAATTTAGTGTTTTCCGAAGAAGGGGTGGAAAGTTCTCAATCGGAAATGGTATCATTAGAGAACCAAATACAAGAGATGCAGGATTTATTGCTATTTCAATGTTCCGGACCGGAGATACTTGGCCTGCATTTGTCCATGATCGCAAGGGTTAACGAAATCAGCCCTCACCAGATCGAAGAGGTTGGGAATAAACAATACTATAATTCTCAAGGCGATATCATCCAATTAATCCGATTGGAACAGTATCTGCCAGTTGCTTCTAAAGAACAATCAGGTGAGAAAATGTATGTGATTACACCTAAAGGGAATAACCTTTCATTAGGTCTTCTGGTAAGAGCAATAAAGGATACAGTACAAGTAGATTCCTTGATGGTAAAAGGGGATATCCAAGGAAAAGGACTATTAGGATCCACGATCATCAATGAAAAAATCGTGCTGTTAGTGGATTTGCATGAAATCGTTGAGATGAGTGTTCCGGAGCAGTATGCCCAATTGAAATTTGATAAGGCAGATGTGCAAGTTTTAAGAGGAGAATTCTCATGACAGGAAAAATTTTAACCTTCTATCTTGGCGGCAGTTTGTGTGGCATTGATATAGTTTTTGCTAAAGAAATTAATCGAAATGTCAAGTATACGACTGTCCCAGGGGGGGCATCCCACGTAGTAGGTCTTCTGAATTTGCGTGGACAAGTAGTGACTTTATTTGACTTAGCCCAGATATTACATTTAAATCAGAAACAAGAAGATAAGCAAACAAAATGCATAATTCTAAAAGGGCTTTTTCAGGGAGATCATATAGGGTTTTTCATTGATAAACTGGCAGAAGTAATTGATATAACACCCGATATGTGCGAATTGCCGCCAGCAAATATAAAAAATCTGCAAGGACGATTTATATCGGAAATAGTAAAGTATAATAAAGAAATGATTTTAATGTTAGATATAAATAAAATATTTGATGCGATATAAATGGAACATGGGAAGGAGAAAAAGGTATGAAGTGGTTTAATGACTTAAATATTGGCAAAAAACTAATGATTTGTTTTATGCTGATTGTCTTTATTGCGTGTCTTATGGGGGTAATGGGAATACGTAATATTAAGGAAATAGAAGTGAGTGATCAGCAGTTATATGAGGTCAATACCATTCCTCTGGGAGATCTTGCTCAGGCGGCGATGTCCTATCAGCAGATTCGAGTGCTTGTCGGTCAATCCATTATTGAAACAGATACAGAGAGGAAAAAGCAATATCGTACTTCTATTGATGAATTGCATAATAAGATGAATATGGAATTGGCGGAGTTTGAACAAAGTATTAAATCGCCAATGGTTCGACAGGAATTTAATAAGTTGAAAATCATACAAGGTAAGTGGAGCGTTATTTTGGATGAAGCATTACGTCTTATCCAGGCAGGAGATAATCAGGCTGCTTATGCTATTTATGCCGGGCAAGGCAATCAATTTTCATTAGAACTGACTCAGCTTATTGATCGGTTAATTGATCTACAAATGGCACATGCAGGCGAAAAGGCAAGAAGTAACTCGGCAGAAGCGGAAGAGACAATTAAGAATATGGCGATTTTACTTGGTATAGGCTTTTTGGCAGCGATGAGTTTAGCTGTATTTATAACTAGGAAAATTACAGAGCCTGTGAAGGAACTGCAAAATCTCATGTCCCAGGTAGAAGACGGTAATCTTACCATAACAGGAAAAGCAAGTTCTCAAGATGAAATAGGGCAGCTGACGTTGTCTTTTAATAAACTCATTGAGACAATGCACCAAATGACGAAAGAAATCTATGACACCGTTATTGTTTTGAATCAATCCTCCAATAGCATGCTGATGGTTGCGGAGGTCGTAGCATCCAACAGTGAAGAAATGAGCGCTGTTATTAACAGTGCCAGTGAGTCTACAGAGGAAATCAATATAAGTGTTACTCATGAAGCGAATGCATCTTTGGAGTTAAACGGAAATATACACTCCATCTCTGTGGCCACGGAAGAAATTTCTTCAACCATTCATAGTCTGGCTTCTGCTTCTGAGCAGGCATCTGTCAGTTTAGATCAAGTAAGCAGTCTTATTGAGAAAATATCTGGAGGTATCAGCCTAGTTGCTGGTTCTGCCAAAGATGTATCAAGTTCTGTATCCGATGTGGTAATAGCTGTAAAAGAAATTAATTTTTCTTTAAATGAAGTGGGAAAAAATTGTCAGCAATCCATTTCCGTAGCCAAAGATGCAGAGCTGCGAGCACAGGAAACTACAATTATTATTCAGACTTTAAGCGGCGTATCAAAACAGATTGGTAAGGTAGTTAATTTGATCAATGACATTGCCGATCAGACTAATATGCTGGCGCTAAATGCAGCTATTGAAGCTGCAGGTGCAGGCGATGCAGGCAGAGGATTTGCTGTTGTGGCTAATGAGGTCAAGGAATTAGCCAAGCAAACATCAGGAGCAACAGATGAGATAAGAGCCCAGATCGAAGCGATGCAAGATAAAATGCAAGAGGCAGTACAAGCAGTAAATGGTATTACCCAGGTTATTGATGTAATGAATACGAATAGTAATAACATTGCAGCAGCTGTAACAGAACAATCTACTGTAGTGGGAGATATATCTTCTGCTGTGATTGTTGCTTCTGATAAGATACATCTGATCTCCAATGAAATTGGTGATATTGCAGAGAAATCCCGCCATGTAGCCCGAGGGGCTGGGGAAAGCACACAGGGAGTGAAAGAAATTGCTCATTCTGTCAGCGAATTGTCCTTAACAGCAGGGGAGTTGGCTAAAAATACAGAAGGTGCGTCGATAAAAATGAGTGAGGTAGCTAATACTTCCCAGAAAATCGCTGCCAACGTTGAAGAGATAGCCATTAGTATGAATGAGATCAATAAAGCCTCACATAACACAGCCAGCAAAGGAGTGGAGACCACTCAGGCTGCAGATGAGCTTGTCCTGGTTTCTGGAAAATTAGAAGAATTAGCAAAACGATTTCGAGTATAAAATCGACATTAAAAGAGTATAGAGACAATAAAAAGATATAGTTAGGGGGGATGATGATGAATGGACACCTATCTTCCCAGGCATTTCAATTATTTCAGAAATATATTGAAGAACACTGCGGCATTGTAATTCGAGATGAGAAAGCGTATTTGATTGAGAGCCGGCTTTCCAAGTTCTTAATACGATTTGGACTATCCAGCTTTGACGAATTATATAACATGCTGCGTCAGCAGAAGCAAGCCGCTTTGACAGAAGAAATTATTGATGCGATTACAACAAATGAAACATTATGGTTTCGAGACAAAACGCCTTGGGAAGTTCTAGAAGATCAGTTGCTGCCGAGATACATTGCAGCAATCAGGCAAGGTATGGGCGGAAAAATTCGTATTTGGAGTGCTGCCTGTGCTACCGGGCAAGAGCCCTATTCCATTGCTATGTGTATTGATCGTTATCTCCTGCGGCATGGAATTGCCGATATTACATTGAATCATTTCGAGATCGTAGCCACCGATATTTCACATACGGTTTTGCAGCTTGCTAAACTGGGAAAGTATGACAATATAACGATGGCTCGTGGAATGACCTTGGATTATCGGGAACAATATTTTCGCCAGGAAGGACGTACATGGCTGCTGGATGAAAGGATCAAAAACAGCGTTCAATTCAGGCAGTTTAATTTGCAAAATAGTTTTATAGGATTAGGATTTTTTGATTTGATCTTTTTTAGGTATGTAGCAATTTACTTTTCAGAAGCATTAAAAAAGGAAATCATCAAGAAAATTACGAACTCTTTAACTAAAGAAGGTGTGTTAATTCTAGGAAATTCAGAAGTGTTCCTGGATTATAACGAATACTTTGAAGCCGAGTATTATAAAAATGCTAACTTTTATACTGTGAGGGGTGGATGTTATGAAAATATTATCCGTAGATGACTCGGCCATCATTCGAAAAATTATACGCAGTGGCGTAGAGGTACTTGATTATGAATTGGTGGAAGCCGCGGATGGGATAGAGGCCTTAACCATTTTAGAGGAATCTTTTGAAGAAATTATTCTAATATTATTAGATTGGAATATGCCTGGTATGGATGGATTAGTTTTTTTAGAGAAAATTAAAAATACAGCATCTCTTAAGCATATACCCGTAATGATGGTTACTACAGAGAGTGAGAAAGAAAATATTATAAGAGCGATTCAGGCTGGAGCTATTAATTACTTAGTAAAGCCCTTTACCATTGAGGAACTAATGAAGAAAGTATTAGAATGTATGGGAGAGGGGAGGTAGCCTATGGAATTGCAGAAAGAATTATTTTTGCAAAAATGTTTAGCAGAGTCTGTTTCTGATGTTTTTAGCACTATGGTTGGAGTAGAACTCTGCCCGGTACAAGAAAAAGCAGCTGCTCCTAAAGGGTATAAAAGTGAAATTACAGGAGTGATGATGATTTTAAGTACCCATAATGCCTTGCTTTCCATAGCACTAAGCAAAAAAAATGCGGCGATGATTGTTTCCTTTATGACAGGCATTGCCTCTGTTGAATTGGCAGATGAAGAACTGTATGATGGCGTTGCCGAATTAGTAAATATGATAGCCGGCAGGGCAAAAGCCTTATTAGCAGGAACAGACTATCATTATCAAATCACACCTCCTCTTACCATTGTTGGTGAAAATCATTTCATTCTGTATAAAAAGAACGTATCTCAGCTCAGTATGGAATTTGAAGCCGGAGAAATAAAACTTCATTTAGATTTGACCTATTTATGAATGCAGGGAGTATAAGTTTCTACTGTTATATAAAAAAATAATGAACCGCGAAGACACGAAGAAATACAAAGGTCGCGAAGGGGTATTATAGCATTCACAGTTCTTTGTTTTCTTCGCATCTTCGCGTTTCAAATTGTTTTTAAGACTCTTAGTGTTTTTCTATTTTTTTTATTGACAGGAAAGAATCTTATTGATAGAATATAGTCATTGAATTGAGAATTAATATCAGAAACTCAATTACATACTTCACTGGCTATGTAACTACAAACTTCTTACATACAGCAGCTTATAACGTTTGAACAGCCCATTAGGGTATTTTTTTCAGTCCTGACATGATAATGAATATCGTTATCATGTCAGGACTGAATACAGGATGTATTCTCCATAAAAAATCAAAAGAATAAGCGAGTGTAAGTAAGAGGTTAAGGCAATCAAATAAAAAATGGGGGAATGAGTGTATGAAGAAGATTTCCGTTATTTATTGGAGTGGGACAGGTAATACTGAAGAAATGGCTAAAGCCATTGCAGCAGGCGCTGGGGTAGATGGAGTTTCGGTGAATTTACTTTCTGTGGATAAAGCGAGTAAAGATGATGTACTAAAATCTGATGCAGTAGCATTGGGTTGTTCTGCAATGGGCAATGAAGTATTGGAAGAAGGAGAATTCGATCCTTTTATTACGTCATTAGAAGGGGAAAATCTATCTGGGATTCCTTTAGTTTTATTTGGCTCTTTTGACTGGGGAGATGGTCAATGGATGAGAGACTGGGTAGAGCGAATGGAAGGACAAGGGGCTAAACTTGTAGATGAAGCCTTGACGATCCAAAACGCTCCTGACGATGAAGGACTTGCATCATGCAAAAAACTTGGAGCAAAACTTGCATCCGCTATCGCTTAAGGATAAAAAAACAATAAATCGCGAAGGTCGCGAAGAAATACGAAGAGCACGAAGGAATATTATTCTTCGTGCTCTTTCGCGTCTTCGCGTTTAAAAAGGTTTATTTTTTAAGGGGCAAATTTATGTTTTATAACATTAAAAAATTTACTATATAAAATGTTGTTGACGGATATTAATTCCTCTGCTATAATTAGAACTCGTCACCACAGTTTAAATTTTAACGATAATAACGGATGTTTTTATTAATAAATTACTGGTATATAGCAAAATAAAAAGACCATTGAAGATCGTTTTCTTTGAGAGAATGTTTTGCTGGTGATCCGGCCATTTTTTAAACGGGGCGTGGCTCAGCTTGGTAGAGCACCTGGCTTGGGACCAGGGGGTCGCAGGTTCGAATCCTGCCGCTCCGACCATTTTTATTTTCAAATATGTGATTGCGGGAATAGCTCAGCGGTAGAGCATCGCCTTGCCAAGGCGAGGGTCGCGAGTTCGAATCTCGTTTCCCGCTCCAATGATGGCGACATAGCCAAGCGGTAAGGCAGAGGTTTGCAAAACCTTTATTCCCTAGTTCAAATCTAGGTGTCGCCTCCAAAAAAATAGTTTACTACACTGCCTTTAACAGTTTGGCATATGACAAATATGCCGGGGTGGCGGAACTGGCAGACGCAACGGACTTAAAATCCGTCGGAGAGAAATCTCCGTACCGGTTCGATTCCGGTCCTCGGCACCACGTACATTTGAAGCTTCGCAAATCATGCGAAGCTTTTTTGCTGTTCCAAAAATGTATGAGCTGCAAAAGTTTTTTAGTATATTCAACGTTTTTTTACTGTTTATTAAAAGTTCATGAAAATATAACCTTTCTTGAAAAATAATAGGATATATAATCTCATAAAAAGCGTATAATAAATTCTGTAGACCTGCATCTGGTATTCAATTTAGGCAATACTTGATGCAGCTGGATTTTGAAAAGAAGGGACGGACTTATTACTAAAATGTAATGGCGTATATAGAAAAAGGATCATAAGGAGGTCTAGATTAAAGTTGATCAACATTGCTCGCCGCCTTCTCATTGGCAAGCCCCTTCATAATAAGGAAATGATGCATGAGCGGCTGCCCAAGTGGAAGGCTCTGTCCATATTTTCCTCAGATGCCCTATCATCGGTGGCCTATGGACCAGAACAAGCCTTACTCGTGCTGGTGGCCGCTCAAGGGATTATCGCTTATGGATATTTATCCCCCATCATTATTGCAGTATCGATTCTATTAATTATTGTGGCGTTATCCTATGTGCAAGTATCCCGGGCAAATCCTGGAGGCGGTGGTGCCTATGCCGTTGCCAAAAAGAACATTGGCGAGCTTCCCGCGCTAGTAGCTGCCGGTGCGGTTTTTGCTGACTACGTTCTAACGGCAGCTGTAAGTGTGGCCGCAGGAACAGCAGCCATAGTATCGGCTTTTCCCAGCTTAGCGGGTAGAGAAGTGGGAATCGATTTAGGTATTTTATTTTTCATATTGATGCTGGTGAACCTGCGTGGAATGCGAGAATCCTCCAACATGTTTGTATATCCGACCTATGCCTTTTTACTGGGGATGGTCGCTCTCATAGTAACAGGAATGTACCAAGCCATTACCCAGGATGGTGCCTTGCTGCCTGCTGCCTCCTTAGAAAAACAGCCCCTCAACATGGCAATGCTGTACATTGTACTAAGAGCCTTTGCCAATGGGTGCAGTTCCATGACGGGTGTGGAGGCAATTGCCGATAGTGTACCCTTATTTGAAAAGCCTGAAGCGAAAAATGCAATCATTACAACCTATTGGATGGCAGGCATCTTAGTAGTGATGCTAAGTGGAGTGACCTTCATGATGATGCATTTTCATGTCATTCCCATACTGGAAGTAACGGCTTTATCCCAGCTTGCAGAACATGTCTTCGGCAGATCCTTTGTCTACTATTACATTCAAGTTACGACGATGATTGTCTTATACCTGGCGGCCAATACAGCCTATAATGGTTTACCTGTATTATTGTCAATTGTAGCCAGAGATGGATATCTGCCAAGGTATCTTAGCTCTCGTGGCGAGCGTCTGACCTTTTCCAATGGCATTATCGTCATCACTGTTTCTGCCGCGGCATTAATCGTGGTCTTTGGAGGACATCTGGACCACTTAATCGCCTTATATGCAATTGGTGTATTTATCTCGTTTACCATTGCACAATGCAGTATGGTGGTTCACTGGAAGAGAGAAAAAGGAAGCGGCTGGCTGATCCGAGCTGTTGTAAATGGCATAGGAGCCATTGCTACCGGATTGGTTGTTATCATCATTACCCTCACGAAGTTTTCCCATGGTGCTTGGGCAGTATTAGTGTTCATTCCGGTGATGGTGTTCGTATTTAAGAAGATCCGCTCCCATTATGATGATATGGCAGAGCAGCTGCATCTTCCCTTGGAGGAAAACGTACAATATGATGATACCCTGATGGTGCGCAATTATGTAATAGTACCCATCTCATCCCCAACACGGGTAGTATATGAATCCTTAAAATTTGCGAAAACCCTGAGTAAAGACATTATTGTATTACATATTGCCAAAGACGAGGAGAGCGCTGCCAAAGTACAAATGAAGTGGGATCAATGGAACCCGGGGATGGATCTGGAGATCATTCAATCCCCGTATCGTCTGACCATTCAGCCCTTGCTGGATTATGTAGAAGCATTAAAAAAGAGAAAAAACCCCCAGGACTATATTACAGTTGTCATACCTGAATTTGAAACAAGGAAATGGTGGCACAGACTATTGCATAATCAAACAGGCTGGCTATTACACGCCATGCTGGTAATAAAAGAAAATGTAAGTGTGACAACCATTCCGTATCACTTAAATAAATAGGAAAAAACATTTAAAACCAAAGCTTTTGAAACGCGAAGATGCGAAGATGAATACGAAGGACACGAAGAATAAAAAAGAATCATTCTTCGTGTCCTTCATTTTTCTTCGCGTCTTCGCGTTTAAACGTTTTTTCTAGTTTAGGAATTTTCGCTTCGGCAAAAGTCAACAGCCCGGGTCAGGTCTGGGGGAAGAGGAGCTTGTACAGTAATCTCATTCTGATCTTTTACATGATGAAAGCTTACAGAAGATGCGTGCAAGGCTTGTCTGGTTAGCCAAGAAGTGCGTATGCCATACATGCCGTCTCCCAGAAGGGGGTAGCCGATATGAGCAAGATGTACTCGAATCTGATGAGTTCTTCCTGTATCTAACCGCAGCTCGATTAATGATGTCTCTGAAAAAGTATGGAGAGTATGATAATGGGTAATAGCCGGATCTCCTTTTTCCTTTACTGCACGTCGATTTGCCATAGTAGGATGAAAACCAATAGGAACATCAATAGTAGCGGAAGGAGGATGAACAATTCCCTTTACCAAAGCCCAGTAAACACGCTTTAGCGTTCTGTCTTTTAACTGCTGCTCTAAGATGAATTGGCTGCGATCGTCTTTAGCAAAAATTACGCATCCGGAAGTTTCCCGGTCTAATCTGTGTACAGGGCGAATAGTAGTGATTATGCCTTGCTGCTGCAGGTGGTAAGCCAGATAATTGGCCAATGTGCCCTTAGTAGTTTGCCCAGTGGGGTGAACAAGCTGATAGGCGGGCTTATTAAGGACTAGCATATAATCATCTTCATATAGAATCTCAACGCTTCCTTCCTCTGGCTCAACTCCGTAAGCCATATCCTGCGCCATAAGAACGCGTAAAACATCGTTGGATTTTACCTTTCTTTGGAGAAAAACTTTCTTTCCGTTTAAAAGGATCCCTTTTTGCCTTGTTAGCTTTTGAATTTTTCTTCCGGAATACTGCAAAATAGTTTTCAGATATTCTTCAAGGGTTAGACCCTCATGTTCCTTCATCACTTTATAGGTTGCAAATGATTTCATCTAGTGAGCCTTCTTTCTCTTGTAAGCAATTTGCTGGGAAGTTTAGTCATACTTATGTGCAATGATACAATATTTATTATCAAAATACAATCATGAAAAAAATAGGAAGATCAAAGAGCTGCGTAAATTCCAGAAGAAGGAAGATGCCTATCAGGGTAGAATAAATAACGTACAAGATCGTCGGAATATAGTTACGCTCACCCTTTACCTGCTTACGGCTAGATGGATTGTTTTTCAGGAGTTCACTATAATATCAGGAGGATGAACATATGGATTTTGATGCTCTTTCTTATCCTTTTCCTTCAAAGCGTACCGTGGTTTTTGCGAAAAATGGAATGGTTGCTACTTCCCAGCATTTGGCTGCGCAATCTGGACTGGATATTCTCAAAGTAGGCGGAAATGCCATTGATGCGGCAATTGCAGCTGCTGCCTGTCTAACAGTAGTGGAACCTACCTCTAATGGAATTGGTGGTGATGCTTTTGCCTTGGTTTGGGTAAAAGGCAAATTATATGGACTAAATTCCAGCGGACCTTCACCCCAAAGCATCTCTCTTGAGGCAGTGCGAAGACAAGGTTTTAAAGAGATGCCTGCGTATGGCTTTACCCCAGTGACGGTTCCCGGGGTGCCAGCTGCATGGGCAGAGCTGTCAGCGTGTTTTGGCAAACTACCTCTAAGTGAGGTGCTAAAGCCTGCGATTTCTTATGCTCAAGCAGGATATCCTGTCTCTCCTATTGTGAGTAAGTATTGGGCAATTGCATTTAAGAAGTATTCGAAATTTCTAAAAGGAAAAGAGTTTGCATCCTGGTTTACTACCTTTGCCCCCTTGGGCAGAGCTCCTTATGCCGGCGAGATTGTTCAATTATTAGATCATGCTGCTACCTTACAGGAAATTGGTGATACAAAGGGAGAGTCTTTTTATCGAGGTTCTTTAGCAGAAAAAATAAGTGAGTTCTCTCGAAGTTTTGGCGGGTATTTACAAGCTGATGATTTGGCTGCATATAAAGCAGAGTGGGTTCAGCCAATTAAAGTTGCCTATCGAGGTTATGAGGTATGGGAAATACCGCCTAATGGCCATGGATTGGTTGCCCTTATGGCATTAAATATATTAAATGGTTTACAGCTTAAAGGGCAAAATCCTATAGATGCTTATCATAAACAAATCGAAGCTATAAAAATTGCATTTGCTGATGGACAAAAATATATTGCCGATCCTAAGAATATGACAATAGGAGTTTCTGATTTACTTTCAGAGGGCTACGGACTGGAACGAAGAAAGTTGATTGGAGATGCTGCCATACTGCCAGAAGCAGGCAGACCTGATTCTGGAGGAACGGTATATTTAGCGACAGCTGATAAGGAAGGCAATATGGTATCGTATATTCAAAGTAACTATATGGGCTTTGGCTCTGGCCTCGTTGTGCCAGGAACCGGGATTAGTCTGCATAATCGTGGCAAAAATTTTTCCTTAGATCCCTTTCATGTCAATCGGCTGGAAGCTGGGAAAAAACCGTATCACACCATTATTCCAGGTTTTCTTACGAAAGATAACAAAGCCCTAGGTCCATTTGGTGTTATGGGAGCTTTTATGCAGCCCCAGGGACATGTCCAGCTGCTGGTCAATATGATTGACTATAAATTAAATCCGCAAGCTGCTTTGGATGCACCACGCTGGCAATGGAAAGAAGGCAAAAGTATTGATTTAGAGCCGGGTTTCCCGATGTATATGGCAGAAGCATTACTGCAAAAAGGTCATATTGTTAATCTGTCTCTTGAAACTGGCAGTTTTGGACGGGGGCAAGTCATCATAAGACAACAAAATGGCACGTTTGCTGGAGGTACGGAAGGTCGTGCCGACAGTGCAATAGCTGCGTGGTGAATGAGCTATTGGGGAATGTATGCATGATGGAGGTATAGTATGTCTGCCGATATTCTGCTGGTTGCTCCTTATCCGAGTCTAAAGGAATTAGCTGAAAAAGTAAAAATCCATAATGACATTTCCTTTGATATCGTTGTAGGAAACCTGAATGAAAATTGGGATGAAGTGGATTCGCTTATTAGGCAAGGGGTAAAGGTAGTTTTGTCTCGAGGGGGAACTGCACAATATTTGCGGGAACGATTAGATATTCCCGTTGTGGATATACCAGCAACATCTTTTGATATTTTAAGTGCAATTAGTCTTGTAAACGGCAAAGGCTTTAAAAAAATTGCGTTTATTACAACTAGAAATATTATTGTGAAAACGGAACATTTTAATGAGATAATGAATGTTTCTCTTTGTTTTGAGCCAGTTAAAAGTTCCAAGGAAATCCCTAGCAAAGTACAAGAGTTAATCCAAGAAGGATTTGAAGCAATTATTGGAGATGTCATTGCGACTCGACAGGCTGTTGCTCAGGGGATATGCGGTCAGTTATTAGAGTCGGGGTATGAGTCCTTGCTTTTAGGTCTTCAGGAAGCAAAGCAAGTTTTAGAAGCAGGTCAAAGAGAGAAAGCTCGCGTGAAACAAATGGAAGCTATTTTGAATATGATAACAGAGGCTGTCTTAACCATTGATAGACAGGGGCAGGTAACTTTATATAATACTGCAGCAGAGAAAGTATTTGGTTATTTAAAAGCGGATGTAATAGGGCATCAACTTCCAGAATGTATACCTGAAAGCAAGTTAATCGAAACTCTTCAACGTAGGAAAGAGGAAAAACACCTTTTAATTGAAATTAATCATAAAAAAATAATCAGTAATCGAATTCCGATAGTAATTGATGATGAAATTCATGGGGCAGTGGCTATATTTGAAGAAGTGAGCCACATACAAAATCTTGAGTTAGATATTCGTACTAAGCTAAATGAAAAGGGGCTGGTTGCCAAATATACATTTGCTCAGATTGAAAGTAATAGTTTACCAATTCAACAGGCGATAAAATTGGCAAGGCAATATGCTAATTCCGATGGAACGTTGCTAATCTATGGTGAAACAGGTACAGGAAAAGAGGTATTTGCTCAGAGTATTCATAATGAAAGCAAGCGTAGTGCAGGTCCTTTTGTCTCTGTTAACTGCGCTGCTTTAAATGAAGGTCTGCTGGAGAGTGAGCTTTTCGGATATGTTGGGGGAGCATTTACTGGAGCAAACAAAGGGGGAAAACTCGGCCTTTTTGAAATGGCTCATGGAGGTACTGTTTTCTTAGACGAAATTGGTGAAATATCTCTCAGCTTTCAAGCAAAATTATTACGAGTATTACAAGAAAAAGAGATAAGAAGAGTTGGTGGAAACCGCGTTATCCCTGTAAATATTCGTGTTATTTGCGCTACAAATCGAAGTCTAAGAGATGAGGTAAGTAACCACAAGTTTCGTGAAGATTTATATTATCGTTTAACTGTATTAGAGATCAATCTTCCACCTTTAAGGGAACGAAAAGCGGATGTAGTGCCAATGGCCATTACTTTCTTAAAGCAAGAGTGTATAAAAGAAAATAGAAATCTATTCTGGTATGATGATCACATCTTTCAGAGTCTTCTCAAATATGAATGGTATGGGAATGCACGGGAATTACATAATTTTATCAATCGGCTGGTAATTTGCAGTGATGCAGGTGAGCTGAAAGAAAGTTTTATAGAAGAAATGATAGATAAAAAGCTGGGTGAGAAGTGTTCTGATGAGCATATCAACATTCAAATTAGCAAGAATTTGAAGCAGATGGAAGCAGAAATAATTTTAAGAATGCTGCAGCGTTATGAAGGTGACAAAGACCGACTATGTCGAGAATATGGCATTAGCAAAACAACATTATGGAGAAAGCTCAATTTCAAAAATGAAAGATGATATTTCATTTTTGAATTATATCAATAAAAGTCTATTACAGTAGGCTTTTATTTTTTTGTATATCATACACTTTCAACGATAAGTTTCTCGAAGGAGAACGTTGAAGAGGCTTTGTATCTTTGTGTTTCAAAACGGCTTTGTTTTCAAAAGATGCGGCAGCGTTATTTCGTAATATTGGCATAAGACTTGCAATAAAATAATGATAAATAAGGATTATGGAGGTTATGAAATGTTTAAAGGTATCTTCACTCCTGTTATTACTGTTTTGAATGAACATGTAAGCAGATGGATATTATTAAAGAACTTCTGGCAAAGATCGGTATAGCGTAATTACTGATTAATTCAGTTTTGAGAGGAAATGAAAAATGGGAGAAACCAAAATTAACGCACTTATTATTAAAAGCACTGATAGTGTTGCTGTCGTTATTGAACCACTACAAGCGGGTACGATAGCTACGTACAAAGTAAAGGGGGAGGAGTTTAATATTCTCGTAAAGGAAAACATCCCGATTTATCATAAAATTGCTGTATTTGATATTGAAAAAGGGCAGGGATTATATAAATATGGTGAAAATATTGGATGTGCTTCACGTGCAATTCAAGCAGGTCAGCATGTTCATATACACAACTTAGAAAGTATGCGAGAAACGATAAAAAGATAGAAAGGAATTAAAGAAGAATGAATTTCTGGGGATACAAAAGACCTGATGAAAAAGTAGGTGTTAGAAATCACGTGCTGATACTGCCGACTTGTGCTTGTTCCAGCGAGACTTGTAGAATGGTTGCGATGCAGGTAAAAGGCACAATCAACATTAGCAATCAAAATGGCTGTGCTCAAGTTGAAGATGATTTAGCAATAACGAAACAAGTCTTAGCAGGGCTTGCTGCAAATCCCAATGTATATGGAACTGTACTTATTGGACTTGGATGCGAAAATGCCCAGGCAAAGGACATGGGAAAACTCATTCGTTCAAAAACGAATAAACCTCTTAAAACATTAATCATACAAGAAGAGGGAGGAACTATATCTACGATCAGAAAGGCAGTGGAATATGCACAGCAGATGGTGGAAGCTGCATCAGCATTAAAAAAAGAACAGTTTCCTATTGCTGAGCTTATCGTGGGGACCAATTGTGGCGGATCGGATCCGACATCTGGTTTGGCAGCTAATCCTGTAGTGGGGAATCTTAGCGATCAATTGGTTGATTTAGGCTCCACTTCGATTTTATGTGAAACCACGGAATTTATTGGGGCGGAACATATTTTGGCAAAGCAAGCTGACACGCCTCAAATTGCTCAGCAGATTTATGATATTATTAAACGCTATGAAGATCATTTAGCCAATGTGGGGCAAAGCTTACGCAATGGGAATCCATCACCTGGAAATAAAGAAGGTGGTATCACAACATTAGAAGAAAAATCATTAGGGTGCATTCATAAAGGGGGGCATAGACCTATTGTAGAGGTTTTGGACTACGCCCAATGCCCCACGAAAAAGGGCTTAGTGATTATGGATACCCCAGGGTACGATATTGCATCTGTAACGGGAGTTGCTGCGGGAGGAGCCCTGGTTATGGTCTTCACTACCGGCAGAGGGACGCCAACAGGAAATCCTATTATTCCAGTGATAAAAATCACAGCAAATCAATCCACATATGAAAAGATGAAAGATAATATGGATTTTGATGCCAGCCCTGTTATTCGCAGTGAAAAATCAATTGAAGAAATGGGAGCAGAGCTTCTTAAAGAAGTCCTTGCTGTTGCTAATGGAAAGGTTGTTAAAGCAGAAGTATTAGGCTTTAATGAAATTGCTATTAGCAGGCTGTGCAACTATGTGTAAGCATTAATAAAAGAAGACCTAGTCAGTAAATTTATTCAATATACAGAATTCTAAAACAATTAGAGCGGCAATTGTTTAGGATAATGGTATAGAAAAAGGAGGAAGAAAAGTGAACAAACACGTTTCAGAAAAAAGAACAAATGTCCGGTGGGTGATAGCTATATTTATGTGGGCGGCAATTGCCATTAATTATTTAGATCGTACAGTTATGTCTGCAGCAGCACCCAGTATGATGAAAGACTTAAATATTGGCCCAACTCAAATGGGAATTGTAATGTCTTCCTTTTTTTGGAGTTATGCCTTTTTTCAAATTCCTTCTGGTTGGCTGGCAGATCGTATTGGACAGCGGGTATGTTTAGCTGGATCCGTTGTATGGTGGTCTTTGGCTACGGCTGTAACGGCTCTGGCTAAAAGTGCAAATGGCTTAATTGGTGCTCGTATCTTTATGGGTATTGGTGAAGCTGGTGCGTATCCATGTAATGCTGGGGTAACAGCCAAGTGGTTTCCAGATAAAGAGCGTGGGCGAGTAACCGCTATATTCGATAGCGGTACTAAATTTGGTACCGCTTTCACGATGCCGTTAGTAGCTTGGATGGTAGCGGTATATGGTTGGCAATTACCTTTTGTAGTATGCGGCGCTGTTGGATTAATTTGGGCGGTATTATGGATGGCCTATTATAAAGATCCTGAACAACACAAATATGTAAATCAAGCTGAGTTGAAATATATTCGTGACGGTCAAGCAAAAAAAGAAGGTATTGATAATATTCAACCAATGAAATGGTATGAACTTCTCAAATATCGTAACGTTCTTGCAATGTGTTTAGGTTTTTTCTTATTCAATTATGCTATTTATTTCTTCATTACCTGGTTTCCTACCTACTTGGTTAAAGATCGGGGCATGCAGCTTATGACTATGGGATGGTTTGCCATGTTGCCACCTTTATGCGGTATTATAGCCCAGTGGACTGGTGGTATCTTGACTGACTATATGTATACGAAGACAGGATCACTAACAAAAGCGCGGAAGATTAATATGGTTGGAGGCATGCTTCTGGCTACATCAATCGCTTTCGCTGGCTTTGCAGAATCCAATACAGTAGCAATAGTACTACTTTGTGTATCTTATGGAGGTCTTGCTTTTGCAGCTAGTGCGATTTGGTGTTTGCCAGGCGATGTTGCTCCTCGTAACATGACCTCAGTGTTGGGTGGTATTCAGAACGCAGCTTCCAATTGTGGTGGTATTCTCGGTCCCATTGTAACGGGATATATAATCGCAACAACAGGTTCTTTTGTTACGGCTCTTATCATTTCAGGTATTTGTTGTCTACTGGGTGCACTTGTATATTTATTGATGCTCAAAGATATTAAACCAATTGATGTTCCTGGAGCGTCTATGAGATAGTTTTAAAAATACAATTCGGCGAAAGGAGAGAGTAAGTTGGATATTATCCAAGAGCTGCTACAAGAGATTCCTTTACCCCGTATGGTGAAAATACGTCAAGAATTTATTGCTGCTGAAGTGGTTGACGTGGCAGGTTCTTTGCAGCAGGAACTTGTGGCCTCTAATGTACTCGAGCAAATAAAACCTGGAATGAGCATAGCGATTGCTGTTGGCAGTCGTGGTGTTGCAGAAATTCCAACACTCACAAGAGTTGTTGTTGAAGAGATAAAAAAACATGGGGGCCGTCCTTTTTTAGTACCATCTATGGGAAGTCATGGTGGCGCTAATGCTGAAGGGCAAAAGGAAGTTCTAGAAAATCTGGGTATTACTGAAACCGTAGTAGGATGCCCAATTCGATCTTCGATGGAAGTTGTGGAAATTGGCTGCTTAGAAAATGGCTTACCTGTATATATAGACAAATTTGCTTCTCAAGCAGATGGAATTGTCGTAATTAATCGTATAAAGCCCCATACTGCTTTTCGTGGAAATAATGAAAGCGGAATATGTAAAATGATTACGATAGGTCTTGGTAAACAAAAAGGCGCGGAATCTTGTCATGCCTATAGTTTTAAATACATGGCAGAAAATATTTTGGAAATGGCCCAAATTGCTTTATGTAGGATGCCCATTTTATTTGCAGTAGGTACTGTGGAAAATGCCTATGATAAAGTTGCTAAAATTGTCGTGGCTCCTAAAGATGAAATTATTGAAATCGATCGCCAGCTTTTAATTGAAGCTAAAGCCAATATGCCGCGAATTTATTTTGATCAAATTGACGTTCTTATTATTGATCGAATCGGTAAAGATATATCTGGTGACGGTATGGACCCTAATATTACTGGACGCTATCCTACTCCTTATGCCAGTGGAGGTCCTAATGTCTCTAAAATGGTAGTATTGGATCTGACAGAACGCACTCATGGAAATGCAAATGGCATGGGGACGGCTGATTTTACTACTCAAAAATTAGTGGATAAAGTGAATTTTAAAATGACATATGCCAATGGACTGACTTCGACAGTGGTTGGTCCGACACATATGCCAATGGTGCTGGATACGGATCGTGATGCAATTCGCGCTGCAATAAAAACATGTAATGCTCTTGATTTATCAAAAGCTAGGGTTGTAAGAATTAAAGATACATTACATTTAGGAGAAATATGGATATCAGAAGAACTCATGGAGGAAGCTGAGAAGAATTCTTCTATTACTATTTTGAGTGAGCTGCAGGAAATGTCTTTTAATAGTGCTGGAAAGCTCAAGGATTTAGAGTGAAATATTGGCAGCTCTTTAGTCAGACAGCTTTGAAAATGATTTTAAAATTGTTTTCAAAGGCTGCCTGGCTATATAACCTGTATTTGACATGGAGCCACTGTTGCTTATATAATCATTATGTAGAATAGTAGTACTAAAAATCTGTAAGATGATGTTGTAGGATGGCAGAATGGTGAATGAAACGATGTGCACTCCTAGTGGGAGTGTTTTTTGTTTTTTGCCGAATTTTGCATATGAATTGTAGGAAGGTAGGAAGGTAGGAAGGTAAAGATGAATATTCAATTGGTTATCATTATTACTTATATTTTTGTTTTATTTGGTATTAGTATTTATGTAAAACGGAGGACTGAAAGTAGTACAGGTTTTCTGTTTGCTGGGCGAAAGCTTACTACTTTGCTGGTTGCGACAAATATCGCGGGTACAGCGATTGGTGCTGCTTCGACAATTGGTGTTGCAGAAAATGCATATCAGTTTGGCATCGCTGCTGGATGGTATAATGTCGCTTGGGCTGCAGGAGCCGTATTGATGGCAATGGTAGCAGCTGAAAAATACAGAGAAATGGATTGTACTACGATTCCGGAATTATTTGAACGCTATTATGATAAAAAAGGGCGAGCAATCAGTGTTTTGGGGATGATTACGATCCAACTGGTAATCACCTCATTACAGTACATTGCTGGCGGAGCGATTTTATCTTCTCTTCTGCCTGGTATATTTTCTTTTCAAGGTGGCATGATAACCAGTGCCATAGTCTTTATTGGAACGACTCTAATCGGTGGATTATGGTCGTCAGGCTTGTCGAATATTTTAAGTGTAACTTTGATTTATATTGGTGTGCTGATCAGTACAGTGACGACTGTTTCCAATCAAGGCGGTTTGAGCAGTATGGCTGCTGCTTTGCCTTCTAATATTGACTGGTTCAGCCCTCTTGGAGGCTTGGGGCTGGCTACTATTATTGGCTGGTTTGCCGTCATGATGACGCAGACGATTACTGCTCAGGGACCAGTACAGGTTGCTTGTTCAGCCGTTGATGGCAAGGCTGCGAAGAGAGGATTTTTATGGGGAGCTCTTTTGATGTTCCCAGTTGGCTTCTCCTGCGCTATTATGGGAATGGCTGCTAGAGTTGCCCATCCAGGTATGAACGCTACATTGGCTCTTCCCCAGATGATTATGGGGCTGGACCCTATCGTGTCTGGTTTGACACTGGCGGCACTTTGGGCAGCAGATGTTGCTACTGCTTGTCATATTTTGCTTGCAGCAGGAACATTATTTTCTCAGGATATTTACAAACGTTTTATCAATCCTAATGTGAGTGACAAGAAATATACGATTGTGAATCGTTATTCCATTCTAGGATTGGGGATTCTTACCTTATGGTTTGCATTTAATGCTGTAGGTATTGTTAAGACGATGCTGATTGGTCTAAGTCTGACTACCGCTTTTACATTGGTGTTTTTGTTTACCATGTTTGCACCGAGTCTTTGCCGTCGTAATTCAGCATTTTATACTACGCTGGCAGGTATGATCGCATTGTTTGCTTGGCAGATGTTCCCGGCAGTTCAAATTTTTGCACATCCCATTTATATGGAATGGCTGGTTTGTCTGATTACGTTCTTTATCGTAGCTGCAGTTGATAAAGAAAAAATTAAAGTTGTTGAAAAGAAGGCGGTTGCTTAAAGTGGAAATT
Organism: Pelosinus fermentans DSM 17108; assembly: GCF_000271485.2. NCBI lineage: Bacteria > Bacillati > Bacillota > Negativicutes > Selenomonadales > Sporomusaceae > Pelosinus > Pelosinus fermentans. Next base: position 1,356,168 of record NZ_AKVN02000001.1, read on the forward strand.
ACGAGTATTGATGTGGGAAGAGCGGCGATGGCTATGGCAATTAGTGAAGATCGACAAGATGAACAAGAAATTCGTCAGCGCCTAAATGCTCGTGGTATCTCTTCTGTCGCTGTTGATTTTGGCGGCGAATATTTACTATCTGTCAAGAAAATTATTGAACGTGCAGTGGTAGCAGCCCAGCGCCAGAAGTTGGTGAGTGCCAATCATGTAGGTGAAGGTGCGGTGGCTGGTGCGACTCATGCGGCTCTGGAGCAAATTACGTCGAAAGCCGCTGGACTGAATGTGGGCGGAAAAATCGGAATTGCCCGTTATGGAGAACATATTTGCGTAGCAATTTACTTTGGTGTAGGTGTATTGAATCTTAATGAAGTAGCGGTAGGATTGGCCCATCGTTCTTTGCCATTAGGAGAAGCATAAAAAAATAATATTGTGTTTTTTACAAAATTTACGAAATGTTTACAAGACAGTGTTAAGAATACGTGGTACTATGATAGTGGACAATCTATTATCAGGTTTGTTAAAAAAATGAACTTTACTTAGTCCTAAAAGATGGATAGAAAAAAGGAGTGTGTATTATGTGTGGTTGTGAAGAAAAAGATCCTGAATTAACGGATGAGATTCCAGTGTTGTTTACGGACGATATCGAAATTCTCGAAGACCGTATAGCGGATGTTATTATTGCTATGGGGCTGCCGGAAGAGCAGACTGGGGCAGTGCTAAGACTAATGAGTGACGCGTTAGAAGAACATCATTCCAATATTCTTGACACCTTTGAATACATTATAGCAGACGAAGATGATGAGGAAGAAATCAGCGAATAATCTCGTTGGTTAACCGCATCGTTACGAAGACCCTCTATAACCACAATGTGGTTATAGAGGGTCTTTTTTTTGTATATTCTATCCTCTCTGTGTCCTCTGCGCCTCTGCATTTTCTTTTATTCCACTTGATGGAATAAAATTATTATTTATGAGAAAAAAGAAGGAATTATAACCTGATGCACGAATATAATTTGTGTAAAATGAAAAACAAGTCCATATAGTGAGAAAAGGAGGTTTTTTTATGGATGTCAGACATAACGTTCATCCAGAAGATGCAAAACATTATACGACCCAGGAGCTGCGAAACCGTTTCTTGATTCAAGAGTTATTTGTGAAAAATGAAGTAAAGATGGTTTACAGTCACATTGACCGGATGATAACTGGTGGTGTGTATCCAGTTGAGCCTGTAGTGCTTCAAGCAGGAGCCAATATGGGGGTTGATTATTTCCTTGAACGACGGGAAATCGGAATCATAAACGTTGGCAATGCCGGTTCTGTCGTGGTTGATGGCGTGAAGTATGACCTTAATACTACTGATGGTTTATACATTGGTATGGGTTCCAAAGAAGTTAGCTTCTCTAGTGCAGATGCAAAGCAGCCAGCTAAATTTTATTTTAACAGTGCCCCGGCTCATAAGACGTATCCAACTGTAAAAATTGAAAAAAGCAACATTACTCCAAATCATCTAGGTTCCATAAACCAGTCAAATGAACGCAATATATATAAATATATTCATCCAGAAGGGGTTAAAAGCTGTCAGGTGGTAATGGGAATGACTGTTCTTGAACCAGGCAACATGTGGAATTCTATGCCTTGTCATACACACGATCGTCGTATGGAAGTATATTTTTATTTTAATCTTCCAGAAGATGCTATTGTATTTCATTATATGGGTGAGCCAACAGAGACTAGACATGTAGTGATAAAAAATGAAGAGGCGATTCTTTCTCCAAGCTGGTCGATTCATTCTGGGGTAGGTACACACTGTTATACATTCATTTGGGGTATGGCAGGAGAAAATCAAACTTTTGATGATATGGATCATGTTGATATAAAAACATTGAAATGATGCTAGTCATTTCAAGCGTTGGAAAGACTCAACATTTCCATTGTTTTAGGTGATGCAATGTATTACCGGTAAGATGACAAATAAAATATCAAATGGGGGTTTACACATGAGTACGATGTTTGATTTAACAGGAAAAGTGGCGATTGTTACTGGTGCAGCCATGGGGCTTGGTCAAGGAATGGCTCTTGCTTTAGCCAATGCAGGAGCGGATATTGTAAGCGTAGGTTTAGGTGATAATACCCAGACCCAGGAATTAATTGAAGGTGCCGGCAGAAGGTTCTTAGCAGTGGATGCGAACTTAATGAGCATTGAGGTCATTGCTCCTGTAATTGAAAAAGTGGTCGCAGCTTTTGGAAAGATTGATATCCTGGTTAATTGTGCAGGCACTATTCGCCGTGCAGATGCCATTGACTTTACAGAAAAAGACTGGGATGATGTTATGGATCTCAATCTTAAAACCGTATTTTTCTTCAGCCAAGCGGCAGCAAAACAATTTATTAAACAAGGACATGGCGGTAAAATTATTAATATTGCTTCCATGCTGTCTTTCCAGGGGGGGATCCGAGTGCCTTCCTATACTGGCAGTAAAAGTGGCGTAATGGGTGTTACTCGTCTGATGGCTAATGAATGGGCTAAGTACAACATTAATGCCAATGCAATCGCACCTGGCTATATGGCAACTGCCAACACTGCTCCGATTCGTGCTGATGAAAAACGTAATGCTGAAATCGTGAGCCGTATTCCGGCTGGACGCTGGGGATTGCCAGAAGATTTGGCTGGACCGGTAGTATTCTTGGCGGCGCCTGCTTCTGATTACGTGAATGGCTATACAGTGGCTGTTGACGGTGGATGGTTAGCTCGTTAATACAAAAAAGGATTTGATTAGGCAGCCATTAGTTAGTATCTATAGTTTTAACGCAGATAAGGTACTAGGCTGTCTGATCTGATTGCCATTGAATTCCGAATTTTCGCATATAATTAAATATTTCGTGTAGGTACGCAATTATAAATATTATGAAAAAGGAAGGTATATTATGAAAATCAAACAATCCATTGATAAAATTCCTGGTGGACTGATGTTGGTTCCCTTATTTATAGGAGCGATTTGTCATACCTTTTTCCCTGAATCGGGTAAATATTTTGGTTCCTTTACCAATGGGTTAATCACGGGCACGGTACCCATTCTGGCCGTATGGTTTTTCTGCATGGGTGCTGGTATTGATATTCGAGCAACAGGCACAGTACTGCGGAAATCCGGTACCTTGGTAATAACTAAAATTGCCGTTGCCTGGGTTGTTGCCGTTATAGCTGCTAGAATATTGCCAGGGGATGGGATACAAACAGGTTTTTTTGCAGGATTATCTACCCTTGCTTTAATTGCTGCAATGGATATGACTAATGGCGGTTTGTATGCCTCGATTATGCAGCAATATGGCAGCAAAGAAGAAGCCGGGGCCTTTGTATTAATGTCCATTGAATCAGGTCCTTTGGTGACAATGCTCATTATGGGGACTTCTGGTTTAGCAACATTTGAGCCTCGTTTGTTCGTTGGAGCTGTTCTTCCTTTCATAATTGGTTTTGCCTTAGGAAATCTGGATAGTGAACTGCGAGAATACTTCGGTAAAGCATCCAATGTTATGATTCCATTTTTTGCTTTTGCGTTAGGTAACACCATCGATCTGAATGTAATTGGAAAGACTGGCTTTTTAGGGATTATGCTGGGGATTTCTGTGATTATAGTTACAGGTATTCCATTAATGCTGGCGGATAAATTTATTGGCGGCGGAAATGGCACTGCAGGACTGGCAGCATCGAGTACGGCTGGAGCAGCCGTTACCAATCCTCTCATAATCGGTGAGATGCTTCCAGAGTTTAAAGCTGTTGCACAAGCTGCTACGGCGTTAGTTGCTACATCTGTAATTGTGACCTCCATACTGGTACCTGTATTGACTGCTTGGTGGAGTAACTATATGAAGGGTAAAGAACAATCTGTAGAAGCATAAATTGTGACGACGAGAAGAGGCATACTTTGTACGCCTCTTCTCATTAGATACTGTTGAAAGAGGGGACGTTTCTTAAACAAATACAACAGGCTAATCAATCATGAGGATTTAGTCTGAAAGCAGGAGGTAGAACATGAGCAAGATTCTTACAATTGGTGAGCCGATGGCACTTTTTGTAGCAGACCAGGAAGGTGATTTAAAAGATGTAGAGCATTTTTCCCGTTTTGTTGCTGGGGCAGAAGTTAACTTTTCAATTGGTATGGTGCGCCTGAAGCATGCAGTCACTTATATTAGCAAACTAGGCGACGATCCCTTTGGTAAACAGATAGAAGAATTCTTACAGAAAAATGGAATTGATACTTCTTATATAACCCACGATGCCCAATATTTTACCGGCATGCAGTGGAAGCAAAAGGTTACCAGCGGTGACCCTCACGTTTTTTCTCTGCGTAGAAATTCAGCGGCTTCACATATGGATGTAAGTACCATTGCAAAACTAAATTGGGATGGATTTGATCATATTCATTTAACGGGTATTCCGCCAGCCTTATCCGCCGGATGCCGGCAACTGGTGTATGAGCTAATTAAACAAGCCAGGGGAAAGGGCGTATCCATATCCTACGATCCAAACTTACGCCCTGGTCTTTGGGCAGATCAGAAAGAAATGATCCAGGTAGTTAACGATTTGGCATGCTTGGCAGATATTGTGATTCCAGGCATTTCAGAAGGCAAATTGCTTACTGGAAAAGAAGGCGTACAGGAAATTGCAAATGCCTATCATGCTGCTGGTGTGAAGACTGTTGTGATCAAACTAGGTGCAGAAGGCGCTTATACCAGTTCGGAGGGGCAGCAATTTTATACACCTGGTTTTCCCGTAACAAAAGTGGTAGACACGGTGGGGGCAGGGGATGGCTTTGCTGTTGGTTTAGTAAGCGGGATTTTAGAAGGCTTGTCCTTGCAGGAAGCTGTAAGACGTGGTACTGCAATTGGAGCTTTGGCAGTGATGTCTCCCGGTGATAACGATGGGCTGCCTGATCGGGACAGTCTTGCTGCTTTCATCCGAGTATAAGTTCTCTAATAAAATACTTTATGTCATGTCGTCCTCTTTTCAATTGTGCCCAGCAGCAAAAAGATAAGTATCAGTATATTCATTGACTAAGCTGTATTTGTTAGGATTCGATTCTTTATTATATTAGCTATATTCTATGAAAAAGTGATATAATAATACAATCATAATTGCTGTTGCATGATAAGGAAGGGGTATTGACATGGCTGGCAAGATAGAAGTTCAATCACTGCACAGGGCATTTGACATATTAGAAACGATTGGAAATAGTCAGATACCCATGAGTATTAAGAAAATTACAGAAGAAACGGGACTGCCTAAATCGACTGTATATCGTTTGTTAAATAACCTGGAAAATAGAAATTATGCTTTTTGCGATACGAATGGAAATTACCGGCTTGGATATCAGCTTCTGATGATGAGTCAATGGGCAGAAAAGGATTTTGAAATTAAAAATTTAGCTAAAGCTTCCTTAGAATCGTTAAATGCATTTACGAAAGAAACAGTGCATTTAGCCATTTTGCAAGGAAAAAGAGTCTTATATGTGGATACGGTGGAAAGTCCTTATTCTTCCCGTTTAGTTGCCAAACTGGGAACGACCAATTCTGTTCATTGCACAGCTCTTGGCAAAGCGCTGTTGATTAAACATAAAGATGCTGAGATATTAGAGATTCTCGAGGCGGAAGGTATGGAGAAAAGAACAGAACATACAGTAACAAAACCTCTTGATTATCTCAAGGAGATGGAAGTGGTTCGCAAGTTAGGTTATGCTCTGGATCAGCAGGAAAGCGAAATGGAAGGCAGATGTATCGGTGCTCCCATCTACGATAAGTCAGGAAAAGTCGTTGCAGCGATTAGCGTTTCGGGAATAGCCACTCGATTCTCCTTGGATTTCATTGTAAAAGAAGTAGTCGATAAACTATTAGATAGCACATTGCGGATTTCTCGTATTTTAGGTTATGTGGGCTAACTATAAAATGAAAAAATCACTCCTTACTTTGTACAGTAAGAAGTGATTTTTTTTGAAAGAGTATCTGCTATGATTGCAGGTTTCAATAAAATAATGGCGAAATTCATCACTATAATATTGATGAGGGTGGTTGCCATGAATATTAATAATAGTTATCAAGATGATACTCTTCCTAGCTGGGAACGATTTATTAATGGAGATAAGAGACAATATTCTACGCGTCCGCAAATTGTTGCATCATGGGTTCGATGTTATCAAGCCTGTATAAACCCCTATGATTATAGTACTCATAGGAAATTAGATGATGCTTCAATGTCAACCATGTTATTAGAGAAACAAGAGTTTATAAAGATTGCCAAGCCCTTTATGGTGAATCTTTATAAATTTGTTGAGGGTTCGGGTTTTGTGGTTGCTTTAACCGATGAACGCGGCTATATTGTAGAAATGTTTGGAGATGAGGATACTCTAAATAATGCAATGACCAGCAATTTTTTTCAAGGTGCTCTATGGAGCGAGCAATCAGGTACAAATGCCATTGGTACTTCATTGGTAATGAAGGAACCGATCCAAGTCTCAGGTGCTGAACATTATTGTCAGAGGCTTCATTGTTTGACTTGTTCAGCAGCTCCGATTTTTGATTATCAGGGGAAAATTATCGGTATATTGAATATGTCAGGTGCATCGTATCGATCTCATTTACATACCTTGGGAATGGTGGTAGCAGCTGCTGAAGCTATCATGGCACAGCTTAACATTCAGCGTAAAAATAAAGAGTTATCACATGCCAACAGCTGGTTAACCAATATATTTAATACAATGTCAGATGGAGTATTGATGGTAAATGACAGTGGTATTGTCAGCCAATTAAATCCAGCAGCCCAGGAAATTCTAAATACAACAGAGCAGGAAGTATTAGGATTGTCTATTGACCGGATATTTGGAAGTAAAACAGTTGTTACACAGCGTATGTTAAAAAATAAAGAACCCTATGAAGATATGGAATTTATGGTAAATACTAAAAAGAATATGTTTCATTGCTTAGCCTCTGGTGAGCCTTTGACAAATGAGCAAGGAAAAGTGATTGGCGGCGTTATTATTCTACGTCCCATCAAACAAATACAAAAGTTAGTCAATCGTTATAGTGGCTATTGCGCAGCCTTACAATTTAGTGACATTGTAGGAGAAAGTTTAGAAATACTAGAGGTTATAAGGGTGTCTTCTCTTGCCGCTGTAACATCATCTAGCATTTTACTGCAAGGTGAAAGTGGTACTGGTAAGGAAATTTTTGCTCAAGCTATTCATAATCGAAGCGAACAGCGTAATGGACCTTTTGTAGCTGTGAATTGTGGTGTAATCCCGCGGGAGCTAATCGGGAGCGAACTATTCGGTTATGCTGAAGGTGCCTTTACGGGAGCGATACGGGGAGGCAAACCAGGAAAATTTGAATTGGCTTCAGGGGGGACGCTATTCCTTGATGAGATTGGTGATATGCCTTTGGAACAGCAAATCGCTCTTCTTAGAGTGTTACAGGAAAAAAAAGTAATGCGTATTGGCAGTGATAAAGTAATTCCCGTCAGTGTGCGGGTAATTTGTGCAACTAATAAAAATTTATCCCAAGCGGTAGAAAAGGGAGACTTTCGTCAAGACTTGTATTATCGTTTAAATGTGATCTCAATTACGATTCCGCCTTTGCGTAATCGCGTGAAGGACATTCCTTTATTGTTTAAATATTTTTTAGATAAAATAGCAAAAGATCGGGGTATTATATATTACGTTGACCCAGCCGTCTTAACGTGTCTAGAGAAATTTGACTGGCCTGGAAATGTGCGCGAGCTTCAGAACGTTGTCGAACGAGCTGTGAGCTTAGCAGAGTCAGAACTCATTACCATAGCGCATCTTCCCATAGAAGTGTATGCTCCTCAAAAAGTAGTCCGGAGTCAGACGCAATTATCAATGCTTCCATCATTGAATGAACATTTTGGACGGGAACAGCGACGGCAATTATTAGCTGAAGCGGAGCGTCAAGAAATTTTAGTGCTTTTATCCAAGTGTGGCGGTAATGTAAGTGTAGTAGCACGGCAATTAAGGATTTCACGTAACACTCTCTATCGTAAAATGCACCTATATGCGATACAGAACTAAAAAAATGTATTTATGTCCCATTTGATTAACACAAATGGGACATAAATAGGACACAAGTAAGAATACCATCTTCTAATTATCTTGGAGGTGGTATTTTCCTATTGCTCAAGAAAAAATAGTTTAGCATTCCAGATACGTATATTTCAATGTTTTTACTGCATCATGAAACTTAGTTTTTTAATAGTGATTGATAAAACGATAATTGGCACAATATTTGCATTATTTATAAAAATAACACTAAGGCTGAGACTTGGAATAGATAAAGTCTCAGTTGTTCATGACCTTATTCAATGGGTCAGGTGAAAAAAGGAATACAGTGCTGCCAGAGGGGTAAAAAATGCAAAGCGCTGTCTTTCTTTTTACGCTTTGCTTTGCTGCGTACGCAAAGATATTGTGGATTGGGTCTACTTATACATGAGGAAGTGAGAAGATGAGAGTCATACCAGTGTGGGAGGCGGAAGGTACAGTATTGTGTCATGACATTACGGAAATTATTCCAGGTAAAGTAGCTGGGCGAGCATTTAAGAAAGGTCATGTTGTAAAAAAAGAAGATATATCCAAACTATTAAAATTGGGAAAAGAGCATCTTTATGTATGGGAAGTAAATCAGAATGTTATGCATGAAAATGATGCGGCTATGAGAATTGCTAAAGCCGTGGCAGGTCCAGGAATTATTTTAACAGCGCCAATAGAAGGCAAGGTGGAACTAAAAGCGCAAATCCCTGGGATGTTAAAAATTAATCTCGATGCCTTGGAAGAATTGAATGATATTAATGAAGTGATTGTTGCTTCTATTCATTCCCATCAGTTAGTTTCTGTCGGGGAAATAGTTGCAGGCTGCCGCGTGGTGCCGCTGGTTATCGAAGCTAATAAAATAAACAATGTGGAAAATATCGGCAGATTATCTTTTCCAGTCATGGAAATCAAACCTCTTAAACCTCTTAAAGTAGGAATTGTTACAACAGGCAGTGAGGTTTATCATGGGCGTATTCAAGATCAATTTGGTCCCGTTTTAGATAAAAAAATAACTGCATTGGGTAGCCGGGTATTAAGGCAGATCATTGTGGACGATGCTATCGACATGATTGATAATGCCATCAAAACATTAATACAAGATGGTGCTGAGATGATCATAACGACTGGGGGGATGTCAGTAGACCCTGACGATGTAACCCCGGCAGGAATTCGCTCAGCTGGGGGGCGAGTTGTTGCTTATGGAGCGCCAGTACTTCCAGGTTCTATGTTTATGCTGGCCTACATTGGCAGTATTCCAGTATTAGGCTTACCAGGTTGTGTAATGTATCGCAAAACTACCATTTTTGATTTGATCATTCCTCGCATTCTAGCAGGAGATGAGCTTAACCGCAAAGACATTGTACGTTTAGCTCACGGTGGTTTGTGCACTAATTGTGATCCCTGTCAATATCCTCACTGTGCTTTTGGTAAAGGCAACTGAGATTGGGAAATTTTAGGGGCATATTTCCTCTGAAATAATATGAAATCTTAAAGGAGAGTAGGAAATGCAAAAGAAGGTATTGCATGTTAATGGACTACCGCGAGTTTTAATCGTAAATCCAGAAACCAGTCTGGCAAGTGTACTTCGAGAGCAGCTCTTATTAACGGGCTGCAAAGTGGGCTGTAATCAGGGGCAATGCGGAACTTGTTCGATTATCATGGATGGAAAAGTAGTTCGCTCCTGCATTGTCAAGATGAAGAGAGTACCGGATGAAGCAAACATTACTACCATTGAAGGTTTGGCCAAACCAGAGAATCTCCATCCCCTGCAGGTAGCTTGGATGGCATACGGCTGTGCCCAATGTGGTTTCTGTAGCCCAGGGTTCATTCTATCGGCTAAAGTATTGCTGGACACTAACTCGGCTCCGAAGAGAGAAGATGTCCGTGAGTGGTTTCAAAAGAACCGTAATGCATGTCGATGTACAGGCTACAAGCCACTGGTAGATGCTGTTATGGCAGCAGCTAAGGTAATGCGGGGCGAAATGCACAAAGAAGATTTACTATATAAACCTGTTGGCAATAAAATTTATGGAACGACATATCATCGTCCTTCTGCTTTGCGTAAAGTTACTGGTACTTGGGATTATGGCGCTGATGTTGCGCTGCAAATGCCCCCAGGTACATTGCGAATGGCTTTGGTGCAAGCGGAAGTATCCCATGCTAATATTATGGGTATTGATACTGCAGAAGCTGAAAATATGCCTGGGGTATATAAGGTAATTACTCATAAAGATGTTAAAGGCAAAAATCGCATTACTGGTCTGATTACGTTTCCAACCAATAAAGGGGATGGCTGGGATCGGCCCATTCTTTGCGATGAAAAAGTATTCCAGTTTGGCGATGCTATCGCAATTATTTGTGCTGATACGGAAGAACATGCCAAAGCTGCAGCCCAGAAAGTTAAAGTTGATTTAGAAATTCTGCCCTCTTACATGAGTGCACCTGCTGCAATGGCTGCGGATGCGATTGAAATACATCCAGGCGTACCTAATATTTATTTTGAACAGGGTATTATAAAAGGCGAAGATACAGAGCCTATTATGAAACAATCAGATGTTGTAACTGTAGAAGTAGATACCTATTGTAGTCGTCAGCCCCATCTGCCTCTTGAACCGGATTGCGGATGTGCTTATTTTGATGAAGAAGGTCGTTTGACCATTCATTCTAAGAGTATCGGCCTTCATTTACATCATGCCATGATTGTTGCTGGGATTGGTATTGAACCTGAAAAATGCCGCATTGTTCAAAACCCTGCCGGCGGTACCTTTGGCTACAAATTCAGCCCGACCATTGAAGCGTTGCTTGGTGTTGCCTGCATGGCAACAGGAAAACCTGTTTCCCTTAATTTCACCATGTATCAGAATATTACGTATACGGGTAAACGTTCTCCTGGCTTTGTTAAATGTAAGCTTGCTGCTGATAAAACAGGGAAACTTCTTGCTATGGAAACGGACTGGTTTATTGATCACGGTCCTTATTCTGAGTTCGGTGATTTGCTGACTCTGCGTCAAGCTCAATTTACTGGTGCTGGTTATGATATACCCCGGATACGGGGCAAAGGTCGTACCGTCTGCACCAATCATGCCTGGGGATCGGCATTTCGTGGATATGGTTCGCCCCAAGCCTTTTTAGCCTCTGAAATAGCCATGGATGAACTGGCAGAAAAACTTGGCTTAGATCCATTAGAACTGCGCTTTAAGAATATTTACCGTCCAGGAGCTACTACACCTACGGGGCAAGTGCCTGAAGTATTTTGTTTTGAAGACATGATTAATACTCTCCGTCCTTTATGGGAAGAAGCTAAAAAACGGTGTAAAGAGCTCTCAACGTCGGAGAAAAAACGTGGCGTTGGTTTATCTCTTGGTATTTACGGCTGTGGTCTTGATGGCCCAGATAGTTCAGAAGCTTGGGTCGAATTGACAAAGAATGGCATAACCGTCGGAGATTCTTGGCAAGATCATGGGCAAGGTGCAGATATCGGAACCTTAAGCCATGCTCATGAAACTCTGCGTCCTCTTGGTATTAAAGCAGAGCAAATCAAGCTTGTGATGAATGACACTGCCTTTACTCCTAACAGTGGACCGTCTGGCGGCAGCCGATCCAACGTCATGACTGGTAACGCGATAAAGGTTGCCTGTGAAATGTTATTAAATGCTATGCGTAAGCCGGACGGTACTTACCGCTCCTATGATGAAATGGCAGCCGAAAATCTTCCTCTGCACTACAATGGTAAATGGACAGCATCGATGTGTACTGACTGTGACCCAGTTACGGGTCAAGGAAAACCTTTCCCCATCTACATGTATGAACTATTTATGCCTGAAGTGGAAGTTGACATGAAGACCGGGAAGGCTAAAGTCGTTAAGTTTACCACTGTTGCTGATATGGGAACGATTACGAATAAAACAGCTTGTGATGGCCAGATATATGGTGGTTTAGCGCAAGGTATTGGTCTTGCTCTTACAGAAGACTTCGAAGATCTTAAGAAACACACAAACCTGGTTAATTGTGGTTTGCCCTTCATTTATGATGTACCAGATGATATTCAAATTATCTATAATATTACTCCTCGCGAGCACGGACCTCACGGTGCAGCAGGTGCAGGCGAAGGTCCTTTGAGTGCTCCTCATCCTGGGATTCTTAATGCCATTTATAATGCATGTGGTGTACGTATTTATGCAATTCCTGCACTGCCCGAAAAGATAAAAGCCGGACTGGCAGCACTATCCACAAGGGACAAATAAGAGTTTCTATATAAATGTAACCTAAAACGAATTGAAACGTAAATTCAATTCGTTTTAGGCTTTCCAATATACGAATTTTATTGGCGTATATTATGAAGGAAAGGGAGATAGTATGGAACAAAAAGTCTTAAAGGAAAGAGAGCAGCAATGTGTTCAAGAGCAGCCTCCAGGATGTACAGCTGCCTGCCCGGTTCATGTTGATGTAAGAGGCATGGTTGCTGCTATTCAAAAAGAGGACTATAAAGCTGGAGTGCAATTATTATATAAAATGGTACCCTTTCCGCGAATCATTAGTAAAATTTGTGATCAACCCTGTCAGCAGGCCTGTAAGCGGCAAGAAATAGATGAGTCTATTGCAGTGAATGAGCTGGAAAAAAGCTGCGTGGATAATAGTAATGAATTGATTCTTAAAATCACACCAATGCCGCCTAAGGATAAAACCATCGCAATTATTGGAGCTGGATTAAGTGGCTTAACAGCGGCAGTTGAACTAGGCAAAAAGGGCTATAATGTTGTGATTTTTGAGGCAAAGAAATTATTAGGCGGGAGTATATGGGACATTCCCGAACATCAGCTGCCCAGGCAGAATATTGCTGATGATTTTGCCATATTAAAAAGAATGCCATTAGAAATTAACTTACATGTTATCGTGAATAATCATAAGAACTCAAAGACATCGTTAGATCATATAAGTGCAACTTTTGATGCTGTCTATTTAGCAACAGGCTGCATAGAAACAAATCCCCATTATTGGGGACTTGCTCTTGACGTGGGTGGAGGGATTGCCATTCATCCTGCAACGCTGGCAACGAACGTGCCCAATGTTTTTGCTGGGGGCAGTCTTTACTTGGGACCTGATCGTAAGTCACCAATTACCTCAATCTCTCATGGAAAAATAGCTGCAAATTCAATCGATCGTTACTTACAAAATGCTTCTCTCACAGCCAGTCGGGAAAAGGAAGGATCTTTTACTTCTTTACTTTACACAAATATTGCCGGAGTAGAACCGCAAAAGAGGGTACGAAGTGCTGATCCCAATAAAGGCTATACGACGGAAGAAGCAGTAAGGGAGGCGAAGCGCTGCCTATTATGTGAGTGTTTGGAGTGTGTTAAGGTTTGTGAATATCTGGCTCATTTTCACGCTTATCCAAAGCGGTATGTGCGGGAAGTTTATAATAATTTATCCATTGTGATGGGCGTTCACCATGCTAATAAAATGATTAATGCCTGTAATTTATGTGGTTTATGTGAGCAGGTTTGCCCGGGAAATTTGAATATGGGAGAAATTTGCCAAGAAGCAAGACGGATTATGGTCAAAAGAGGGAAAATGCCACCAAGAGTCCATGATTTTGCTTTACGAGACATGCAGTTTAGTACCAGTGAGAAGTTTGCATTCAGCAGACATCAACCAGGTTTTGCATCCAGCAGTACCGTATTCTTTCCCGGTTGCCAGCTCAGTGCCTCTTCGCCGGAACATGTAAAAAGCATGTACCAATTCCTTTGCAAAAAAATAACTGATGGCGTGGGTTTAATGCTGGGCTGTTGCGGTGTTCCAGCTGACTGGGCAGGACAAGAAAATTTATTTAAAGAAACAATTAAGGCCATTGAAGATAGTTGGCGGAAGTTGGGTTCTCCCAGGGTCATCACAGGCTGTCCCACTTGCTATAGTGTTTTTAAGCGTGAATGGCCTTCTATGGATGTTGAGTCAATATGGACAGTATTAGATAAAATTGGACTGCCGGATCAAAGAAAAAAGCCGCATACGTCATTAAAATTGGTGGTACATGATGCTTGCACCACAAGGCATGAAGCTGCCTTACAGCAAAGTATACGAAAAATTTTGCATACACTTGGCCACCAAGTGGAGGAATTGGAAAACAGTAATGAATTTACAGAGTGTTGTGGTTATGGCGGTCTTATGCTGTTTGCTAATAAAGAAATTGCCCATAAAATGATAAAAAAGCGCAGTCAACAGAGTGAAAACGATTTTCTTACTTACTGTGCAATGTGCCGTGATAATTTTGCCAGTAAAGGAAAGCAGAGCTATCACCTTTTGGACTTGATTTTTCCAACAAGGCAGCAAGATGTGGCTGGCAAAAAAGGTCCCGGCTATTCTGAGCGACAGGAGAATAGGGCAAGGCTGAAAAGGACGCTGCAAAAAGAGGTGTGGGGAGAGTTGGCAGACAAAGAACAGTGCAACGTTAAGTTGATCATTTCAGAGAATGTACGGCAGACCTTGGAAGAGTTGATGATTCTTGATAGTGATATTATAGCTGTGATTTCACAGGCAGAACATACTGGTAATAAATTTAAAAACATGGAAAATAACTCTTATATTGCATCTTTTAAACCTGCCAGTGTAACGTATTGGGTAGAGTATTCTCCTCAGGAAGATGGCTTCCTAGTGCATAATGCCTATAGCCACAGATTAGAGATAAAAGGATCATGAGGTGACTTTATGGATAAGCAAGTTCAGAATATCATTATATGTAATACTTGCGATATTCCTCTTGCATTAGGAAAGGTAACCCTAGCCTACTTGGGGAATGAGTTTCCTGTTGAACTTTATAAATGCCCGCAATGCGGGTTGGTATATATTCCTGAAGAGTTAGCAAAGGGGAAGATGGACCAGGTGGAAAAAGCACTGGAGGACAAATGATGGGCCAACATAGTGATCGTCTTACTACAGATTTGCATGGATGTAGTTCGAATGTATTTGAAAATAAGATTTTTGCTAACATGGCCGAAGGAGCCCGTCCAGGGGGATTACAATTAACACGGAGACTTGTTGATTACTGTAACTTTGACCATCGTTCTATAGTTGTTGATATGGGGTGTGGCACGGGAACTACTGTAGAGTATCTGCGGGATGTACGAGGAGTGCATGCCCTGGGTGTTGACTTGTCCACTCCATTATTGCAGCAGGGAAAAGAACGCAAGGCTGATTTACAGCTCATTCAATCATCAGGCGCAGACATGCCTTTTGCCGATCATTCTATTGATGGTGTCTTGGCTGAGTGCAGTTTATCGGTTATGCCTGATGTCTCTAAGGTTTTAACTGAAATCAATCGTATTCTTGTTTCTGGGGGGAAGCTTGCCATAACGGATCTTTATATCCGAGAAGGAGACTGTGATATACCCGGCATCATGACTCATAGTGATCTTTTTCAGATATTACAGAAGCATGATTTTAATATACTCGTCTTTGAGGATCAGACTGCTTTTCTAAAAGAATTTGTCGCAAGTTTTATTATGGAGCATGGCTCACTAGAAGAACTCTGGCAATGTACAGGAAAAAAGAAATTGGATAAAAAAATACCTGGATTAGGCTATTATTTGCTGATAGCGGAAAAAGGTTCGTGAGAAAGAGGTGCAAATTGGATACTCAAGCATGTCCCCGATGTAAGAATGAGCTGATAGATACTCTTCTTTATAAATGTGTGCGCTGTTTTACCGTATATTGCAGGGAATGTACAGAAACTAGTGAAGGGCGCCTTTGTCCGAATTGTAAAATGTCTCAGCGCATGTTACTGCCTTTAGAGCAATCGAAGATAAAAAAAGAATAAACATCTCACTTGAGATGTTTAATATGCCGGGCAGATTAAGATGTATCGCCGCAGCGAGGAATATCTGGTCCCTTGCCTAAGAGATCATTTACTTTGGTGATGGCTGTTTCTGAAAGAAAAACGATTTGGGAAGGATTGCCTTCCATTGTTTCGCCTGTCAAAAGTAAGCCATTGTCCGTTTCAAGATAGTTGATTGGTAGGCTGCGCCTAAAAACCCTGCCAGTATTATTGTCGATGATTTCGACAACAACGGAATCGGCTTCGATTTTATCTAAGAGATTACTTTCATCGGGAGTGTCTGAACCATATTTTTGGGACCATTGCTCAAGATGTTTAGCGGTGGTATCAAGATATATAGTATGTAATTCCTGCTGCAGAGTTAGTAGTTCACCATAACTTTCCCTATGATGATCAGCTAGTTGTTTTAGCATATCATTGCAGAAAGTAGTAAATTTCTCTTTCCATTGGGAATCATTGCTGTTATTCACTGTATCAACCTCCAGAGAAAATAAATACATATTGGCACTCATTCTATATGCTAATCGAATCGCAAGGTAATTTCAAGATAAATGTGATGAAGATTACCAGTAAAGGATGATATAACCTTCCGAATAAAGGAGGATTTATATGATATTTAGTAGTCTGCTTTCGGCTCAAAATAGTGGCAGAACCGCTGACTGTTTTACTGTTATTGCTAGCAGTCTTAATAATGACATTGGAAAAATGCTGATCATCCATCAAGACGGAAGAATAGAAAGTCAATTGGAAGGGATGATTAGGCAGCATGTATTAGATACGGTGAAAAATCTGCCATGGAGCAAAGCCATGATACTTTCCCTTGAAGATCAATCAGGAGAAACGTATCGGATTTTTTGGGATAGGATGACAACTAAATACCATGCGATTGTATTTGGTGGCGGGCATATAAGTCAACCCTTAGTCCAAATGCTTATCCAATTGGATTTTATTGTGACAATAGTGGATGATCGCCCTGAATTTGCAAATCAGGCCAGATTTCCAGGAGCACATACTATCATTTGCGAAAACTTCCACCAAGCTTTTAAGAAATTGGTCATAAGCACTGATACCGCTGTGATTATTGTAACCCGCGGGCATAGATATGATCTGGAATGTTTGCGTGCTACCATGGGTAGTAAAGCTCGATATTTGGGGATGATTGGCAGCAAGAAACGGGTAAAAGAAGTATTTGCTGTTTTGCGGGAGGAAGGAAGAGCAGAGGACCTTGAAGGGCGTCTAAAGGCTCCGATTGGTCTTGACATTCGAGCAGAAACGCCCGTAGAAATAGCCGTGAGTATTGTTGCTGAAGTAATTGGAGTTTTTCGCGGCGGTGGGTCTGGTCGGTCATTAAGTGGACCCAGGGAGGGAGACTATGGACTCAGAAATCCTTAACCGAATTTGCGAACTGCAGAATAAGGGGGAAAAAGCTGTCTTAGTCACTATTGTGGAAACTCGTGGATCAACGCCTCGTAAAGCAGGAAGTAAAATGTTGATTTTACCAGATGGTACCTCTTATGGAACCATTGGCGGCGGATGCGCAGAAGGGGAGGTCAGGCGCCAAGCGTTAACGGCACTAGATGTAAATTGCTCCAGCTTATATACAGTGAGCATGTTAAATGATATGGCTGCAGACGAGGGAATGGTATGTGGGGGTATCATGGAGGTATTTATTCAAATCATCTGAGGAAAAGAAGTAAAGCGCAGGTGAAATAGGATGTGGAATCAAGATAAAATGGGCGCAGTATTATTGGCAGCGGGCTATTCATCTCGTATGGTGAAATGTAAGTCGCTGCTGCCCTTAGGTGGTTTAAGAGTGATTGAAAGAGGAATCAATACATTTAGACAAGCCGGTATAATGGATATCACAGTGGTGGTGGGGCATTGGGCTGATGAATTGATACCTATATTGGATGAACTAAAAGTGTCCTATGTTTTTAATGAAAAGTATAGCGAGGGAATGTTCTCTTCTATTGTCAAGGGAGTGCAGTCCCTGCAGGCAGAAACCAAAGCCTTTTTCCTGCTGCCGTCAGATATGCCTTTGGTAAAAAGTCATACGGTGAGATTGTTGGGGCGGGCGTTTAATAAGATAAAGGCAGATATTATCTACCCTGTCTTCCAGAAACATCGGGGGCATCCTCCTCTAATTGGTGCAAATTGCTTTCCTGAAATTCTGTTGGGTAATACAAGGGGAGGCTTGCGTCAAATTTTAGAAAGACGTGAGGGGAACGCATATGAAGTAGAGGTATTTGATGAAGGCATATTGCTGGATCTTGACACTCATGAGGACTATCAGAAAATTATGACAGGATATCATCGTGGGGATATTCCGACGCAGGCTGAGTGTGAAGCAATCTTAGTGAAAATGAATGTGTCAGAGCCGATTGTGAATCATGGCAGAATGGTAGCAGAGATAGCGAGAAATTTGGCTCTTCGTCTGAATCAAATCGGTCTAAATATTGATGTTCACGCTGTCATAGCTGCTGGAAAGCTGCATGATTTAGCCAAAGGGAGGCCTAATCATGCTCAATTTGGTGGTAGAATACTAAAAAAATATGGATATTATAAGGTGGCGCAGATCGTTGCTGCACATACTGATATGGAAATGAATGAAAAAGCATTGCCAGATGAGGCGGCAGTCGTATATTTAGCAGATAAGCTGGTGAAAGGAGGCGGCATTGTGTCCATTGATGAACGGTTTTCTGCTTCTATGGACGAATATGCAGCAAGTGCAGAGGCGGTTGCTGTTATTAGAGAGCGCCGCTTGCGAGCTGAAAAGATGGAACAAACTGTTGAACAGCTGTTAGGCATTAGTCTGGTAATGGCAGCTAGAGACCTGTGCTGAATATGAGTTGAAGCTAGAAAGGTGGCTAACAGATATGCAGGATAAGGAAACTATATTAGGAATAACGGAAAGTCTTTGCCCAGAGTGTCTGCAGCGTATAAAGGCAAAAAGAGTTGAAGTAAGTCATAATGTTTACCTAAAGAAAACATGTAAAGATCACGGGGATTTTAGCACTGTAATTTGGCGGGGACAGCCGTCTTATACATCCTGGTCTGTTGCCAAGCTTCCTTCCAGGCCGCCTGTATGTGCAACCAATATTAGCCAAGGCTGTCCTTTTGACTGCGGCTTGTGCCCAGACCATCGTCAGCACACATGCTGTGTTCTGCTTGAAGTTACTAAGCGGTGTAATTTGCACTGTCCTATATGTTTTGCCACAGCAGGTTCCGAGGAAAATGATCCGGATAGAACAACAATTGAAGACTGGTATCGCCTATTATTAAAAAGTGGCGGTCCCTATAATATTCAGTTATCGGGAGGTGAGCCGACCTTAAGGGATGATCTGCCGGAAATAATAGCCTCAGGGCGAAGTTTAGGATATGATTTTATTCAAGTAAATACCAATGGACTAAGGCTGGCAAGGGACTATAGCTACGTTAAAAGGCTGAAAGAAGCTGGATTATCCTGTGTATTTTTACAGTTTGACGGAACCAATGATGAAATTTATGAGAAGTTACGAGGAACGGCCTTGCTGGCAGAAAAGCAGGCGGCTATTACTAATTGCGCGAAGCTGCAGCTAGGAGTAGTTCTTGTGCCGACATTAGTTCCTGGCGTGAATACACAAAATATCGGATCCATTATCCAATATGCTATTGAACAAATGCCGACAGTACGCGGCGTTCATTTTCAGCCTGTCAGCTATTTTGGCAGATATCCTCAAGAGCCTTCGGATAGAGAACGGATTACCATTCCAGAGGTTATAAACAAGATTGTAAAGCAGACTGCAGGAAAACTCCAGATAGAAGATTTTCGGCCCCCTAGGGGAGAAAATGCATATTGTTCCTTTCATGGCAATTTTGTATTAATGAATAATGGGGAATTAAAAGCGTGGTCAAATGCAGCTTCAAAGGGATGCTGCCAGCCCCAAGTAGCAGCTGTGGAAGCAAGAAAAGCTCGCACTTTTGTTGCTAAACGCTGGGCTGCGCCCCAAAAAGCAGAGAGGAGAGAGACAGACAATAAAGAGGAGAAATATGGTAATGACATTAATGTTGGCAGTATGGATGCTTTTTTAGATCGTGTGGAAAAGTATTCCTTCTGCATATCGGGCATGGCATTTCAGGATGTCTGGAATTTGGATCTGGATCGTTTAAGAGAGTGTTTCATTCATGTGGTCAGCCCAGACAGCCGAATAATCCCCTTCTGCGCTTATAACTTGACGGATAAACAGGGGAATTCTCTGTATCGTCCCTTAAAGAGGTGACTGTAGGTAATGAGGGTAACAGTACCACAAAACAAAATGTTTGAGGCTTGGAACGCAAAAAAAATGGGATTGGGTTCGAATTTAACCCGAGAGCAAATTGCTCACTATCAATTGCATAAAGTACGGCAAACTATTAAGCTGGCCTACGGGAACAGTCCTTTTTACCGTAAGCTATTAAAAAATTTTGTCAGCAAAGAAATAAATTGTATGGAAGATTTGCAGCAAATTCCTTTTACTACTGCGGATCATCTCAGAGAACAGGCACGGCAGTTTCTCTGTGTATCCCAAAGTGATATCAGCCGAATTGTGACATCAGATAGTTCCGGGACAACAGGTGAGGCCAAACGCATATATTTTACCGATTTTGATCAAGAACTAACGATTGATTTCTTTCAACATGGCATGTCCACTTTTTTGAAAAGGGGGGATCGGGTACTGATTCTGCTGCCAGGTGAACGTGTCGGCAGTGTTGGTGATTTACTGATCAAGGCACTGGAGCGGGCAGGAGTGGTGCCTATTCTTCATGGTCTTGTGCAAAATATTCCTAAAACAGTAGAGTTTATGGTACAGGAAAGAATTGACTCCTTAGTTGGAATTCCGATACAAGTACTGGCATTAGCTCGCTATGCTGAAATGACAAAAAAAGCTATTCAGCTTAAGAGTGCACTGCTCAGCACGGATCATGTACCTGACGTGATTATTCAGGAATTGATCCGCGTGTGGGGCTGTCAGGTATTTGAACACTATGGCATGACTGAAATGGGTTTGGGAGGCGGTCTGGACTGTGAAGCCCATGAGGGTTATCATCTGCGGGAAGCGGATTTGTATTTTGAAATCGTTGATCAAAGAGGAATACCAGTACCTGATGGGCAGGAAGGGGAAGTTGTTTTTACCACGCTGACTAGACAGGGAATGCCGTTTATTCGTTATCGGACAGGGGATCTATCAAGGTTTCTTCCTGATCCCTGTTCTTGTGGTACCATACTTAAAAGATTAGAACGGATCATCAGAAGAAAGGATGGTCTGGTTTTTCTCAAAAGCAATACATTTTTCACCATGTCGGATCTGGATGAAAAAATATTTGCGGTGGATGGAGTAATTGATTTTACAGTTACTGTTGATAGTCTGCAGCAGGCAACACAACTGGATGTTTCTGTTTGGTTATTAGGTCAGTCTAATGAGGCTGCTGAGCGTGCACTTTGGGACGCACTGTATGGTGTGCCAGCGCTAGTTCAGGCAAGAAAAGCGGGGCAGCTCTCCGTAAGTGTAAAAATAATTTGCAGTAAAGATACTTTTTTTCCCAGTGCCCCTAAAAGAAGGATTATGGAGTTGAAAGACAGCTGATGGAAAACAGGACGGTGTATTTGATTAGGCATGGAAAAATTAAATTGGAAGATAATCAGCGAAGGTATATTGGCCAACTCGATTTGCCATTAAGCCTGAAAGGCATACAGCAAGCTCAATGTTTAGAAACAATCTTAAAAGATATAGACATTGATAAGGTATACTGCAGTGATCTTTTACGTTCCCAGCAGACCGCTCAGATAATAGCTGGTAACAAAGCTATTCCAGTTATTGTGCGGAAAGATCTTAGGGAGATACATATGGGAAATTGGGAGGGGCGCACATTCTCTCATATTGTGAAGGAATATCCGGAGGAGTTTAAGGCGCGTGGAGCTGATATTGGCTATTACCGAGTGGCGGGGGGAGAAAGTTTTGCTGATTGTTACAAGCGTGTGATTGACGCGTTTCATGAGATTATGAATTCTTCGTCAGGTACTATTTTGCTTGTCGGGCATGCTGGAGTCAATCGGCTGCTGCTGTGCTATGTACTAGGAATGCCTTTGGCAAACCTTTTTAGAATGAATCAAGATTATGGTTCTTTGAATATCATCACTACAAGGAAATCTGGCTGGCAGGTAAAGTTAGTAAATGAAACAACCTGCAGAGGATAAGGATGCTTTTTTGAAGGGGGAATTTTTAATGTCAGGGGATGTAGCTGCTCGTATAACTAAGCTGCATATGCAAGGATTTCACTGTAGTCAGATTATGATCATGTTAGGGCTAGAAGAGCAGAAAAAAAACAATCCTGATTTAATACGAGCAATGACGGGATTAGCTGGTGGATTAGGCTTTAGCGGCAAAAACTGTGGGACCTTAACGGGGGCGGTTTGTTTATTAGGCTTGTATGGAGGGCGGGGAAGTCTGGAAGAGCGAGAGAGCCAACACTTAAATACTATGATTCAGGAATTGGTAGTATGGTTTGAGGAGACATTTGCCAAAGAGTATGGCGGCATTGATTGTCAGCACATTATGAATAATGATCCTTGGAATCGCTTGACCCGCTGCCCGGATGTAGTGATAAAGACGTATTTAAAAGCTGCGGAAATTCTTGAGGATAATGGCTTCCTCTCAGGTTCCTAACAATAGAAAGGTTAGAACCGTTAAAAATTCAACAGTGAGAGGAGTGAAAAAGATGCAGGACAGTTTTGGTCGTGTCATTGACTATTTGCGAATTTCCATTACGGATCGTTGTAATTTTCGCTGCAGCTATTGTATGCCCCCAGAAGGCGTTCCTTTACTTGAGCACTCTGAAATATTGTCTTACGAAGAGTTGCTTCGTGTGATTCGGATATTGGGACAATATGGCGTGAATAAGATTCGTATTACTGGTGGTGAGCCATTAATTCGCAAAGGGATAGTGGATTTCATTCGTGCTGTTAGAGAAATAGAAACGGTTGCGGATTTGGCAATGACAACAAACGGCAGCTTACTTGCAAATAGAGCTTATCAGCTTAAAAAGGCTGGTTTAGATCGAGTAAATATCAGCATTGACACTCTTAATCCAAAAGAATTTTCCCGTATTACAGGTGGTGGCCAATTGTCAGATGTGGTACAAGGAATAAAAAGCGCTATGAATGCTGGCTTGGCTCCCATTAAGCTAAATGTAGTTGTGACGGAAGTTTTTTCCATGGAGGATCTGTCTTATTTCATAAAACAAACCTATGAGTTTCCTATTGCAGTACGATTTATTGAATACATGCCTGTTGGACGCTGCGGTGTGAAAGCAGGATCTAGTATTAAGGCAATAAAAAACAGCATCAATACAGCAGGGTATGGTATGTTGGAAAAAGCGTTCAGTATAAAGGGAAATGGACCCGCCTATTATTATCGACTGCCCCGGGCAATGGGGGTATTTGGCTTTATTACGCCTATGACAGAGCATTTTTGTCATACCTGCAACCGCATACGTTTGACAGCCGATGGGAAAATTAAACCTTGTTTACTTGCAAACCAAGAATTTGATATTAAGCATGCCTTACGCAGTGGTACGAGTGACAGTAAAGTCGCTGAGCTGTTTGTAAAAGCGCTGCAAGGCAAGCCCCTTCATCATATTTGGGGCAATGATCGAGAAGGGACGAATTTGTTGCGAAATATGTCCCAGGTGGGTGGCTAAGGATAATGCAAAAAAAATAGTTCAGCGATAGTATCTATCTCTAAGCCGCAGCATAACAAAAAAACATCATTTATCTTAACAATAAATGATGTTTTTTGTAAGCATAGAAAGTATAAGTTTTTAGGTGCGGAAAAGGTGAGATATTATGAACCACGAAAAAATAAATAAAACCCCTTTGTGTCCTTTGCGTCTTTGTGGTTCCTTTTTTCGTTTTTATATGTTTAAAAGGACGCACAGCGTTTTTATAGTTTATAAACAACCTTGCCTAGGACTTGATTCTTTGGTACAGGGCCGATATAGCGACTGTCACTGCTGTTGTTACGATTATCGCCCATGACAAATACATGGTTTTCGGGAACGATTATCTTATTATCTGAAGTATAGCTCATGGGTTCTTTCGTATACGGTTCATCTAAGGCCATTCCATTTCGATAAACTTTATGGTCTTTAAATTCTAATGTATCACCTGGCTTGCCAATGACTCTTTTTACCCATACATGATGATCAGGCTCAGTGATCAGTTTCGTCATTGTTAAATATGTATGCATAGGATCGATTAAATCGTCTTTCCAGGTCCTTTCTCGCTGTACACGGCTGTCGATGATAATGATATCGCCGTATTCAGGCAATTGGCCTAAGGTATGAGGTATTTTAGAAACCAATAGATAGTTATTGCTTTGCAAGGTAGGTTCCATAGAACTGCCTTGAACCCTCGTAGGGTGGAACAAAAAGGCATTAATAAGCAATGCGCAGGTAAAGGCAATAACAATACTGTAGAGCCAGTCAAAAAGTTCTTCTTTTATATTCATAGAACTGCTCCTTATTTTGATAAGTATAGTAAAGTGATAATATACTGCTTGATCCAATAGCAAACAATCTATATAGCAACACAATACTACTATAGAATGTTACAAAAAACAATAGTAAGCAAAGAATCCTGCTGATTTTGTGAATTTTCAGTTAAATACTGTGATTTATAGATATGGACGATGTAGAGCAGGAATGATATACTATAATAAATAAATAGCAAAGATGATGCTGAGATTTCATCAATAAAGCAATGGCGCTAAAGACGTAAGTTTTTAGTGCCATTTTTAAAAGAAATACTCAGTGTAATCAAGAGAAATAAGTAGTTAAGTTTTTTTAGATTAAGGAGGAAAACTATGTTTGCATTAAACTTTCAGTCATCACATCATGAGGAGCTGCTGCAGAATCGGGTTAAGAACTGTACTGTTCGACTAGGGGATTTAAGGGATGTCTATGCGGAGAATTCTTTAGTTTGGATCACTTTTGGCAAAAAATTAAGTCCGAGAAGAAAATTGTACCAAGCTATTATTGATAAGATACTGATAAAGAAATTTTCTCAATTAACTGCTGATGATTTAATACATCAAAATCCCACTATCTCTACGACTGAGGAACTGATTAAATTTTTTGAAACCTTGTATTGTAAATCGATATCACCTAACGATATTGTAAGTGTTATTTACTTTTCAGAAGTAACCGAGTGAGTAAAAGAGGTGGATTAAGGCAGGGAAAAGGTATCGTATTAAATGTCCAGAAGCATTTAATACGATACCTTTTCTAAATTTTCCCCAGTCTCTTCCATTTGTGAAGGAGTTATCATTCTTTCGTTGAAAGAATGAAAGTGTAGCTAGAACCCTTAGTGTCCTTTGTGGTTCGATTGTTTTAAGTTCTATCCGGCTTTATTAAAAATAAGGAGGTCGAATCGTGAGTGTTTTAGTTTTAGGGGGAGCGGGATATATCGGTTCTCATGCAGTATATCAGTTAATTGAAAAAGGGTATGAGGTAATCGTGATTGACAACTTGCAGACTGGTCATGAACAGGCTGTTCATTCCAATGCAGCCTTTTACAAAGGGGATATTCGTGACAAAGAGTTTTTAAGACATGTATTTACCAAAGAGAGCATTCATGCTGTAATGCATTTTGCTGCTAGTTCCATGGTAGGAGAATCCATGGAGAAACCTCTTACATATTTTAACAATAATGTATATGGAGCACAGATTTTGTTAGAAGTGATGAAAGAGTTTAACATTAAAAATATTGTTTTTTCTTCTACGGCAGCAACCTATGGTGAACCTAAGCAGGTACCTATTACAGAAGATATGGCGACGAATCCAACCAATCCTTATGGTGAAAGCAAACTGGTCATGGAAAAAATAATGAAATGGTGTGATGTTGCTTACGGGATTAAGTATGTATCCCTTCGATATTTTAACGTAGCAGGAGCCAGGCGAGATGGAAAAATCGGTGAAGATCATAAGATGGAAACCCATTTAATACCCCTTGTACTTCAGGTTGCATTAGGACAAAGAGAATGTATTACCATTTTTGGTGAAGACTATCCTACTGCGGATGGTACTTGCATTCGTGATTACATTCATGTGGAAGACTTAATAGAGGCCCATATTTTAGCCATGAATTACAGTATCAAAGAACAAAAGAGTAATATATTCAACCTTGGCAGCAGTCAAGGGTTCTCCGTTAAAGAAATTATAGAGGCAGCCAGAAATGTAACAAATCACCCCATTCCTGTGAAAATTGGTGAAAGAAGGGCAGGTGATCCGAGTACCTTAATTGCTTCTTCGCAAAAAGCGAAAGAAATATTAGGCTGGCAGCCAAAATGTACATCCGTTCAGGATATTATTGGAGATGCTTGGAATTGGCATCAACGTCATCCATCTGGATATAATGGCTAAACAAAAGGTAAGGGAGATCGGTATGAATATATCTCAAATAATCCAGCAACTAATTGATTGTGTGCTAACGTTGAGATTTATTGAACAAGAGGATGAAATCTATATAAGAAATCAAATCTTATATCTTCTTGATATTCATGAGTTTACGGTGACGGAGCAGAGTAAAGATGATGCGAGTATACCTGACTTGTTAGAAAGATTAGTAGATTATGCATGTGAGAATGGCGTTATTAAAGATCTATTTGATGAAAAAGAAATACTAACCAGCAATATAATGAATTGTTTTATGCCAAAGCCCTCTACCGTAAACCAATATTTCTATGAGAAATATAAAAAAGATGCAAAGGCGGCCACCGATTATTTTTATCAATTGAGCAGAACTAGTAATTACATTCAGACCAAAAGAATTGCAAAGAACATGAATTATAAATATCCTACGGAGTACGGCGACATGGATATCACCATTAATTTGTCTAAGCCTGAAAAAAATCCCAAGGATATTATGCAAGAAAAGAGCATGAAAAGCACAAATTACCCTAAATGTTTATTATGTATTGAAAATGAGGGATATGCAGGAAGAATTGGATATCCTGCTCGAGCCAATCATCGATTGATTCGCCTCACCTTAGAGGGTGAGCCCTGGTATCTGCAATATTCACCGTATGTTTATTATAATGAGCACTGCATTGTGCTTTCTAAAGAACATCGTGATATGAAAATTGATCGCCAGGGATTCTTGCGTCTGGTATCTTTTGTGGAGCAGTTTCCCCACTATTTTGTCGGTTCTAATGCAGACTTGCCAATTGTAGGAGGATCTATTTTATCCCATGATCATTATCAAGGCGGCAGATATGAGTTTGCTATGGCAAAAGCAGCAGATGAGTATCGCTTTGCATTACAGCCCTTTCCCAATGTGAAAGGTGCAATTGTGAAATGGCCTATGTCTGTTATTCGTTTAAGAAGTGAAAAGGCTGAGGAGTTGGTAGCCGCTGCTGACTGTATTCTAGAGTCTTGGAGAGAATATGATGATCCAACTGCAGATATTTATGCATATACAGGAAAAACGCCGCATAATACGATTACACCCATAGCCAGAAAGCGGCATAATGTACTGGAATTGGATCTTGTATTGCGAAATAATCGTATCAGTGACGAACATGTCTTAGGAATTTTTCATCCTCACAGCGATGTGCAGCATATAAAAAAAGAGAATATTGGCTTAATTGAAGTGATGGGATTGGCAGTCTTGCCTGCAAGACTGATCCCTGAACTGCAGGAAGTAGAAAAGTACATACTCGGTAAGGAACATGAAATTGCGGAGTATCATAGAACCTGGGCAGAACAGCTGCGACAAAAATATAAAGAACAAGCTCATACAGAGAATATTGGAGAAATTATCAAAAAAGAAGTTACGGTTAAATTTATGCGGGTTTTAGAAGATGCTGGCGTTTTCAAACGCAATGAGCAGGGAATGGCTGCTTTTAAAAGATTTATAAAACAAGTAAATTGTAAGTAACAAAATGCAGATACTCCAAGGAGCATATAAATGGAGTATTTGTATTTTTTTCCTGAGAATAGTTAGAATGCCTAAAAAAAAACAGTTAATACTATGGATAATAACCTCGTAAAAAGGAGGCAATCCATATGAAACATATGGCTCATAAACGTATTTTACATTTAAAAAGAAGATATAAGCATATTGCAGCAGCATTTGCTGGAGCAATTCTTATATCATCGGCGTTATTGCCTGGTATACCTGTTTCTACCGCCCATGCTGCAATGAAGTCGAATGTTGGCAATACCCGGAATACCAGTGTAGAAAAAATGGAAAATGAAAACCGCGTCAAGAGTTTCGAAGGGAAGAAAGGGAAAAGAAACACCAGTGAAATAAAAAATACCATTAGACAAAATCTTAGAATGAATAAAACTCTGCCCGGGACTTTTTCGCAGACAAACAAGCGAACTAATCCATCGAATCCTCCCGCTTCATCTTCCCAAGAAAAAAATGCCTCAATAAAGCCAGAGTTAGCAAATAAGCCAACCCCTAAGGAGGCATCTCCAACTGTTTCTCCTGAAACAAAGGAGAAGTCAGAAAAAACAAAAAAAGATTCGCAAAAGTCACAGGACAATTCTGTTTCTAAAGAAAATACGGAGAAAAAGCAATCGAAAAATGCACCCAGCAAATATGAAAAAGTCTTGGATATTAAAGCAACTGCCTATTCTCCCGGTCCTTTAGATAACGATCAATGGGGTGACAAAACCTATTTGGGAACAACCATTCGTCCAGGAGTTGTTGCTGTAGATCCAAAAGTGATTCCCTTGGGTTCACGTTTATATGTTGAGTATCCGGATGGACATGGTGAATATGCAGTAGCGGAAGATACTGGCGGCGCTATTAAAGGAAATCGCATTGATATTGCTATAATGAATCGGGACAAAGCCACTGAGTTTGGCATAAAACCAGTAAAAGTATATGTGGTAAATACCCCAAAAGAATGAGGATAAATACTAAATAACCTGATCTTCCCTTTGGAAGTTCAGGTTATTTCTTTTTGAAATGATGAAGTTTTATGTCATAATAGACTATAGAAATGGAATTGCTTTTGAACAAAAGTTAGTATGGAGGCACTAATGATTCTTGTAATTGATAATTATGATTCCTTTGTGTATAATTTGGTGCAATATCTTGGTGAATTGGGACAGGAAATCCAAGTAGCACGTAATGATAAGATTACTATTTCTGAGATCCAGATGTTATCACCTAGTCATATTTTAATCTCACCAGGGCCTTGTACTCCCAATGAAGCCGGTATTAGTTTGCAAACAATCCAGCACTTTAAAGGCATTATACCTATATTAGGTGTATGTCTGGGACATCAGGCTATCGGTCAGGTATTTGGCGGCGACGTCATAAGGGCAGAACGGCTGGTACATGGTAAAACTTCTATCGTTTGTCATGATGGCAAAGGCATTTTTAAAGGCCTTACCAGTCCTGTGCGAGCTACTCGCTATCACTCTTTGATTTTAAAAAGGGAAACATTGCCCGAGTGTTTTACAGTTACGGCAGAAACAAAGCAAGGCGAAATTATGGGAGTGCGCCATAAAGAATATGCGATTGAGGGAGTACAATTTCATCCGGAATCCATATTAACGGAGCATGGGCATAGTATGTTGCAAAACTTTCTAGATATGAGGGGAATTGTATAGTGAAACCAATACTTCGTGAGATTACATCTGACTACTCTGCAGAAGAAGTATATGCATTGTTCTCGAACGAGGAGAATAGTGTCTTCTTAGACAGTGCTATGGATGTTGAAAATATGGGCAGATACTCCTTTATTGGCAGAGATCCTTTTTTATTATTTACCAGTAAAGATGCTAGGATTACGATTCAGGATAATGCAGGAAGACGCAGCGTAGCAGGGAATGCGTTTACAATTTTGAAAGAATTATTAGTTCAATATTCTACAGAAAAGCTTCCTCACTATCCACCTTTAGCTGGCGGGATTATTGGATACTTTGGCTATGAGATGGGATATTTGCTGGAAGATATAGCGAAAAATGAGCATAATAATAATAAGCTGCCTGATTGCTGTCTTGGTTTTTATGACACCATACTTATCTTTGATCAACATGAGAAAAAAACATATATTGCATCTACTGGTTTTCCAGAAAAAAATGAGAAGGAAAGGATAGGTAGAGCCAATCGCCGCATTGCGGAATGGATTGAACTGATGCAGCAAGCTTCTTTTTTAGACGTACCTCGCCAACCGATAGCGCAAGGTACTTATACGTCCCATTTTACCAAAGAATCCTATTGCAGCATGGTGGAGAAAGCCATTGCATATATTGGCGCAGGTGATATTTTTCAAGTTAATGTATCTCAACGATTTTCAGCGGATTTGACGGTGTCTCCTTTCGAGCTATATCGATATCTACGATATATTAATCCTGCGCCTTTTGCTTCTTATTTGAACTTTGGCGAGGTGGTGGTAGCAAGTACTTCACCTGAGCGATACTTACGATTAGAAGATAGAAGGATTGAAACAAGACCCATTAAAGGGACAAGACCTAGAGGCAGTGATAAACACTCTGACAGTCAATTAAGGCAGGAGCTTTTGGCTAGTGAGAAGGACCAGGCAGAATTGGTCATGATCATTGATTTGGAGCGTAATGACTTGGGGCGTGTCTGTGAATTTGGCAGCGTTCGTGTACCCGATCTAATTCGATTAGAAGAGTATCCCACTGTTTTTCATTTGGTGTCGACAGTGACAGGAGAATTAACCAAAGATAAAGGTATTTTAGATGCTGTCATGGCATCCTTTCCAGGGGGATCTATCACAGGGGCGCCAAAGGTTAGGGCAATGGAAATTATAGCTGAACTAGAGCCGGTAAAACGGGGAATTTATACAGGTTCTATCGGTTATATTGATTTTACTGGGGATGCGGATTTAAATATTGTTATACGCACGATTGTTATACAAGGAGGACAGGCATATTTTCAAGTTGGCGGAGGGATTGTTGCTGACTCCGTTCCAGAGCTTGAGTACATAGAAACATTGGATAAAGCACGAGCTTTGATGGAAGCTCTAGGATTTAAGGGATAAGGGGAAAAGATATGCACAATAGCTGGATTTATCTAAATGGCAAGTTGATATTAGGCAATGAGGCCGGCATCTCTCCCTATGATCATGGTTTTTTATATGGTCATGGTTTATTCGAGACTATGAGAGTATATAAGGGGCGAGTATTTTACTTCGCGGAACATGTAAAGCGTTTGCATGCAGGCATGAAAATACTAGGGTGGCCTGGCTGCCCTTCTGCAGATGAATTATCGAAAGCCATTTATCAAACGTTGCAGAGAAATGATTTGCAAGAAGCTACTGTTCGCTTAACCATATCCCGGGGGACGGGGGCAAGCCGCCCAGATCCCGCTACGTGTGGTAGTCCTACGGTGATCGTATTTGCTGCCCCCATTCAGCCTCTTGGCGATGATGCCTATAAGCGAGGATGGAGCTTGGCGACGGTCAATATTTGCCGTAATCTTACCTCGCCTTTATGTGCAGTAAAGGCAGCTAACTATCTTGATAATATAGTGGCAAAATCAGAAGCAAAAGATAAGGGAGCTAATGAAGCATTATTGTTAAATAGCATGGGTCAGGTTGCAGAAGGTACGATGTGTAATCTTTTTTTAGTGGTGGAAGGCAGATTAATTACACCTGATAAAAAAAGCGGTTTATTACCAGGTATTACTAGGAATATTGTTTTGGAACTTGCTCAGCAGGCTGAAATTACCACTGAAGAACGACAAGTAAGTCCTGAGGAACTACTAGGAGCTTCTGAAATTTTTATTACTAGTTCTTTACTGGAAATCATGGCAGTAACCACGTTGGACGGACGTAAAGTAAATCAAGGGAGAAAGGGTAAGATGACAGCCTTTTTAAGACGGCAGTATCAAAAACATATCCAGGAGTGGCTGTCAATTATAAGCGTATAGCTGATAAAATTGGTACTGGAGCCCTGTACTTTTTGTGAGGGTTCTTATGATGAAAATGGATAATTATCGGAAGATGAATAATGGAATATGTTATAATAACATAAGAGCTGCGACTGATGAGAGCTGATCCTGATGATGGCTCAAGAAGAAAGTAAAAAGATCTTGATTTCATGAATAGAATAGTATATGATTACAAATTGTTGAGATGTGTAAGTTATTAGCACATAGGGACTTATATGTAAAAGCAGAGGCGAAAAATGAGAATGAAAAGTAATATACCCGTATATGAGTCCATTGCAATGGATGTAGCGGAGCGGATTGTTAATGGTGAATTTGCTGTTGGTGATAAGATATCAGGACGTACATTGCTGGCTAGTCAGTACAATGTTTCTCCTGAAACCATTCGTAAGGCCATGGGGCTATTAGGCCAGGCAAATGTTGTTGCTGTATCTCAGGGAAAAGAAATTCTAGTACAATCCCAAGAGCAGGCGGAGGAATTCATACGGCATCACCTGTCCATGCATTCAGCGTATTCTTTAAAACAAGAGCTAGAATTTTTAATGGAAAAGAAAAACGAAATCAATAACCGCTTTGATGAAATTATCGTTCAAATTACGCGTTATACTGATCGGCTGAGAAATTTACAACCCTTTAATCCTGTTGAGGTATATGTTTCAGAAAATGCCAGCGCAGTAGGTCGTTCTGTTGCTCAACTTGGGCTTTGGCAGCGTACAGGTGCCACTCTTATTGCCATCAGAAGAGGAATGGAAGTCATCATATCTCCAGGATCAGGTGCACTTCTGCAAGCTGGAGATCGTTTAATCGTGGTTGGTTCCGGTGATATTTTGGAAAAAGTGAATACAGTACTGCAAGAATGAATGTAAAAAAGCCCTTTGATAAACAGCACATATCCTGTGATGCTTATCAAAGGGCTTTTTTACTATACTAATAGCGGTAAAGTAATAAACCGCGAAGGTCGCGAAGAAATACAAAGAACAGGAAGAGATATTATGGTTATTTCAAATTCTTCGCATATTCGCGATTCAAAATGGTTATGTTTTTAAAGTATCATCGATTTGTCATTGCGAAGCACTTTTCTCAAAGAATAAGCATTAATCAATACTAACAACTTCATTAACGTGGAAAAATTGCTAGTGTCTTGTACGACTAACAATTTTATGATATAGTATAAGTTGTCAGTTTAGGAATGCTATGAGAATCTCTTATAGTTTTGAAGATCTTTGTAACGAGTACCTTGTCAGCTTTAACACGGTAGGATAATAGACCGCTAGTATTCACTGATTTAGGGCTGATAAGGTACTAGTGCAAGATAATAGGAAAGAGGGGGATTTTAATGATACGTTTCGAAAATATAGTTAAAACTTATGAAAATGGGCGAACCGTGGTAGATGGTCTGAATCTGCACATTCGCGAAGGCGAAATACTAGTATTGATCGGTCCTAGCGGCTGCGGAAAAACGACAACGATGAAAATGATTAATCGTTTAGTGGAGCCAACGAAGGGAAAAATCTTTATAAAAGATGAGGACATTAGTAAATTAGACCCTGTCCAGCTGCGGAGAAATATTGGTTATGTGATACAAAATATAGGATTACTGCCTCATATGACAATCGCTGAAAATGTAGCTCTTGTTCCGAAACTGAAAAAATGGGATAAGGATGCCTATATAGCGCGTGTTAATGAATTGCTTCGCATGGTCAATCTTGATCCTGAAGTGTATGGCAGTCGTTATCCCAATGAATTAAGCGGTGGGCAGCAACAGCGAATCGGAGTTATTCGCGCAATGGCCGCTGATCCGCCAATTATCTTAATGGATGAACCATTTAGTGCATTGGATCCGATCAGTCGTGAGCAGCTGCAGGATGAACTGGTTCGACTGCAAGAAGTAATTTCTAAGACAATCATCTTTGTTACTCATGATATTGATGAAGCAATTAAGATTGCCAATCGTATTTGTATTGTTAAAGACGGCAATATTGTTCAAGTGGATACACCTGAGAAGATACTGCGTCACCCAGGGAATGAATTTGTTAAAGAGTTTATTGGTGTAAATCGGCTGCAAAAAGCAGAGGTATTGCCATCCATTCGGGACATCATGGCAAAACCAGTTACTGCACGGCCTAGCAAGGGACTTGCCGAAGCCATCGTGCAGATGAGAAAGCAGAAAGTGGATACGCTGCTTATCGTGGATTATAAGCAAAAATTACTTGGCAAAGTGAGTGTATGGGATATTCATAATAACTTTCAGAAGGAAGAAATTCTACTGAAAGATGTACAGAATCCCGTTATTCATAAAATAAATGTAAATCAGTCGTTAGCAGAAGCCTTACAAATCATTAGTAAACATCATATTGCCTATCTTCCTGTTGTTAGTGAAGAGAATGAATTAGTAGGGGTTATTACTCGGTCAAGCTTGGTAGATGTTATGGCTGAACGGTTCCAAGAAGTTGAGGGGGGGCTAGTCATTGAGGAAGGGGCGATTGTATGTTAACGGATCTTTTTAGTATTTTTCAAACTCGATATGAAGATATATTATTAGCATCCTGGGAACATTTGCAGCTAACCTTTATTGCTCTCTTTATTGCCAATCTGATTGCCATTCCCTTAGGTATTTTGTTGACACGTCATAAAAAATGGGCAGAGCCGATTATTGGTGTGGCATCAGTCTTTCAAACGATTCCTAGTTTGGCGTTACTCGGTTTTATGATACCTTTCCTTGGTATTGGCACATTGCCTGCCATTATTGCATTGACCATATATGGGCTGCTGCCGATTCTTCGCAACACCTATACGGGTATTGTCGGGGTAACACCTGCTGCCGTGGAGGCGGGTATTGGTATGGGTATGACATCAATGCAAGTGTTATTTATGGTGGAACTGCCGATGGCTCTATCTGTCATTATGGCGGGAATACGGACGGCAACTGTATTGATTATTGGGGTGGCTACATTAGCAGCACTGATTGGTGCAGGGGGGCTGGGCGATTTGATTTTCCGCGGTATTGCTATGGCAAATTCCCCATTAATCCTGGCTGGTGCACTTCCTGCTGCTTTTTTAGCAATTGCTTTTGATTTTGCACTAAAGCATTTGGAGGATAAAGCACAGCCAAAAGGATTGAGAAGATTATAAAACGAGGAGATGATAGCATGAGAAAGATTGTTATATTGTTACTTAGTGTTTTTATGGTCATGGTGTTTACCGGCTGCTCTTTGTTATCAGGTAAGGATAGCAATAAAGTTGTAATTGGCGGAAAAAACTTTACAGAACAAGATATCCTGGTCTATATGATGAAATATGTGATTGAAGATCAAACCAAAGTGAAAGTAGAAACAAAAGCTTTTCTTGGAGGGACCAGTGTTGTGGCTCAAGCAATTGAGCGTGGGGATATTGATATCTATGCTGAATATACAGGTACAGCGCTTATTAATCTTCTCGGGGAGCCGGCAATGAATGATCCTCAGGCTGCCTATGACAAAGTACAAAAAATGTACCAAGAAAAAAAGCAGATTGTTTGGCTTGAGCCTTTCGGCTTTAACAATACCTATACCTTATCTATGCGCAGTGACGAAGCGGAACGTTTAGGAATTAATAGCATTTCTGACCTGGCATCTAAGGCAGATGGGCTTATGCTTGGATGCACCTCAGAGTTTCTGGAACGAGCAGATGGGCAAAAAGGTTTAGAAGAGAAATATGGATTTAAATTTGGCGCTACCAGCGGCATGGACCCCGGCTTGACATATGCAGCAGTACGTGATAAAAAGGTTGATGTTATTGACGGATTTTCTACTGATGGACGTATTGTAGCATTTAATTTGAAGGTCTTAGAGGATGATAAAAAGTTCTTCCCTCCATATTATGCGGCCCCTATTGTACGAGCAGATGTGTTGGAAAAACATCCTGAAATTGCAGATGCGCTTAAATTACTGGCAGGAAAATTAAATGAAGAAGAGATGGCTAAGCTCAATGCAAAAGTAGATTTGGAACAACAGGATCCAAAGGCAGTAGCCAAAGAATGGCTGCAATCCAAAGGGTTAATTAAATAAAATAGCAAAAGAAGACTTGACCGCAGTATAGCCTGGTCAAGTCTTCTTTTGCTATTTATAGATGCCATTGATAAGGAAAAAGATGTTTCTGTAAGAATACATTTTATAGGTGAAAAAAGATAAGATTGCATGAACCACAAAGGCACAATGCCGCTGATGCGTCACACAAAGGAGTGCACAAAAAATAATAAAAACCCTTTGTGTCCTTTGCGCCTTTGTGGTTCGTTTATCTGTTTTAATTATAGAACTAAATGATTGCTATATCACTATATTTTTATTTATAAAGGTACGAGCGGAGGAAAATAAGTAGTATGGATAGAAGTTATGGAAAGTATTAGGAATGTAATGAAAAATTAAGGCCCTTTTTAGTTATGCAGCTTTTTACGCCATATTATTTATAGATGACTGGAGAGATGATCATGTTCCGTACAGTCCGAGAAAAATTAATTATTAGCTTCCTGTTAGTAGCGATGGTTCCTCTATTACTTTTAGGCTTTAGTACTTATATACAAATGTCGAATTCATTAAAAGATGAAATGGTACTTACTTCGAGTAACCAAATGACTCAATTGGATTACTTGATTGCCAATATGTTAAAAGGTATAAAAGAAGATACGCAAATGATGTCAGCTCTCCCTGCTGTTACCCAAGGAGAAAGTGCGGCGCCGATTTATTTTGATACTAAAGTAGATACACCAGTTACCTATCAAGAGCCAGGAGATTCGATTGACCACCGCATTTTTACCGAATTCTCTAGATATGCAACTACTCATCAGGGTGTGGCTTATGTATACTTGGGTACGGAATCAGGGGGATATATTCAATGGCCTGCTACAAAAGTAAGGAAGGCGGGATATGATCCGCGAAAACGCTCATGGTACCAGCAGTCCATTAAGAATCCAGATCAAATTATGATCTCAGAGCCATACCAATCATACCTTGGTGATAATTTTATTGTCAGTACAACCAATCCGATTAAAGATCAAAATGGGAAAATTATCGGCGTTATGGGGATTGATGTCAGCTTAGAGCACTTTTCCCGGATGATTGAAGAGAGTAATAAAAGCAATTCAGGCTATCAATTCATGTTTACCAGAGACGGGACTATTTTGGCTCACCCTGATCAAAATCTTCATTTCCAAAATATTTCTCTCTTAGCAATGGAAGAGGGAAATAGCCAGCAGGAAAATAGCGGTAAAATGGGTTTTAGTGATTACTATAAATTACTGCATGAGCCAGAAGGTTTTCTGGAAACGACGATCAATGGAACAAAAGTGTTTATCAACTTTCAAACCTCTTTAGCGACAGGATGGAAAATCGCTACCGTAATAGACGAATCGGTACTCATTGCTAAGAATCGGCATGTAGCACTTGTCACAGGTGTATTTATTTTGCTTTTGCTGCTTTTTACTTTTGGAGGAACTTTTTTCATAACCTTATATCTGACCCAGCCTTTAGAAAAAGTGGTTCATCATTTGGAGACGATAGGGAATGGAGACTTTGCACTGCGTATTTCAGATACGCTGCTAAAGCAAAAGGATGAAATTGGGAAAGTGGCGCAAGCAATAGACAGCATGCAGCAAAGCCGCTATCAAGCGGAAATGCAATTAACATGCAGTAATGAAGAATTGACAAGTTTATATGAGCAGCTGGCCAGTACTGAGGAAGAACTTCGTGCTCAATTTGATGAACTCTGGGATAAGCAGAATACAATAGAAAGAAGTGAAGAACGCTATCGGTTAGCAACAGAAGGAGCTAATGATGCTATATGGGACTGGAATATTCAAAGTGGAGAGATGGTAATATCAAAACGCTGGCTGAAAAAATTAGGGTGGTCTGAACAAGAGGAGGAAAACTTCTTATCATCCTGGTGGAAAAGCATTCATCCGGAAGACCAGCTCCAAACCCGTGAAAGTTTAAAGGCACATTTGAAAGGCAAAACAGAGGACTATTTATGGGAGTATCGCGTAAGAGGGCGATCCGGTAAATATTTATGGGTACTCACTCGGGGAAAAGCATTATTTAATGAACAGGGGGTTGCAATACGCATGGCTGGGTCCTATACAGACATCACGGAACATAAGATGCGTGAATTGCAAATTCAGCATATGGCGTATTATGATTCCTTGACCAATCTGCCTAACAGGGCATCGATTGCTGAGCATTTATCTGCAGAACTAGAGAAGAAGGAAGCGAAAGGTGCTATTTTATTTATTGATTTAGATAATTTTAAACTCGTCAACGATTCTTTTGGTTATGAAAATGGTGATCGCTTACTCGTTCAAGTAGCAACGAGGTTAAAGCAAATTGCCAAAAAATATTTTGTTGCCCGCCTAGGCGGTGATGAATTTATTATGATGGTGAAAGGCATTGTGGATGCTGCTACCATTGAGAACTTAGCTCAACATATTACTCTGGCAATTGATCAGCCCTTTGGCGGAGATAAAAACTATTTTATGGTCACTTCTAGTATTGGCATTGCATTATATCCTAAAGATGGCAATAAACCGGATCAGATTATGCGGAGTGCGGATTTAGCGCTTCATCAGGCAAAGAGGGAGGGGAAACGCTGTTATGCATGGTTCCAAGAAAAACTTGAACATGAGATGTTAGAGAAGCTGCGTATTGAGCAGGGGCTGCGGGCTGCCATTGAAAAGGAAGAATTTGTACTCCATTATCAGCCCATCATAGACTTACATACTGGTGAAACTGTTGGTTTAGAAGCGTTGATTCGGTGGAATAGACCAGAGCATGGTCTTGCTTCTCCTGATGTCTTTATGGCAGTTGCGGAAGAAAGCGGATTGATTATTCATATGGGAAAATGGGTTCTAAAGACAGCTTGTTTATTTGGTAAAGAACTGCGAGATCATGGGCGGGATATTTCTATCGCCGTAAATGTGTCTGTTAAAGAACTTTTGCAGCCAGATTTTGTAGAGCAGGTTGCAGAGGTTCTGGATGATACGGGCTTTCCGAGTTCTTATTTGGAATTAGAAATTGTTGAAACCTTACTGATTGAGAAATTTGAAGTAGCACTTCCTAAGCTTCACCATTTGCGGGCGATGGGAGTACAGATTTCACTTGATGATTTCGGGACAGGATATAGTTCACTCAGTTACCTCAAAGAGCTGCCGATTGACACGGTAAAGATTGATCGAACCTTTGTGATTGACGCCATGAAGAAAAGTGCCCATGCAGCGATTATCGAAACTATCATTGAACTGTCTCACCGCCTGCAATTAAAAGTAGTAGCAGAAGGAGTAGAAACAGAAGGACAGCGGTTTTTCCTGCGAAAGAAAAAGTGTGATAAAATCCAGGGCTATCTGATTAGTAAGCCAATGGAAAAGGAGAAAATCTGGCAGTACCTTGAAAATTGATTAAAAAATATAGGAGATTTATGTTTGAAAAGGAGAAAGTAATGCAATATTTCGTGCCCAAAGTGGCGGCTGTTCATGATATTTCCTGTTTTGGACGCTGCTCTTTAACAGTGATTATTCCCGTATTATCAGCAATGGGAATTCAAGTCTGTCCTCTGCCGACAGCTGTTTTAAGCACTCACTTAGGTGGTTTTAAAGACTTAGCATTTTGCGATTTTACAAATTATATGCCGGAATTTTTTCATCATTGGAAGAAAGAAGGAATTACTTTTCATTGTATTTACAGTGGTTTTTTGGCCTCAGAGGAACAAATTGATGTAGTACAGCACTTTATTGATGAATCTTCTTCCAACCATCCCTTGGTAGTTGTAGACCCGGTCATGGGGGATGAAGGGAAGTTATATTCTATTTATACACCTCATATGCAAGAGCGTATGAAGGATTTAGTTCGAAAAGCAGATATTGTTACACCCAATTATACCGAGGCATGTTTTTTACTGGGAGAGAGTTATCAGAATACAATTTATGATACCAAGAAAATGAAGAATTGGCTTATGGATTTAGGAGGCTTTGGTCCATCCAAGGTGATAATCACAGGAATTCCCTTTGTGAATGAGAAAATTCTTACCATAGGATATGACAAAAGAAAAAATACCTTCTGGGAAGTTTACAGCGACCACATTCCAGTCAAATATCCTGGAACAGGAGATATTTTTGCCAGTGTGCTGGTGGGGGCTTTGCTGCAGCAGGACTGTCTGTCAGCAGCTATGGAACGGGCAGCCGAATTTGTTAGGCTCTCCATTCAAAAGACCTTTGCCGCTCAGACTCCCTCCCGGGAAGGTGTATTGGTAGAAAAGGTGCTGCCTTGGCTTTGCCGAGATACCAGGCAATAAAACAGCAAGATTCGCCGGGGATATCGAAGATCCGGCGAATCTTGCTGTTTTTAGGTGGCATTGGATTTTAGAGGGTAGGCTGCAAGGTTTTGTGAACTGCTTTTTTCCCTAGCCACCATCGCAGCAGGGGAATCCCGATAAGCAGCATAGATAATAAGCGAAATAATTGGTAGGCAACAACCAGTGAAACATCAGCATGAACCGTCATGGCTGTGAGTCCCATCTCTGTTATGCCGCCGGGAGCAGTACTGATAAAAGCGGTTAGAAAAGGAATTCCATAGAGCTTCACCAGTATATAATCAATCCCTAATGAACCTGCAATGACAAAAATGACTCCTCCAAAACTATAGGAGACAATGGATTTCCAATTTGTTAATCCATCGAAAGTGATATCGGCTCCCATGCGTATTCCAATGAATATCTGTGCTAATGCTGTGATGTATTGAGGAAGATGAGGAGCGTTATAGCCTTGAATGATAAGGGCAATGGTTCCAATAACAGGTCCCATAAGATAAGGAGTGGGAATTCTGATGACTCTGGCTAGGAAGGCTGAAATAATACATACAATTCCAAAGGGCAGAAATTGTTCAAATTGTAAAGAGGCAGTAGATGCAAAAAGCGG
The DNA here is from genome assembly GCF_000271485.2 of Pelosinus fermentans DSM 17108. Classification (NCBI taxonomy): domain Bacteria; kingdom Bacillati; phylum Bacillota; class Negativicutes; order Selenomonadales; family Sporomusaceae; genus Pelosinus; species Pelosinus fermentans. Next base: position 1,396,969 of record NZ_AKVN02000001.1, read on the forward strand.
CAGAGGGGTAGAATTGTTTGAAAGACCGTAAATTGCCAGCATTGGTACAATAAATACAACCGTTAGTACCCTGGTTATTTGCATAAGAGTAACGACAGCAACATCAGCACCATCAATTTCTTCACAAATGACAGCCATTTGGGAAAGACCGCCGGGTATACTGCCAACTAAACCATTTATCATCCCCACACCTGTAAAGCGGCAAGTAAACCATCCTGCCAAAAGGCTCAGTGTCATAGTAGTGAAGGTCGTTAGCAGCATGCCGGGGAGCTGGTCTAAAATTTGTTGACCGACCTGAAGGGTAAAAGGACTGCCCATAGCATAGCCAAGAAAAATCAGACCTATATTGCGTATGGATTTTGGCCAATGGATGGGTTTCTTTCTGATTGTCTTCCAAAGTAAGGTGGTCACCAAGGGACCGATGGTCCAAGGAAGAGGTATATGGGCGCTAAAAAAGATGATTCCTCCTATACAAGATAAGAAGAAAATTACAATATTATTTTTCATGTTTCGCCTTTCCAATCGATTTCATTGTAACTATTCAGCGGAATATTTACAAAAAAGTAATATAAATATAAAATACCATGAGATAGTTGCGCGGTCAACTATCTCATGGTATTTTATATTTATTTTTTCTCAGTGTTCTCTGCGGTTTGGTTTACTTTCTATGTTTTAAAGGACGCGCAGCGTTTTTCTTACAGCGGGAAGAATAGCGCTAATATTGCAAGTCCCAAAAGTACGGTCTAGTTAAATCCGTTGCCAAAGAGCAGCTAAACTGTCAGTATTATATTTTTTAACGGATTTTTCTTTAAGTGTGGCAAGGGTATCTGCGCTATATTGAATGGGTTGATTAGACAAAGATCCTGATTCTGTTAATTTCCAGCCGCTTGAAGTTTGGGATAGCGTAAAGGTCATAGCTGCTAAATCCGTATTGCCATGAAGGGTCATCCCATTTACAAGTTCTCGGGTATAGTAACAGGAACCAGTAATAGAAGTAGAATCAGCATCAGAAATATCAACATATAGAAGGGTAAAATGATCATATTTCGCTACCCAATTATCAAACTGCTCTTTTGTAAGCTGCCTGGACACAATATCAATTTCCTGCAGTTTTTCTAAGTCTTTTGTATTAAACGAATCCAATCTTTTTAGTAATAGTTGAATGGCTTTACGCTCTTCTGGGGCAATGGATGATGTAATTTGCGTTACGTTAGAGAGTTCTGCAATTTTTCCCCATTGGAAGGTACTCATGGTATTTACCTTCAGCTTTGCGTCAAATTGAATGATGAGCCCCTCTTTCTTAAATTTACGCGGTAAATTGATTGGCTGATATTTTACCCCATCGTCCCCGATTATGCCGTAAAAGCCTTGAATAGCAGTAGGGGCGGTTACTTGACCAGTCATATGAAAGGTGGTATTGACCTGGGCGGGATCTGCTGCCACAGCTAAGACAGCAGGAGAAAATACAGTAAGCATCAGAATTGAAAATAAACATAGACATCTTTTCGTAATTGTATTCATAAAGCACTCCTATGATTTTAAGTTTTATTGATGAATCGGATACATAGTATTAGGTAAAAAAGGCAATGAACCGCAAAAGTCATGAAGAAATAAAGGAGTGATTTAACCACAAAGGCGCAATGCCGCCGCCCGCGGCACACAAAGGAGTGCACAAAAAAATATAAATAACCCCCTTTGTGTCCTTTGCGTCTTTGTGGTTCATAATGTTTTATTTTTTTTATTCACCTTTAAGTGTAAGAGCATCGGCGGGAACTCTTTTATAAGGCAATTTTCCAATGAGCTCATCCATTGCTTTCCCGACAGAGTTGTAAAGGTTTGTGTCAACTCTCATGGGCTCTAAGCCAGAACTGGAAGCTCTTAGAGACAAATATGTACCGTCCTTGACCGTATATGCATAACATTTTATCAAGACTCTGGTATCCAAATAAGTATCATCATCATCAGAATAAAGACCCCAGAAGGAAGAGGTTACAGTTGCTGATTGGGCATCGACAAGTTCAATACCAATCACGATATCTGCAGAAAGATCGTTTGCCAGCTGTTCCATGGCAGCTTTATCTTTTAGATTTTTTAGCGTGTCTTTTTGTACTGCCCCAGCTGTAGATTCTACGGACATGATTTCATAAAAGGGAAATTTGAATTTATTCTTAACTTTTGTTTGTATCAATTCTAGAATCTCTTCATCTTGGCAATTCGCAGTATTGACTAAAGGTACCACAGCAACATGATACGTGTTATAAGCAAGAGCTGGTAAGGGGGTTAAAATAATATAAAGCTGCAGAAAAGCAATTAGAATCAAAAATTTCTTAAAACGAGTCATAATCTCACCTCATATAATTTTCTTTTCTAAATATAGGATATCATAAAGTACAAGCAGAAAGAAGACTTAATTCCGATTCGATTATTCCATTGGGTCATTCTTCTATATGATGTTATATTTTTTATCTCATGCTTGAAAACATAATAGGATTGCAAAGCATATAATACATAACCAGGGACGTTTGAAAAGAGGGGGGAATAGGGATGGAGTGGGTCAGCTTTGTAATGGATCATTCTGGTATTACTATTATTTTTTTACTGTTATGTTTGCTCTGTTTTAATTTTGGCAGCTTTATCTTTCTGCTATTGATTCTAGCGGCACTTTATTTTGGAGGATCATGGCTGTTAGGATGTATATAAAAAGCGCACCCTCATTGCAGATTAAAAACAAGTATTGCTAGTGCAATGAGGTGGGGATACAATAGTGGAAGAAGGAAGTAACATTAATTTGTCATTATCAAGAAAAGCCCTTTAAAAAGGGTATAGAAAATGCGTGGAAAAAAATAATCGAACCGCAGAGACGCAGAGAACACAGAGAAAAGATAGGGTTAAAAATCTCCTCAGCGTCCTCTGCGTCTCTGCGGTTAAATCGTTCTATTTGCTCTGTTCGTCATTATCAAAAAAGCCCCTTAAAAAAAGCATCGGATGTCTTTTCTGACACTCCTGTGATTTATTTCATGGCCGTTGCGAGCATCGCGAAGCAATTCCAGGTTTGCTGGGGAGATTCTTCACTTTGCTTGCAATGACAAAAGGACGCGAAATGTTGTTCGTATTGAGACAGACTAATGTATTATAAAAGGTTATATCTACTGGTAAGAGAGGAGAGGGAGGATATGCTTAGAATTAGTGATGCGGCCAAGGAGTATATACTTACGAAAAAGAAGCCTGTGTATGTGATCCAAAATGGCCCGACTGGACTTTGCTGTGGCAGTGTTGATTTTGGACCCTCTGTATATTGGGGAAATCCACCAATGGATCAGGAGTATACTATAAATGAAATTGATGGAATTACTGTATATGTGCCCCAGGATTTTTATACAAATGTTCCTCTTACTGTTGAGGTAAGAAGTTTCTTAAAAATTAAAAACTTATATATTGAAGGATGGAAAGTAATCTGACCCCTGTAAGTCCGATCTCTTTTGGGATACATAATGGAGGAGTTTGGCCAGATGAGTAGAAATGAAGGGTGAGAGAAGGATGACTAAAGGAGTGAGCAGCTGGTGAGTCTATTGATAACCGGAGGGACTGGCTTTGTAGGTCGAGCCGTTGTCAAACAATTAGTAGCCCGGGGAAATACATTTCAGATTGTCTCTCGTGACAGTAAGAATCACCCAAGAGACTCTATGGTTCCATTGCCTGAGCCGGGAAAACTATTCACTTCTGCTACGATTGCGGGGACAAGCTGTATTATTAATCTAGCGGGTGAAAGTATTGCAGGCAGCCGATGGAATTCCGTTGTTTGTCAAGACATCATAAACAGCAGAGTAAAAATCACTTCTTGTATTGTTGATAGCATTCTTCAGAATCAAAAAATGGGGCTGCCCTATCCCAAGGTATTAATCAATGCATCAGCGATTGGCTACTATGGCTCTCATCCTAAGCGGCGATTTACAGAAAGTAGTGGAAACGGTCACGGCTTCTTAGCCGATGTATGTCGAGCCTGGGAAGGGGAGGCTGTAAAAGCGGAAAGCTTGGGAGTACGTGTCCTGCGTTTACGATTTGGTCATGTACTTGGATTGGATGGCGGCATGCTGCCGAAGGTTACTCTGCCCTTTCGCTTTGGTGTTGGCGGTTATATTGGAGATGGACAGCAATGGATGTCTTGGATTCATCTTGATGATCTTGTGAACTTGATTCTGCAGGCAGTTGAGTGTGAAGACTGGCAGGGGGCGTATAATGCTTGTACTCCCAATGCTGTCACGATGCAGGAATTTATGGAAATACTGGGAAGAGTGCTGGGCAGTAAAAGCCGTACTCGTATTCCAGCTTTCTTAGCAACAATACTGTTCGGCGATATGGCACAAGAGGTCTTATTAAAGAGCCAGAAGGTGTATCCTAAGCGCTTGCTGCAGCAAGGCTATACCTTTCATTATCCTTGCCTTGCCGATGCCTTAACACATATCTTTAAAAAATAGAATCATAGTAATAATCCTGGCATTTTTCATAAATGCCAGGATTATTACTATGATTCTTATGCTTGGAACTCTATTTAAGGAAAGAACGTTTTCCATTTGTTGACTTGCTTTGAATGAGGAAGGTATAATTGGGGTACATTTTGACTTATAGCGTGTAAAAGATGTAATATAAGCATAGATTGTATAAAAAGGAAATAAACTCCTGCAAGAGAAACTTTGTTGAATCAAAAAGTTTTGCGAGAGCAGTTGTATAGGGAAAGGACTGTATAATGAGTAAAGTATTAGTGTTAGCGGAAAAACCTTCTGTTGGTAGGGATTTAGCCAGAGTATTACGTTGTAATCGAAAAGAAAATGGCTATTTTGAGGGAGAAAAACATATTGTTACCTGGGCATTAGGACATTTAGTAACCTTAGCAGATCCAGAAGTGTATGATGATAAGTATAAATCCTGGAAGCTGGAAGATTTACCCATGCTGCCCGCACAATTAAAACTGGTTGTCATTAAGCAAAGCGGCAAACAGTTCAACACGGTAAAAACACAAATGACGCGCAAAGATGTAAGTGAGATTGTAATTGCCACAGATGCGGGGCGGGAAGGGGAACTGGTTGCCCGCTGGATTATTGAAAAGGCACATATCAATAAACCCATTAAGCGGCTGTGGATTTCTTCCGTTACGGATAAAGCCATTAAGGAAGGCTTTAGCAAACTTAGGCCTGGCAAAGAGTATGAGAGTCTCTATGCTTCTGCCGTTGCCCGGGCGGAGGTGGATTGGCTTGTGGGAATTAATGCGACTCGCGCTCTAACATGCAAATACAATGCCCAGCTTTCTTGCGGCAGAGTACAAACGCCAACTTTAGCCATTATTGCAGCCAGAGAAGAGGAAATTAAAACCTTTAAACCAAAAGAATATTATGGAATTTCTGCAACTGGCAGCAATCATTTAAAATTAATTTGGCAGGATAAGAATACAAAAAATACGCGAACTTTTGATAAAAGCGTTTGTGAAGCACTATTAAATACGGTTAAAAATAAAAATGCTGAAGTGGTGGAAATCGACAAAGCTTATAAAAAGAAGTTTTCTCCCCAATTATATGATTTAACAGAACTGCAGCGAGATGGTAACCGTCTATTTGGTTTTTCACCAAAAGAAACTACCTCTATTATGCAAAGATTGTATGAGAATTATAAGGTGCTAACCTACCCTCGTACGGATTCAAGATATATTTCTACGGATATTGTCGACACCCTCAAAGACCGAGTCAAAGCATGCAGTGTAGGTCCTTATTCTCAAATAGCCTCTGCCATTTTGAAAAAGCCCATCAAAGGGAATTCCTCTTTTGTTGATAATAATAAAGTCTCTGATCATCATGCAATTATCCCAACAGAACAGATGCCAATGCTAAGTTCTATGAGTGATATGGAGAGAAAAATATATGATTTAGTTGTAAAACGATTTTTAGCAGCCTTATATCCGCCATTTGAGTATGAGCAAATCACTCTAAAAGCTAAAATAGGCGGCGAAGTTTTTATTGCCACGGGTAAAACGATTATTGCCCAAGGATGGAAGGCAATTTATGAACATGCTGGTGAGGACGATGAGGCAAAAGAAGATGTAGTAGAACAATTATTACCCAAGATCAATCGAGGGGACACTATATCGATTACTAATGTGAGTCTTACCAAGGGAGAGACGAAACCTCCTGCACCTTTTAATGAAGGTACCTTATTATCCGCTATGGAGAATCCTGTTAAGTACATGAGTAATGAAAGTGAAGCCTTGAAAAAAACCATTGGAGAAACAGGCGGCCTCGGCACGGTAGCTACAAGAGCGGATGTGATTGAGAAATTATTTAATAGCTTCTTAATCGAAAAGAATGGCAAGAATATTTTTATTACTGCCAAAGGAAAACAACTGCTGGCATTGGTTCCTGAAGATTTAAAATCCCCAGCCTTGACGGCTCAATGGGAACAAAAACTAGGCTATATTGCAAAAGGAAGCTTGAATAAAAATATCTTTATTAATGACATGAAAAAATATGCGCAAGTGGTTGTAAGTGAGATCAAAAACAGCCAAGATAAGTTTAGGCATGACAATCTTACTAGAACAAAATGTCCGGAATGTGGAAAGTTCATGTTAGAAGTGAATGGCAAGAAGGGAAAAATGCTTGTTTGTCAGGATCGAGAATGTGGGCATCGTAAAAATCTCTCCATAATAACGAATGCCAGGTGTTCTACTTGCCATAAGAAATTGGAGTTACGCGGTGAGGGTGAAGGGCAGATCTTTGTCTGCAGCTGCGGTTTCCGAGAAAAACTCTCTACTTTCAATGAACGAAAAAAGAAGGAAAGCACCAAAAGCTCAAAGGGAGAAGTTGCTAAATATATGAGAGAGCAAAGTAAAGGAAGCGATGGACCGTTTAATTCTGCTATGGCAGAAGCCCTGGCAAAATTGCAGCTAAAATAGAATCTGAAATGGAAAAGGCCAGTAACCTGCGAAGGTGCTGGCCTTTTTGTAGTATAGGATTTATAAGCTTTTGGAGCAAAAACACGAAACCGTGAAGTTAATAGTTCGCGTATGTTTACTTCGTGTTCTTTCTATTCTTCGCGTCTTCGCGGTTCAAAGGCTTTATTTTTTAAAGATGCAAAGTATTTTTCTTACTTAATTATTCTTAATACTGTTTAATTTTTGCAGTTAAATATATTTTCAAAATTTTTATTAGCAATATAAACAAGGAAATTTCAAATTAACGGAGAAGTTTACAAAAAGTTACATGTAATGCTATTCTTATCAAATTTTTTGGAAAAAGATAAAAGAGGCGACAAAATGATTCCTAAGTTTGTTTTGAGGTTACTATGAAAATAAAAAAACAATCTATCGGATTTCAGTTTATTGTATGGACATTATTAGTTTGTATCGCACCTTTCGTTGCGGGTGGACTCTATATAGAGAAGGTGATAACGAAGCAGGTACATGAGAATTTTGAATATTATACCTATGAAATATTAAGAAAAATACATAATAAGATTGATGATGGATCGATTAAACCAGTTTATGAGGCTATATCATTATTGGCGATGGACGACCGAACAGCAGAAGTCATTAAATTTATAGGCGATAAGCAAATTAAAAATCCTGAGATGCTTGACTCTAAGATTTATCAATTCGTTGTTAACTATTCGGGTATATTTCCCCGTATGATGCTCGTTGGGTTAGGGACAGAGCAAGGGGGATACTTAGAGTATCCTGGTTTTTTTACAGAGTCTGGATATGATTCTAGGTCACGAATGTGGTATCAAGAAGCAGTTAATCATAAAGGTACTGCTTATTTAACAGACCCTTATGCCATGAAAACGACAGGAGAAATAGTTGTTGCATTTTCACGTACTGTTCAATACAAAGATAAAATACTTGGTGTGGTAGTAGCTGGCTGGAATGTGGAAGATTTAGGAAAAAGGATAGAGGAATTTAAAATTGGGACAAATGGTTATGTAATTTTGCTAAGTCAAAATAATAAAGTTATTGTTTGTTCTAAGCATAATGAATGGCTGATGAAAACTCCACTAGAAATTGGTATTCCTGAGTTAGTTGATTTGGCAGATGATGGGAAGATATATCGTGTTATTATTGAAGGTAAAAGACAATTAGTCTCTGTTAATCGATCTCCTATATCAGGTTGGAAAGCCATCGCTATTATTGATGAGAGTGAATTAGCAGAGAAAGTAAGCCAAATAATGAAACCAATTTTTATTACTTGTATTGTGATGCTATTTTTAATTCTAGGCTCGATTTTTTGGATCACCAAAAAATATGTGATAGAGCCAATCAGTGAGTTAACTGAGGGGGTTACAGCTCTTAGTAATGGAGATTTGGAATTTAGGGTACCTTTAGGACGGAAGAATGAATTTGGTATCTTAGCAGTTGCTTTTAATGAGATGGCTGACAAATTGAAGGCTAATTTTAAAAAAATCCAGCAGCAAAATGAAATGATTTTATGGAATACAATTAGGCAAAAAGAAATAGAAAAGCAGATTGCCAGGCTTGATCGCTTAAATATCATTGGGGAAATGGCAGCAGGGATTGCCCATGAAGTACGTAACCCTATGACTACTGTACGAGGCTTCCTGCAAATGCTCGCCAAAAAAGAACATGATTCGCCTAACTTTTCTTTTTATGGTCTTATGATTGAGGAATTAGATCGGGCCAATAGCATTATATCAGAATTTCTATCTCTGGCAAAAAATAAAGCCGTTAATCTTGAATATGCAAATCTGAATCATATTATTGAAGCCATTATTCCTCTTATTGAAGCAGATGCCAGAATCAGTAATAAAAGTATTGTATTAGAATTAAGTGAAATTCCCGAATTGCTGATTGATGAGAAAGAAATTAGGCAAGTAATTCTTAACATGGTGAGAAATGGATTGGAAGCAATGGATGAGAAAGGAGAAGTCAGAGTAAGGACGTACTGTGAAGAGAATGCAGTAGTCATGGCTATTGCAGATCAAGGGTCAGGGATTAAAGTCGAAATATTAGAAAATATAGGAATTCCTTTTCAAACAACGAAAGAAAATGGTACCGGTTTAGGTTTACCTGTTTGCTATAGTATCGCAGCTAGACATAATGCTAAAATTAGCGTGAAAACAGGAGATGACGGGACGGAGTTCTTTGTTAAGTTTGAAAGGCTACAAGATAATTAATATCCATGAAGGGATTGAAAACAATGGCAGATGTAACAAAAATTGACGATAACAGTGGATATGATATCCAGGTCTTAAATGAAAGTCATTTAGCTCAAATCCTTTATTTACAGGAAATCATAGTTAAAAACTTATCTGATCCAACAATTTATTTTGCAGAACCAACACAGTTTTTTCATAAGCAAATCGCTATTGAAAAAAGCGTAATAGGTCTTTTTCAAAAGAAACAGTTAGTCGGTTTCCATATAGCTTCCTTTCCAGATTTAAATGAAGAGAACCTAGGTATTGACATTGGTATAATACAAGAGGAATATTTGCAGGTTGCCCAAGTGGGCCCACTTGCTGTACATCCGGATCATAGAAAGAGAGGACTTTTTAGTAAGCTCCTTGCAAAACATTTACAAATGATTAAAGAAATGGGATATAAGCATGTATGTGCTACGGTTGCCCCCGATAATTATCCATCTATAAAAGGTTTTATTGATAATGGTTTTGCCATTAGGCAGCTAAAAATAAAATTTAATAATCTACTTCGCTATGTAATGTATTTGGATTTAGAAAATTGTTTAAAGCAACCCCAGTATAGTGTACGAGTACTAGGCACAGATACTGAGTCACAGAAATTTATGATTAGTTTAGGTTTTTATGGATATGATGCCTTAAAAAATGAGAATGGTTTTGACATTGTTTTTGGCCGAGATGAAATGATAGTTTAAATTGATTAGTTGAATTAGATATAAGGGGGAGTTATTTTGAAAACTTGTGGTATTGTCGGCGGTATGGGACCGGAGGCAAGCGCACTGTTTTATATGAAGATTGTCAAACAATTTGTACATACTAAAGGATATCCTCCCATTCTTATGTATAGTGTTCCCGAACCTTTTCAAATCGCCGATTGTTTTTTACAACGTAACGAAGAGGGAAACTTGCTGGAACAACTTGTGATTGAAGGTATTAAGACAATACATGATAACGTGGATTTTTGTGTAATTCCTTGTAATACAGCTCATATTTATATCAATACAATTCGGCAGGTTTCAAAAGTTCCTGTGTTTAGTATCGTGGAAGAAACCTGCAGATATCTTAAACTGCATAAAATAAAAAAGGTAGGGATTTTAGCCACTACTGCATCTGTTGACAATCAACTATATACAAAACCCCTGTACGAGAGTAATATAGTTCCAATACTACCCGCGATATATCAGCAAAAAACTGTGTCAGAAATCATATATCGATTGGTAAAAGGAGAAATTTTAGCATCTGATAAAGCAGCATTACTGACGATTATCGGCAGTCTAAAGGAAATGGGTGCTGAATGTGTGATATTAGCTTGTACCGATTTACCTATTCTGCTTTCTCAGGATGATATTGATTTTCCTCTGTTTGATACCTTAGATATATTAGCAGAAGTAGCTAAAAATGCAATAATAGGTGAATATACAGTTGGTAATGCGTTAAGTACAGCATAAACATTATAAATTTAAGCTGCTCTTCAAAATTTCTATCTTTTGCATTTGATAACCGGTGTGTTACAATGAAAAAAAGCAAAAAATATAGATCGCCTACTACTGTATAATGAAGATGGGAAAGACAAGGGGGAAAACGCGTGGATCAATTTAAAAATGTTTCGATTGTAAAAAAGGCAAATGTATATTTTGAGGGGAAGGTAACGAGCCGAACTGTTCTTTTTGCTGATGGAACTAGAAAGACCTTGGGAATTATGCTGCCAGGGGAATATGAGTTTAGTACTGACGCTGCTGAAGTTATGGAGATTTTGGCAGGAGAGCTAGAAGTATTGTTACCAGGTGAAAGCACCTGGAATGTATATACAGGCGGAGATGACTTCCAAGTTCCAGCTAATTCACGTTTTTCGTTAAAAGTAAAAATCGTTGCGGATTATTGTTGTTCATATGAAGAATAATTCATGAAAAGAATGTAGCAGATACATACTGTTGTCACAAGCGTATGCTTGTGACAATCTTTATTTTTTGTACACAAAGAGAGGAGAACGTTTTTTGAGAGTGTTAAGGATCCTATTTTTAAGTATTGCGCTGTTTCTGGTAACGGTAAATGGCTATGCCCAAAACGATAAAATACAGCTTGTATGGCACAATGCTGAGGATGCAGTTATGTATGAATTGGAGATCGCCAATCGTCCCATTAAGAATAATAAGAAAGCTTCTGCCAAGCAATTTGTTTATAGTACAACCAAGATTTCTACTCCTGGTATTGAATTGGATGCAGCTTTATTTAAAGGCGAAAAACTAAAAAAGCTATATTATCGTGTTCGTCCTTTAGATTTCGATAAGAATCCTCGTGCTGCTTTTTCAGATCCGATTCCTTTAAGCGAAGGAGTTCTTAATCCTGTTAAGCCAACCATTACATCCAGCTTAAAAAAGAGTCACCCCCTGCCGCTATATCCTGTATATTCATGGATACCAGTATTAGGAGCTGATTCTTATGAAGTGGAAATATTGAGTGCTTTGCCAGAGAACCCCAACGGAGTGGAAGCATCAAAATATAGAATCCGTTCTTCTATAGTACAAGGCGGATTTGGATTTGATTATTATGACACTCATGCCTATGTAGAGCCAGGGACATTTTACTGGCGAGTACTTGCGTTAGATGAGAATCAAAAGCCGATTGGCAAGTATTCTGATGCAAGCCCATTGACCGTGAAAATAGGCAGCCAAAAATGGGCCGTGTTTGGCGATAGCATTACTCATGGGGGTGGAGCCATTTCGAATCCGCCATCGGATGAACGTTTTGAATATGTCTCATACTTGCCTTTCCCTGTGAAGAATTTAGGCAGAAGCGGAGATACCAGCGAGGCGATGGTGGAGCGTTTTGAACATGACGTACTTCCCTTTAAGCCTCAATATCTGTTTATTATGGGTGGAACGAATAGTATTCGTGGTGGCGTATCTGGAGAAGTAGTCATTGAATCCTTAGAATCACTAAAGAAAAAATGTGAGGAAAATGGAATCACGCCTATTTTCTTGACAGTCCCTCCTGTAAATCCTGAAAGAATACAGCGGGTATTTGATCAGTCAACTGCTGATAACTGGCAGGTAGAATTAGCGAAAGTGAATGCGTTTATTCGAAATCAATCCTATGCGATTGAAATTTATTCCCTGCTGGCAGATGAGGATGGAATACTGCCAGTAAAATATGCTCAGGATGGATTGCATCCTGACATCTCAGGTAAAAAAGTTATGGCTGATTCCATCAAGAATTTTTTAAAAAATCATCCCGAGCTGTAAAGCCGTACTGAATACATGCTATACAAAACACCGATTGCGAATTTTCGCATCGGTGCTTTTGCTTTTCGACCTGAATGCAGACGTTTTCTCTTGGATAAGCTATGTGTAATGAATAAAGGCAGGTCGTAAGGGGAGGCACTAGTGAGAATTTTAGTTGTAGAAGATGATCAGATGCTGCGGGAAGTGGTTGTTGCTGTGCTCAAAGAAGAAGAATACTTGATTCATGAGACAGGAAATGGCGAGGAAGGATTATATTTAGCATTGCAGAATGTCCATGACTTATTAATACTTGATATTATGCTTCCAGAAGTCAGTGGTTTAGAGATTGTAAAAACACTGCGTTTGCAGAACATTTCCATGCCTATTATGCTTTTAACGGCAAAGGACAGCGTACAAGATCGGGTAATCGGCTTAAATAGCGGTGCCGATGATTATTTGGTGAAACCTTTTGCCATTCCAGAGTTATTAGCGAGAGTGAAAGCCTTATTAAGACGTACAGGCATGGGAGGGAAAGAAGGAGAGCTTTTGTATGGCGACATCTCTGTGAATTTCAAATTAAGAGATGGCTTTGTAGATAAAAATGCTTTGCAGTTAACGAGTAAAGAGTATGATTTACTCGAATACCTGATATTAAACCAAGGTCATATCTTGACCAGAGAACAAATCTTTGATCGAATATGGGGCTTTGAGTCAGAAACCACGATTGGAATTGTGGATTTATATATTCACTATCTTCGCAAGAAATTAACGGCTCAAGGCAGCCAGATCGTAATACAAACGATTCGTGGAGCAGGTTTTATGATGAAGGAGAAGTAATCATGTTCCAGAAAACCTTACGAAGATTGACGCTGGTAAATTCCATAGTATTTTTAGTGATTTTTATTATTTTTGGCGGAACCTTGTATGGATACGTAGCCAGGCAGATTTTTGATGATATTGATGAATCCATGGAACGCAGAGTAAATGCTTTTCGCATTCCAAACATTCGTCTAAGGGATGGAGGACCGCCCCTGATTTTTTTTGAATCCCGCATACTGATTTTGCTGCGAGATATAGAGGGAAAGATTATCAATCTTCATACCTATCCCATTGAAGGATTACCACCCGAAGTTCTGGATTTTCTTGAAACAGCCAGTACCGAAAAATGGCAGACACCAAAAATCGATCATCATGTGTATCGCATTTTATCGAATCCCTATCCTTATACGGATGAGACCATTGTGTTTAAGGATCGTCCTATTAAAGTCAAAGATGTTATAGCCATTAGTATAGTTGACTCCGAGTTAGCCATGCTAAGGCGATTTTTAATTATTATATTCATTGGACAGCTTATTGGTATGACAGCCATTGTGTTAGGCAGTTATTATTTGGCTCGCCGTGCCTTAGTGCCCATTCAAGCGGCATGGGAAAAACAGCAGCAGTTTGTGGCTGATGCTTCTCATGAACTGCGCACTCCCCTTGCTGTTATCAAAAGTAATGCAGAACTCTTATTACGTAGTCCTGAGCATACCATAGAGTTAGAAACCATCCGCATTACTAATGTCATTCGAGAAACCATACGCATGAGCAAATTGGTTTCCACTCTTTTTACGTTAGCGAGAGCAGATGCAAATCAAATGGAAATTGAAGCAGTGCCGATACTATTAAATGAAATCATTGATAGGGTTGTAGAACAGTTTGTACCTTTGGCCCAGATGCAGGGTGTTTCCTTAGATGTAAAATGCAGTGATACAATCTGGTTGTCAGCAGACCGGGAAAGACTGCACCAATTATTCGTCATTTTATTAGATAATGCGATTAAATACACACCCCAAGAAGGGAACATCCAAATTATTTGCTGCAAACATTCTAGTAAGGTCTTAATCCAGGTGAAGGATACAGGATGTGGAATTTTGCCGGCTGATTTACCCTATATTTTTGAACGTTTCTTTCGTGGTGATAAAGTTCGTTCTCGTAAGAATGGGGGAGCTGGTTTAGGATTAGCCATTGCACAGTGGATTGTTGAAAAGCATGAAGGAAAAATATGGGTGGAAAGCCAGGCAGGCATTGGTACACAAGTCTATGTTACTCTTCCTATTGAAACATCATAATCAGCGAAAAGACACTTGAAAAGGTGTCTTTTTTTACTATCTGAATTTATAGATTTTTCTATCCTATCTATCTTTTCTCTGTGTTCTCTGCGCCTCTGCGGTTAAAAAACGTTTTCTTGTTTCACCATACAGTACTTACCAAGTGGAATCTAAAGAAAATCAAAAAAAAGAACAGTAGAATAAATTCAATAGTCACCGACTACTGATAGGAAGCAAATTTAAGGAGGACACATAGAAATGTCAAGAAAGAAAGCCTTCGTGAAACCTGCTGTTTTACTGGCAACTGGCTTGCTGGTTTTCAATACCGCTATACCTTTTACTGCTGCTGCCGAGCTATCGCTGGATGATAGTATTGCTTTGGCATTGCAAAATAATCCGTCGATTAAGATGGCAATTGCTGATAAAGATAAAGCGGTTTGGGGTATAAAGGAAAATGAAGGCGGTAAAATGCCGAATCTATCCTTGTCCAATAGTAATAATCGATCTGGTGGAGAAGCAACATCTACGGGTGAGAATTTTAACACCTCCCTTCGTGTAAACTGGCCTTTATATACCGGGGGAAGAACAGAAGGACTGATTGATCAGGCAAAATATAATGCGAATATTGCTACCGTTGGTGTAGCTAAAGTGAAAGAGCAGGTAAAGTTAGATACTACGACTGCTTATTTTAGTGTGTTACAAAATAATAAACTAGTAACAGTGAATCAACAGACTGTTGATAATCTATCAGAGCATTTGAAAAATGTTCAGGCTCAATATGAAGTAGGAACCATCGCCAAATCTGATGTATTGCGTTCAGAAGTAGAATTGGCAAATGCACAGCAGAATTTGACAAAAGCGCAAAATGCTTATGATGTATCCGTTGCGACTTTTAATAATATTATAGGCTTGCCTTTAGATAGTCAGAATACCATGAAAGATGATCTTGCTTTTTCCCAATATGATATGTCATTGGAAGACAGTATTCAAATGGCAAAAGAAAAGAGACCAGAAATCATGCAGTCTCAAGATACGATAAATGCAGCAAAAGCAGGCATTAAAGTTGCCGATAGCGGAAAACTGCCAACGGTGTCAGCAAATGGCACACAAGGCTGGAGCGGCTCTAAATTTCCTGGCGACAATAGCAATTGGACGGTTGGACTTTCTGCCAGCTGGGATATCTTTGATGCTGGCGTGACTAATGCCAAAATCAAAGAAGCCCAAGCAAATATGGAGAAAGTCAGCCACAGTGATCAGCAAACTCGTACTGCAGTTGAATTAGAAGTTCGTCAAGCATATTTAAGTATGAAAGAAGCGGAGGCTCGTATTGAAACCTCAAAAGTAGCGGTAGGCAAAGCCAATGAAGATCTTAAAGCTTCTCAAGCTAAATACTATGCTGGTGTAGGTACCAACTTAGATGTTATTGATGCGCAAGTGGCTCTTACACAAGCCGAAACCAATGCTACGCAAGCCGTATATGATTACAGTGTAAACAAAGCAAATTTGCAAAAAGCGATTGGAGCAGGCGTAGAATGAGCGCAGCCCTAAAAGCTGTTAATGATAAGCAGGAGGTACGAGTATGCCCTTGGTATGGAAAAAAGTTCTTGAAAATAAAGGATGGATTCTTGGCTTGATCTTTGTAGCAGCAATTGGTGGTGCTATTTATATCTATAAAGGAAAAACAACTCCCGTTCAGGTGGGACCAACCGTACAGGTAGAGCGTGGCGATATTTCTTCCATGGTTTCAGCTACGGGGACCATTTCACCGGTAAATCTCGTTGATGTTAGTTCTAAAATTACAGGTTTGATCAAAGAAGTAAAGGTTAAGGAAAATGATGTCGTATCAGTGGGGCAGGTGCTGTTGATGTTAGATGATACGCATCTGCAGGCACTTGTTTCTCAGGCCCAGGCTCGTTTATCCAACGCGACGGGTATCTATGAGCGTACCCAGCGATTAGAAGCACTTGGAGCAGTAACAACTCAGGCTCTTGATACCAGCCGCAGTGATTACAGTGTGGCCCAAGCAGCCTATGAAGATGCGGTATCTCAATTGAACGATACAGTGATTCGCTCTCCCATCAATGGGCAGGTTATTGGTAAGCCGACTCCTGCCGGTCAAGCGGTAGCACCCGGGGTATCAACACCGATGGTACTGCTGACAATCGCTGATATGTCAACAATGCAGATTGAAACTCAGGTGGATGAATCGGATATTGGGAAAATACAAGTCGGACAAAAGGTAACATTTACAGTAGATGCATATCCTGCAAAGACTTTCAGCGGAGTGGTATCGAATGTTTCGCAAAAAGCCACTGTTGTTTCTAATGTAGTCTACTATAATGTATTAGTCGATGTGGATGCTGCTGAGAACTTGCTGAAACCAACGATGACAGCCAGGGTTTCTATTCATGTGGCAGAAAGTAAAAATACGCTGGTTGTGCCCCTCGCTGCTGTTAAATCCAATAATAATGGACAATATGTAGTGGTAGTTAAACAAAATGTGTCGCAAAATGTAGCTGTTACTACTGGAATCACAGGCGATAGTAAAATTGAGATTGTAAGCGGATTATCCGAGGGCGATGAAATCGTGGCATCTTCGGCTAAAACGCAAACAACAAATTCTACCAAGGGCGGTATGAGGGTTGGTGGTCCTGGTGGCATGTAAAGGAGGGGCTTATCTTGTCGATTCTACTTTCAGAAGTTACTAAAGTTTACCAACTAGGCGGAGAACAGGTCAATGCCCTTGCGGGGATCACCTTAAATATAAGCCCTGGCGAATTGACTGCAATCATGGGACCATCTGGGTCGGGTAAATCAACGTTAATGAATATATTAGGATGCTTAGATCGGCCGACAAAGGGTTCGTATATACTGGATGGGCAAGAAGTAGCAACGCTCAATGATGATCAGCTTGCCATCACCAGAAACAAAAAAATAGGCTTTGTATTCCAAAGCTTTAATCTTCTGCCCAGGATGTCCACATTACAAAATGTGGCTCTGCCTATGGTGTATGCCGGAGTTGAAAAAAAAGAACGATTGGCACGGGCAGAGCAGGTTTTGGCAATGGTAGGACTGGAATCACGGATGAATCATCAGCCTAATGAACTTTCTGGTGGTCAGCGCCAGCGTGTTGCCATTGCCAGAGCGCTGGTAAATGACCCTACAATTATTATGGCGGATGAACCAACAGGTAACCTTGATACCAAGTCTGGTGATGAGGTTATGAATATTTTTTCAGAGTTAAACTCCCAAGGACGAACCATCATTCTGGTTACCCACGAACCAGACATTGCCGAGTATGCCGGGCGGGTTGTCTACGTTCGTGATGGGTTGATTGAACGGGATGAATGGAAAGTGAGGTGAGTTTGTGTTTAGTGAAAGTATTTCCATCGCCTTAGCGGGGCTTAAAGCAAATAAATTGCGAGCGATGCTTACCATGCTGGGGATCATCATTGGTGTTGGTGCAGTAATTGCTATGGTATCCATTGGGATGGGGGTCAAAGATAAAGTAGCGACCTCTATTGCAGGACTGGGCAGTAACTTGCTGGTGGTAACACCTGGTGCCTCTAATGCTGGCGGTTCCAGACAAGCCGCAGGATCCAGCATCACCTTGAATGAGAAGGATGCGTTGGCGATAAGCCAAGAGATATCAGGTATTAATCTGGTAGTACCAGCAGTTACTCGTTCCTATCAGGTGGTATTTGGCAATCAGAACTGGACCACAAGTATCCAGGGGACAACTCCTGATATTCAGGGGATACGTAATTACAACATAGAAGAAGGAAGTTTCTTCACGAATCAGGATGTAGAAACTCGAGCAAGAGTCGCAGTACTGGGAAAGACAGTGGCAGAAAACTTGTTTAATGGTGGAACTCCAATCGGACAAACCATTCGAATTAACAATGCACCCTTTCGGGTAGTTGGTGTATTAGAAGCCAAGGGGGAATCAGCCGGAGGCAACCAGGATGATACGGTTATCATTCCATTGAAGACAGCACAGGAACGTTTAATGGGGATTACGTACATTCAAAACATCAACGTTCAGGCAACTGGTACGGATGTGATTTATCAGGTTCAGGATGATATTACAACTTTGTTGAGGGCGCGTCATAAGTTAGCAGCAACGACTCCAGATGATTTTACCGTGCGGAATATGGTAGCGATCATGGAGGCTGCCGATGAAACTACCAGTATGATTACTTCCTTGTTAGCCGTTGTTGCAGGATTATCCCTCCTAGTGGGCGGTATTGGTATTATGAATATCATGCTGGTATCAGTGACGGAAAGGACACGGGAAATTGGCATTCGAAAAGCACTGGGAGCGCGATACCAAAATATTTTATTGCAATTTCTGATTGAAGCCATTGTAATCAGTGTCACTGGAGGAGTACTTGGTATTGTGCTAGGCATTGGTGCATCCTATGGAATTTCATCTGTCGCAGGCTGGAAAACAGTGATTTCGAGTCTGGCCATTGTGGCGGCCTTTGCCTTCTCCGTATTCATTGGTTTATTTTTTGGCATATACCCTGCTCGCAAAGCGGCATTGCTTGATCCGATTGAAGCCTTGCGATATGAATAATGTCATAGAAAACAGGCAGTTTCCTCATTATAAGGAAACTGCCTGTTTTCTTATAAGTATGAAAAGTAGTTAAATATCCCTTTGTGTCCTTTGCGTTTTTGTGGTTCAATCCGTTTTATTTTTTTAACGGGCGGTTGGAGTATTATAGAAATTATAACCGTAGCATTCTTCGCGGTTCAAAGAGTATTATTTTGAAAATCAAGGGATAATATTAACGAAATGTTAATGTAATCCTAATTTTTTTTTATTATGGTTATGATATTGTCAATATAGATACAAAATATTATTAAGAGGTGGGACTATGAAATCAAAAAAGATTCTCATCGTTTCAGCGTCAATTGGCAATGGACATATGCAAGCAGCTTCGACGATCGGCGAGGAGCTGCAGGCAGCTGATTCCTGCAGTGTAACAATTGTTGATTTCTTACAGGTTGGTCAATTTCGTTATCCTACATTAAATCGACTGCAAATCGAGCTGATGAATCTCATGAAATCGTCCTATTATGGAATTTTGAAAGTAGCTCCTAATTTGTATAAGGGACTTTATAGAATAACAGAGAATCAACAGACTCGCAAAATAATCGATTTTATAAATGCAGCCAATCGAAAAATGATGGCCGGTTTAATTGATGAGTATCGTCCCCACGGCGTGGTCTGTACCCATCCTTTCCCTCTTGGTGCGGCTTCTGCCCTGCGATATAAGAGAGGCAGCCATTTCACTCTTGCCGGCATCATTACCGATTTCGCAGTGCATCCTTGGTGGATTTCAAGCGGGGTTGATCACTATTTTGTTGCAAATAAAATGATGGCAAATGATCTGCAGGAATATGGTATTCAGAGGAATCAGATCACTGCCAGCGGTATCCCCGTTAACCGAAGCTTTATGCCTGCTGACAGGAGCATAAAAAAACAAGCTTCCCAAATTTTAGTTATGGGCGGAGGTTTAGGTTTTGGGTCCATGGAAGCAACATTGCGCAAGCTGGAGCAACTGTCAAAGCCTGTTCATATCACAGTTGTGGCGGGAAAGAATGAAAAACTAGAACAGCACCTAAGAGTATTAGCTGCCACATTGCATAATGAAATTACCGTATTACCTTTTTCGTCTCACATAGACTCCCTTATGAAGAAGGCAGATCTATTAATCACGAAACCTGGAGGGTTGACCTGCAGTGAGGCTTTAGCCGTGAATTTGCCCATGGTTTTACTTAACCCATTACCGGGACAGGAAGAAGAAAATGCGAACTATCTGCATTGCCAAGGATCTGCATTATGGGTACAAGAAGAGAATGATGTTGCGATAAAGGTTGCAGCCATTTTAAATGAAAAGTCAAATGTGTTAAAAGAAATGCAAGATAAATGCAGGGAAGTAAGCCCCCATAATGCTGGTAGAATAATAACTGAAAAAATAAATGGTTTTGTTGGAAACCGCCGAAAAAGGTTTACTGGCCTGGAATCTTGGCAGAAAGCGGGTGTTCAATAATGCTAAAAGCAGTAGTTACAACAAGTTTGAGAACCATGTCCTTTATGGAGCATCCAGTATGGCAGCAAATTGATTCTTCTTACTGTGTGACTCATCAATATTGCAATGATCAAGCCTTAGGTATTTTGCAGAAGAATGGATTTATAAAAGAGGCGATGTTACTCGCTGCATATTATCAACAGCTTCAGAATGGCGTAATCTGGGCTGATTTAAACTGGAAAAATATCCATCATTTCCTACATCCCACTACTCGCCGCGGGTTTTGGCATTTTTCCAATGCGGCATGTGATTATCAGCAGTTTTTTTCTATGGCGATCAAACATATACGGCAAGGTTGTATCGAAAGTTCCATTTTTTATTTAGGGGCTGCAGCTCACTTGGTACAAGATATGTGCGTGCCTCATCATGCAAAATGCCAACTGTTTGATGGGCACAAAAAGTATGAATTATGGGTGGAGAAGAACTTGCCGAACTTTTCTTTTACGCAAAATGTAGAGATTGATGGTACGAATCCTAGTGGTATTCTCGTGAAAAATGCAGCAACTGCCTTAGAATTATATTCCTATGTCAATGCAGAAGCTGAAATTGAACAATATAAACAAGCAACAGCGATATTATTGCCTCTGACCAATCAAAGTACGGCAAATCTTTTTTGTTATTTCTTTGCCAGAGTTAAAAAAATTCTTGGTGCTTCATCCCTGGACTCATTATTTAAAGATGCTTTCACTCCGTTTTAATTGCTGTCGATTGGAACTGGAGTATTTATTTAAAAACATAGAAGCAAGAGTCTTCTATTTCATGTATAAAGGTTAAGTGAAGGACGGTTATGCCTATCTAGGTATAACCGTCCTTTTTGCTATTATCAACAATTCGTCATTGGGAGCGTAGCGAAGCAATCCCCTACTTGCCTGAGAGATTGCTTCACTCTGTTCGCAATGACAAAAAGATACGTCTGCAACAAAAGAACTTCATTTACTGCCTAGGCAACTGGCAAAATTCCAAGTTTTTGTTATGGCCTTACTACTAAGTGAATATACAATAAGGAGGTGATAGAAATATATGAGGAGAGGGAAAGCTGCCTTATTATTAACTAGCTGGAAAATTGCCAGATCCTATTGGTTTTCAGAGGAAAAGTGGTCTGCTTGGGGATTACTCGTTACCGTTATTACCTTGAATCTGGGAATTGTATATATGTTAGTTTTAATCAACACCTGGCAAGTTAATTTTTATGAGGTTATACAAAGTCATAATTATCAAGGCTTTATGGAGTCCATTGGCCATTATTGTGTATTGGCTGCCTGCTTGGTTGTGGTACGAGGATATCAAATTTATACGCGAATGATGCTTCACATCGGATGGCGGCGATGGATGACAGAACGATACTTATCCGATTGGCTGGCTCACAAAACCTACTATTTATTACAGCTTTCTCAAGAACATGATATGGATAATCCTGATCAGCGTATTAGCGAAGATATCGAGATGTTTGTTTGGCTTACTCTTAGGCTCTCTTTAGACCTGTTGCAAGATTTAGTAACTATTTTGTCGTTTATTGTGATTTTGTGGAATTTATCAGGTATAATTACCCTATCCGTTGCTGGATATGAGATTCCTATACAAGGTTATTTGGTCTGGGTAGCTATGCTATATGCAATGGGGGGGACCTATTGGACAGTTAAGACAGGACGTCCTTTGGTTAAATTAGATTTTGACCAGCAACGTTATGAAGCTGATTTTCGTTTTAGCTTAATGAGATTAAGAGAAAATGCAGAAAGTATTGCTTTATATGGCGGCGAAAGGCAAGAAAAATGGAGCTTTCATCAAGGTTTCGGCAAAATTGTCGCTACCTATCAAAAGATTATGAAGGTTCGCAGGTCACTCACTTGGCTAACATCTTCCTATACGCAAGTTTCATCCATTTTTGCTTCGATTGCAGCGGCACCCCGTTACTTTACCAGTCAGATTCATTTAGGACAAATGTTTCAGATTGTAGATGCCTATCGACACGTACAAACAGGATTCTCCTTTGTTGTTGATAGTTTTACACTTCTTGCCCAGTGGCGGGCGGTCGTTAATCGCCTTAATAATTTTTTAGTAAGTATGGAAATGGTTCGCGGTCAATTGCCTAGAGCATACAAACTAAATATTTCCCGGGAAAAGTCCTCTGTATATTCGGCATGCAATCTTCAGATATTCTTACCAGATGGGTCTCTTCTATTAAAAGACTTATCCTTATCCATAAAACCTGCTGATAAATTATTAATCATGGGAGAATCAGGCTGCGGGAAAAGTACATTATTGCGTACTTTTGCTGGTATTTGGCCCTATGCTTCTGGCAAGATCATAGTACCTGATAAGCAAAAAGTAATGTTTGTTCCTCAAAAGTCGTATCTGCCTTGCAGTTCTTTACGGGAAACTCTGGTCTATCCAGATATCGTCAAGGAAGATAAGGATAAAGTAATGCGAGAGATTCTAGTCATGTGTAAGCTAGCCCATTTAACAGATAAATTACATATCGTAGCTGATTGGGGTCATACTCTTTCCTTAGGAGAACAGCAAAGGGTTGCTTTTGCCAGAGTGCTATTGCAAAAACCAAATTGGCTTTTCTTGGATGAAGCTACATCTGCTTTGGATGAGAGCACAGAGCAAGCCATGTATAAAATGATTGTTAGTACCATGTCAAATGCAGCCATTATAAGTGTGGGCCACCGCAGCACTCTGATGAATTATCATACTGCAAAAATGGAGTTAAATAGTATGGGAAATTGTGTAGTCACAAAAATTCGTAAATAGTAAATGATAATAGATTAAAAGATCGCACAAAAGGGAGGCTCCGCCTCCATTTTACGCGATTTTAAGAAGTCATTTATTCATAGTAATAACGTAACACAATATACTTGTGTTACGTCAACTAGAAAATTCCATAATAAAACATATTACGTCATTTTTTCTAATTATCCTTTTTTTTCTAGGAATTAAGATTTTTCTCGCTAAAATTTTATATGATCTTAGCTTTTATAAGTTTAAATTGATATAAACGTCATCTAATTCATCTTTTGTAATTCCAATATAAGCTAATGTTACATTTGGTGCAGAGTGATTTAGCAGTTTTTGGATTTTTGTGATATCTACTCCTTTTTTGTGCGCCCAATATCCAAAAGTTTTACGCAGTGTATGGGTGCCAATCGCATCATTAATACCGATTTCTCGTGCTGCACTATTAATAATTCGGTACGCCTGCACCCTGGTAATTGGCCAATTACCTTTTTTGCTTTTAAATAGACAACCATCACTAATTTGTATCGTATTAAGATATTCATCTATGGCTTTTTTACATGTATCGGACAAAGGGAAATCCTTACTTTTTCCTGTTTTCTTCTCTCTGAGCAAGATGCGATCTTTGCCCTTTACATCGGCTACTGTTAATAATAATAAATCCGATATGCGTAAGCCGCTATTAATACCTAAGACAAAAAGTAAGTAATCTCGTAAATTCTTATTCTTTAAATAAAATTTAATTTGATTGATCTGTGTTTTGCATCGTATTGGTTCTACATATTCGATTTCGATCACGTCCTATATCATGTTTCTTATCTGATTTTCAGTATACAATATGTTACTTTAATTTTCAAAAACAACATTTTTAGCATTGAGACAGATGATACTCCTTATCTCACTATCGATGTAACACAAGTATATTATGTTACATTGCTAGTGCTGCTTTTTTGAGGAGGAATGATATGCTTCAAAATTCAATTATAGATGACGATATCATATTTCAATATCCTTGTAAGACTCGATTAGAAATAACAAATTATCTATTAGCCTTAATTCATCAGCATGATGTAGATACTGCCAAGCACTCTTATAATGTAGCAAATATAGCTGTTCGCTTTGCAAGAAGACTCAATCTTTCCTCTCAAATGATTAAAGATATATCCGTTGCTGCATTGCTTCATGATATTGGAAAAATAAAAATTCCACGGCAAATTTTAAACAAACCTGAAAAATTAACTAAGAGTGAATTTGAAATTATGCAAAGGCATTCTCAATATGGTTTTGTAATTTTAAATCAGATACATCCATTGCAAGACATAGCAGAAGCTGTTTGCTGTCATCATGAAAAATTTGATGGAAATGGTTATCCCAGCGGCAAATCTGGGGATGAAATACCATTGATTGCACAAATCTTAAGTATTACGGATGTATATGAAGCTCTTACTTCAGATCGAACCTATCGTAAAGCAATGACCAAAAAAGAAGCTTTACAAGTGATTAATAGCGGCAGGGACACTCATTTTAATTCAGTATTGGTTAATATGTTCTTATTAGGAGGGTACTAATGGTGGAGTTCCATGAAAAAGTGGAGTTTCTTATCAGATTGTTGCAAGAAAATAACAACAATAACTATGATGAAGAAGCATTCAAGCAATTAGAAAACCTTTTAGAAGAATACGCACGAAATTATAAACCTCATCGTTATGCAAAAAATGCAAAGTAACCATATTCTTTATATAGAGGATAATCTAAATTCTGCAGCTTACTAGATTCATAGGATCTTGTAAGCCTTTTTTTTGTAAACGGCATAGTTGTCTTGCATAACAACTATGATAAAATAATAAGCAGATATATAGCCTGATAAGGCAGCAGGAGGATATAGATGATTACAACTGGTACATATCAACACTTTAAAGGTAATTTCTATGAGGTGCTTATGATTGCAAAACATAGTGAAACACAAGAAGATTATGTGGTATATCAAGCCCTATACGGAAAAAAGGGAAGGTGGATACGCCCCTTAGCAATGTTTGACGAAATGGTGGAGTTTGAGGGACAGACAGTGAAGCGATTCACATATATTGGACAAGCAAGTAGTAAGTAAAATGAGATAGCCTAGCTGCGTGAGACTAACCTATGATGGATGTTTACTCCATCATAGGTTAGTCTTCTTTACTGTTTGGATGGACAGATTAATTCGATAGTTACCATACACCAAAATGGCATCCAGCAAATGGTTGAGATCTTGCTGGTTCGATAAAGCTGCTTTTAGCCAATAGCAGCCTTCGCCGCTAATTCGATAGGCTTCTTTAATTTCTTCCTGCATAGATAAAAACTGTTGAAATGCAGCATGATTTGTCGATTTCATAAATACAGTAATAAAAGCCAGCAGGGGCTTGCCAAGCTTTTCCTGGTTCACTGTGATTGTAAAATCTTCGATGATTTCCATATCCTGCAGCCTTTTTATACGAGCAGCTACTGCTTGACCTGTTAAATGAACCATTTTGCCGATTTCCTGCCACTGCATGCGGGAGTTGTTTTGTAGATATTGTAGTATTTTCCAATCGGTTTGATCAAGCATCAGATCATTTCCTTTCATAGTGTAAGTAAAATGGGATGGATTATTTCATGGTACAATTGTTAAGAATGTGTTTATTCGTCATAATAAGAATAGGAATGATAAATAAAGGCAGGAGTTTATATGGAAATTCAATTAGTAAGGCATGCGACCCTATTACTAACAATCAATGATCGATTGTTATTGGTTGATCCGATGTTAAGTCCAGCAGAGGCTATGCCGCCTATTGTCAATTCAACAAATGAACGGCGCAACCCTCTTGTTCCCATCATGAATCCTCAAAATTTTTTGCAGCGGATTGATGCTGTACTTTTGACTCATACACATAGGGATCATTTCGATGATGCCGCTGCTCAGTTAGTGCCTAAGGGGAAGTTGATTTTCTGCCAGCCGGAAGATGAAATAAAATTACAAGCAGAGGGTTTTTCAAAGATCATACCTGTTCATGAGGAGTACCAATGGGAAGGAATCACAATGATTCGTACGGGAGGGCAGCATGGAACGGGAGAAATTGGTGCAAAAATGTCGCCTGTATCAGGTTATATTTTGCAGGCTAAGGGAGAGCCGATTCTTTATATCGCTGGTGATACGATTTATTGTCCTGAAGTAGAGAGGACACTTAAGACCTATCATCCTCATATAACCATTGTGAATGCAGGAGCAGCTCAGTTTTCTACAGGCGATCCAATTACCATGACGGCCCAAGATGTAGCCGCCCTTTGCCAATATGACAGGAATACGATCGTGGTTGCAGTTCATATGGAGGCGATGAATCACTGTCTTTTATCGCGGGAAGAACTTAAATCACATGCTGCAGCAGAAGGTTTAGCCGAAAGGATTGTCATTCCTAAAGATGGTGAAACATTCAGCTTTACAGCATAATCAATATAATGCATTAAAAATGTCATTGCGAACGTTAGTGAAACAATCTCCTTTTTGCAAAAGGGTTGTTTCGATATTGTTTGTAATGACATTTCTTTTTTGTCGTTTTTTATTACTATTGTTTGCAAAATTCTTCTAAAAGGAATAAAATTTCTATGTAGTGTATAGTAAGTAATTTTCAGATTCACACTAGATTAATGGGGTAGGTGTGATATAATTTATTTCTTGGGGGAATTATGGAAACTATCTTTCAATATGTAATTCATTTAATTGGGATATGGGGGTACCCTGCTGTTTTCATTGGTATGGCTTTAGAAAGTGCGAATGTACCCATTCCCAGTGAACTGATCTTTGGTTTTGCCGGATATCTTGTCTTTTTAGGCAGGATGGATTTCAATACAGCTGTAATAGCAGGTGTAGCAGGTGGACTGGCAGGATCGATTGTATCTTACTTGATCGGCTATTACGGAGGACCACCTTTTATTACAAGGTATGGCAAATATATTTTTGTATCCGAAGCCAAAGTAGCCATGGCTCAAAAATGGTTTGACCGCTATGGACTGCTTGCGGTATTTCTGGCTCGTCTGCTGCCGGTGATTCGTACCTTTATTTCTTTACCTGCAGGCTTTGCAAGGGTTCATTTTATTAAATTTATAGTGTATACTATCTTAGGATCTGTACCGTGGACCATTGCGCTTATTTATGCAGGTATGATGCTGGGGGCGAATTGGGAAATGATACGCAGTATTGGTCATGAGGCCAGTTTATTTGTAGCTGGTGCTTTGGTTGTGTTCATAATGTATTATATAATCAAAAAACGTAAGAATGCTTGAACATAATTGGATTGTGTGAATAGCAAGCATTACATTACGAAACAAAGGATATAAGATGACGGAAGAAAATGAAAAAAACAATAAGAATAAAGGAAGTTCCAATTCTTTTCTAAAGGGCACCTTAATATTAACAATAGGTGGCATTGTTGTAAAAGTGATTGGCTTTTTAAACTGGATCATCCTGTCACGGGTGCTGGGCGGTGAGGGAATTGGGCTGTATCAAATGGCTTTTCCCATCTATCTTTTGGCCTTAAGCGTATCCTCAGCAGGTATTCCCGTAGCCATTTCCATTATTACTGCGGAGAAAAGAGCCTTACATGATTTTATTGGTGCCAATCGTGTTTTTCGTATTTCGTTAACTGTATTAGTATTAACGGGACTGTTCTTTAGTTTATTATTGTACTTTGGTGCGGGTTTATTAATTGAATATCGCTTCATTCGAGATCCACGGGCGTATTATTCTTTATTGGCATTAGCACCTGCGGTTTTCTTTGTTACGATTTTATCCAGTTATCGAGGATATCTGCAAGGCTGCCAAATTATGACGCCGACAGCTGTTTCGCAAATTGCAGAACAATTGGTGAGAGTCATTACCATGCTGATATTTGCCAGCTTATTACTGCCAAAGGGCCTCGAATATGCAGCAGGAGGGGCGAGCCTGGGAGCTGCTCCTGGAGCTGTTGCAGGTCTTCTTGTACTTATTTATTATTATATGAAATTGCAGAAAAAAGGTAAAAAGCAAGAAACAGGACAAGTTTCCCAAAGGGCTCAGGAATCGAGCATGAGTATTATAAAACGACTTGTCAAACTTGCTCTGCCCGTATCCTTGTCAAGTATTATGCTGCCTATTGTTGCCAATTTTGATTTATTTATTGTTCCAGCCAGACTGGAAGTGGCAGGGTATACAGTGGAGCAAGCCACAGAATTATTTGGTTATTTAACAGGGATGGCGGTGCCTTTACTCAATTTATCAACGATTTTAACGGCTGCTTTAGCAACTAGCTTGGTGCCTGCCATATCGGAATCCTTTTCTTTAGGGAATATCAAACGAGTCTATCAGCAAACAGCTGCCGCCATGCGTGTCTCAAGCCTGGTTACCATTCCTGCTTTTGTTGCATTATGGATATTGGCAGAACCCATCTCTCAAATGGTGTATAATGCACCTCAGGCGAGTCATTCCATTAGCATCTTATCCATCGGCATTGTTCTTTTAGGCATACATCAGGTAACGACAGGAGTATTACAGGGGATGGGAAAAACGTCTGTCCCTGTGATTAATATGGGATTGGCTGCTGTCTTTAAAGTGATTTTGAATTGGACACTTACAGCGATACCTGACCTTGGTATTAAGGGGGCATCCTGGGCAACGGTAGCGGATATTGGAATAGCAGCAGCCTTAAATATTTATTTTGTACATCGACATGTGGGATATGCTCTTGATTTAAAAAGTCTAGTAAAACCAAGTATAGCAGCAGTTACTATGGGCGGCGTAATTTACTTTAGTTATGATGCCATTATGGCAGCTACTGCGCAGCTTGCCCTGGCTACATTGACAGCAATGGCTTTGGGCGTTGTGGTATATGGCGGAGTATTGTTAGTCATTGGCGGTATCAGTGAGAACGATATGAAGCAAGTTCCTATGATTGGATCGCGCTTAATTCCTCTATTGCGTAAATTTGGAGTACTTAAGGAGTAATTGATTGCCTTATTAATGCAAAAGGAAGCAATTTTAGAGCTGACTATACAGGAACATTAAAAGAATTGGCAGAGAATCTTGGTGAAATCATCAAAAAAACTAAGCAAATTTTATAGCGAATAAACCACCCGATTTCCTATAAAGATTAGGCCGAAGGAGTTAACTTTATTTGCCTAATCTTTTTGAGTTTATCTGGAGAAAACAGGGTGGGATTATCCTGGAAATTTACATAATCATAAAGAGTGCCATACAATATATAGTTTGTGATAAAAGTATTAATACTATATATTGTGTATTGAGCCATTTCTAAATATTATAAATAAAAAAAAGTCAAGTCTTGGTTAAAAATAAAATAGTGATATAATTACTTATGAAGAGCAAATTACTCCATTCCAAATGGATATTTTTTTTGCTGATTTTATGTGAAAAAAGGTGTATTTTTGCGAAACTACGTTGATTTAAAAAAAACGCAAAGAGTGAAGAACGGACAAAATTCATTAAAAAATAAGATGCAGGGTGGTAATTATGAGTAATTTTCAAGTTGTGAAGCGTGATGGCCGTGAAGTAGAATTTAATGGCGATAAAATTTTTGATGCAATTCAAAAGGCGTATACTGAAAATTTTGATGGTATAGTAAAAAAAGAAAAGATCCAGCTACTAACGGATAAAGTGTTTAATACGATTGCATCCAGATCGAATCAGCGTTTGTCAGTGGAAGAGATACAAGATATTGTAGAGGATGTCTTACTGCAGTCAGAAGAAGTGGCAGTGGCTAAGAAGTATATTGCATATCGGGCAAAGCGCACCCAAGTGCGGGAAGCCAACATGCGCTTAATGATTGATTATAAAGACATCACCTTTAAAGATGCAGAACAGGTTGACGGGAAAAGAGAGAATGCAAATGTAGACGGCAATACGGCTATGGGAACCATGCTGCAGTATGGAGCAACAGGATCGAAACAATTTGCCATTCACCATATTTTAAAGCCTGAACATGCCAAATTTCATCAGTCCGGCTATATTCATATTCATGACATGGATTTTGAAGCCATTGGTACTTTGACTTGCTGCCAAATTGATATTAAAACCTTGTTTCGTGATGGCTTTTCCACGGGACACGGACATTTGCGGGAGCCACAGGATATCATGAGCTATGCTGCGCTGGCGGCGATTGCGATTCAGAGCAACCAAAATGATCAGCATGGTGGACAATCCATCCCCAATTTTGATTATGGCTTAGCTGCCGGAGTTGCTAAAACCTTTATAAAATTATACTCGGAAAATATGAAGAAAATATTACTGATTGATTTCATGGAGTTAGATGAAGAAAAAATTACGGGCATTCTCGCAGCTACTGTGCATGAGTATAGCGGTGAGCAGGGCGATTATCCCCGTATTGGCGAAAAGGAATATCAAACTTATCATGCAAATGAGGCTCTGCGTTTGAAAAAGGCTTTACTCAGTCATGATATTCAGGCAGCAGATTCGGATATACAAAAAATTCAGGACTTCACCTACCGTTTTGCAAAAAAGGAAACAGTGAAGAAAACATACCAAGCCATGGAAGGGTTTCTTCATAATTTAAATACGATGCATTCCAGAGCAGGGGCGCAGGTTCCTTTTAGCAGTATTAACTTTGGGACAGACACTACCCCTGAAGGGCGCCTGGTAGTGGAACAATTCTTATTATCTGTAGAAGCTGGCTTAGGCAATGGAGAAACGGCTATATTCCCGATTAGTATTTTCAAAGTAAAAGAAGGCATTAATTATAATGCAGAAGATCCTAATTACGATTTATTTAAGCTATCCTGCCGCGTTTCTGCGAAACGGTTGTTTCCTAACTTTGTTTTCATTGATGCGCCTTTTAATCTTCAATATTACAAACCCGGCCGCCCTGAAACAGAGATTGCTACCATGGGATGCAGAACAAGAGTCATATCTTCGATCTTCCCTGAATCGGATGGCGTGGTATACGGCCGCGGCAATAATTCTTTTACCAGTGTGAATCTTCCTAGACTTGGAATTAAGCATGGTATTGCCCTGGGAGAAAGAACTCAGCCTGACATTGAAGGATTCTATCAAGAGCTGGATTCATTAATTGAACTGGTCATTCAGCAAATTCTAGATCGCTATGAAATCCAGAAAAATAAAAAAGTAAAGAATTTCCCATTCTTAATGGGACAGAATATCTGGTTTGACTCTGAAAAGTTAGATTGGGAAGATACTCTGGAAGATGTTATCAAGCATGGAACGTTAACCCTTGGATTTATTGGCCTTGCGGAAACACTGACAGCGCTTTACGGCAAACATCATGGCGAATCAGAAGCTGCTCAAGAAGCTGGTCTTCGAATTATTGGTCATATGAGAAAACGCATGGATGAAGCAGCAGTCAAATATCAGCAGAATTTTTCCCTGATTGCTACACCGGCAGAAGGTCTATCAGGACGCTTCGTAAAAATTGATGCAAAAAATTATGGCGAAATTCCAGGAGTAACAGATCGGGATTATTACACCAACGGTTTCCATGTTCCTGTATACTATGCTATTCCAGCAGCCAGAAAGATTGAAATCGAAGCTCCCTATCATGCAATGACCAATGCAGGTCATATTACCTACATTGAGTTAGATGGAGATTTAGTTAAGAATCTGGATGCCTTTGAAATGGTCGTACGTAAGATGAAAGAATGCGGTATTGGCTACGGCTCTATCAATCATCCCGTGGATCGTGATCCTAAATGCGGCTTTACTGGCGTGATTGGTGATCAATGCCCTAAATGTGGACGAGTAGAAGGAGAAGGCGGCATGGGATTTGAGCGCATTCGCCGTATCACTGGCTACTTAGTAGGAACCATGGACAAATGGAACGATGGCAAACGTGCAGAAGAAAAAGACAGAGTGAAGCATGGTGTGAGAAATAAATAGCCTTTTACAAATAATAGTAATAAACCTGGCAAAAAAATGTTACAATTAAAGAAATTGCTTAACAGAGGAGACTGTGAAAGTATGATTACATTAGTAGCCAATATGCAAGCAAAACCAGGTAAAGAAAAAGAACTGGAAGCTGCCTTACAGGTTCACTTTCCTAAAGTTCAACTTGAAAAAGGTACAGCAGCCTATGTGCTTCATCGTTCGACGGAAAAAGTAGGACAATTCTTCTTTTATGAAAAATACCAGGATCAGCAAGCGTTAGATTATCATGGGTCTACGCCTTACTTAAAAGAATTATTCAGCAGTATTGCTGATCTGCTTCTCGAAAAACCAGAAGTTAAACTATATGAAGAAGTGGCAGCCATTTCCCGATAAGTAACGTAGAATAGTGAAAAGTTCCTGCAAAGTAATGTTCTTTGCAGGAACTTTGTCTTTTAATGGGAAATAATGAGGTAATATGGGAAAGTCTCCTAATGCGAACCCTAAGTGCTCATCATTTTTGTAGGAGATTCGCAAACCAGATATAAGAAGGCGTTTGACCACTTCTTATATCAAAATTCTCTATTTAAATAAAGCACATTTCGGGGTTCGCAAAATCATAGGATTCAACCCAGGTAGTTATTGCATCTCACAATCGCCAGTCACGCCTTGCGTATGGCGTGTGGATTGAAACGTGTGTCTTGGGTAAATCGAAATAAACTGTATTCGTCACGCCTTGCGTATGGCGTGTGGATTGAAACCACGGTGCAGGAGTAGCTTTGTCTACCCTGTCCGTCACGCCTTGCGTATGGCGTGTGGATTGAAACAGCAACTTAGCCTTAACAGTAAAAGGCACATATGTCACGCCTTGCGTATGGCGTGTGGATTGAAACTGCTAAAGGGGGTTAGTGATTGCCTAAACAATGTCACGCCTTGCGTATGGCGTGTGGATTGAAACTATGATTGGTAAACAGAATGTATCAGCTACTAAGTCACGCCTTGCGTATGGCGTGTGGATTGAAACTTTAACTCGGCAATCTGCTTTGCTACTGAATCAAGTCACGCCTTGCGTATGGCGTGTGGATTGAAACGATCACCTCTTTGTATCTGCCACAAGTACAATTGTCACGCCTTGCGTATGGCGTGTGGATTGAAACAGCAAGCTCACTATTTGTAAACTGATCCAGCTTGTCACGCCTTGCGTATGGCGTGTGGATTGAAACATTCTTCCAACACCAAACCCGACTAATTTATTTCGTCACGCCTTGCGTATGGCGTGTGGATTGAAACTCATTGGCAGGTATCATTAACGAATAGTCGCCAGTCACGCCTTGCGTATGGCGTGTGGATTGAAACTCTTTGTGACGCTACATCGGCGAGTACTCCAACAGTCACGCCTTGCGTATGGCGTGTGGATTGAAACTACTGTCGTTACTAGCCTAGTTTCTTTGGCTGGGTCACGCCTTGCGTATGGCGTGTGGATTGAAACCATCTTTTTACTTAACCAGCTAAACATCCTCAACAGTCACGCCTTGCGTATGGCGTGTGGATTGAAACATCATCAGCGGGTTTACTACGCTCCCAAATAAAGTCACGCCTTGCGTATGGCGTGTGGATTGAAACAATCACGGTTACATGTGTCATTTTGCGTTGCTTAACGTCACGCCTTGCGTATGGCGTGTGGATTGAAACATCGTCTGGGTTATCAGTGCTTTGGCAGCAATCGTCACGCCTTGCGTATGGCGTGTGGATTGAAACGCAGTACTGCGTGACACAGATTGCCCAGCGGTAGTCACGCCTTGCGTATGGCGTGTGGATTGAAACAATGACGTTATCGCTGTTTGTAAAGGTTTAACTGTCACGCCTTGCGTATGGCGTGTGGATTGAAACCGGTAGTTATGGCTACTGGATTTATCGCGTAGTCTCGTCACGCCTTGCGTATGGCGTGTGGATTGAAACTTGACGATGGACCGCAAATAAAACATTATTTCGTCACGCCTTGCGTATGGCGTGTGGATTGAAACTTTGACCACTTAGCCGCCTTTAGTTTCATGGTGGTCACGCCTTGCGTAGGCGTGTGGATTGAAACGCTTTCATGATAGCCGCAATCATTGGACTCTGAGTCACGCCTTGCGTAGGCGTATGGATTGAACTCAATCAATAGCACATTGTTATTGAGATCTGAAAATAGGTAAAAAAAGAACCTTCAGTGTAAACTGAAAGGCTCCTATATTTAGTCATAATGTCCTCTGCATTGTACGATTTCAATGACTTCATCCTCAACCTTATAGATGAGTCGATGTTCAGTGGTAATTCTTCTGCTCCAGTAGCCACTCAAATCATTTTTAAGGGGCTCGGGTTTTCCTATCCCTTCATTGTAGTTACGGTCAATATCCTTAAGGAGTTCATTGATCTTCTTAAGAACCTTTTTATCAGTAGACTGCCAGTAAAGGTAATCATCCCATGCGTTATCCGAGAAAATCTTATTCATCCTCTATAAGTTCCCTGATTTTACCTTTACCAGCCTTTAATTGGGCAATGGACTCCAGAAGTCTGTCATAGGTCTTCTTATTGCTTCTGATATAAAGATTTTCCATAAGATTGTTATACTCATCCTCTGAGATCATAACGACATTTCCACCTTGTTTGCGGGTGATAATAATCGTTTCAAAGTCATTATTTGCTATATCACAATACGTTTTAAGGTTTTCCCGGACATTAGAGTAATTTACTGCTAACATAATAAACACCTCCTGTACTATATATTGTACAACTTAATAGTATATTATGCAAGTTATTTAATTTTGTTGTCTGCATAAAAATAGGATTCGCATTTTAGCGAATCCTATTTTTATAATCACTCTATGTATTGATGCGAAATAAACTACTTCCTATCAGGATTATCTGATCTTCCCACGAGATAATCAAGGGAAACGTCGAAGTAGTCGGCGAGGGCAACAAGAGTATCGGCAGAAGGAATATTAAGGCTTGTTTCAAATTGTCCAATAGAGCCTTTGTTCTTTAAACCAACAGCTTGGGCTAGTGCTTGCATAGATAATTTTTTTTCTGTTCGAAGTTGCTTTAATCTGTACGAAAAAAGTTCTCTGTTTAGCATAATAAAACCTCTTGACGTTTATTATAATTAAACGTATACTTTAAATTAAGTAGTTTAATTATAATAAACCTTATATTTCTATATACAAGATGAAGATCATTAACGTACGCAGTAAGATTGAATTTATATAGATTTAATTATACCTGATATTGCAAAGAGTTCCTAGTCACATTTAAAAATGGTTATATGAGACTGTTTACTATAATGCCTGTTAGTATAGAAATCTGGTGATTAATAACCAATAATAGTGGAGGGATTTACGATGGTAAAAAGTATATTCGATATACTGGTGACTGCTAGCGAGATGGAGAGTTTAGATGGCCTAGACTTGGAGAAAGTTTCTAGTGATTATTATCATGCCTATCAAAGAATGCTTAAATACCAGACACAAATTAAGCATGCATTGCCAGCAGAGATGCAGAAGATATTAATGGAACTGGATGATGAATATACTTGTATGCAGATAAGTAGTGGGGATGTATATTACCGTCAAGGATTTTCTGACGCAATGCGCTTGATAATGCAGACTTTAACATGGGGACCAGCAAGAAGTTGATATACGAAATAACAAAGGGCATAACTAAGTTGTTTCAAATATCATGTTGGGATATAATGGTATTGTAAACGGATTAGTAAAATGATTTTTGTAAGGGAAGAGTCTAAGGCTATTTCATCTTTAACGTATGAAGAATTGAATAAGATTAGTATAATAGTTGAGCAGTTTGGGAGGAGTGTTGGCGTGGACTATTCCTTGTTATTACAAACAATAGACGAGAAAAAAGCGATCTTAGATGGTAAGAAACCCTTTCCATACCATACGCTAAAAAGCCTTAGGGAAAAGTTATTAGTGGAATGGACATATCATTCTAATGCTATTGAAGGCAATACTCTTACTTTGTCAGAAACAAAGGTGGTTTTAGAGGGAATAACCATTGGTGGGAAAACACTGCATGAGCATCTTGAAGTAATCAACCACAAAGACGCCATTCACTATATAGAAGAAATTATAGCAAATCATGAAACTTTATCAGAATGGCAGATTAAAAATATTCACTCCCTGATATTAAAGGGAATAATGCCTGGAAATGCGGGCGTTTACCGCACCGAAAATGTATTCATAAGCGGTGCCGAGCATATTCCGCCTGCATTTGTACAAGTACCTGAGCAAATGACCCAACTAATGGAGTGGTATGCAGGAGAAGGTCAAACATTACATGTAGTGGAAAGGGCTGCTGTTTTACATAGTGAATTTGTAAAAATACATCCATTTGTAGATGGAAATGGTCGTACAGCAAGACTATTATTGAACTTCGAACTAATGAAACATGGCTACGTGCCAATCGTCATAAAGAAAGAGCAAAGGTTAGAATATTATAATGCTCTTGATCATTCCCATATTAAAGGGGAATATGATGTATTTATAAAATTGGTGGCTGGAATTTTGGAAGGTACTTTGGGTTTTTATATACGGCACATTAAGTAGTTATACTCTAAGAAATATTAAGTGAGAGGGTTATGGGTAAAAGACTAGGGCGATTACTGAGAAACCATAGCAACGAGCAGGTAAGTTAATTGACATTCCACTTACCATATGTTAATATTTACCATGTGGTAAGTGGAGGTAGAAATATCCTTGTGATGTTGTCGCGCATTTGCGTGTGGATTGAAATTATAGTTAATATATTGTATAGCGTTTATTCTTGCTAGCGCCTCATATAGAGGCGTAATTTTTTTATGTTATAAAAACCTTTTATAGATAATATATTGTATTAATAATAGAATTAAAAATAAAAGGAGGGATGGATTAGACTATAGAAGAAGAATTCCGAATATCTCTTTAATTAAGATTATAACTAATATGATAAAAAAGTATGGAGCTGGTTATAGTGCTTTACTTCTTTTTTTTAGTGATAAGGCGAAACGAATAGTTACATAAAAGAGGTGTTTTAATGCAAAAGCTTACTGGAAAATATAAAAAGATTACAGCAATCAAAAGAGTAAATGAAAACAATACATTTTCTATTAAAGTAACGCAAGAATCATTTTTGAAGTTCCCTAGGATTTATGATTTTATAGATACACTAAGTGGATATATCTATAAAATATTTTTAAATGGGAATTTGCTGAGCAAGAATAATCATGAGCTAAGCAAATTAAATAAAGAAAATATGGATTTGAAAGCCGAGAATTCCATGTTGAAAAAAATAACAGTTCACTATTTAGAAAAATAAAAATTAACTTTTTAATGGAGAACGTCTAATGTAATTGGAATTGGTCTTAACTTAAATTTAAGTGTATATAGTAATTGAAATAAAAATCCTGCAGCGTAATAGAATCTACTGCAGGATTTTGTATTTTAATGGTAAATAAAGAAGTAATAGGTATTTCATATTATAAATCTTAAAGAATTATCTTAAGTTACAAAGCTAATATAAATAATGAGATCTTTTAAATATACTGCTTAATTTGATGAAAGGAGAGTAACTAAAATAATTATGGATGATTATGAAACTAATGTAAACCTTGAAGGAATTCCTTTAAAGTTGATTTTTGTAGCACATGTTAGAGACTTGGACAAAAAAGTTCAAACATTGTGGGATCACTTGAGAGAAGTTTCGTATTTAACAGGTCAGTTTACAGAGAAGATAGGGCTTCGAAAACATGGAGAACTAATAGGATTATTGCATGATATTGGAAAGGCAAGCAGGGAATTTAATCAATATATTCGATCTGCAACAGGGCTTATTGGTCCGAATGACAGTGAATATATTGATCCAAAAGAAAAACGCGGAAAAATTGATCATGCAAGTGCAGGAGCACAAATAATACATCGTTATTTTTCCAATAAAGGTAGTGAGTATAAGTTTGTACTGCAAATTTTGTCACTAGCAATTGCATCTCATCACTCTGGCTTAATCGATTGTCTTACTATAGAAGGGAAAGATAACTACTCGAAACGAATGAATAAGATCAATGAAAAAACACGATTTAATGAAGTTGTAAAAAATATGGATAATTCGTTAAAACAAAAAATGGACGAATTAATGTTTGATAATGATTTCGCTCCTTGCTTCATTAAAAAAATGAGATCATTACAGGAAAAAAAAGATTCAGTAGAAACTATTAAATTCAAAGTGGGGTTATTAGCACGATTACTTTTTAGTTGTCTAATTGATGCAGATAGACTAAATACGGCAAATTTTGAATTTCCGAAGAATGAAATTTTAAGAAATCAAGGTAATTATGTGGAATGGTCTATTTTAATAGATCGATTAAATATTCACCTAGCCAAGTTTGAAAAGAATAAAAGCAAATCTGAAAAACAGAAAATAGTTAATTCTTTGCGAACCAGGATTTCTAACGAATGTATGAATTATTCTGAAGAAAAGAAAGATGTTTATCAACTTACAGTTCCGACCGGTGGTGGAAAAACTTTATCAAGCTTACGTTTTGCATTAAATCATGCAAAAAAACATCAGATGGATCGAATTATTTACGTCATACCTTATACCTCAATCATTGATCAGAATGCTGAGACAATAAGAAATATATTGGAAATTGAGCAGGAGGACGGTACTTATATTGGTGATGTGGTATTAGAGCATCATTCTAATTTAACGCCAGAAGAAGAAACTGATCGACAAAAGCTACTCGCAGAGAATTGGGATGCACCGGTCGTTTTTACAACGATGGTGCAAGTTTTAGAGAGTCTATTCGGTCATGGAACAAGAAACTCTCGGCGAATGCATCAACTTGCGAATGCAGTTCTCATATTTGATGAAATTCAAACTCTTCCTATTCGATGTGTACATCTTTTTAATATAGCAGTTCGTTTTTTTATACAAGGATGTAATTCGACGGTGGTACTCTGTACTGCAACGCAGCCTTTATTAGGCAAGGTGAAACCAATTGAAAAAGCATTACAAATTGCACCAAGGCAAGAAATGATGTCTGATGTCTCAAAATTATTTGAGGAATTAAAAAGAGTGGAAGTTTATGATAAATGTAAACTTGGTGGCTGGACGGAGGATGAAATTGCTAGCCTTGCAAAACAGGAATTAAAATTGACTGGTAGTGTTTTGATTATAACTAATACCAAAAAAAGTGCGAAAAATCTTTTCAGTTTACTTCAAGATCAACCTAATACCAAAAGATTTCATCTTAGTACAAATATGTGTCCAATACACCGTATGGAAGTATTGGATAAGGTAAAAGAGTGTTTAGAAGCGAATATTCCGGTTATCTGTATTAGTACACAACTTATTGAAGCTGGCGTTGATATTGACTTTGGTAGTGTTATTCGCTACTTGTCAGGTATTGACTCAATTGCACAGGCTGCCGGACGTTGCAATCGAAATGGG
This sequence comes from Pelosinus fermentans DSM 17108, assembly GCF_000271485.2. Lineage (NCBI taxonomy): Bacteria > Bacillati > Bacillota > Negativicutes > Selenomonadales > Sporomusaceae > Pelosinus > Pelosinus fermentans. The sequence continues at coordinate 1,436,681 of NZ_AKVN02000001.1, forward strand.
GCAAGATCACAAATTGGGAGAGTCTTCATCGTCAATCCCAAAAAGGAAAATCTAGATAAGCTACCAGATATTAAAATTGGCGGAAATATTACAACGCGTATACTTGAAGAATTTAAAACTGATCCAGAGCAGTTTGATAACGATATTATAGGTCCTAAGGCTATAAAACGTTATTATGAATATTATTTTCATGATCGAGCTAAGGAGATGAAATATGAAGTTGATAGTAAGTCCAGTGTTGGTAGAGCAGATAATTTATTCAATCTGTTATCTGCCAACCAAATATCAGTGCAAGAATATCAAAGAATGAATGACAATGCTTCTCCTGACTTGGCCTTATGTCAATCATTTATGGCAGCTGCAAAGTCATTTCAGTCAATTGATTCATCTGGGCGAGGTATTATTGTTCCATATAAAGAGGGAAAGGATATTATTTATGATCTTTGCGCAAGCAATGAATTAGAAAAGCAATATGCTTTATTAAAAAAAGCACAACGTTACTCCATTAATGTATTTTCATATTTATTTGATGAACTTGTGGAAAAAGAAATCATTCATGAAATACAAAAAGGATCAGGAATTTTTTATCTTAATGATCAGTATTACAGCGAAGACTATGGTATGAGTGACTCATCGGTGAATGAAATGGAAGTTCTTATTTATGGAGGTGTATGATGATGGAAAACAAAGTGCAATTTAAAGTTTATGGGAAATATGCCCTTTTCACAGATCCATTGACTAAAATTGGTGGTGAGAAATGTTCTTATCAAATACCAACTTATCAGGCGTTAAAAGGCATTATGGAGTCGGTGTACTGGAAGCCGACCATTGTGTGGATAATTGATAAAGTAAGAATTATGAAGTCAATACGAACGCAAACTCGTAGCGCTAAACCTATTAATTATGGTGGAGGAAATTCTTTAGCGATTTATACTTATCTTTCTGATGTAGAATATCAAGTTCAAGCTCACTTTGAGTGGAATCTGAATCGAGAAGATATGGTAAAAGATCGGAATGAGAACAAGCACTTCTTTGTAGCAAAGAGGATGATTGAGCGTGGGGGGCGAAGAGATATTTTTCTTGGTACACGTGAGTGCCAGGGATATGTGGAAAGTTGTGATTTCGGTGAAGGTGAAGGATTTTATGATTCTTATGGGGAGTTAGCTTTTGACCTAATGTTCCATGGCTTCGATTATCCTGATGAGCTAGGTGAAAATAAGCTTCAAGCAAGATTCTGGCGACCTAAACTAGTAAATGGTATTGTGGAATTTAATCGTCCAGAAGAATGTATTAATAAGTTTGTGAAACTAATGATGGCAGCCCCTCCTATTTCTATTGGATTGCAAGAGGAGGGTATTTTGGAAGGGTATTCCCAAGAGGAGGCTTTGCAATGAGTTGGATGCAAAAGCTTTATGAAACTTACGAAAATTGTGCAAGTGCGAAAGACACATCCCTGTTGTCAATCTGCCATACAACACAAAAGGCTCAAATTGAAATTATTATTGATAATGCGGGGAATTTTAATAGGGCGAGAGTAATTGCAAAAGATCAAGCGCGAACGATTATTCCTTGCACGGAAAGCTCAGGTGGAAGGGCTGGAATAAAACCAGAAGCTCATCCTCTTTGTGATAAACTGCAATATCTTGCTGGAGATTTCGCTATATATGGCGGAGAAGTAACGAAAGGCTATGCCAAAAATCCTACGGAACCATATGAAAAATATACAGAACTTTTGCAGCAGTGGTGTGATTCGGAATTTACTCATCCAAAAGCAAAAGCAGTTTTTGAATATGTTAAAAAAGGTAATTTAATAAAAGATTTGGTTGAGAGTAAAGTGTTATTTTTAGATGATAATAAAAAACTTTTAAAAGAGTGGAGAGGGGATACCAAGCAAGAAGTTCCAGAGATTTTTAAGGTTACCCAAAATTCAATACAAGGAGATGCTTTTGCACGATGGATAATTGAAATACCTACCGATCCGCAAAGCGCAGTCTGGACAGATGAAAGCTTATTTGACAGTTGGACGAGGTTTTATTTATCAACCAAAAAAACTAGTGGGTTGTGTTTGGTTACTGGGGTGAACATAGCTTTGTCTGATCAGCATCCAGCTAAAATAAGAAATGATGGAGATAAAGCAAAATTAATTTCCTCCAATGATATAAGCGGTTTTACCTTTCGGGGGCGTTTCTTATCTGCTGAACAAGCATGTGGTGTTGGATTTGAAGTAACGCAAAAAGCACATAATGCTTTGCGATGGCTTATTAATCGCCAAGGGTATAGGCGAGGAGATTTAGCAATAGTGGCATGGTCAACTGTTGGAAAAAAAATTATTGATCCTCTGGCTGATCCCTATTCTATATTCAATATTGATGAAATGGAAAGTGATTCGGAGATTTTAGCTGCAACTACTCAGGAATTAGCGATCAAGCTAAATAAGAAGATTGCTGGTTATCAAGGAGAAATCGGAAATACAGCAGGAGTTGTTGTCATGGGACTTGACTCTGCAACTCCTGGCAGGATGGCTATGACATTTTACCGGGAACTTACTGATTCTGATTTTTTACATAGAATTGAGGATTGGCATAAGTCATGTTGCTGGATTCATAATTATCATTCGAAAGAGATTATTGATAAAAAAACAGGAAAAAAGCAAAAAATCAAGGTTCGACTTGTTGGTGCTCCTACTCCCAATGATATTGTAGAAGCGGCTTATGGAAGTAAGGTAGATGATAAATTACGTAAGACAACTGTAATGCGTATCCTCCCTTGTATTATTGACGGAGAGAAGATTCCAAGAGATTTAGTAGAATCTGTGGTTAGGCGTGCCATAAATAGGGGAGCGATGGAAGCGTGGGAGTGGAATAAAACCCTCAGCATAGCTTGTGCGCTTTATCGAAAATATCAAGAGAAGGAGAATTATGAGATGGCTTTAGATGAAAAACGAGCAAAAAGAGATTATTTATATGGCAGATTGTTAGCCTTAGCTGATGGCTTAGAAGAGTGGGCATTAAGACAAGGAGGGGAAAATCGTCAAACCAATGCAGCTAGGTTGATGCAACGATTTGCGGATCATCCTTTTACAACGTGGCCTACTATTGAACTTGCGTTACTGCCTTATAAAGCTCGATTAGGGAAAAAAACTGCAAAAATTGAAGGATTAATATCAAAAGTTACGGCGATGTTTGAACCCGATGATTTTATAAGCGATAAAAAACTAAGCGGCGAATTTTTACTAGGATATCATTGCCAGCGAGAAGCAAGATGGTATGAAAAAAGTATAGACAAGGAAATTATATCAGAAATAGAGGAGGAAATAGTATGAGAACTTTGGAAAACAAAATTGATTTTGCAGTAGTCATAAATGTAAAAAATGCCAATCCCAATGGAGATCCTTTGAATGGGAACAGACCTCGTACAAACTATGATGGATATGGAGAAATATCTGACGTATGCATTAAAAGAAAAATACGAAACCGTTTAATGGAGATGGGAAAAGAATATTCTATTTTTGTTCAGTCAGATGACAATAGGGTGGATGGATACAGAAGCCTTCGTGAGAGAGCGGAAGGAGAATTGAAAGATGCTCTTAAAAATGAGGAGAATTTTCGAGAAGAAGCTTGTAAAAAATGGCTTGATGTTAGAGCCTTCGGACAAGTTTTTGCTTATAGTGGAGGAAAAAAAGGAAAGGGAAAAGCTAAGTCTGAAAGTGGTGAAGAGCCTGGGGATGACAAAGGTGTTTCCATTGGGATTAGGGGACCAGTTTCGATTCATCCAGCCTTTAGCGTTAGTCCCATAAGTATTTCCAGTATTCAGATTACCAAGAGTGTTAGTGGTGAAGGAGATGGGAGTAAGCGGGCCTCTGATACTATGGGGATGAAACATCGTGTAGATCATGGAGTATATGTATTTTATGGTAGTATAAATCCTCAGTTGGCTTCTAAAACCGGTTTCAATGACGTAGATGCCGAGGTTATCAAGCAAGCATTAAGTGAGTTATTTCAGAATGATGCATCTTCTGCAAGACCAGAAGGAAGCATGGAAGTCTATCAAGTCTATTGGTGGAGACATGATTCAAAGAATGGACAATATTCGTCTGGAAAGGTTCATCGCTCATTGGAAATTGTATTAAAAGATAGTGTGGCAGAAGCAAAGTCAATAGATGACTATAATATTACAATCCATCCGTTGGAAAATTTAGTGCCAGAAATTATTGATGGTAAATAAATCATGTTATCTATTGATTTAGAAGATGACTTTCTCATGCTCTCAGGAATCCAGCATATAGCTTTTTGTGAGAGGCAGTGGGCACTCATTCATATTGAGCAAGTTTGGGCGGAAAATGTTCGTACCGTAGAGGGGCAGCACCTTCATGAACGTACTGATGATCCCTTTGAAGATGAAACAAGGACAACCTTGCGGACAGTTAGAGCCATGCCGCTTATTTCAAGGAAACTGGGACTTAGAGGTATTGCGGACGTGGTGGAATTTCACCAGGAAAAGGAATTGATTGAAGGTAAGACTTGTCGTCTTGAAGGCAGAGAAGGTTGGTGGCGACCGATTCCTGTAGAATATAAGAGGGGGCGTCCCAAAAAGGATGATCGGGATGCTGTTCAATTGTGTGCCCAAGCCATGGCATTGGAGGAGATGATGCAGGTATCAATTGATACAGGATTTCTCTTCTATGCTCAAACGAAACATCGGGAAAAGATTTTGTTAGATGAAACCCTTCGTTTGCATACCGTAGAACTTGCCAGCCGCATGCAGCAGTTTTTTCGCGAAGGGAAAACACCGAAAGCAACCAAGGGAAAACGCTGCTCCCAGTGTTCTTTGGTGGAAGAGTGTCAGCCAACCTGGACATTGCGTCATCGTCCCGTCAAAGATTATCTGGCACGAATGTGCCGCGAGGAGGTGGATGACTCTTGCGACGGCTTCTAAATACATTGTATGTAACCTTGCCAGATGTTTATTTAGCCTGTGATGGCGAGAATGTACTGATTAAAGTCAATGATGAGATTAAATTTCGGGTTCCTGTTCACAACTTAGAAGGAATTGTTTGCTTCGGCTTTGCAGGAGCCAGTCCAAGATTGATGCATTTGTGTTGTGAGCGAGGTGTAGCCATTTCTTTCTTATCACAATATGGAAAATTCATGGGACGCATTACGGGTAATGTATCAGGCAATGTTCTACTTAGGCGAACACAATATCGCTGGTCGGATGATGAGATAGTGACGACCCGGTTATCACGCCGATTTATTGCCGCTAAAATTATGAATAGCCGGGCGGTATTACATCGTGTTTTACGAGACCATACTGAAGTGGTTGATAATGAAGCTCTGGAGAGAGCACTTCAATTATTAGCAAGGATGCCTGCGAAGTTGGAAATGGCACATCATGGTGATTCTATACGAGGCATTGAAGGAGAAGCAGCGCATCTCTATTTTTCTAATTTTAATCAATTAGTATTAAATCAAAAGGAAGCATTTCGTATGCTAGGGCGAAATCGCAGACCACCGACAGATCGAGTGAATGCTTTGCTATCTTTCTTATATACGCTGCTCACGCACGAAGTTGTAGCGGCTCTCGAAAGTGTTGGACTTGATCCCCAGGTTGGGTTTTTGCATAGGGATCGACCAGGACGACCTAGTTTAGCACTTGATGTCATGGAAGAATTGCGCCCGCATTTTGTGGATCGTCTAGCAGTGACGTTGATTAATCGCAATCAGATTACAGCAAAAGGCTTTGTCGTAAAGGAAAATGGTGCTGTGATTATGGATGATGATACTCGTAAGGAAGTATTGACTGCTTGGCAAAAGCGCAAACAAGAAGAGATTACTCATCCCTATCTGGAAGAAAAAATTCCTTTGGGTCTTGTGCCATATGTTCAAGCTATGCTGCTGGCGAGGCATATGCGTGGTGATTTAGAAGATTATCCGCCATTTTTCTGGAAATGAGGGTTTGGCAATGATGGTATTAATTACTTATGATGTAAGTGTGACCACCGATTCGGGAAAGAAACGTCTTCGCAGAGTAGCGAAACAATGTGTAAATTATGGTCAACGTGTTCAAAACTCAGTTTTTGAATGTTTACTTGACCCAGCGCAGTTTGCAGAGTTAAAGCATCGCTTGGAAAGCATAATCAATCATGAGACGGATAGCCTGCGATATTATTTCTTAGGAAGCAACTGGAAAAATCGCGTAGAGCATGTGGGTGCGAAATCAGGATATGATCCAGAAGGAGTTCTGATGATCTAATGCGAACCCTAAGTGCTCATCGTTTTCCTGGGGCATTCGCAGTCTAGAAGGTACAAGCCTTCTTGATGTTTATATAAGGAAAATCTTTTTAAAAATCGATATAATTTTCTAGTTCGCGAAATCATGTGTTTTGACCCATGGTTTTCTTATATCCCACAATTGCCAGTCACGCCTTGCGTAGGCGTGTGGATTGAAACCGAATATCTTTGTCTGCCACTGCTAATGCTAAGGCGTCACGCCTTGCGTAGGCGTGTGGATTGAAACTATAGTAACTCCGTTTGTTGTCTCTGAGCTTCCTGGTCACGCCTTGCGTAGGCGTGTGGATTGAAACCATATTATGGGGAGCCTTGAATTTCTTTTGCATAGCGTCACGCCTTGCGTAGGCGTGTGGATTGAAACGCTCCGCTGTTTGATCCTGTGTCATTCGAGCTGGTCACGCCTTGCGTAGGCGTGTGGATTGAAACTATGATTGGCGCTAACTCGGAGGCTTGGTATGCTGTCACGCCTTGCGTAGGCGTGTGGATTGAAACAAATAGCCAGTATACAGTCCGTTATCAGACGTAGTCACGCCTTGCGTAGGCGTGTGGATTGAAACATCTGTAAAGCTACCGTTGTCATGGAGTGTCGTAGTCACGCCTTGCGTAGGCGTGTGGATTGAAACTAAGTCCTCTCATGCCAATACCAATATGCCTGAGGTCACGCCTTGCGTAGGCGTGTGGATTGAAACTAGAGCTAGACATTGTTCTATCAAACATTTCTTTGTCACGCCTTGCGTAGGCGTGTGGATTGAAACAATTCACCAGTGCCGGCTTCAGCATCATTAACTTCGTCACGCCTTGCGTAGGCGTGTGGATTGAAACATCGTCTATGAAATCAAACAACGTAGGTGTATCAATGTCACGCCTTGCGTAGGCGTGTGGATTGAAACTGTCTGATGTGTTGACCATGCGTTATTTCTTAGGTCACGCCTTGCGTAGGCGTGTGGATTGAAACTTATTGTTTTGGCTAACACCGTTGGCGTATTGGTCACGCCTTGCGTAGGCGTGTGGATTGAAACTGTTCACCAGTTAACTGGTCTATGTATTCTTCGGTCACGCCTTGCGTAGGCGTGTGGATTGAAACATCATCTGCATTGTCAATAAATGCAGTTTCAACCAGGTCACGCCTTGCGTAGGCGTGTGGATTGAAACATTAGAAGTTGCTTTTTGGATAGCTTTGCAACTGTCACGCCTTGCGTAGGCGTGTGGATTGAAACCCTTAGTAATTGCCAAGGTGACGGTGTGAGCTTCGTCACGCCTTGCGTAGGCGTGTGGATTGAAACACAGAAGAAGAAAAGGAAATGCTTGAAAACTGGGTCACGCCTTGCGTAGGCGTGTGGATTGAAACTCAAATCTGCACCTCTAAAGATATAAGTCTTGCGTCACGCCTTGCGTAGGCGTGTGGATTGAAACAATGTCACATGAGTAACCTCTATAATTCGCCATTGTCACGCCTTGCGTAGGCGTGTGGATTGAAACATTGTTCGTCACTCCGTTTACCTATGATACACATGTCACGCCTTGCGTAGGCGTGTGGATTGAAACCATTTTGATCATTTATTAGGGGCTAAACCCCATTGTCACGCCTTGCGTAGGCGTGTGGATTGAAACTTATTAACTCTGTAGCCAACCATATTTGTTTTACCGTCACGCCTTGCGTAGGCGTGTGGATTGAAACTGCCAAAAACGAGCCGAATTGCTGGCAGGTGAACGTCACGCCTTGCGTAGGCGTGTGGATTGAAACTCACCAAGACTAGCTTTGCCAATAGCCTGTATACTGTCACGCCTTGCGTAGGCGTGTGGATTGAAACACGTATTTGAAATTCAAGGTTTAGACCACCAAGTCACGCCTTGCGTAGGCGTGTGGATTGAAACCAACTGAGTTGATGCTGTTTTTAAGTCCTGTTTGTCACGCCTTGCGTAGGCGTGTGGATTGAAACACGTATCTTAAAGCGATTGAAGCTCTACTACGGTCACGCCTTGCGTAGGCGTGTGGATTGAAACAATTAAACAATATTTTATAGAGCGATTTATTAAGTCACGCCTTGCGTAGGCGTGTGGATTGAAACAGATCTTCGGCAGCCAGTATAAAAGAGGAGTTGGTCACGCCTTGCGTAGGCGTGTGGATTGAAACATAGGTTTTATTTGTGACTACATCCATTCGTGCAAGTCACGCCTTGCGTAGGCGTGTGGATTGAAACATAATTAAAGATAATGAAAAACCTGAGCATAAGCGTCACGCCTTGCGTAGGCGTGTGGATTGAAACATGTAAAACTTGTTAGGGGTTACATTTCCTTTATTGTCACGCCTTGCGTAGGCGTGTGGATTGAAACCCCATTGTAAGGTATTTCCTTGTGCCACTTTTCTGTCACGCCTTGCGTAGGCGTGTGGATTGAAACCGTTTTTCGGGTTTCAACATCAACCCTCTGGTAGAGTCACGCCTTGCGTAGGCGTGTAGATCAAAACTGAGGTGGAATCTCATCCTATCTCCGAATGCTTGGTGTTTATCCAAAGCAGTTGGAGTTATAGAAGAAGAAATGGGAACATACTGTATGGAATGATTAAAGAGGCAAAGAGGAGCTTTGTGAGTACCATTATATTGCCGAGGGAGAAGTCTTAAAAATAAAAGATACATTATGTGTCAAAGAACAAAAAACTTACAAAGTTGAGGGATCATAATGATATTTGTAAAACATACCCCTAATCATGCAGGTGTGGCTATATATGGTGATTGTTTAGATTTTGAGGAACTTTATGGTGCACTGCATGATGTTGTTGGTAAGGAGAATCAATATGTTGCCTACCAAGGTGTTCGTATAAGAGTGTTAGGGTTCTGCTATGAGCTGCGCCATGCTTTAATGGGGAATCGGGAATTTGAATTTGTTGAGAATGGTATGGATGAGAATCGGATGAAAGAGTTAGCAATGATTACTCCTAAGAAAAATATATATATAGGCACTCATATTTTATGGCCGGAAATATTGTTTGTTATTATGTGTTTGAGTGATTTTATTTTGTTACGCCAGAAAAAAAACAAGTATCCAGAATGGGATGCGAATACTGCTGCGGTTCATAAGTTTCAGGCGGCGGTTGTAGAGTGCCTGAAGCAAGTAGTAACGGAGGCTTCCTATAAACGTATACTGAACATGATAACCCATGATTATACATGGTTTTACGGATATACAATACAGTATATTGATATTTTAAATGGTAAATTTCTGGCAATGAATAAGGAAAAGCGCTTAAAGAGTGTAGCAATCATAGCAAAGAGAATTGCAGAACCAGACGATGAATATAGAGAGGTGAGAGAGGAAGTTTTGGAAGAAGCTCTAAAATATAATTGTCCTGCAGATGAAATTCAATATGACTGGGACTATCCTGAAAACATCCAGTGGTGAATACGGATGAACAGGAGACGATTCTGGTTAAAAGTGATATACTATTATTTTGATTACGAATGGATAATGAGGGGAATCATTCCTATGATATTGACATATGAGATGATTTATTGTCTGAAAGTGTAAAACAGGGAGATTGGTGTGGTATGGTGAAAATTCGTTTAGCTTCTCAGATAACAACGGATTCGGTTGTAGATGGAAAGGGATTGAGAACGGTGATCTGGTGTCAAGGCTGTACTCATCATTGCCAAGGCTGTCACAATCTTGATACCCAGGATTTGAAGGGTGGTTTTGAACAAGAAATTGATGATGTGGTACAGACTGTTCTAGCGGTCAAACTGCAGTCCGGGGTAACATTTTCAGGTGGCGAACCAATGCTGCAGCCCGTTGCTTGTACTGCTATTGCTGAGCAATTGAAAAGTAAAGGCGTTAATATTTGGTGTTATACTGGTTTCACTTTTGAAGAGTTAATTAAGAGACCGGATTGTCTGGAATTTTTACAATACATTGATGTATTAATTGATGGCAAATTTGAATTAGCATTGAAAAGTTATGATTTGTTATTCAAGGGTTCTGCTAATCAGCGCATTATTGACGTTCCGGAAAGCCTAAAAGAGAAAAAAGTGGTATTGTATGAACCTTTGCCTTAAATAAAGAGATCATTGCTCGGCAAAAAAAGTGATAAAAAGTAACTGCAGAGGCGCAGAGAACGTAGAGATAGGATGAATATATCCCTCTGCGTACTCTGCGCCTCTGCGGTTAAAAAAATCGTACTCATTTAAATTTCAGAATAATCTTGAAAAAGATAATAGAAGTGTTATAATACAATTGTAAATGTATATACAACATGTCAACATGATGACATTTCAAATTTATGATAAATGTAAAGGTGGTAATCATGAAAAGAGTTGATAAAGATTCGCCGATTCCTTTGTACTATCAGTTGAAAAATATTATTTCCGAAATGATCGAAAATGAAGAACTAGCTGCAGATGAAGTCGTTCCAACAGAAAGAGAGCTGTGTGAATATCACGGAATTAGCCGAATGACTGCGAATAAAGCCATTGCAAGCTTAGTAAATGAAGGATTGCTATATCGGGAACGGGGAAAAGGAACCTTTGTTGTCAAAAACAAAGAAAAACATCCCCTGCATAATTTGCTGGGATTTACGGAAGATATGCAGCGGCGCGGCATGAGTATTCATACGAAAATAATTTCTTTTCAAAGAAAATCTGCAACGAAAAAATTGCAGCATGATCTGCAGTTGGAAGAGCAGGATGAAGTATTTGAAATTACCCGATTGCGCTCTGTTAATGATGAACCCTATGCCATTGAGACTGCTTATTTACCAACAGCACTTTGCGAGGGATTAACGGCTGAGGCGTTAGAGAATAATTCCTTGTATACCATTTTAGAAAAGCAGTTCGGTTTGCAGATTGAATATGCAAACCAGACCATCGAGCCTGTATTAGTAAATGATTATGAGAGTCAAATGCTGCAGGTAAAGCAAAAAACCTTAGCACTTATGTTTTCACGATTAACCTATACAAAAAAGAATATTCCCTTTGAGGTAACAAAGTCCATTTATCGCAGTGACCGCTATAAATTTGAAATAACATTAAAGCGATAATCGGTACTTGCTATGTGTATATAGGGCAAATTGCAAAGTGACATATGAATAGCACTAAATCGGCATTCTTTTATTCGATGACTAACATTCAGTGGAGTTAAAACTTCATCGAATCAAGTCTTCTTTATCTTTAGAAAGTACTATCAAGTTTTCTTTTTGCCAGGTCATTTTGTAGTTTGTAATGTATAAATAAAGAATAGGGGGTTCATAGTTGTGGGAAATTGGTTTGGGAAACTGCAAAAGATTGGTAAAGCGCTGATGCTGCCCGTGGCAGTACTGCCAGCCGCGGCTTTGCTGCTGCGTTTTGGTGCTCCGGATGTTCTTGATATTCCTTTTGTTATGAAAGCAGGAGGGGCTATTTTTGACAATTTGGCATTATTGTTTGCTATGGGTATTGCCATTGGTCTGTCTCATGATAATGGAGGCGCATCCGGTTTATCAGGTGCCATCGGTTATCTAGTACTTACCAATGGTCTAAAGACCATTAATCCTGATTTGAATATGAGTGTGCTTGGAGGTATTCTAAGCGGTTTGGTAGCGGGTTATTTGTATAATCGATTTTATAATATTAAGCTTCCTGATTTCTTAGGTTTCTTTGCAGGGAGGCGTTTTGTTCCCATCGTGACGGCAGCTGCAGGAATCGTTATGGCAGGAATTTTTGGCGTGATTTGGGCACCCATTCAAAGTATCATCCATAGCATGGGTGAATGGATTATTGGTGCAGGATCTCTAGGATTATTTGTTTATGGGATCTTCAATCGTCTGCTCATTCCTTTTGGACTTCACCACATTTTGAATAGTTTTGTTTGGTTTGTCTTTGGGAATTACACGGATGCCACGGGCAAGGTGGTAACGGGCGATTTAAATCGCTTCTTTGCCGGAGATCCCACAGCGGGCGGCTTTATGGCAGGTTTCTATCTCATCTTTATGTTTGCTCTGCCAGCGGCGGCATTGGCGATTTATACATGTGCAAAGCCTGAGAATCGCAGTAAAATCGGCGGTGCTCTATTATCAGTAGGATTTACAGCGTTCTTGACTGGTATAACGGAGCCTATTGAATTCATGTTTATGTTTTTAGCTCCGATGCTGTACTTCTTACATGCAATCATGACTGGCTTGGCGATGGCGTTAGTAAGTTCTATGGGAATTTTACATGGGTTTGGTTTTTCTGCAGGCTTGATTGATTTACTGCTGAATTGGGGTTTGGCAACGAAACCTGCTATGCTGGTTCCCCTTGGCCTGGGGTTTGCTGCTTTATATTATGTGGTATTTGTGTGGGCGATCAAACAATTTAACATCCCTACGCCTGGTCGTTTTGACGATGAAGCAGAGAATACGAAGTTAGACAATGTTGATAGCAGTGATTTCTCCATGAATCTTATAGAAAAGCTGGGAGGCGCAGAAAATATCGAGGTTGTCGATTCCTGCATTACTCGTTTGCGGTTAACTTTGAAAAATGCTGCTCTGTTAGATGAAAATGAGATGAAAGCATTAGGGGCAGCGGGTGTGATTAAGAGTGGCAACAGTGTTCAAATCATTGTAGGCACAAAGGCAGAAATGATTGCTGATGAAATGAAAAAGCTATTGATAGAAAGACGAAATCACATTACAAAAGATATACATAATACTTCAACACCTAATTTCTAAAAAGAGGTATATGGAATTGAAGGTTGGAGTTGATGCGTGCATATCTTCAAGATTCAATTCCTTTTTTCAATGAAATTCCAGGGAATACATAGGGCTAGGATTCATTGGAAGGTTACTCCCTTTGAATCAAGTCTCTTTTCAGGAGGACCATATGGAGCAATGGAATCAAGATACCATAGAGATTGATGAGGTTTCTACCATTGAAATGGTAACTATGTTTAATCGGGAAGATGAGAAGGTAGCTGCTGCCGTGGGAAAATGCACTGGGGTAATTAGTTCAGCCATCGACATCATCGTGGAACAGATGGTAAAGGGCGGGCGGCTGTTTTATATTGGCAGTGGTTCGGGGGGGAAGCTGGGACTGCTGGATGCAACCGAATGTCCGCCAACCTTTGGTACGGATGATAATACAGTGATTGGACTGATTTCTGGAGGAGAAGAAGCGCTCTCTGGCTGGCGGGAAGATACGGAAGATGACGAAGGTTTGGCAATCAAAGATCTTAAGGCAAAAGGTTTTGGAGGTCACGATGTATTAGTAGGGATTAGTGCCAGTGGCAATACGCCTTATGTAATATCGGCGGTTTCTTATGCGAAAGACATGGGAAATAAGACAATTGGAATCTGCTGTTCCTTATCTGGAAGGCTGGAACATATCGCTGATGTGTGTGTGGTAATGGATGTGGGACCGGAAGTCATCATGGGTTCTACCCGTCTAAAGGCGGGTACAGCACAGAAGATGGTACTCAATATGTTATCCTCTTGCGCTATGATAAAACTAGGGAAAACCTATCATAATTTAATGGTGGATGTAAGACCGATTAATCGTAAGTTAAAACAGCGAGTCCTGGATATCATCACTCTTGCTACCGGAAAAGGAGAAGCTCTTGCCCAGCAGGCCTTAACGAAGGCGAAAGGCAATGCAAAACTTGCCATTCTCATGCTGACATTGAATATCAACGCTACAATCGCTGACGCACTCCTTAAGAAACATAATGGATATTTGAAAAAAGCAATAAAGGATGAAGCATGATGAAAGCAATTGTGAATTCAAGAATTGTTACATTGCAAGGAATCCTGTTTAACCATGCAATTCTTTTTGATGATCGAATTAGAGGTATTGTAGCAGAAACCCAGTTGGGCAAGTTTACGATTTCTGAGCAGCTTGATGGGCAGGGGCAATACGTATCGCCTGGATTTATTGATATTCATGTACATGGCTGCAATGGGTTTGATACGATGGATGAAGATAAAAGAGCGTTAGCTGTCATTAGTGAAGGTCTTTTACAAACAGGTGTCACTTCTTTTATGCCAACAACCATGACCATGTCCATGGCGAGGCTTGGACAGTCCATCGAACATATTCGGCAGGCTATGAAAAGGAGCAGCGGCGCCCAGGTGCTTGGCTGCCATATGGAGGGACCTTTCATTCATGAGGAGTATAAAGGAGCCCAGGATAAACAATATATCATTACACCTGACTTGAAGAAGATTGAAGCCTATCTGGATTGCATTAAGATGATCACTATTGCTCCTGAAATTGCAGATAGTAAAGAATTTATTCAAGCTTGTGTGCAGAAAGGGATTGTGGTATCCATTGGGCATAGCAGTGCTACCTATGAACAAGGGATGGAGGCGATTGGAGCGGGAGTTTCTCATATGACTCATACCTTTAATGCATTGCCGCCCTTACATCATCGTTTTCCTGGTGCCATTGGAGCCGCCATGGATAGTGATATTACTTGTGAACTGATTGCTGATAATTTGCATGTCCACCCCGCGATGCAGCGGATACTGCTAAAAGTAAAAGGTCTGGGGAAGATGATTCTGATTACTGACGGGATGCGGGCCAGCCTCTTAGGTGATGGAGAATATGATTTAGGCGGACAGAATGTAATTGTGAAAAACGGGGAAGCCCGATTGACTGATGGAGTGATTGCAGGCAGTATATTGACTCTTAATAAGGCAGTGCGTAACTTCATGGAGAATACAGGGCTGGGCTTAGCAGAGGCGATTCAGCTGGTCACCCTTAATCCTGCCAGGCAAATCAAGGTGGACCAGGATAAGGGGAGTTTAGAAGTTGGCAAGCATGCTGATCTGATCTTATTTCGTGATGATCTGGAGATTTCCGCTGCGTTTGTAAAAGGAAACTTATTATTCAGGAGGTAAACCAGTGCGTATCGTAATTGCTAAAGATTATGAAGATATGAGTGCGCGAGCGGCAAGGATTGTGGCTGGCCAAATCTATTTAAAGCCTAATAGTGTATTAGGAATGGCCACCGGCAGCACTCCCCTTTTAATGTATAAAGAGTTAATTAAAGTGCATAAGGAAGTCGGTCTGGATTTTTCTGAAGTGATAACCTTTAACTTGGATGAATATTTAGGATTACCAAAAGAAGATGAGCAAAGCTATTATTACTATATGTTTCATCATTTCTTTAATCACATTAATATAAGAAAGCAAAATATCTATATTCCCGATGGTATGGCACAAGATGTAGAAGAAGAATGCAGAAACTATGATAGAAGTATTTTGAACATGGGAGGCATTGATCTGCAGATATTGGGAATCGGCAATAATGGACATATTGGTTTTAATGAACCGGATATCAAGTTTGAGGCTACTACCCATAGAGTTAAATTGGATGATGAGACAATTGAGGCCAATGCCCGGTTTTTTGCAACGATTGAAGAGGTACCGCGCTTTGCCATTAGCATGGGGATTAAGACGATTATGCACGCGAAAAAGCTTGTACTCTTAGCTAGCGGTGAAAATAAAGCAGAGGTGCTTTATCACGCACTGTTTGGAGGAATCACTCCTGAAATACCAGCTTCGATTTTGCAGCTTCATCAAGACGTTACTGTAATTGTAGAAGAAAGTGCGGCTCACTTAGTAAAGCATAAATATCAGAATCATAGAATATAAGTAGGAAGGTAGAAATATGTTTCAGTTATTTCAGCGAAATAAGGATCAGTTAATTCTCTTTGCTCCTGTTAAGGGGAAGGTTGTGGATATAACCAATGTTCCTGATGTTGTTTTCTCTAAGAAGATGCTAGGAGATGGTCTGGGGATTGAACCTGATGAAAATGTGATTACGGCACCTTGTGATGGTACTGTCATCCTGGTAGCAAAAACCCTCCATGCAGTCGCTATAGAAGCCCAAGGAGTCGAGATATTAATTCATATCGGCATTGATACCGTAATGTTAGACGGTCAGGGATTTACCCCTCATGTAAATACGGGAGATATAGTAAAACAAGGTGATGCGCTAATTACGTTTGATAAGGACTATATTCTTCAGCAAGGTAAATCTGTAATGACACCCATTGTACTTACTAATATGGAAAAGAGCGTGAACCGTGTGGAAAAAAGATTTAATAGCAGCGATGGAACAATTATGGGGATAGAAGTAAGAAAGTAAGAAATAATAAGATCGATAATGTTAAACATCCTCCTATCAATATAGGAGGATGTTTAACACTATCTATAGACATATGAAAAAAAGATGTACATAATTTTAGACAACTATGTATACATATATGGACGGACTCTTTCTTATGAACTGTCTATTGCAATAGTAGAAATATTAAGAATTAGCAGGAAAAATGCAAAAAGATGCTATGAGTAGGAGGTTTTAATAGGAATACTGCAGACACTGTTTTTTTTGCTCTTAGATTGGCATAATAATTGCATAAGTATTAGCTAAAGATAGCTTGGTAAGGAGAGTCGATAATAATGGCCAAGGTGATAAGTGCATTAGAAGCTGCAAAGCTTGTAAAAAGCGGTGATACAGTTGGTGTTAGTGGATTTGTTGGCAATGGACATCCAGAAGCATTAAGTGCTGCCATGGAGAAACGTTTTTTAGAAGAAGCTGGACCTCGTGATTTAACTCTGTTTTACTGTGCTGGTCAGGGAGATGGCAAGGAGCTTGGTCTGAACCATTTCGGTAATGAAGGTATGGTAAAAAGAGCCGTTGGCGGCCATTGGAACCTAGCTCCAAAGTTAGGTAAGCTGGCTGTAGAGAATAAAATTGAAGCTTATAATTTTCCTCAAGGTACGCTTGCTCATCTTGCCCGCAATATTGCAGGCAGAAAACCTGGGGTAATGACAAAAGTTGGTTTGCACACTTTTGTGGATCCTAGAGTAGAAGGCGGAAAAATTAATGACATTACCAAAGAAGATTTAGTTGAGGTCATCGAACTCGGCGGAGAAGAATGGTTATGGTATAAACCTTTTCCGATTCATGTAGCCTTGCTAAGAGGTACGAGCGCTGATGAAAGAGGCAATATTACCATTGAGCATGAAGCTGTTTCCTTGGAGATTTTGTCTTTAGCCCAAGCTGCTAAAGCATCAGGCGGTATTGTTATTGTACAAGTAGAGAGATTGGTAGCTAATGGCAGTTTATCTCCGATGAATGTAAAAATTCCTGGTATTGTTGTGGATTATATTGTAGTAGTGGAAGATATGAAACAGCATATGCAAACCTTTGCTGAACAGTATAATCCTGCTTATTCCGGTGAAATTGCAGTGCCTTTGTCAGCTCTAACTCCAATGCCTCTTGATGAGCGCAAAGTAATTGCCCGCCGTGCGGTAATGGAATTGATTGCTGATTCTAAGGTGAATCTTGGAATCGGGGTGCCGGAAGGAGTGGCTTTGGTAGCCAATGAAGAAGGCATCGGCAATAAAATGACCTTAACCGTTGAGGCTGGTCCAATTGGCGGCGTGCCTGCTGGTGGATTAAGTTTTGGTGCAGCAACCAATGCCGAGGCTATTTTAGATCAGCCTTATCAGTTTGATTTTTATGATGGCGGCGGTTTGGATTTAGCATATTTGGGACTGGCGGAAACGGATAAATATGGTAATATTAATGTAAGTAAGTTTAAAGGCCGTGTAGCTGGTTGTGGTGGTTTTATCAACATCACCCAAAATGCAAAGCAAGTCATTTTTTGCGGTACCTTTATGGCTGGCGGTTTGAAAGTAACGGTAACGGATGGCAAGCTAACTATTGTCAATGAGGGAAGAGCGAAGAAATTCATTGATCATGTAGAACAAATTACATTTAGCGGCAAATATGCTCAGGAAACAAAGCAAACGGTTATGTATATTACGGAGCGGGCAGTTTTTGAATTAACGAATGAAGGCATGATGTTGACAGAAATTGCACCTGGCGTCGATTTAGATAAAGATATTTTGGCATTAATGGATTTTAAGCCAATCATTTCGCCAAATCTGAAACTGATGGATGCACGTATTTTTCATAACGAATTGATGGGTTTAAAATAATTTTTCAAAGAGGATGGTGTCTGTAATGAGAGAAGTAGTGATTGTAAGTGCAGTAAGAACGGCTGTTGGCAGTTTTAATGGATCGTTGGGGTCTTTTTCTGCTGTGGAATTGGGCAGTATGGCAATCAAAGAGGCAATTGCAAGAGCGGGCATAGAAAAAGAGAAGGTTGATGAAGTTATTTTTGGTAATGTACTGCAGGCAGGTTTAGGACAAAATCCAGCTCGCCAAGCTTCGATCAAAGCTGGTATTCCTGTAGAAGTGCCATCGTATACTGTGAATAAAGTATGCGGTTCTGGCTTAAAAACAGTAAATTTAGCAGCACAGGCAATTATGTCTGGCGATGCTGAGATTGTTGTAGCTGGTGGTATGGAAAGCATGACAAACGCGCCGTATGTTCTTGATAGTAAAGCTCGTCAAGGCTTACGTATGGGACATTCACAAATAAAAGATACCATGATCCAGGATGGTTTGTGGTGCGCATTTAATGATTATCACATGGGCATTACAGCTGAAAATGTTGCAGCAAAATTTGGAATTACCCGTGAAGCCCAGGATCAGCTTGCGTTTTCTTCTCAGCAAAAAGCAATAAAGGCGATTGAAAGTGGAGCATTTGCAAAAGAAATACTGCCAGTTACCATCAAAGGCAAAAAAGGCGATACTATTTTTGATACGGATGAATATCCTAAGAGCGATGCAATGCTTGAAAAAATACAAGCACTGCGTACTGCCTTTAAAAAAGATGGTACCGTAACTGCAGGTAATGCTTCCGGAATCAATGACGGAGCAGCTGCTCTTGTATTAATGTCAGCTGACAAAGCAAAAGAATTAGGCATTAAACCGATGGCACGCATCCGCAGCTTTGCTGCAGCAGGGGTTGATCCTAGTATTATGGGAATTGGTCCAGTGCCTGCGGCACGCAAAGCATTGGCTAAAGCTGGTTTGTCAGTTGCTGACCTTGATCTGATTGAGGCGAATGAGGCTTTTGCAGCTCAATTTTTGGCAGTCGGTAAAGAGCTTGGTTTTGATCAGGACAAAGTAAATGTAAATGGTGGCGCCATTGCTATCGGTCATCCAATTGGTGCAAGCGGAGCTCGTATTTTGGTAACTCTGCTTCATGCGATGGAGGCAAGAGATGCAAAAATAGGCTTGGCAACCTTATGTATCGGTGGCGGACAGGGCGTAGCAACAATTGTTGAACGCGTCTAAGATCGTCTAATGTAGTCCTAATGTCGTGTCAATAGATAAGCTATTGACACGACATTGAAATAGATATGTGACATTTTTCACAAAAAAGAGGAGGCTTATCAGTATGCAATTTCAATTAACAGAAGATCAGCAAATGGTTCAAAAATTGGCACGTGATTTTGCAGAGAAACGATTGGCACCAAGTGTAGCAGAACGGGATGAAAAGGAAGAGTTTTCTCGTGAACTGTTCAATGAAATGGGAGAAATGGGTCTAACTAGTATTTGTTTTCCAGAGGCTTATGGCGGTGCTGCAGGTGATGTTTTAAGCTACATCCTGGCAGTGGAGGAATTATCAAAGGTAGATGATGGCATAGGCATTACTCTATCGGCTACTGTGTCCTTATGTGCATGGCCGATTTATGCTTATGGCACGGAAGAACAAAAGCAAAAATATTTAGTGCCGTTAGTAGAAGGCGAAAAGCTTGGAGCCTTTGGTTTGACCGAACCCAATGCGGGAACGGATGCAGCAGCCCAGCAAACTGTGGCAGTAGCTGATGGCGATGATTATATTTTAAACGGCAGCAAAGTATTTATCACCAATGGCGGTGAGGCTGAAACCTATGTGGTCTTTGCTATGACTGATAAATCAAGAGGAACAAGAGGGATTACTGCATTTATCGTAGAGAAGGATATGCCTGGTTTTACCTTTGGTAAAAAAGAACATAAAATGGGTATTCATACTTCCTTAACAAATGAATTAGTGTTCCAAAACGTTCGCTTGCCAAAAGAAAATATGTTAGGTAAAGTAGGCGAAGGATTTAAGATCGCAATGAGTACCTTAGATGGCGGTCGTATCGGCGTAGCTGCTCAAGCATTAGGAATTGCCCAGGGAGCTCTTGATCATGCCATTAGGTATTCCAAAGAAAGAGTACAATTTGGCAAACCGATTGCACATAATCAGGCATTGGCATTTATGATGGCTGATATGGCTACTAAAATTGATGCTGCCCGCCTTTTGGTATATCGCGCAGCCTATTTGAAAGATCAAGGATTGCCTTATTCCAAAGAAGCTGCTATGGCAAAATTATATGCATCTGATATTGCTATGGAAGTTACAACAGATGCTGTACAGATTTTCGGCGGCTATGGTTATAGTCGGGAATATCCAGTAGAGCGTTTAATGCGTAATGCAAAAATTACACAGATCTATGAAGGAACCAATCAAGTTCAGCGCATGGTTATTTCCGGAAGCATATTAAAATAATATTTTAATAAAAATTTTTGTAGGATTCATTTACTGCGATGTATGGTTTATGAAAAAAACAGGAGGACTTATGTGATGGACATAGTAGTTTGTGTCAAGCAAGTGCCTGATACTACGGAAGTGAGAATTGATCCGGAAACCAATACTCTTATTCGTCAAGGGGTCCCAAGTATTGTGAATCCCTTTGACAAAAATGCAGTAGAAGCAGCATTGCAGCTCAGAGAAAAGTATGGTGGTAAAGTCACCATACTTTCTATGGGGCCCCTACAGTCAAAAGAAGCATTAAAAGAATGTTTGGCAATGGGAGCCGATGAAGCAGTACTTCTAAGTGATCGGGCTTTTGGTGGTTCGGATACCTTGGCTACCAGCCATGCATTGGCAGCCGGTCTTCGAAAAATGGGTAAGGTGGATATTATTCTTTGTGGTAAACAAGCGATTGATGGGGATACGGCTCAGGTTGGTCCTGAAATTGCGGAACATTTAGGGATTACTCAGGTTACGTATGTTTCTAAAATTAACACAGTAGATGAGCAAGTGATTCGTGTGGAACGCGAGCATGAAGAAGGTTATGAAGTGATTGAGGCTCAAATGCCTGTTTTGCTGACGGTAGTGAAATCTATTAATGAACCGCGTTATCCTACAGTCAAAGGAACGATGAAAGCAAACCGCAAGGAAATACCTGTATGGACAGTAGATGATGTAGAAGTGGATCGGGATGCTCTTGGACTAAAGGGTTCACCAACACAAGTACGTCGTATTTTTACTCCTGAGCGTCGTGTGCAGGGTGAAATTATGCAGGCGGATACGGCAAGGGAAGCAGCGGCGCTACTTGTCAAGCGTTTAGTAGAAATAAAAATTATCTAAAAGTAGGGGGTGAAAAACATGGCTGTAAAAGTGAACCCGGAAGAATGTATTGGCTGTACTGCATGCGTCGGCGCCTGTCCATTTGGAGCAATTGTCATGGAAGATGGCAAAGCATTGATAACAGACGCCTGTACCGCTTGCGGTGCTTGTATAGATATTTGCCCGGTAGGGGCTATTCATCGTGAAGTGGAAGAAAAAAATGTTTCCATGAATAAAGACGATTTTAAAGGCGTATGGGTTTATATTGAACAAGTTGACGGACACGCACGCAATGTGGGGTATGAATTGTTAAATGAAGGCCGTAAACTAGCGGATGCTATGGGTCAGGAATTGGCAGGAGTACTTATTGGCGATAATGTCGATCAACTGACCAAAGAAGTGTTTGCCCGGGGTGCTGATAAAATTTATTTGGTAGAAGGCAAAGAATTTTCTCATTACAGTACAGACGCCTATACCATTACGTTGACGGATTTGATCCATACGTATAAACCTGCTGTTATTTTAATGGGGGCAACCAATGATGGAAGAGATTTAGGACCAAGAGTAGCTGGTCGGGTTGGTACTGGATTGACTGCGGATTGCACGAATCTTGGTATTGATCCGGCGACAGGCTTGGTAGCCTGGACTCGTCCTGCATTTGGCGGCAATATTATGGCAACTATTTTATGCCCTGACCATCGTCCACAGATGGGAACCATACGTCCTAATGTTTTTAAACGTTCAGCGCCGGATTATTCACGAACTGGCGAAATCGTAAAAGTAGCCAGTAAGGTAAAAATGACGGATATTCGTACTAAATTGCTGGAGATCATTCGCGAAGGCGTTGCATCGGCTAATTTAGAAGAAGCTGAAATCATTGTCTCAGGCGGCCGTGGTTTAACAAAGCCGGAAAGTTTTGCTTTAATTGAGGAACTGGCCGATGTACTGGGCGGAGCCGTAGGTGCATCCCGGGCAGTAGTTGATGCGGGCTGGAAGCCGGCACTCTATCAGGTTGGGCAGACGGGCAAAACTGTTGGTCCCAAAGTCTATTTCGCCTGTGGCATTTCCGGTGCCATTCAGCATGTAGCTGGAATGTCGTCCTCTGACATCGTAATTGCGATAAACAAAGATCCAGAAGCACCCATTTTCAAAATTGCCAATTATGGTATTGTAGGCGATGTAATGGAAGTCATCCCTGCGTTAATTGATGAGATTAAAAAGGTGAAAGCTGCGGGTTAGTTTGTCAATCACCGACTAGAAGGCAAGTTTTTTAAGAGTATAACATGATTGAACCGCAGAGGCGGACCTCTGTGCTCTCTGCGCCTCTGCGGTTCAAATCTTTTTAGGCTTTTTTGCGTATTTTTATTATCTAAGTAGTATTTATTATATTTTATTTAAAATTAGAGGAGGATTTTTTGATGGAAATTAAACGCGTATTAGTTATTGGGGCTGGACAGATGGGGAGCGGTATCGCTCAAGTTATGGC
Organism: Pelosinus fermentans DSM 17108; assembly: GCF_000271485.2. Lineage (NCBI taxonomy): Bacteria > Bacillati > Bacillota > Negativicutes > Selenomonadales > Sporomusaceae > Pelosinus > Pelosinus fermentans. Next base: position 1,459,707 of record NZ_AKVN02000001.1, read on the forward strand.
ACAAGGTGGATTAGAAGTAATATTACGGGATATCAAAGATGAGTTTGTACAAAAAGGTATTAAAGGAATTGAAAAAAACTTAACTCGTGCAGTAGAAAAAAACAAATTGACTGCTGAAGAAAAAGAAGCAATCTTAAAACGCATATGTGGAGTGGTAGAATTAGATGCTGCTTCTTGCAATGTGGATCTTGTCATTGAAGCTGCTGTAGAAAATATGGACATCAAACGGGATATCTTTCAAACATTAGATCGATTATGCCCTGCTCATACTATTTTGGGAACGAATACTTCTTCCTTGCCGATTACTGCAGTGGGCGCAACAACCAAACGTGCAGATCGAGTAATTGGCATGCATTTCTTTAATCCAGCACCAGTAATGAAATTAGTAGAAGTCATTAACGGTTTGGCAACGAGTGAAGAAACTTTTGCTTCCGTAAAAGCTCTTGCAGAACAATTAGGCAAAACACCAGTAAAAGTTGCAGATTTCCCCGGCTTTATCGGCAACCGCGTTATGATTCCAATGATCAACGAAGCAGTATTCACTTTGATGGAGGGAGTAGCCAGCGCAGAAGATATTGATAATGTAGCAAAATTAGGTTTTAATCACCCAATGGGACCGTTGGCGCTGTCTGATTTAATTGGTAATGATACTGTGCTGTATATCATGGAAGTACTGCATGAAGGCTATGGTGATCCTAAATATCGTCCATGCCCGTTATTAAAGAAAATGGTACAGGCAGGTTACCTGGGACGTAAATCTGGTAAAGGCTTCTATGACTATACGTTAAAATAACATACATGATTAAGTAGAAACTTTGTTTCAAATAGCTTGGTTATGTGAAGAAGAGGGCAGGCTTATGCTAATGGATCGTAGATTGGCATAAGCCTTAGTCCTTGTTTTAAATACTAGGATTTATTAAAAATAGGAGAGTGCTAATTATGAGTCAGTATACCAATCTTTTATTTGAAGTTAAAGACAGCATTGGGATGATTACGTTACATAGACCGAAAGCATTGAATGCCCTTAATACAGAATTATTACAAGAACTAAGTAACCTATTGGATCGTATAAAAGAAGATACATCAATTGGAATTGTGATTCTTACAGGCAGTGGGGAAAAGGCCTTTGTGGCAGGAGCCGATATTGCTGAAATGCAAACATTAACTGCTATTGAAGGTCGTAATTTTGGCAAGATTGGTCAAGATGTATTTAATAAACTGGAAAGTCTGCCTCAGCCAGTAATTGCTGCCATTAACGGTTTTGCCTTAGGCGGTGGATGTGAACTGGCAATGGCATGTGATATTCGTATCGCTTCTGAAAAGGCGAAGTTTGGACAGCCAGAAGTTTCTTTAGGGATTACCCCTGGTTTCGGAGGTACGCAACGTCTGCCGCGGCTGGTAGGCAAGGGACGCGGGAAAGAATTAATTTATACGGGTGATATAATTGACGCAGGGGAAGCCTATCGTATTGGCCTGGTTAACAAAGTTGCAGCTCCTGATGAATTGATGAATGCAGCCAAGGCTATGGCAGAAAAGATCTTATCGAGAGCTTCTGTTGCTGTACAGCTGTCAAAAGCTGCTGTAAACGAAGGCCTAAATATGGATCTTGCATCAGGCATTGCCTATGAGGCGGAAGTCTTTGGCTTGTGTTTTGCCACAGAAGATCAAAAAGAAGGCATGACTGCATTTGTAGAAAAAAGAAAAGCCAATTTTTCTGGAAAATAAATTTTGATCATCGAATAAAATGAAAAATGGCATTTAACGTAACCTCTTTCAGATGCATGCAGTAGAAATACATGTAGTTACTGAAAGAGGTTTTTTAAAAATAGATGGTGTTCTATGACTTTCGATAGAGGCGAAAATCAGCGTTTTCTGTTAAAATTAATCAATTAAGGCAAAAGGAGGCTGAAAATGAAGATTGGTCAAAAAATTTCATTGTCTTTAGCAGTTATTCTAGGTTTAATCGTAATTATGGGGATTTATTCTATATGGTCGTCTGATAGAATAAAAGATGGTGTTGGAGATATACAATCCAGTAATGCCAGAGCCATTATTTCAGCAAAGGCTGAAAATGAATATACTGGCGCAGTATTAGAGATCAGACGCTATATAGCAGATGGAGATGAAAAATACAGCAAGAACTTTGAGGACAAGTTAGGATCAGTCATTGAATTGGAAAAGCAGCTGCTCAGTATAACGCCCCAGGGAAAAAGAGCAGATGTAGAGAAACTAATTGATGATACCGAAAAGTATAAAAGTGGCGTCGTCACTAGATTGATTCCTGTATTGCGGGAACAATATAAAGAAAAAACCGCTGGAAATCAGTTAAGGGCAAATGACCTATCTCAAACAAGCGGTATTATAACCCGGGAATTGACCCCTTTTGCTCAAGCAATACAGCAAGCCCTCCATACCAGCGTTGAGGCCAATTCTAATGATGCAATTGCAGAAGTTAGCCAGGTCAATCAAAAAGTATCGAGTGGTATTTATACCGCCATTGTATTAAGCCTTGTTGCACTCGTATTTGGGATCATACTCAGCATTTATTTAACGAAGCAGATTACTTCACCGATCAGTAAAATCACCAATGATATCGATCTCATGGCAGGTGGAATTTTTACAGGCAAAGATGACCCTATACTAAAAGCCAGAAGTGATGAATTTGGACATGTAGCAGATTCTCTTTCCAAAATGAAAATGAATTTGAAAGCCCTTATTGTAAATGTGCAAGAAAAGACAGAGCTGCTCGCCAGTTATTCTGAAGAATTGTACGTTAGTGCAGAACAGTCTGCTCAGGCTTCTGGTCAGGTAGCTGATTCGATTATGAATGTAGTGGCAGGTACCGATAAACAGGCAAAATCCATCCATACCACTTTAGCGGTAGTGGAAAAATCGGCAACGGATTCTAAGATGGTAGCTAGTAATGCGCAAAATACGGTTTCAACGTCCGATGCAGCTACTGAAGCTGCTGTAGAGGGCGAAAAGCTGATCACCTCAGCACAGCGTCAAATGAATAGTATTGAAACTACAGTTGGAAGTTCAGCGCAAATCGTAGAAAAATTGGGCGAACGCTCTAAACATATTGGACAAATTGTAGATACGATTACGGGAATTGCTGGGCAAACCAATCTTTTAGCACTCAATGCTGCCATTGAAGCAGCTCGTGCAGGAGAGCAGGGCCGGGGATTCGCCGTAGTAGCAGAAGAAGTACGAAAGCTGGCAGAGCAATCGGAAGATGCCGCCAAATTAATTGCACAATTAATTGGAGAGATTCAGCTTGAGACAGACCAAGCTGTTGCAGCTATGCATAGTGGCACGGAAGAGGTACGAATTGGCGGTAAAGTTGTAGCCGATGCTGGAATTGCCTTTCAGAACATCATACAGCTTGTGAAAGTCATTACCACTGAAGTAACCGAAATCGCTAAATCAGGGGAAGATGTACTAGCCAGCAGTCAAGAGATAGTTGAAATCGTTCGTGAAATCAACGAAGTCACCCAAGACACTGCAGCGCAAACCCAGACTGTATCTGCGGCAACGGAGGAACAAACTGCGTCTATGGAAGAAATAGCAGCAACTAGCCGTAGTCTTACTACCATGGCCGAAGAACTGCAAGTAGCAGCACATAAGTTTAAGATTTAAGAGTACATAGTAAAAAGTCTCTTGGCATCACATTGTGAATGCCAAGAGACTTTTTTCATGGTAGAGAAAGAGCAATTAACTTATTTCTTCATGACAGTGGCTTTACCATCAATCACAATAGTTCCTTCTTGATTGGTAACGAAGGTTCTAAAGATCAAACGATTTTTTGCTTCAATTTTTTCGATTACTTCTACGGTAGCCGTTACGGTATCGCCAATTTTTACAGGAGCTTTGAAGGCTAATTCCTGCCCCATATAAATCGTATTTGCACCAGGTAAGGTAGTGCCTAGCACTGCCGAAATGAAGCCTGCTGACAGCATACCGTGAGCAATACGTTCTTTAAACATGCTGGTTTTAGCAAACTCAGCATTCACATGTACGGGATTGAAATCCCCAGTTAGACCAGCGAATGTATATACATCATATTCTGTTACCGTTTTAGACATGCTGGCTTTGTCCCCAACTTGAATATCTGCAAATTTTACGTCTTGTATCATGAATAATACCCTCCCTTAATTGATTCGTATACTCTTGAAAAAGCAATCCTAGAGTATACCTATATCAGGCAAAGGATGAGTAATGCTCGTCCCTTGCCGTCCTAAATGAGACTTTTCGAAGAGACTTACTGATTATAGTATTCCAGTAGTCGTATGAATCAAAATAATTACAAATACCATCAAGGTTTTGATAGCAGTCAGTACGAAAATATCGCCATAAGAATCTTTATGAGTCATTCCGCAAACTGCAAGCAGAGTGATTACAGCACCATTATGAGGTAATGTATCCATACCGCCGGAAGCCATGGATGCTACTCTGTGAAGGATTTCAGGAGACATGCCGATGGAATTTGCCCAGGCTAACCAATCCTTTGCCATTAAGTCCAGAGCAATGGACATACCGCCAGAGGCAGAACCAGTAACACCAGCAAGAATATTTACCGTTACTGCTTCGGATACGAGAGGTGAGCCTCCCACTTTAATACTCATTAACGCATTGGAAATATTTTTAAAACCGGAAAGGGAAGAAATTACATTACCATAACCAACTTCAGATGCAGTGTTCATAATTGCTAACAAGGAACCAATGGCACCAGCGTTTAAGGATTTGGCTAATATGCCTTTACCTAGGTTGTTGAAACCAAGAGCAATTGCCAGCAAGATACCACATACTAGGGCAATAATGAGTGACCAGATACTAATAACATTTTTAATAGAAGCGGCAGTTAAAGGAAGTTTCATTGCTTTAAAAGGTTCAAGCATATTGGGATCCCATGTGAAGACTTGTGTCATTACATAGTTTACAACTAATACTGTTAACAATGGCAGAATCGCAACTTTGAAAGAAGGCAGCTTAATTGCAGCTGAAGCCTCGGGCTCATTTAATGTGTGTGCGCCATAGCCTTCACCGCGGTCTGCAGCTTGTTTACTGCGACGTTCTAACCAGAACGTACCCAAGGTAAAGATCAGGACACCGCCAATAAGACCTAAGATCGGTGCAGCATAAATGTTAGTACCAAAAAAGTTAGTGGGGATTAAATTCTGAATTTGCGGAGTACCAGGCAGGCAGTCCATCGTTGCAGTAAAAGCTCCTAAGGCAATTGCAGCTGGTAATAATCTTTTAGGAATATCAGCTTCTTTAAATAATGCGGACGCAAAAGGATATACTGCGAACACAACTACGAACAAGCTTACGCCGCCATAAGTAAGTGCTGCACCAGCTAAAACAACTGCTAAAATAGCACGCTCTTTTCCTAAAGATTTCATAATAGTGTGAGCGATGCCTTTGGCAAGGCCAGTATCTTCCATAATTTTACCAAAGACAGCACCTAATAAGAATACAGGGAAAAAGGATTTAATATAGGTGACCGCTTTTGCCATAAATAGTTCTGTATAAGCGGGCATTAATGGCAGTCCAGACAGAGAGGCTGCTAACAAAGCAAACACAGGGGCAAACAGGATAACAGAAAAACCCCTATACGCAAAAAACATTAAAAGAAATAAACTTAAGATAATACCTACTACTTCCAAAATGATGACCTCCTCTATTTTAGTTTAATTATGAACCTAAAAGCAAGCTATTGTCTTGATAAGCCTCCTTTCATTATATCTCTAAATATATGCAAATTTTGTGCCAATTCAAATTAGGGTGAAAATTAGTAGTTTATTGTTTTTTAGATGAGTATCTGTATAGATATATAGACAGTATGTACAAGAAAAGAGACATATATTTAGAACATAATAAATAATAGCTTTTCCAAGAGCCTCTCCTTTTATTCCAAAAGGATACAATTGCTGAAGTTGCGTTAATAATTATATAGGGAGTATAAGCGTTACCCTTTGTGCCCTTTGTGTCCTTTGTGGTTCAATTCGTTTTATCCGTTTTAAAAGGCGTTATATTTTATCCTTTAGTATTCTTCGCACCTTTCGGTTCAAAATGTTTTATTTTTAAAAGAACGCGCAGTGTTTTACTTATTATAATTGAAATATTGTAAATTACCTATTGTATTGATGATGTCTAAGAATGAGTACACCAATTAGCAGGAATAATAAAAGAAATGTCTAATGGCTTATTGTATAGAAGACATTTGGAGGTGGGAAATGCGCATACGGGATTTAATGAACATGAACGTAGTAACGGTGTTGCCTACTATGATGTTGAAGGAAGCTGCAGTCATTCTTAATAATGCTGGTACAGACAAAGCATTAGTCGTTGATGATGATGGGAAATTAATCGGATTCATTAGCCAAAGAGGATTTATTAAGGCGGTAGCGATTAGTAAGATAGAGGATCTTTGTGTTCAAGATATTATGACGAATCGTGTCGTTCCTTTGCTATATACGAAGAGCGTTAGTGAATTAAAAGAAGAATTTACCTTGAATCAATGCCCGTTTTTTCCTGTGGTAGATGGGGAAAATCGTCCAATCGGCATATTGCATCAAAACGATGTAGTTACCTATTTATCAGACAGATCCTTGCTATTAGTAGAAGAAACTCAAGCTATTATTCAGTCTTTGTATAATGGTGTTACTGCAGTAAATGCGGAAGGAATTGTGACGTTATTCAATGCTGCTGCAGAATTTATTACTGGATTAACAGCTGATGCCGTAATTGGACATCATGTAGATCATGTATTACCAAATACGAGGCTTAGCCGGGTATTAGAAACAGGTGAGACCGAAGTCAATCAGCAGCAGACCATTGCTAACTGTACAATTATTACGACACGATCGCCAATTTTTAATGGCAACAAAGTGATTGGAGCAGTGGCTGTTTTTCAAAATATTACAGAATTGCAGACCGTTGCTGTTGAATTAGAGAATGTAAAGAATTTAAAGAGTACCTTAGAGTCTGCAATTGAAAGCTTCTTTGAAGGCATTGTAATTGTCGATCGGAGCGGTAAAATCACAATGATTAATCAATCCTATTGTGATTTTCTCGGAGTCGAACGGGAAAGGGTCATTGGTCTGCATGTGGTTGACGTGATTCCCAATACACGTATGCATGTGGTTGCCCAAGACGGTAAAGCAGAAATTACAGAAATCCAAAGGATAAACGATCATAACTGTGTAGTAACTCGTATTCCGATTGTAAAAGATGGTGAAACAGTTGGGGCAGTGGGAAAAGTTGTATTTAAAGATGTGAAAGATTTAAAAATACTATCAAATAAGCTCAATAAGCTAGAATTTGAGTTAGAGTATTATAAGGAAGAGCTGCGTAAAGCCTATGGAGGTAAATATACCTTTGACAGTATCATTGGGACAAGTGAGAAAATGCAATGGATGAAATCCATTGCGATGAAGGCCGCTAAAGGAAATTCTACAGTACTAATATTAGGAGAAAGTGGTACTGGAAAAGAAGTATTCGCCCAATCCATTCATAATGGAAGTATCCGCAATAATGGTCCTTTTATTAAAGTGAATTGTGCGGCTCTTCCAGAAAACCTGTTGGAAACAGAATTATTTGGCTATGATGAAGGAGCCTTCACAGGGGCAAAAAAAGGCGGGAAACCAGGTAAGTTTGAACTCGCAAATCGGGGGACGATCTTCTTGGATGAAATTGGGGACATGCCAATTTCCATGCAGGTCAAATTGCTCAGAGTGCTCCAGGAGCGAGAGTTTGAACGGGTCGGGGGAACCAAGACGATAAAGCTGGATCTGCGGGTGATTGCTGCTACCAACCGAGATTTGACAAAAATGATTGAAAAAGGTGAGTTTCGTCAAGATTTATATTATCGTCTGGATATTATCTCCTTAGCCATCCCTCCATTGCGGGAACGTACGGAAGATATACCCGCGCTATGTGACATGCTGTTAAAAAAAATTAACAAGCGGGTGCAGCATGATGTTGAAGGAATCGCAGCAGCAACATTAAAGCTGTTAATGGCTTATAAATGGCCAGGCAATGTTCGCGAACTGGAAAACGTGTTAGAAAGAGCATTAAATTTGATGGATGATCATGAAGTGTTAATTGCTCCTGAACATTTACCTCCTATAGTAAAGAAAGTGAATAAAGAAAGCGAACCCATTGAAGTTTCCGATAATTTGGCTGGGATGCTGGATGATACGGAAAAGCAGGCAATTTTAAAGGTATTAGAAGAAGCCGGCGGTAATAAGAGTAAAGCGGCGAAGATTTTAGGAATCCATCGATCGGGATTTTACCAAAAGTTACAGAAACATAATATTAAATAAGACGGTTTACGATTTATACAAAAAAATAATAATGATGTTGACATGATAAAATAATAATGTTATAATGACAAAGATCAATATCGAAAGCTAAGAGCCGTCATATTTGACGGCTTATATTTATATAGAAATTGCAAAAGTAATCGAGTATGTTCTAGCAAAGCAATACAAAAAGTCGATTGTAAAAAATGATTGGTAGATTAGAGTTGTGCTCCTTTAAAAAAGAGTAATCATAAATCCTATCTCTGCATATCCTATAAAATGGTGGTAATGTTGATTAAGTACATAGTGGGCAAATTTACAAGGTGTGTTGTATCATTACCGCTATAGTTTATAGGTTATTAGGGAGGATTCAAATGAGAATAGAACAGCGTATCCAGCAGCTTTATAAGAAGTTGTTAAAACTAGGATATTATCCATTTCAAGTACAAAGTATTATACACTTTGCGATTGGCAATAACGATGTAGAGGCAGCAACTGCTGCTGATAAAATTAAAGTTGTTAATATCTTGGAAGACTATGAAAAATTAGCATATAATTTTTCTCTTGCATATAGTAAATAAGTAAATAAAGAGCCTAGTAGGCTCTTTATTTCTGTCAATTTTAAATAAGTAGATTTTAAGTACCATTAAAAAAGGAAGGCTGGTAAAAATATGATTAGTACAAGTGGTTTGACGTTACGGTATGGAAAAAGGGCATTGTTTGAGGATGTCAATATAAAATTCACGCCAGGCAATTGTTATGGATTAATTGGTGCCAACGGTACAGGAAAATCGACTTTCTTAAAAATATTATCAGGTGAAATTGAGCCCAATTCTGGTGAAGTTATTATTTCATCTGGAGAACGCCTAGCCGTTTTGAAACAGGATCATTATGAATTTGATGAATTTGATGTGCTGAAAACGGTTATTATGGGACATGCCAGACTTTTTGAAATTATGGAAGCAAAAGAAGTATTATATGCGAAAGCCGATTTTACAGACGAAGATGGTATAAAGGTTGGCGAATTAGAAGGTGAATTTGCTGAACTCAACGGCTGGGATGCGGAAACAGAAGCAGCCCGCATGTTGACTGGTCTAGGAATTGGAGAAGAGCTACATACGAAATTAATGAAAGATTTAAGCGGCAATGAAAAGGTCCGGGTCTTGTTAGCTCAAGCTTTATTTGGCTCTCCGGACATTTTGCTGCTGGATGAACCGACAAATCATTTGGATGTAGAATCCATTCGCTGGTTGGAAGAGTTTCTGTATAATTTTGATAACACAGTTATTGTGGTATCCCATGACCGTCATTTCTTAAATAAAGTTTGTACTCATATTGCCGATATTGATTTTAGTCAAATTCAGCTGTATGTAGGTAATTATGATTTTTGGCAGCAGTCAAGTGAACTTGCATTGAAAATGGCTAAAGAAGCCAATAAGAAGACTGAAGAAAAAATGAAAGATCTGCAAAGCTTTATCCAGCGTTTTAGTGCGAATGCTTCCAAATCAAAGCAGGCAACGTCACGTAGAAAACAATTGGATAAGTTGACGCTGGAAGATATCAAGCCATCATCCCGTAAATATCCATATATCGCTTTTAAACCAGACAGAGAAGCAGGAGATCAACTATTAACCGTTGAGAATCTTTGCAAAACCATTGATGGGGAAAAAGTGCTGAATAATGTTAGCTTCGTTGTTACAAAAGCAGATAAAATTGCTTTCGTTGGGGCTAACAGCTTGGCGAAAACGACACTGTTTAAGATCTTAATGGGTGAAATGGAAGCGGACAGCGGTGAATTTAAATGGGGTGTCACTACTTCCCAGGCTTATTTCCCAAGAGATAATGCGGAGTATTTTAATAGTACATTAAACCTGGTAGACTGGCTCAGACAATTTTCTCGGGACCCGGACGAAACTTTTGTTCGAGGATTCTTAGGTCGTATGTTATTTTCCGGTGAGGAAAGTCAAAAAGCTGCCAATGTATTATCCGGTGGTGAAAAAGTACGGTGCATGCTGTCTAAAATGATGCTGAGCGGCGCCAATGTACTGATTTTTGATGAGCCGACAAATCACTTGGATTTGGAGTCTATCACTTCATTGAATAATGGTTTAATCAGCTTTGAGGGAACCATGCTATTTGTTGCTCATGACCATGAGTTTGTGCAAACCATTGCCAATCGTATTATTGAAATTACGGAAGATGGTATCATTGACAAACGTATGACCTATGATGAATATTTGGAAACCGTGGCAACTAGAAAATAAGAATCATTATGAGCACGTACTTCACTTATGAGGTGCGTGTTTTTATGTGAAAGAATAACGAATCGCGAAGGTCGCGAAGAAATGCAAAGGGCACGAAGGGGTTTTCTTCATAGCATCAGAATTTATAAGTTTTGGAGGATGAAAGTACCATTAATCTGTCATTGCGAACAGAGTGAAGCAATCTCTTAACAAGGAGGGGATTGCTTCACTCTGTTCGCAATGACAAAAGAAGGAATATTATGAATATTTTAGTCTTTTGATTCTTCTTCGTGTCTTCGCGGTTCAAACGGTTTTATTTTTTTAGGATGCAAAGTGTTTTTCTGATAAAATGGATATTGTAATTGTTTTTTACATAAAAGTATATACTATATAGATAGTAAGAATTTCTAAAACAGTATAGCTTTAACAGCAGGAGGATATTAGGATGAGAGAATATGATATTTTAATCGAAAAATTTCATGATTTCTTTACTCAGGATGGGAACGCTTGTGTGAGTCTGGGAGTCAATAAGCATTTGGATGATCTGCCTAATCCTAGCTTGGAGAACGCTGCACTACGTATTGCTGCAGGCAAGAAATTATTAGCAGATATTATAAGTTTTCCTAAAGGGGTATTGGAATTTGATCAAATCCTGGATTTAGATTTGGCGGCATTGGCTGTTGAATTTGCCATATATAGTCTCACGTATCGCTTTAATGGTAAAACCCAGCTGCAGCAAAAACCCACTGCAGGTGCTGATATTAGTGATGGAATGTTTCTGCTGTTCATCAACGATCCTCGTCCTTCTCACGAAAGACTGGATCATATTACGGCCCGCTTGGAAAAAGTACCTCAATACCTGGAGCAATTGCTTTTAACGTTAGATACACCTGTAGAGCGCTGGGTCAGCATGGATATTGAAAAAGTAAATGGACTGCCAGAATTCTTTGAGACTCTTTATAATTGGGCGAAGAGTGAGCAGTACAATCAGTTAGAAAGGCTGGCAGCTGCAAAGCAGCAAGCTAATGATGCTTTAGAGGAATATATAGCAAAACTCAAAGCAATGCCTACAACCACCAATTTCTTTATTGGGGCAGAACAGGCTAAAACATGTATTGCATTACGAGGCATTGATAAATCCCTGGAAGAATTACATACAATGGCTGTCCAGTTTTTACAGGATACTGGAAAAGAACTGGAACTTTTGAGTGGGAAGTTAATTGATAAATACAGCTTGCCGCCGACTACTACTTTGGAAGAATTACATACTTTTTTGAACCAGCGATATCAGGTAAAGCTTACCCATAAAGATTCCTTCTCTGATATCCTTTTACGATATAAGGAGGAAAAGGATAAGATTATCAAGTATCTCCAGAAAAAAGAGCTGTTTCCCATCGGGGAAGGACAGGATATGCTGATTATGCAGACACCTGCTTTTATGGCTCCTTCTATTCCAGCTGGAGCTATGGTTTCTCCGCCGCCATTTCGCCCTGGTACAAAGACCAGTGTGATTTACCTTACACTGAGTCAAGAGTTATTAGATGAGCATACGGAACTATCCATCCCTTCGATGATGATCCATGAGGGGATTCCTGGGCATCATTTACAGCTTGCTACTGCAGCGAACCATCCATCCGTAGTGCGACGGCATTTTGATGCAATGGAGCATGCAGAAGGCTGGACCACGATGCTGGAAGATTATATGCTGGATATTGGGTATATGGGTGAACTAACTGATGAAGCCCGCTTTTGTGCGAAAAGGGATATTTCCAGAATTGGTGCGCGAGTGGCAATTGATTTATACTTCATGACAGGAGATATAAAATATTTAGATGTAGGTATTGATGTGGATGTAACTTCTGATGATCCTTTTATCAATGCTGGTAAACTGCTGCAAAAAGTGACTGGATTTGTGGGAGGCAGAGTACAAGCGGAATTAAACTGGTACTCTCAAGAAAGAGCCTATCCTCTTTGCTACCTTACGGGTAATAAATTGGTGTGGGAATTAAAGACAGATATGGTCAAAGCGCAGCAAGGCAAACTCGAGGGATTCGAGTTGGATAAAGTATTTCACAGTATGTATCTGAAGGCGGGAAATATGCCTGTTGCCTTTTTGCGCAAGGTATTTGAACATGAAAAGCTGCTGTAATACAAATGGATTTACAAGGAAAAATGTGAAGTGATTATAGGTTTCTGTAATTAAATGTCCATTTCATAAAGAATGTTGTTGACAGTGTGAAGAATTTTTTGTATTATAATCAAAAAGAAGACTATAATGACGATGAATGGAAGAGTAATTGTATTGGTAATATTCACAGCGAGCTGGAGATGGTGTAAGCCAGTAATATGAAATACAATGAAAATCATCCACGAGTTGCGGGCTGAAGAATTAGTAAGCTGCGCCGGGCCTCTTTTAGAGGAATTGCTGCCCGTTATTGCAGCGAGGTATAGAGTATTTATGCTCCGTACCTATGAGATATTATGGTTTATTCCATAATAATTTGGGTGGTATCGCGGATTAACCTCCGTCCCTTTATAAGGGACGGAGGTCTTTTATTTTACTCTGGTTTATAAAATTCATAGTATTTTCTTACGATATTAGAATGAATATGATTTTAGTGGAAGAGAAAAGAAAGAATGATCTAACCGCAGAGGCGCAGAGAACACAGAGAAATGATGGATAGGGTTATAAATTTACCCCTCAGCGTACTCTGCGTCTCTGCGGTTCAAAAACGGTTTAATTTTTTAATTCTTATTAAGAAAATAAGGAGGAATTTACTTTGAAAATGTTGGGAGCGGAAGTTGTAATTGAATGTTTGAAGGCGGAAGAGGTGGATATTGTATTTGGTTATCCTGGAGGAGCTGTTTTAACTCTTTATGATGCATTATTTAAAACTGATTTTCCCCATATTTTAACTCGGCATGAACAAGGAGCGGTGCATGCTGCGGATGGATATGCCCGGGCAACGGGTAAAACGGGTGTCTGTTTTGCTACCTCTGGTCCCGGGGGAACCAATCTGGTTACTGGTATTGCAACGGCGTATATGGATTCGATTCCCTTGGTAGCGATTACTGGTCAGGTAGGAGTGTCTTTGATTGGCAAAGATTCTTTTCAAGAAGCGGATATTTGTGGTATTACTACCCCTATTACCAAACATAATTATTTAGTAAAAAAGATTCAGGATTTGCCTGGTGTAATGAAAGAAGCGTTTTATATTGCACGCACCGGACGGCCAGGGCCAGTCCTGATAGATATTTCTAAAGATGTTTTCAATGATACGCTTGATTTTGTATATCCTGAGACTGTCTGTCTTAGAGGATATCGATCTTTATTTGCCGGTGATTCTAACCAGATTGATTTAGTGATTGAATCCTTAGAAAAAGCAGAAAAACCGGTAATTTTTGTAGGCGGCGGTGTTAATATTTCAGGCACATCAGAAGAAATGCGCAAAGTGATTAACCTAACTGGCATTCCAGTCATAGCAAGCTTAATGGGATTAGGCTGTATTCCCAGTGATGCACCTGAACACTTGGGAATGGTGGGAATGCATGGAACCTATGCTGCCAATATGGCGACAATGGACTGTGATCTTCTTATGGGTATTGGAGTTCGTTTTGATGATCGGGTTACCAGTCTGGTTCAGAACTTTGCTCCTAAAGCAACGATTATACATTTTGATATTGATCCAGCCGAGGTAAACAAGAATGTCCGTGCTGATTTAAAAGTAATAGGAGATTTGCGCTGGTCTTTGCCTCTTTTGTGCGAAAAAATAGCGGAGCGCAGTTTAACGAAAAAACAGTGGGCAAAAGCAGAATGGGTGGATTTAGTACAGGAATGGAAGCGGGAAAAGCCTTTGGCATCAAGTTTGCCTGCAGGAGGAATTCGGCCGCAAACTGTGATTGAGAAGGTCAGTGAGCTCACTCAAGGTGAAGCCATTATTGTAACAGATGTTGGTCAGCATCAGATGTGGACTGCCCAATCTTATAATTTTAATACACAGCGTTCCTTCCTGACTTCTGGTGGACTAGGAACCATGGGATATGGCTTGCCAGCTGCAATTGGAGCGCAGATAACCTTACCGGAGAAGGATGTTGTATTATTTACTGGTGATGGCAGTATTATGATGAACTGTCAGGAGCTTGCAACGCTTGCTGATAATGGTTTGCCAGTGAAAATTATCGTCATGAATAATCAGGTGCTTGGCATGGTCAATCAATGGCAGCGCATGTTTTATGGGAAACGCTATTCCCATTCCAGTACGAAGGGGTGTACTGATTTTGTGAAGCTTGCTGAAGCTATGGGAGTTGCTGGTCTTAGAGTAACCAAATCAGAAGAGTTAAACATTGTACTGGAAAAAGCTTTGAAGATGGAAGGTCCGGTGCTGGTTGATGTTCTGCTGCCGGAAACTGAAGATGTATTACCGATGGTTGCACCAGGAGGGCGTCTGGATCAAATGGTCTTAAGGGGGATAATTGGATGAAATATATCTTAGCTGTTTTAGTAGAGAATCGGCCGGGGGTATTAACTCATATATCAGGACTCATCAGCCGCAGGGCCTTTAATATTGAAAGTATAGCCGCAGGGCCTACTGAGGAAGTTGATACAACGCGAATCACCATTGGTGTTGAGGTGGAGGATGAATTTGAATTAGAGCAGGTAGTTAATCAATTGTCAAAACTCGTTAATGTGATTAAGATTGCAAATATCACATATGTAGATTCCATTCAGCGTGAACTGGCTCTCATTAAAGTTCGTGCCAACAAAGCTAATCGATCAGACCTTGTTGATGTTGTAGAAATTTTTCGTGCTAAAATTGTAGATGTAAATAGAGAGACCTTAGTCGTCGAATTATCCGGTGAAGAATCTAAAATTGATGCTTTGTGTGAGGTATTAACTGATTTCGGCATTCTTGAAATTGTTCGTACAGGAAGAATTGCAATCTCTAGAGGACCGGTTCCTGCAAAAGATATGTAGACAAATGCTAAAAAAGGACTATAAAAGCCCAGTGCCGCAGCAGCGGCACTGGGCTTTTATGCTTTTAATTTTTAAACAACCCTATTGCACTGATAATCAAAGATACTATTCCACCTGCAATTAGAGGACCGACTGCCAGCCCTTGGAAGAAACACACTCCCACAATGGTACCAACAACTAAAGCCGTTACTGCTTCTGGCGATTCTTTCATAAAAAATACACCTTGGGCAGCGATCCAGGCGACGAGAATGCCAACAAAAATGGCCACTAAACCAATGGGGGTCTTAAATGCTTCCAAGATTCCGCTGATAGATATGCGTCCTTGAGCGATAGGTGTTAATACGGCCAAAGTTAAAATGGTAATGCCAATCGTAATGCCATGATCTTCGATATAAGGAAACCATGTATGAAAGCCTAACAGCTTTATTAGAAGCAGTATGAGTGCAGCAATTGATACAGAGTGGTTATTGCCAATAACGGATAAACATAAAATTATCAAAATAGGTAGGTTTTCCCAATTCATTTTTTCACATCCTTATGTAGTTGCATTGATCAATAAATTGTATAGTGTTATATAAAAACAATAATGAACCGCGAAGATGCGAAGAAATACAAAGGACGCGAAGGGGTGTTACAGTATTTTAATCCTCATATTCTTCGTTGTCTTCGTGTCTTCGCGGTTCAAAAGGTTTTATTTTTTAGTCGCTCAGTGTTTTTCTTAGTATGGCAGAACTTACTTATATATCATACTAACCTTAGTCAAAAAAGTCTAATAGAATCCTAAAAAAAATGTTTGACTTTTCAAGACGACTGGTCTATTATTTAAGTATGAAAAACACGACAAAAGAGAAATTAATTAAAGCAGGAGCCAAAGCAATGGTAGCAAAAAGCTATCATGCGGTAGGAATACAAGAAATACTAACAACAGTAGATGTTCCGAAAGGATCGTTCTATCATTATTTTGAATCGAAAGAAGCCTTTGGTATAGCCATTATTGAATATTACGGAGAACAATTAGCCAAGTCCATCGCAGAAAAATTAGCAAATGAAAAGGGCTCTCCTAGAGAAAAAATACAAAAGTATTTTTTAGGTATTCGGGATTATTATGCCATACATGGCTGCGGCAGAGGATGTTTGGTTGCTAAATTGGCAATTGAAGTGGAAAACCCCAGTGCTGCTATGGGAGATGCATTAAAACGGGAATTTGATAAATGGACAGCACTGTTTGCGTCTTGTATAAGAGAAGGCCAGAAAATGGGGGAAATATCATTGGAGTATGATGCAGAGTCTATGGCAGAATTCCTATATACCTCATGGGAAGGTGCACTCATTCGTATGCAAGTGAATCGCGATCTTGCACCAATTGATAAATTTATTGAACATTCTTTTGATCGAATCATACCAAGGCAGAAGCATGTGGTGAACTAGATTCCTTCACCACATAACAATTTGTGGGATAGGGGTGAATTATACACATTTATAGACGACCAGTCTATTTTAAGAGGGAGGTGACCCTACCTATGCAATATTTTGTAACTTATGATATAACAGGATTATTGCTCTATCTTATGGATTCTCAGGGGATGCAGCAGTTGTTTCTTGATTCTGCTGATAGCAGACCTCTTTTCTTGAACGCCAATTGTGTTTAAATAAAAAGATAAATTCGTAGTAGAAAGGAGCCGTAGTATGCGTTATGAAGGCGTTGTTTATCGCCCGCCTAGTGAAGCCGGCAGCTTACTGATTCAGGCTACTATTGGTTGTCCCCATAACCAATGCACATTCTGCGGAATGTATAAAGAAAAACAATTTCGCATTCGGTCGGTTGCTGATATTAAAGAAGATTTGAACCAAGCACAAAAAGTGTATCGGAATACAGTGGAGACTCTTTTTTTCCCCGACGGCAACACCATCCTGATGAAAACCTCTGATTTGGTAGAAATCATTCATTACGCGAAAGAGACTTTCTCCGGTTTACAGCGTATTACCATGTATGGTTCTTCTAAATATATCTTACGAAAATCAGAAGAGGAACTGCTTTTATTGCAGAAAAGTGGCCTTACTCGAATTCATTCTGGTATGGAATCAGGCGATGACATTGTATTAAAGCGAATTTGCAAAGGTGCAAGTGCTAAGGAGACGATTCTGGCAGGGCGTAAGGTAAAAGAAGCGGGAATTGAACTTAGTGAATATGTCATGCTGGGGATTGGTGGAAAAGAGCGTTCTATGGAGCATGCGCAAAATAGTGCTAAGGTACTCAACCAAATTAACCCGGATTTTATCCGTCTTCGTACATTCATTCCTATGGCAGGGACTCAGCTGTATGAAGAGTATCGCCAAGGGGCATTTAGACTGCTGAGCGCCCATGAAGCATTACGAGAGACTAGATTATTTATTGCCAGCCTTGAAGTAACCAGTATGTTATATAGTGATCATCATTCTAATTACGCCTATGTGAATGGGCGATTGCCTGCAGCAAAAGAAGAGATGCTGCAAACCACTGATCATTTGCTGACATTGCCAGAAGAGCATTTTCGTCCGCCTGAAGTGGGAAATCTGTAAATGATGTCATTATACAAAAAATGATTTTTATTCGATTATGGTCTTGCAATTCTCCAAAGCATGGATTAGTATTTAGAATATACAGTTAATTTTTAGGAGTTATTTTCTTCAATGTTACGTCATAAATTTTCACTCTAGTCTAAAAATTATACTGTTTTATGTTAATCATTTAGTTTGCATGCAAGATATGTTGATGCAAACTAAATGATTTGATAGATAGGAAATAAAGTATTTTTTGATTTTTAATGATTGGTGGCTTACGCCAAATGGCGTATCACATAGATTTTGTCATAATAATAATAAAATGTGGGAGGAAGAAACTATGAATTTTGAATTGACCAAAGAGCAGGAAGACATTCGGAGCATGATAAGAGATTTTGCTGAAAAATCGGTGGCACCGACTGCGGCAGAGCGGGACGAAAAAGAATATTTTCCCCGTGAAATCTTTGACCAGATGGGTGAGCTGGGAATTTTAGGACTGCCGTATCCAGAAGAGTACGGTGGTGCAGGAAGTGACTTTTTATCCTATGCCATGGCAGTCGAAGAAATATCTCGTGTATGTGCATCAACAGGTATTGGACTTTCGGTGCATGTATCATTGTGTTCCTGGCCCATTTTTCACTATGGAACCGAAGAACAAAAACAGAAGTTTCTCAGACCATTAGCAGAAGGGACAAAGTTAGGGGCTTTTGGTTTGACGGAACCTAATGCCGGCACCGATGCAAGCGCTGCTACTACGACCGCAGTGAAAGATGGAGACCATTATATTTTGAACGGTGCTAAAATCTTCAACACAAATGGCGGGGAAGCAGAAATTGAAGTGATATTTGCCTCTACTGATAAAGCAGCTGGTTTAAAAGGCATGAGCGCTTTTATCGTTGAGAAAGGTACTCCCGGTCTTAGCTTCGGTAAAAAAGAAGTAAAAATGGGTATTCGATCTTCTGTACAACGTGAAGTATTTATGAAAGACTGCCGTATTCCAGCTGCTAATTTGCTGGGGAAGGAAGGGCAGGGTTTTAAGATTGCGATGACTGCCTTAGATGGCGGACGTATTGGTGTTGCGGCTCAATCTCTTGGTATTGCCCAGGGAGCTTTGGAACAAGCCATTAAGTATTCCAAAGAGCGGGTACAATTTGGCAAACCAATCTCCAGCAATCAGGCAATTGCATTTAAGATTGCTGATATGGCGGCTAAAGTGGAGGGAGCAAGGCTGCTCGTGTATCGTGCTGCCTATCATAAATCCCACCATCTTCCTTATTCAAAAGAAGCAGCTATGGCAAAATTAGTTGCATCTGATGCTGCTATGTCCGTTACAACGGATGCTGTACAAATTTTTGGTGGTTATGGCTATACTCGTGAGTATCCAGTAGAACGCATGATGCGTGATGCTAAAATCACACAAATATACGAGGGAACAAATGAAGTTCAGCGTATGGTTATTTCAGGTGCTGTTTTACGATAAGAATTACTCGCCAGGATAATCTGCTATGGGCAATGCCCTATCTAAATGAGATATGAGTTTTTAAAGAGATAGGGCATTGTGTAAGGTTTTATATAAAAATGCATTAATTATATTAGGAGGCGAAGAGATGGAAATTCTTGTTTGTATTAAGCAAGTTCCTGATACTGCCGAAGTAAAAATCGATCCAGTAACCAATACGTTGATCCGACAAGGGGTACCCAGTATTGTAAATCCTTTTGATAAAAATGCCTTGGAGGCTGCCCTGCAATTAAAAGATAAACATGGCGGTAAGGTTACAGTGATTTCTATGGGACCGCCTCAGGCGAAAGAGGCATTGAGGGAATGTTTAGCCATGGGTGCTGATAACGCCATATTAGTCAGTGATCGGGCTTTTGGCGGATCGGATACATTAGCTACCAGCTATACCTTAGCGGCAACCATCCGTAAGATTGGTACATATGATTTGATATTCTGTGGTAAGCAAGCCATTGATGGTGATACTGCCCAAGTCGGGCCAGAGATTGCAGAACATTTGGGGATTGCACAGATTACCTATGTAGCTAAAATTGAAGTGAATGGTGATACCGTTTCCGTAGAGCGTGAGTATGAGGAAGGCTATGGCGTCATCGAAGGAAAATTACCTTTGCTGATATCAGTGGTAAAATCCATTAATGAACCCAGATATCCTACGATTAAAGGAACAATGAAAGCCAATCGGGCCGAAATCCCTGTATGGACCATGGCTGACCTTGATGTAGATGAGCAAAAGCTTGGTTTAAAAGGATCGCCTACTCAAGTCCGCAGAATTTTTACACCTCCTCAGCGTACGGAAGGCGTGATCATTCAAAAAGATACAGCATGGGAATCGGTTGCTGTATTGATTCAAAAACTATCGGATGCTAAAATTATATAAAAGAAGGGTGACAGGACAATGGCTATAAAAGTAAACCAAGAAGAATGTATTGCCTGTGGTGCTTGTTTATCTGTATGTCCCTTTGGTGCCATTGTAATGCAGGATGAAAAAGCGTACATAACGGAGGCATGCACTGCTTGCGGTGCTTGTGTTGATACTTGTCCAGTAGAGGCAATCCTTCGTGAAGAAGAAGATAAAGTTGTGGCTATGGATAAAAGCCAATACAAGGATGTTTGGGTATATCTGGAGATTGGTGAAGGAAAACTGCGCAATGTTGGTCTGGAACTACTTGGCGAAGGGCGTAAATTGGCAGATGGTATGGGACAAAGCTTAGCGAGTGTTCTGATTGGACATAACGTTGAAGGGTTAGCGCAAGAAGCTTTTGCAGCAGGTTCTGATAAAGTATATTTGGTAGATGCTGCTGAATTAGCCCAATATAATACGGATAGTTACACTGCAACCTTATTTGATTTAATCAGTAATTATAAACCGTCTGTTATTCTCATGGGTGCGACGAATGACGGACGGGATTTTGGGGCACGTGTTGCATGCCGTGTGGGAACTGGGTTAACGGCAGATTGTACTGGTCTTGGCATTGATGAGGCAACTGGATTCGTTTCCTGGACTAGACCAGCATTCGGCGGTAATATCATGGCGACAATTATCTGTCCGGATCATCGTCCTCAGATGGGGACTGTTCGCCCTTCCGTATTTAAGAAGCCAGTGTTAGATTATAGTAAAAAAGGCGAACTGATTCGCGTAGCCAGCAAAATTAAGCAAGAAGATATGCGGACGAAGCTTATCGATATGATTCACGTTTGTACCGTATCCTGCAATTTGGAAGAAGCTGAAATTATCGTATCTGGCGGGCGAGGTATGTGCAAACCTGAAAATTTCTCACTTGTGGAAGAGTTGGCCAATGTTCTTGGCGCTTCCGTAGGGGCATCCCGTGCTGCTGTAGATGCGGGATGGAAGCCGGCATTGCATCAAGTGGGGCAGACGGGAAAAACCGTAGGACCGAAGATTTATTTTGCCTGTGGTATATCCGGTGCTATTCAGCATTTGGCAGGTATGTCATCATCTGATCTTGTCATTGCGATTAATAAAGATCCTGATGCACCAATCTTTAAAATGGCTGACTATGGTATCGTCGGCGATGTATTAGAAGTATTGCCGATATTAACGGAGGAATTTAAAAAAATAAAGAGCGCTTGATTTGATGCAATTTTAAATAAAAAATCAATATTCCTATTAAATAATAAGGAGAGGTGTTTGTTATGGGAGAGTATACAAATTTATTAGTCGAGATCGATAGTGAGGGTATTAGTACGGTCACCATTAATCGTCCAAAGGCTTTGAATGCGTTAAATGCTGCAACTGTACATGAACTGGATCAACTGTTTGATGAACTAGCTGCTAATGATGCTGTAAAAGTGGTCATCGTTACTGGCAGTGGCGAAAAGTCTTTTGTTGCCGGAGCGGATATACTTGAAATGAAGGATAAGACCGCTGTAGAGGGGCGGCAATGGGGGCAATTGGCACAAGGCGTATTTAATAAAATTGAGAATCTTCCCAAACCTGTTATTGCGGCAGTCAATGGCTATGCCTTGGGTGGAGGTTGTGAACTTGCCATGGCTTGCGATATTCGCATTGCTTCGGAAAAAGCCAAGTTTGGTCAGCCAGAAGTGTCTTTAGGCATACCGCCAGGATTCGGTGGAACCCAGCGGCTGTCACGCTTAGTGGGCAAAGGCAGAGCCAAGGAATTATTGTTTACTGGTGATATGATTGATGCTGCTGAAGCCTATCGAATTGGTCTGGCAAATCAGGTGTCAGTTCCCGAAGAACTAATTGGTAAAGCAAAAGCAATGGCTCAGAAAATAATATCAAGAGCACCAATTGCCGTACAAGTTTGTAAAACAGCAGTCAATAGAGGTCTTGACGTGGATCTGACGTCAGGAATCGCCTATGAAGCAGAAGTTTTCGGTCTTTGTTTTGCGACACAGGATCAAAAAGAGGGCATGACTGCTTTCATTGAAAAACGCAAAGCAAACTTTATTGGGAAGTAAAATATTGGTGTAATAAAAATAAGGTGATAGAGGCATTGCGCCTCTGTCACCTTATTTACCATATCATATTAGCTGTTGAAATTAATGAGAATGCGTTTCAAAATGCTGCGAAACATAAAGATTTCTGCTTCACTGGAGCCTTCTAACATTTTACTTTCAATCTGTTTCATTAATTGCAATATTGTTGCTTTATGGATTTTCGCTTTTTCTGTTAAAATGATTTGGTAAGAGCGGCGATCGTTGGGAGTATCAATTCGCATCACAAAGTCTGTCTTTTCTAAACGATCAATTAGACCAGTAAGTGTTGAATTGTCTAACAAAACATTCTTGCTAAGTTCTGATATGGAGATATTGTCTTTTGTGAACAAGGAATAAAGCACGACCAGTTGTCCTGGTGAGATTTCTAAACCCGATTGATCTAACATTTTCTTTGTATAGGAAAAATGTTTTTGTTCTGATTTTGCTAAAAGAATACACATACTATCAAGGATCTGGAGCAATATCGTATTCACCTCTGAATCATTATTGTAATTTGTATGCAAATTTTATGTATATCAATTATTCTATACAGTTTTTAAGTATTGTCAATAAAGAAGATTGCAGTATAGGTGGAGTTACTCCAGAGATCAATTTACGATAGGACAAAGAAACTAGACCATGTCTTAAAAGATGGTCTAGTTTCTTTGCGTTTGTGAAGTAGTGTATTGCTGTTAAAAGATCATATACACGTATCTTCTTGTAGAAAATATCCGACCCCTCGCACTGTTTTTATATTAGATGAGTTCAATTTCTTTCGTAGATAATGAATATAAAGGTCGATATTGGCGATATTGGTTTCAGAGTTGTAGCTCCAAACCTTTTCCATAATTCGTTCCTTGGTAATAACTTGACCAAAATTGCGCATCAGCATTTCTAAAAGTAATGATTCCTTCATGGTGAGATGGATGGATTGGTTGCCTTTTATTACCTTGCCTTTTAACGGATGAAGAGTAAGACCTGCGGCACAAATATTATCTCCAACAAAATCTTTGTTTTTTCTTCGACTCAAGGCACGCAGCCTAGCCAGCAATTCTCCTGTGAAAAATGGTTTTGCCAGAGAATCGTCAGCACCAGCATCTAATGCTTCAATTCGATACTTTGGCATACTTTTTTCAAGAAGAAAAAGAATAGGAGTATTAATTTTTAGACTACGGATTTTCTTTAAAAAGGAGATGCTGTTACTGCATGGCAAAGAGCGGTACAGGAGGATAATATCATGGACTTGCGTTGTGGCTATTTCCACCCCTGTTTCTTCATCTCCTGCAGTATCAACTGCATAACCATGCTTTTTTAAGAGCTGGAACATCGTTCCATTGCTTTTTGATTCGTCTTCCATTAGTAAAATTTTCATCGCTTACCCTCTTATGGTAACTTCCTTGTCTAAATTAGCCTTCCTTGGATTATTTTTCTATTTTAAAAAAAGAATGTTTGAATTAGATTTGATATTTTCATAAAAAATGAGATTATTCGACATTAAATGGATTATTATTCCTAGAATAGCAATTAAATTGTAAAAAAAACAAATTTTTGATAAATTTATAAACTTTCAATGAAAAAAACAAGACAGCTACGATACAATCAATAGTATTAATACGTCTAACCTTGTTCTATAGGAAAAGGAGACGATGAAGGCATCATATAACAAGAAGAAAATGGATGAAGGAGTGCAGGATGTTGCATATAGCTAAGACATTTATATGTTGTATTATGTTTTTGGAAATTATATTTGGCTTTGGGATTTGTTCCGCTCAAATTGGTGTATCGGATATGTATCAGGAAGCGCTATGGATAAACCTGGATCTTTCCAAAGAACAAAGAGATCAAATTGATGGAATTATTCTAGATGCAGACAAGCAAATGAGAGCTGTAAGAGGGAAACAAAAAATGGTTGATGATCTATATAAATTTGATGATTTATACAACTATGCGGATTCCTTAAGCCAAATGAAAGAAATTCGCATGGATGCAGGCAGTAAAATTACACAAGTGCTGCCTTTAAAAGACCGAGAAATTTTTGAAAGTCAATTGGAGGAAAGCCAACAGCTTACAGAACAATATACGATGATGATGTTACAATTGGATCTTACGGAAAATCAGCAAACTGATATTGTTAAGTCCTTGATAAAATCCCAGCAGCGAGTATGGTCTGTTGTTTCTGATACCTCTCTATCATGGGAACAGAGAAGGCAAAAATTAAAACGCGTAAATGCCATAAATCTAATAACTGGTAAGTTAACAACGACTCAGCGATCAGCGTGGAAAAAATGGAATCAATCACTTAATTTAATGAACTTATAACATATAGTGTAGAGTTTTAGTGTTTTTCATTGGTCCATTAACTTAAATAAGGCGGTGCATTAAGTGTGATACAAAATCAAGCTAAAATACTGGTTTTGAATAAAATACATGAAACGGCAGTAATTTCTCCAAATGCTAAACTTGGCAAAGACGTTGAGATTGGACCTTGTGCGATCATTGGAAACCATGCCAGCATAGGAGACGGTACTAAAATAGGAGCAAATGCAGTAGTTGACAGCTGGACAAGCATTGGCAGAAATTGCAGGATTCATGCAGGTGCATCCATTGGATCGGATCCACAGGATAAAAAATTCATTAGTGAAAAAGGGTATGTGAAGATTGGAGATCATACGCATATCAGAGAGTTTGTAACCATTAACAGAGGGATTGGCAAAGGGCGAAAAACACAAATCGGTTCTAATTGCCTGCTATTGGCATATAGTCATGTAGCTCATAATTGTCTGATAGGCAACCATGTAGTGATGTCAAATGCTGTTAACCTGGCTGGTCATGTAGTAGTGGAAGATCGAGTTACGATTGGTGGTTTTGCAGGAATTCATCGGTTTGTAAAAATAGGACGAAATGCTATGATTGGTGGTTTTTCTAAAGTGGTACAAGATGTGCCTCCTTATATTATGGTGGATGGAAATCTCGCCCGGATAGCAGGCCTTAATAAAATTGGAATGGTTCGCGGGGGCGTTGAGGAAGATACCCGTAAAGTGATGAAGCGTGCTTATAAACTGCTATATTATTCGGGACTTAGTATAGAACAAGCATTAGAGGCAATGGAGCAGGAACTGCCCAAGTCGGAGGAATTGGAGTCCTTCATAACATTTTTACGCAATTCAAAAAGTGGAATCTGCCAAAAGGTATCTAAACACAAACGCTAAGAAAGCATGATGCGCAAAACATTATCAGTAATTCGCTGTATAAGGAATTAATCCTCCATACAAACCATAAAAAAACAGATCGACCCCCTGGCAGGGAATCGGTCTGCTTTTATCTTTTATCTTATTTGAACACTTTAATGCGTTCGTCTAATGGTTTAAATTCTTTCTCACCGGGATCTGCAGTTGGTTTTCCAAAAGGAAGCTGTGCAATCAATTTCCATGTTGTTGGAACATTCCACTTTTGAATGACTTGCTCTTCGATCAGAGCACCATAATGCTGCAGGGAAGCGCCGAGTCCTTCTGCTTCTAATCCAGTCCACACGACTAATTGCACCATGCCGGAAGCATGATGTGACCAAATAGGGAAGTTGTCTTTATAAAGAGCAAATTGAGTTTGAAGATCTTTAATCACAGTTTCATCTTCGAAAAACAATACAGTACCATATCCACTCTTAAAAGAATTTATCTTTTCTTCCGTAGGAGCAAATGCATTTTCAGGAACAATCTTTCTAAGAGCTTCTTTGGTAATATCCCATAATGTATCGTGCTGCTCTCCTAGTAATAAGAGTATTCTAGCACTTTGTGAATTAAATGCAGATGGAGTATGCTTTACAGCAGCTTCAATGATTTCTTGTATCTTCTCATAGGATACAATTTCTTCTTTACTAATACTATAAATCGAACGTCTTGCTTTTAAAGCGGCATAAAAATCTTTGGACATGACTGACACCTCATCTTTACATTTTAATTTTTTATATTTCTAAGCAGGCTTGTATAGAAACCGCCTAAAATAATTGTTTAATGCTTCTTATAGTATTAGTCAAAGTTTTTTCGAAAAAGATACGGCTTCTGCAGCACTTTATAAAAAAAATATGATTTTTCTTTAATTCGAGAGCAATTTGAGAAGTTTAGCTTTATTTAATATTTCATGAGTTATAAATGTACCATTAAAAAAAACACTATAACTTGTTATTGGACAAGTGTGGTTTTGAGCTTGCTCTTTTCTGGTAAATTGATGAACTCGAATGGGTACGGAAGAATCCTTGGAAAGTAAAAGAGCTTCTTGAGCGTAATTTACAGAAAAAGGGCATTGGGCTGTATAATAGATGTCTAAACCATGTCCCAAGTCAACTCTTAGAGTTTTGGCATTGTCACGAAAATAAGGTATAGGGGATGTAGAATGAAATCTTTTTGCCAATAACTCAAAGTAGGGAGGTGCTGTATCACATACTTCAAAACCGCTTTTTAATAAGAATTTTTTATCGGATAAATAGGGTTTTTTCTTGTTACTAGAAATCACGGCAATGCCATGCATGTTTTTAGCATCTTTTTCACATTCTTCTAATAGTTTTTTCCCCCAGCCTTGTCCCTTAAATCTGCCAGCCACCCAGTGGCAATTAATGATCATATAGCCAGGGGCATGAATGGGAACCCAGGCATTTGCGGCGGGAAGATATTCAATAAATACTTTACCCCGCTCATTGAGGCGCTTGAACTTTAAACCTTCCAAAAACTGATTTCTGAGCCATTCCTTTTTAAGACGTACACCGGATTCTGATTGTTTATCAGAAAGGCAGCAGCAGATATGCTCTTTATGTATAGTATCATTTGTTATATCTATGATCTTCATAATAATACTCCAAGTTAAAATCCTTATGTAATATATTTACCATTATACTTGAAAAACCTTCACCATGTCGGGTAAAAACTGAAAAAAATAGACTATTTCATCTCAGCTGTATGAAAATCAAATACAAATAATATGATCGCTGCTAACAAGAATGTGATAGACCAGGCCAAGAAGGGTTTTGAATGATGAATTTTTACAAAGGAAAAAAGAGCAACATCAAACAAGGTTGATATACGCCACGACCAGCCATTTTGATAGGAGATTCCTCCTAACGTGTAATCGATCAATTCAATGGTACTAAAAATGAAAACCCATAAGGCAAAATAAGCATATTGAATCAGCCTTCCAGATGAAGGAAAACGGGATAAGAAAATAAATACCGTAGCTGGTAGGGCAATATAAGAGTTAAGTAATTCAACGACAGTAGATGTTGTTACAAAAAAGTCCGGACCAAACCCCCATAAAATATGATGATAGGTCAAGAGGGAGGAGGTTAAATTCACAACCATGACAAAAAGCATAGTTGGATAATAGCTCTGGAGATTTTTCCAATCTCCAAAGCTATAAACGCCGATGATAAAAGCACATACTAATAAAAGCCTGAAAATAAACAACTCTATCATTTAGCATCCACCTTATTATATTACTTATACAATAGTGTATGTAACCCCTGCATGTACTAATTCTTAATGCGTTAAGAAAATAATGAGCCCTAAAGGTTGAAGCGTTTTTCTCATAAACAAAAGGAGCGTTGAAGGATAAAATAAGGTAATTTGTACAAAATAATAATCTTAAAGACTCTATGAACAGTGGGGGATATACAGAAATGTTTAGTGCAGAGACGATTATTACTATAATTGCAATAGTAATTACATTGTTATTGTTGATCTTCGCCGTTGATTGGCGATATTTTCGGGATTGGATTGTGGTTTTTCTCTTTAAATCCGTTATTGACTTCGCATGGGGAAGTCCAGTTGTGAATTTAAAGTTATTGGACTATCCGATTCGGTTGCTGCCCCATTACTATAACACAAGCATCTTATTTGAATTATGGGTATTTCCCACTGCGTGTATTTTATATAATCAAGTTACAAGAAAACGAGGTTTATGGCCGATCATTTATTATGCAGCGATATTTAGTGCAGTCATTACTGCCATCGAATATCCTATTGAATTATATACTAAGCTGATTGAATATTTAGATTGGAGCTGGTTTACTAGTTTTTATACGATCATGATTACATTTTTATGTTCAAGAGCTTTTATAGCTTTTTTCCGTTGGGGTTGTAATTATTTTGGGTGTAAGTAACAATTTCAATTAGCTTCAACAAAAACATAAATGAGATTCGCGCAGCAAATCCTAGCCAATTGCTCACATATTAGTAGACAGTCCTTTTGATAAGTGATAAACTACTGTCATATAAGTAATGAGATCGTAGAGCATCCATAACAGCATAGGAACATTTTATCTCAATGACGAGGAATGAAATAGCTGATCAGAACTATGAAGGCTAAAGTACGGATTAAACCGGCTTTAACCTTTTTCTTTATTCAATAAGATGTTATAAAAATGATTTTAAACAATATACGAGGAGGATGGGATATGAAAATTGAAACAAAAGCAATTCATCTTGGGCATGAAATCGATAAAGAGACAGGTGCAATAGCACCTCCGATACATTTGTCGACAACCTTTGAACGTGACGCAGATGGCAGCTATCCTCGTGGTTATGTTTATAGCCGTTTAAGCAATCCGAATCGAGATGCTTTGGAAAAGTGTTTGTGTGGTTTAGAAGGGGGAGAAGGAGCCGCTGCATTTTCCTCTGGTTTAGCAGCTATCTTGAATGTATTTCAGGCATTGCTTCCTGGAGATCATGTCATCGTATCTCAGGACTTATATCATGGAACTACGCGTATATTGCAAGATATTTTAGAACCCTGGGGACTACAAGTAAGTTATGTGGATGTAAATGATTTTTCTCAAGTTCGGGCAGTGATTAAAAGCAATACTAAGATTATCTATTTGGAAACTCCTTCGAATCCTTTGTTAAAGATAACCGATATCTCTGCTCTATCAGCCATTGCTCATGAAGCAGGAGCCCTTTGTGTTTGTGATAATACTTGGCCGACTCCGATGCTGCAGAGACCTTTGGAATTGGGAGCTGATATTGTTGTCCATTCTACGACTAAATATTTCGGCGGACACAGTGATGTTTTGGGTGGTGCTGTAATCAGTAAAGTAAAGGATGCTTTTTTTGATAAAATTCGCATGCTGCAGCAAATCGGCGGAGCAGTACCAGCCCCCTTTGATTGCTGGCTGGTACTGCGGGGCATTCAGACCTTAAACTGCCGTATGAAAAATCATTCGGAGAATGCCTTAGAGATCGCCAAGTTTTTACAAAAACATCCTAGAGTCGAAAAAGTATATTATCCAGGGCTAGTCGATCATCCAGGACATGATATTGTATTGCGGCAGATGAGTCAATTTGGTGGAATGCTGTCCTTTCAAGTGCGAGGCAATAGAGATGAGGCTTTGGCATTTATCGGACGGTTAAAGATCATTCAAAGAGCGACAAGCCTCGGTGGGGTAGAAAGTCTAATTGAACATCGGGCTTCCATTGAAGGACCCCAGAGTAAAACTCCTGATAATTTACTGCGATTCTCAGTAGGATTGGAAAATATAGATGATCTGATTGCCGATCTGAATACTGCATTAGGATAAAATAATTTGCGAAAGAGCAAGTATAAATACCCTAAAATATAACCGAACCGCAGAGGCGCAGAGAACACTGAGAAAAGATAGGGTAAGGATTTTCTCTCAGTGTGCTCTGCGTCCTCTGTGGTTCAGCGTTCTCCTTAGCAAACTATTCTAAGCTAAAAAAATAATATTGAAGACGTGCCGTATATATTTACAGCACGTCTTCATTTTTTTTACTAGATTTTAAAAGTAGAAGCTACTTCGTTCAGTTCGGTAGCAAGGGAGGCTAATGATTCAGCATTTGTACGAATTTCATTCATGTTATTTTCTTGCTGGTTAATGGTTTGTGCTACAACGTTGGTATCTGTAGAGGTCTGGTGAGCAATCGAGCTGATCCGCTGAATATGAGATGCTACATTCTGGGTTCCTGAGGCTGTTTCAGCAATGACTTGCGTGATTTGTCCAATACCCGATTTCACAATTGATAGTTTCTCATGAATTAAATCAAATTCTTTTTGTGTCTGATCAACAAATTCTTTCCCTTTGGCTACTTCCTCATTTGCTTTTTCTACCACTCCTACTGCAGTTACAATCTCTTGACTCATGGAATTTATGATGATGGCAATATCGGTAGTGGCATTAGCTGATTGCTCAGCGAGCTTGCGAACCTCATCCGCTACGACTGCAAATCCTCTGCCTGATTCACCAGCCCGTGCCGCTTCAATGGCTGCATTAAGGGCAAGAAGATTTGTTTGTGCAGCAATTGAGTTGATGACTTCTACGATACCTTTGATCTTGTCAGATGAATCAGAAATTTTATCCGTTGCTGTAGTGATTTCTACCATAGCAGTACTTACATTTTTATTCTGGCTGACCACGTTACCCAGTAACTCCATTCCTTTCTGGGCTTCATTTACAGCGTTGTTTGTATTGGTGCTTACTTCCAAAGCTTGTGTGTTCATCTCTTCACTTCCGGCATTAATTTGTGCAAGAGTGCCAGAGATATCATCAATGCTATGAGAATTTTCATTTGCACCTGCTGCAATCTCATCCACAGTGGAGGCAACAATAGAGACGGAGGCGGTATACTCTTCTACAGTCGCGTTTAATTCTTGACTGGAAGAGGACAACGTATCTGTACTCAACTGAAGGGTAGTGACCATTTTTTTTAAGTTATTTTTCATGAGAATGATTTCTTGGTTCATGTCACCGATTTCATCATTAAGGGTTGAAGTAATATCGGCAGTACTCAAATCAAAATGGGCAATATGACTTAATGTTTCTTTTAAGTGATTGAATCGACGGCTCATATGATTGCTATACCAAAAGATTAATCCGATTACGAGAATTAAAACGCCTATATTGGCTATAATTGCAAAGGAATTTTGGGATTTGACACTTGCATCAATATAAGTTGTTTGTTCTTTAATAATACCATCTTGAACTGCAAATAAATTGTCAAAGTCTTTATCAAGATCTTCCGAGGTCTTTACCATGAACTTGATTTGCTTTGCCATTTCAGGCCTATCTCCGGCTTTTTGTGCAAGGATGATTTTATCGCTGTAATCGCGAAAATGGATCACATTGTTAAGAGTTTGATCCGCAGCCGTTTGAGCGGCATCATTGGCAGCTGCCTTACGATAGGCTGTCAATAATTTGATCACTTCAGCAATTTCCGTGCGATACGCATTTTCATACTGTGGGTCATTGTATTGGGTATATTTTAAGCGATCAATGCGAGCCCGTTGCAGCTGGGCAAAGGCTTCTCGAATTTGGAAAGCTTCTGGAATACTGTAGGATTGAACCTTTTCTACCCTATTTCCCATATCACTGAATTTGTAAGAAGAAAATAGAGACAACGCGATTAACAGAACAACCGAAATTAGAAAAATACCTAATAGTTGAAACTTAATTGACCATCTTCTTTTTTCCATATACTTACCCCTAACAAAATTATTTTCTTGCAGAATCGTCCTTTAACTAGGAAATTGAGATTTGTTCTCACTGAACTGGTTGAAAAAAATAACCATTTTTGGCTGATGAAGCACTTTGGTTTATAGTTAATTTAACCAATAAAATCTTTTTCTGTCAATATAAAATGTAAACTTATAAAAAATAAAAGTCAAATGGTCAAATAAAAACATTGACTTTTAATAAGAAAGATTGATAAAATATTAGTAAGGAAAATGGTTAATATTATGTAAAATACACAGGATTTTTGGATTAAGATCAAATTCTATTGCCCCAAAACACAAGGAAGTATAAAAATCACAGTATTGATGCAAAATTTGATAAAACAGCTGCAAGAAATAAATCTGCAGCTATTGGAGAAAGTAGGTGAAAGGTATGAAATTTATTGACTATTATGAAGTTTTAGGTGTGCCAAAGACCGCCACTGATAAAGAAATTAAAACGGCATATCGTAAACTAGCCAGGCAATATCATCCTGATGTGCAAAAAGGGAAGGAAAAGAAAGAGGCAGAAGAAAAATTTAAACAAATCAATGAGGCATATGAGGTATTAGGGGATGCTTCCAAGCGGGAAAAGTATGATACATTAGGAGAAAACTGGAGGATGGGTCAAGAATTTCAGCCGCCACCCAATGCTTCCGGGTATCAGACGTATCATATGGATGGAATGGATGGCTTTGGTTTCAGCGATTTTTTCTCCTCCATTTTTGGGCAGGAGTTTTCTAGACAGTCAGATGGTTATGGGAGAAGTTATCAGGCAAGGCAGCCTAGATACGAAGGGGACGATGTGGAAGCCACAATCAGCCTGACAGTGGAAGAACTGATGACGGGAGCAGAAAAAGAAATTCAAATTCATGTACCAGTCATTTGTGCTGCCTGTGAAGGACAGCGTTTTACCAGCAGGGGCGTATGCACTGCCTGTAAAGGGGCAGGAGTCATAGAAGAACACAAAAAGCTAAAGGTCAAAATTCCTGGCAAGTCTTATCCTGGCACTGTGCTTCGTCTAAAAGGAATGGGGGGCAAAGGTTCTAATAATGGTGCAAATGGTGATTTGTATCTTCATGCAGAGATGAAACCTCACTCCAATTGGCGTGTTGTCAACCAGATCGACTTAGAGGGTGATTTGACGATTTATCCGGAACAAGCTGTTTTAGGAGATCTGGTTTCTGTGCATACTCCATCAGGGATAGTTGAAGTGAAGATTCAGCCAGGAACCCATTCTGGTCAGAAACTTCGTTTAAAAGATAGAGGATTTAAGAAGAATGCAACGTTAGGGGATTTGTATATAAAAATTCAGATTGATATTCCGCGAAATCAAAGGAAGGAAGAATTGGAGCTTTATAAACAGATTTTCGCCCTGCGGCACAAAGAAATATGATTAAGGTTGTTATGCTCGTTATATAGAGGAGGTAAATAGTATGAATCAAGAACAATACACGCAAAAGGCATTGGCTGCCCTTTCGGAAGCGCAGCAGTTAACTGCGCTGCATTACCAGCAAGAAGTAAGTACCAGGCATTTATTATTAGCACTAGTCAAAGAAGAAGATGGTATGATTGGGCAAATTTTGTCTCAATCACAAATTGATGTTAAACTCTTAAAGGCCAAGGTAGAGAAATTAATCACGAATCAGCCTTCTGTTCGCGGTCAAGAGGGCAGTTTGCGAATGAATACGGCAATGATTCGGGTGCTGGGATTAGCGGAAAAAATTGCATCCGGCATGAAAGATGAATTTATCAGTACAGAACATTTATTACTAGCTGTTGTAGAAGACGGTGATAGTGATGTAGTGGAAGTCTGTAGGGAATTTGGGCTGCATCGCAGCCGTATTCAGCAGATTGTAAAGGAATATCGTCAAGGACAGCGGATTACCAGCGACAACCCTGAAGAAGGATACCAGGCATTATCAAAATATGGGCGGGATTTGACCGAAATGGCTAAACAGGGAAAATTAGATCCTGTTATTGGTCGAGATGAAGAAATTCGCAGAGCAATAGAAATACTATCTCGCCGAACCAAGAATAATCCTGTGCTAATCGGTGAACCCGGGGTTGGAAAGACAGCGATTGTAGAAGGGTTAGCTCGGCGCATTGTAGCTGGGGATGTACCAGAAACGTTGAAAAATAAAAGCTTATATTCCCTGGATCTTAGTTCTTTAGTGGCTGGTGCCAAATACCGGGGTGAATTTGAGGAACGCTTGAAAAATGTTTTAAATGAAATTGCTAAATCAGAGGGAAAAATTCTCTTGTTCATTGATGAACTTCATACGGTAGTGGGAGCTGGTGCTGCGGAAGGAGCTATGGATGCTGGCAATATTTTAAAACCCATGCTTGCAAGAGGTGAACTTCGTTGTATTGGTGCTACCACTTTGAATGAATACCGTAAACATATTGAAAAAGATGCTGCTTTGGAACGTCGTTTCCAACCGGTCCTTGTGGATCAGCCTACAGTAGAGGATACGATTTCCATACTAAGGGGCTTAAAGGAGCGTTATGAAATTCATCATGGCGTTCGAATCAAAGACAGTGCTCTGGTGTCGGCAGCTGTACTGTCAGATCGCTATATTTCCGATCGCTTCTTGCCTGATAAAGCGATTGACTTGGTTGATGAGGCTGGTGCGAAATTACGTACAGAAATTGATTCAATGCCCAGTGAACTGGATGAGATTCTGCGCCGGGTTATGCAGCTTGAAATTGAAGAACAGGCTCTTAAAAAAGAGAGTGATGCTTCTTCCTTGGAGAAATTGAATACGATTCAAGAAGAACTAAAAAATCTGCGTCAAGAAACAGATGTGCTGAAAGTCCAATGGCAGGGAGAAAAGGAAGCTATACTGCGTCTGCGTGGTTTGAAAAAGGAAATTGAATCTGTTAAAGCGGAGATGGAGACTGCGGAAAGAGCTTATGACCTTACTCACTTGGCAGAGCTCAAATATGGTAAACTGCCAGAGCTGGAAGCACGGTTAAAGAATGAAGATGAATTACTAAGCAAAAAACATAATGACAAAGTTCTGTTAAAAGAAGAAGTCGGTGAAGATGATATCGCTAAGATTGTCAGCCGCTGGACAGGTATTCCGGTTAGTCGCATGTTAGCGGGAGAACGAGAAAAACTGGCGAATTTAGAAAGTATTTTGCATACGAGAGTCGTAGGTCAGGAAGATGCTGTGCAGGCTGTCAGTGAAGCCATCATCAGAGCGCGGGCAGGAGTGAAAGATCCGAATCGTCCAATTGGCTCCTTTATCTTCCTTGGTCCAACAGGGGTCGGTAAAACGGAGTTGGCAAAAACCCTGGCAGAAGTATTATTCGATGATGAGCGCAGCATGATTCGTGTAGACATGAGTGAATATATGGAGAAACATACCGTGGCTCGCCTAATTGGTGCTCCTCCAGGTTATGTTGGTCACGATGAAGGAGGACAATTAACAGAAGCGGTACGCCGTCGCCCCTACAGCGTAATTTTGCTGGATGAGATTGAAAAAGCTCATAGTGACGTATTTAATGTGCTGCTGCAAATATTAGACGATGGACGATTAACAGATGGAAAAGGCAGAACCGTAAATTTTAAAAATACAGTGGTTATAATGACCTCCAACTTAGGATCGGCTGAAATTTTACAAAATGAATTCGAGAGGGCTAAAGAAAAAGTTCTTAGCATGCTCAAGTCTCATTTCAGACCTGAATTCTTGAATCGCATTGATGATATTATTGTCTTTAATGCCCTTACAGAGCAGCAAGTTAGTAAAATTGCAGGAATCCTATTGGAAAACTTGAATAAGCGTTTGCAAAAGCAGATGAATATTACCTTGGTTTGGGATGAGGCGGTTTTAACTTTACTATCCAAGAAAGGGTATGATTCTGCATTTGGTGCTCGACCACTGCGCCGCCAGATTAGCAGGTCTATCGAAACAGAATTAAGCAAAAAAATAGTCCGTGGTGAAATCATGGAAGGCGGTACCGTGAAACTAAAAGCGCAAGACGGCACAATTCTCTTAACCCCGGCAATAGATGCTGTAAGTCTTTAAAATAATAAACTCCTGCAAAACATTTTGCAGGAGTTTATTATTTTATGGTAAATAGAATGAAGTATTAAAGTCATTATCCAAATGGGAGGACTGTACATGCCAGTTACATTAGATGGAAAGTTAGTAATTGCCATCTCTTCACGTGCTCTTTTTGACTTAGATGCCAGTAATAAGATTTTTGAAGAAAAAGGAGAAGAACCCTACACAAAATATCAGATTGAACATGAAAATGAGCTGCTGAATCATGGAGTAGCCTTTCCATTAATAAAACGGCTGCTGAAGCTGCGAGATCCTGAAACGGGAGAACCTATGGTAGAAATTATTCTAATCTCCAAAAATGATCCTAATACTGGCCTGAGAGTTTTCAATTCCATAGAGCAGCATAAATTGGATATTACCAGGGCTGCATTTACCAGGGGACGATCGCCATATAAGTATTTAAAAGCCTTTAAAGCCGATTTGTTTTTATCTGCCAATCCAGAGGATGTGTCACTTGCCCTGGCAAATGGGCATGCCAGCGCTACCATTTATGCAGGAACTTATGTAAAGCAAGAGGACGATATGGAGGAAATC
Source organism: Pelosinus fermentans DSM 17108 (assembly GCF_000271485.2). Lineage (NCBI taxonomy): Bacteria > Bacillati > Bacillota > Negativicutes > Selenomonadales > Sporomusaceae > Pelosinus > Pelosinus fermentans. The sequence goes on from NZ_AKVN02000001.1 coordinate 1,496,345, forward strand.
CGCATTGCTTTTGATGGTGATGCAGTTATATTTAGTGATGAAGCGGAAAAAATATATCAGCAGATGGGATTAGAAGAATTCAAAAAACATGAAGCAGAAAAAAGTGAAATACCGCTGCCTCCTGGTCCTTTCATGTCTTTTTTAACGGCCTTAAATAATGTGCAGAAGGCTTATAAAAATAAGGAGAAGAAGACAATACGAACAGCACTTGTGACAGCACGAAATGCACCAGCCCACAAAAGAGCAATCAAGACATTGCGGTCATGGGGAATTACAGTGGATGAGGCTTTCTTTTTAGGAGGATTGGATAAAGCAGCCATTTTAGAAAGTTTTAACCCCCATATCTTTTTTGATGATCAGCATACCTACTGCATTAATGCATCAAAAGTAGTGCCAACAGGGCATGTACCAAGCGGTGTAACAAACAGTTACTGATTAGTGAATATAAGAAAAAAAGCTATTCCAAGAGAAATACATCGTATAGGAGGACTAGAAATGAAAGATAGATTGTTAATAAGTAATGCCTTTCAGACTTTTTTAACAGAGGCTCCAGAACATCAAAAAGTATGGATGGAGACGGTAAAAAAGTGGGGTGAGGCAAGCCAGCTGGATAAGAAAACAGAAGCTCTTTCCTATCTATCTGTATTAGCAGCATTAAGGCTGGAAGGCGGACTGCCTTTTCATGTAAAACAAGCGAAAGCAGTAGGAGCGACCAGAGAAGAAGTCATAAGTGCTATTCTAGTGGGACTGCCAGCAGCAGGAAACGTAGTGATCCAATCCTTACCAATCGCTTTAAATGCCTATGATCAGGAATAAGATTATACTCAAAAGGCCCCGTATATCAAATACGGAGCCTTTTAGCATTTACATATATTCATATAATAATGATTTACAATCCTCTAGCAGCTAATTCCTGCTCTGCACTAACTAACTTTATGCAGAGTACGACCAATTCCATAGCCTGTTTTAATTCTGACAATGGAGGGAAGGTGGGAGACAGACGAATATTTTTGTCTTCGGGATCTTTGCCATAAGGGTAGGTAGCACCAGCAGGAGTGAGTAGGACACCGGCGGCTTCCGCTTTTGCTACGATTTTTTTTGCACATCCTGTAAGAGTGTCGAGACTGATAAAGTAGCCGCCTTGCGGCTTGCTCCATGAAGCAATGTTTTCGCCGCCCAGCCCTAATTCTAAGATATCCAGGACTAAATTAAATTTAGGCTTAATAATGGCTGCATGCCGTATCATATGTTCCTTTATGCCGGCTTCATTTTTGAAAAAGCGGACATGCCGCAGCTGATTTAATTTGTCAGGTCCGATGGTTTGTATATTAAGCTGTTTTTTAAGCCAATTAATGTTGTTGGCACTACTGGCCAGCATAGCAATTCCAGCTCCAGGGAAACTAACTTTAGATGTTGAGGCAAATTCAAAAACACGGTCAGGATGACCTGCGGTACTGCAGGTTTGCAGAATATCAAGTAATGTGCCAGGGGTATCTGTGAGATGATGTACTGCATAAGCATTATCCCAGAAAATACGAAAATCAGGTGCTTTGGCAGGCATTGCTGCCAAACGTTTTACAACGATATCAGAATAGATAATACCGGTGGGATTACTATACTTTGGTACACACCAAATGCCTTTAATTGCTGGATCGGAGGCCACTAAACTTTCAACTTGGTTCATATCAGGACCATCATCTTGGTAATTAACCCTGATCATTTCAATTCCTAAGTGCTGGCAAATGGCAAAATGCCGATCATAGCCAGGGCTGGGACAGAGGAATTTTACCTTTGGCAGCTTACTCCAAGGAACATCACTTTCTGGCAGGCCATGCAGCATGGCGCGAGAAATTAAATCATGCATCATGTTTAAGCTGGAATTACCCCCAATGATAATTTCCTCGGGTTTGGCATCTAAAATCCAAGAGAAAAGTTTCTTTGCTTCGGGAATGCCGTCGATTCCGCCATAGTTTCGGCAGTCAGTTCCATTTGAAGCTTTATAATCGGATTTGGTAAGGCAATCTAAAAGATCAGCAGAAAGATCTAATTGCTCGGTGCAGGGTTTTCCCCGGGACATATCTAATTTAAGGTTTTGCGCCTGAAAATCTTGATAGCTCTTAGATAATTCAGCATAATAGCCTTGTAATGTGGTGTTACTCATGTCTTTCAATTTACTCATTTTTACATCTCTCCTTCACATTCTTTCATTATATTGGAACTAGTAAGCCAAAGGCAATAGGTTTTCACAAAAACGAGAGTATGTATTCTGAATACGTATGAGAGACAATGATCGTTTTTCATACTAAAGCAAAAAAAAACTTACTAATTTAAGTAAGCAGTTTAACATTCAGATTGATATTTCTCTTTGTATGCCTGTTTATTTTGGGCAATTTCACTTAATAAATCAATAAAGAGATCGATTTCATTACTGTTATTATAGAATCCTAGGCTTAGCCGTACTAGTCCAGGAAAAGGAATATCAGGTTGCTGTTGATAATAGGTTAACTTTTTAGGGGTTAGACCTAACAGTTTTTCAACATAGGGATGAGCACAGAATAGACCGCTTCTTACAGCGATACCCCCTTCATAGGAGAGCATCTTTGCTAATAATTCATGATGGATACCTGGAAGAGCAAAAGAAATGATGCCTAGTCGATCTTCATTCTTTTCAGCGCAGCAATATAATCTTAGATCAGGAATGGATGTTAATTTTTGAATGGTATAGTGGATCAGTTCTTGTTCGTATTGATCAATGACATTCATGCCAATCGACATTAAGGTTCTAATTGCTGCTGTTAACGCTACTACACCCATAACATTAGGTGTGCCTGCTTCCTCTTTATGAGGAGAAAGAGACCATTCGATAAATTGATGTGAAACTAATTCTACTGCACCGCCGCCTTTACAAAAAGGCTCTTGTCTTTCGAAGGTTTCCTGGGGACCAATGAGAACTCCGATGCCAAAGGGGGCGTACATTTTATGGGCAGAAAATACGAGATAATCGATGTGTTCCGGAGAAGCATGGTCTTTCATATCAATCGGGGAATGAGGTGCCAATTGTGCTCCATCTACAAGAATTTTTGCGCCATGCTGATGAGCTAATCTGGCGATTTTATGAATTGGATTTTTATAGCCAGTTACATTAGAGGCTCCAGCAACAGCGACTGTTTTTACTCTTCCTCTATACTTTTTTAGTTTCATTTCTAAATCTTCTAAAGAAAACATGCCGTTTTTATCGATCGTAACATAATCAATAGTAAATTTATCTCTCCAAGGCAGATCATTCGCTAAATGCTCCATATCGGAGGCGAGGATGACCTGCTTATCATCTTTTTCTGCTAAAACATAAGACAGCAAATTAATAGACTCAGTGGTATTTTTTGTATAAATAACAACATCTTTCTGATGATCTGCATTCACGAAGCTTTTAATCACGTCTCTTCCTTCTTCATAGATGTCAGATGAAAGCAGGGATTTGTAACCTGTACCGCGGTGAATGGATGAATACCAGGGGGCAAAATTAATTATTTCGTCCATGACTGCATGTAGGGGGGGAGTGGTTGCTGCATTATCAAAATTAATGTAAGTAACGCTGCTGCCATTGATTAAGGGCACTTTTTCCTCTACTCCGACTACCAAATTTCTAAGATTTGAGTGTAGTATCATATTGTGTCCTCCAATCTGATATTGGATACTCTTCATAAAGTATTTACACTATATGTTATTCTATGCATAAACCAAGGGATTTTACACAAGGCAATAGATAAAAAAATTAAAAAAAGAGTGATAAATTTGCTGGAGAATAGAGGAAAATCAATGAAAAGAAAGAATAATGTCTTTACATTAAATGATTAAAATGTAAAGGGGGCTGTTACAGTCATGGTAAAATGGGAAGACAAATATAGCCTGGGAGTAGAATCTATTGATGAACAGCATAAAGAACTATTTCGAATAGCAAATCGAATTTATGAGCTTTTGAAAAATGAAATGATCTTGGATAAATATGATCATATTATGGAAATCATTGACGAGTTAAAAAACTATACAGTAGATCACTTTAAAGATGAAGAAGAGTATATGAAAAGTATTGGCTATAAAAAGTTTCTTTCCCATAAGGTTGCACACACTGACTTTTTAGATAAAATGGAAAATATCGACGTCAATAAAATTGATAACGGGCATAATGAATATTTACTAAGCATATTAGATTTTGTATGCCTTTGGCTTGTGGAACACATTATGAAAGAGGACAAACTAATCGTGGCCTAATCATTTTTTTACATAAAAAAGTATTCCTAGGAGAACAAAGCCCTCCTAGGAATTTTTGCGATATATCGTTATGTAAAAAATAATGAATCGCGAAGACACGAAGAAATGCAAAGAACACGAAGAGATATTTTATATGTTTTATATCTTCACAGTTTTAACGTAAATGCTTTCCCCTTCGTGTTCTTCGCCAATCTCTGTGTCTTCGCGATTCAAAGGTTTTATTTTTAAAAAGGCTCGGCACCGTTTATTGATATGCACGTTATTTTACAATTGTAATTGTACCGGCTTTTCTTGGCGCAGGTTTAGGAGTACTTCTTTCGGGGAAACCTAAGGCGGCAGACCCATAAATCCTATGTTCAGGAGGTACTCCTAATTCAGTTAAGATTGTTGTCAAAACTAAAAAGCAATTTGCAGGATTTTTATCTTCAATGGTAAATACAGGGAATAGGTATCGAACTGTTATCTGTGAACTGCTTCAATAAATGAAATGGGAGGTTTATGAAAATGATAGAAGAATTAGAGTTTGCTCAGGAACTTATTGACTTTATTTATGAAAGTCCAACGGCTTTTCATGCTGTGGATACAATAAAAAAGCGACTGCATCATAGCGGTTTTATAGAAGTTCGGGAAGATGAAACATGGAATCTTAAAAAAGGTGGTAAATATTTTGTAACCAAGAATGATTCTGCAATAGCTGCTTTTGTTCTGGGAATTGGAAATCTGGAGGAGCGGGGCTTTAAGATAATAGGAGCGCACACCGATTCACCGACGTTTAGAATTAAGCCTGCACCAGAGATGGTTAGTGAAGGAAACTATATCAGACTCAATACAGAAGTGTATGGCGGTCCTATCCTAAACACCTGGCTGGATCGTCCTTTAGGTGTAGCGGGAAGAATTACGGTAAGAAGTGAAAATATCTTGTATCCAGCAACTAAGCTTGTAAATATAAAAAAACCGATCCTTATTATTCCGAACCTTGCAATCCATATGAACAGAGAAATTAATAAAGGTATAGAACTAAATCCGCAAAGAGATACACTGCCACTTTTGGCCCATGTAAATGAAAGGTTAGAAGCGGGAAATTATCTGCTCAATGAGATTGCAAATGAATTGAAGGTAGACGCAGCAAGTATTATTGATTTTGATTTATACCTTTATGAATACGAAAAGGGCAGTATCATTGGTCTTGCTAATGAGTTTATATCATCAGGAAGATTAGATGATTTAGCGATGGTTCATGCAAGTCTGGAGGCACTCTTAAGAGCCCCGGCAGCACAAGCAACAAATGTACTGATTGCCTTTGATAATGAAGAAATAGGAAGTAGGACCAAGCAGGGAGGAGATTCACCATTTCTTTCTACGGTCTTAGAAAGGATATTGATATCCCAGGGCAAGGGACGAGAAGAATTTTTTCGATCACTGGCAAAATCTTTTATGATTTCTGCAGACCTTGCCCATGCCGTACATCCTAATATGGGGGAAAAGCATGATCCTGTAAATAGACCTATTTTAAATAAAGGACCTGTGATTAAAATTAGTGCCAAGCAAAGCTACACTACCGATAGTAATTCTGATGCAGTTTACGAAGAAATATGCAAAAAAGCAGGGGTACCTGTACAAAAATTTCTTAATCGCTCTGACTTAGCAGGCGGCTCCACCATTGGTCCTATTACATCGGCTCATTTAGCGATACGCTCTGTGGACATGGGAACTCCTATACTTGCTATGCATTCTGTCAGGGAATTGGGCGGGGTCTTAGATCATACGTATGTAACAGCATCTTTTGAAGAATTTTATAAGTTGTAAGGATCAATAAGCAGGACGCTGATGCGTTCTGATAACAATAAAATATTGTGAATCGCAAAGCTGCCTATTACTTACTAGATGAGAAGTGACAGGCAGCTTTTATTATTAAATGAACATAAGAAAAGCCTTCGCAAAACTTGCGAAGGCTTAATTTACATGGTGACCCCGGAGGGATTCGAACCCCCGACCTATTGATTCGAAGTCAAGTGCTCTATCCAGCTGAGCTACGGAGCCATTTAAGTCACATAATCCATTGTAACGAATGACAGCTGAAATGTCAATTTTTTATTAGTAATATTAAATTGAGGATTTTTTTATTGGATCAAAGAAATAATAATTATTACATCTGATTTCTTAAAAGGTAGACGGATTTAAGTACGGTTTTCCGTTGATGAATGACAAGATGAAATATGAAAGTGAGGCGATATAATGGATGGACGCGGACCAATGATTATATCTACTGAAGATTTGTGGTTAATCATTATCGCAATCGCAATGGGAACAATGGCAAGGCTGCTTGTACTAAAGGTCGATTATAAACAATATCCTTCCTACCCCAATGGAGTTCTCATTCATGTAGTGCTGGCATTTGTAGCCGCATCCATTGGAGCCGTTGCCATTCCAGCTATCAAGTCGAACAATTACACGGCTGTCACTTTTCTTGCATTGGCTGTTCAAAATTTTCGTGATGTTAGAAAAACGGAAAGAGAGAGCTTGAAAGATTTGGAGGAGACCGAGTACACTCCTCGTGGGAATGCGTACATAGATGGAATCGCCAAGACTTTTGAAGCAAGAAATTATTTTGCATTGGTTGTTTCTCTGTCGTCGGCTGCTTCTATGGAGATCGTTGCTGCACTGCACATCGGTATAATGTTTCAAGTGGTGGCAGGGGTTCTTGCCGGATATATTGTTTATCAGGTAATTAGCAGATTTTCCAAGGGGAAAAGTGTCGGGGATGTTGCAGCTGTTCGTCTTGCCGAAATAAAAGTAGAAGGCTGCGAAGTTTCTGTAGAAGGTACCTTTGTAACCAATCTTGCAGGAACTCAGAATGCTCAGAAGATGATTGCGAAGGAAGGAGTAGCGGTTATCATTGAACCCAACCAGAAACATTCTGCTATTGCACTTCATAATTTTGGGCAGCGGAAGGCAATTCTTTTTGAAGCGACTCGGACACTTGGGGCTAAGCGATATAATTTCACACGCAAAGATTATGAAACGGGGAGAATCATCATATTATTTGTACCTATCGTTAGAGATCTTGAGAAACTGATTGACGTAGTTAAGAATACACCATTATTGGAATCCGTTAAAAAGAGTCATGCCGTATTACGATCAAAAGCAGTGGAGGATTAAATATGGGAAATGAAAGTTCACAAAAGCAGACAGCAGCAATCATTGCTGCTGTTACTCTCTCAAATCATAAAATACTAAGTGCAGGTGAAGCATTCGTCCTTGAGGCTAAGGATGAAGAAGAGCAGCAAAAGCTAACACTTGAGATAGCAAAGACAGTAAAAGGGGATGTAACACAATTGAGTAATGGGATCTATTTGATTCTTAAAAGTTAAAAAATAAGAATTTGTAACTTTAGGGGGACGTTGTACACGGAGGACACATCAGTGCCTCTGTGGTTTACTTTCTATTTTTTAAAGGCTGCCCAGCCCAGAGTTTTTTTATCGTTGTCTACTAATTTTTCAAAAACATCTTCTTCCGAGTGGGGATCTCTTATTTCATTTCCAATAGGTGCTGGAGGAGGAGCATCGAAAGCTTCATTAGAATGATTTGTTATAGATTTTTCGATGTTTGCCAATCGATCAAGCAAGCGTTCAAATTCCCAGCGGTCAACAGGTTGTAATTCATCCTTGAGTATAAATCCAAATCGTCCATTGGGTTCAATGGTTCCCCATTTTACATCAGATACTTTAGAAATACTTGCTTGACGAAGTTCCATTTCTAGTTGTTGAATTGTCATTCGAACTTGTTTGAGCCTTTCTCGTTTCATTTCTCCATTTTCAATGAGCACTACAGGATGTCCGGTAAAAATTTTCTTTAAGAATGGAAATCTGATTTCAGAGTACTCAATTGCGATCAGAGTAAACACAGCAACTGCAACTAGCACAAAGGTATCGATTAGTTCAGCTCCTACAAGGGGTTCAATTAGAACGGTACCCACTGCTAACATGACTACCGTTTGTGCTACGGTCATTTGGGCTAGGGATTTACGTCCTGCAATGCGTAAAATAAGTGTGCCGTAAAGTATCGTGAGCAAGGTTTTCCAAATAAGGGAGAAATCAAGAGTACCCAATTTACATCACCTAAACTAAATTTTTAGTAGTACAAATCCAGTCAGCTTCCTTGGCGTAAGATTTCTCTAAAGTAAGATTTGCATTCACGCCACAGCCAAAAGAAATTAGAAATAAAGTGCCAAAGAATTCGCCAAATACATTTGTCATATTTCCTCCTTGAAACGATGTGATGGTTATTTAGTAATCTGCAGATACAGTATTAATATACGCATTACTTTATTTGCTATACAGATTCAGCAGTTATCTTTGGCAGAACGCATACTTATTGTTGGAGCGCTGGTAGACAAGCAGTTTAAAGTGTAGGATAATAAAACCTAGAATAACATTACTGGGGGTGTTTTTGTGCGACAAAAGTTAAACTTAATTACCTTAGGAGTGAAAGAGTTAGCTGTATCTCTTGAGTTTTATCGGGATGGCTTAGGCTGGAAACCTTCCAATGCGAGTCAGAATAGTATTATTTTCTTTGATTTAGGCGGTGTGGGTTTAGCCTTGTATCCTAGGAATTTACTTGCAGAAGATATAACCGTAAGTGCAGAAGGTACAGGTTTTTCAGGAATTACGTTAGCACACAATGCTAAAAGTATAGAAGAGGTTGATGCGGTTTTATTTAAGGCTGAAAAAGCAGGTGCAAAGATCATAAAAAAAGCCCAGAATGTTTTCTGGGGTGGTTATAGCGGTTACTTCGCCGATCCTGATGGTCATTTATGGGAAGTTGCCTGGAACCCCATGATCAGCTTTGATGAAAAAGATGCTTTAATCTTGTAATAACTGTTTTAATTCTTTATAAAGCTGTACTAATACAGTTTAACTTATTGTAATTGAGGAGTATGATACATTACGATATAATGATGCAAGGGTCTATTATACGAAGATATGTATTGAAAATAAAAAAATGATGAGCACTCATTTCTAGTGTAGGTGATAAATTATGAAATTAATCGTATCTGATTTAGATGGCACTTTTCTGGATTCGAATCATGAGGTTATTGAAGAAAATGTTGCAGCCCTTAAGGCAGCTCAAAGCAAAGGAATGGAAATTGCGATTGCAACAGGCAGAAATTATGGAAATGTTTTGGCGCTATGCCAACGTGCCGGACTTAAACCTCACGTAATATCAAATAATGGTGCATTTGTGTATGATAAAAATGGAAATCAGATAAAAGCGATTGGTTTGGATAAAGATCACGTAAAAGAAGCTCTTGATTGGCTTAACTATCGTAAGTATTTCTATACATTATGTACGGATCATTTCGTATACATCCCAGCTAATGCGCATACGATCTTAACCCGTGATTATGAAAATGCAATTAACCATGTCAAGAAGATGACACCTGAGAAGCTTAAGGAAGGAATCGATATTTTTCTAACCTTAGATAGTGCAGTGTTTGTCAATAATTTTAATGAAGTGCTAGAGCAAGATTTTGTTTTTGGTAATATTTCAGCGATCACTTTGGATGGTGATAAGTTGCGTCATGGGAGGGAGTATTTTAGTAATTATGCAGGTATGTCAATGACCATAGCGGGCAAGGATATTTTTGAAATGATTCATCCCTCTGCATCCAAAGGTAATGCATTAGAGGCTTTGACAGCACATTTAGATATTTCGTTAGATCATGTAATGGCATTTGGTGATAACTATAATGACATTTCTATGCTGCAAAGAGTCGGTTTCAGTGTAGCAGTTGAAAATGCGGAAGACGACGTCAAAAAAATCTGTAAGTATGTATCTCTTTCGAATGACGATAAGGGTGTAGCCTATATGATACACAAGCTTCTGGGTTAAAAACATTAAACCGCGAAGGTCACGAAGGAATGCAAAGGACACGAAGAGGTATTAGGGTTAATCAAATTTTTCATAGTCTTCGCATCTTCGCGTTTCAAAATGTTTTATTTTTTAAGAATAAAATAAAAGCCTTGCAAAATTCTAATAAAGAATTAGCGAGGCTTTATAAGATAAACAACCATACTGCAGTCCCCATTTAATGATGTCGATTCTTTAAGAATAGATTATGGGCAGCTTCGATTACTGCACAAAGTAAGAAAAATATACAGACAATAGTACCTGAAAATTTAAGAACATCCACTGCGATGGAACATAACAGATGCCATGATCCAACAATTGGTGCAATAAGATAAATTACTAAGAAGATTGTTGAGGATAATAGTAATAAATAAGCTGATGGATAGTTATTAAACATATTATCATCTCCTTGGTTTGATTATATCACTCCGCATAAGCGTAGTCTAGATATTAAGCTGAATATTTTGAAAATTATAACAAAAAAATAGTAAAGCTTCTGTTACAATATAGTATGATGTAAGTTATAAAAAAGGCAGAGAAAAAAGAAAGTATACATGAAAAGCACAGAGTACACGAGGGGAGTTGAATTCCTTCGTGTACTCTGTGCTTTTATGTATCGAACTAAAATCCTATGATTTTTATGATATTTCTACTTCAAGCGAAAGGATACTGGCAATGATGTATAACATGCTACTGTTTTGCCGCTATCCCTATCTTTAGCCGGTACGAATCTCCATTTTGCTACTGCAGTTACTGCTGCATCATCTAGGGATGAATGACCAGTAGAGCGGCTTACAGAAATTTCACCAGGACGACCATTTGCTAGAATCTGCACTCGTAGTACCGCAGTACCTTCCAAACCAGCCTGTCTGGCATCTGATGGGTAGGAGGGATCTACTTTGGATAAGATACCTGGTGCAGCAATACCGCCGCGGGAACCGCCGCCGCTTACTGGGGCAGATGCTGCAGTACTGCTAGAACTGCTAGTTTCGCTGGATGATGACGAGGAGGAGGAACTTGGCGCTTCAGCCTCCGTCATGGTCATATCGCTGGCTGTAACAACAGCCTCTGATTTGACAACTGGAGTAGGTGTTTGAATTTTTTCTACTGGTGCTGCTTCCGTTGGAATTGGTTTTGGTATATCCTGGGAATGCTGAGGCTCCGGTAGAGATGGACTATTTCCAGCTCGATCTGCCGGGTCACTCATTAAATCCATTTCTAGGATGACCTCTTCTTGTACTGGCAAGGAAGCTGTAAATCCAGAAGCGATATAGCCCGCCGTCACCAAAAGGATAATATGAAGGAAAAAAGATACAGCCATGGCTTTACGCCAATGAAATGCATAGGACATAGCTGATTTACCTCACTTTCTCTGCCGCTACCGATACTCGGTGAGCTCCGGCTAACTTTAGTTCGTCCAGAACGGCGATTACTTGACCGTATGGTACTTGTTTATCGCCTCTTAGGACAAAAACATTATCCGGTTGTTTTCCCAGTTCCAGACTGACTCGTTTAGCCAGCAAGTTTAGCGGTATTTCTTCCTGATTAAACATTACACTGCCATTATCCAGGACTGTAATATTTATACTGCTGGGTTTATCCTGCTGAACAGATGCTGCCTGGGGCAGATTCACTGGAATGGTGTGCTGCTCTACCATATAAAGAGTACTCATCATAAAAAACACTAATAAAAAGAAAATAATATCAATCATAGGGATAATCATCAATTGTGGTTGACTATCTACTCGTAAACTACGCAATCTCATGTGTTTCTCTCCGTGCTGCTTTTTTTAATGGCATATAGCTGATGACTAATGCGGCTGTTTGCTCAATATCACTGATCATACGGTTAACTCTTCGAGAAAAGTAGCTGTGGGAAACAAGAGCCAATGTCGCAACACTAAGACCTGTTGCAGTGGCAACTAGTGCCTCTCCGACACCGCCTGTAATGGCCATAGGCTGTCCAGACTGTACGTTAAATACGCTAAAGGAATTGATCATGCCGATAACGGTTCCTAATAGCCCAAGCAGTGGGGCCAGAGTAACAATCGTGCTCAGATCATCCAGGCGTTCCCGCAGACGATCAGCTGCTAATGTGGCACTGCTTTCCAAAGCATTTTCTACTTGACCGTTTCGCTGGGAAGCCAAAAGCCCTGCTAAGGTTACTTGTGAGAGTGTATGTGGCTTCTGCTCACATAATTGAATGGCATCATTCAAACGCTGCTTTTCCAATAAAGGCTGCAGTGCCTGATGAAAGACCTGTGTGTTAGCAAATGTATTTTTGTAATACAAAACGCGTTCGACGGCAATTGCCACCACGAATAGCGAGCAGATCGCTAAAAGATACATGACAGGACCGCCCTTGTGAAACAATTCTATTGAATGATTTAAAAATTCCATAATTATATTAGCTCCTTATAAATAATTTTTGTGAGTATATTTTAGCAATAAAAAAAATGTATTGCAAAAGCAAAGCAGCAGCGTCAGACTGCTTACCATGAAACAGGCAGCATACCAGTAGCTTGCAGTAGTTTTACCCGGCATTTGTGGTAATCATAGAGGGCATTCACATTGCTGGCTTTAGCCTCGGCCAGTATACTATAGAAATTTAGAACATCCTCATTATTGGCTTTTTCAGATTGGAACTCCGCAATAGCGGTTTCATAATCCTCTGTGGCTTTACCAAGGAATTGAGCAGTTTCCTTCATTGCAGTATCAGCTTGTTGAAAGTAATAGAACGCTTCTCTGGTTTCTTGAGTGATTTTCTCAATTTTCTGTTCCAGGCACTCTTGCGCTTTCGCTTCTTCTAAGCTGGCCTGGCGAACTTCTATATTAGCTCGACCAGCATCAAACAAGTTAGTGGATACACTAACAGTGGTGTACCAATACTGTTCTGGCAGCCACAGGTCACTGGCGACAAAGAGTAAGTAAACATTAGGACGCTTGTTGCTGGCAGCGACTTTTATACCCCATTGAGCTACGTTCTGTTCTTTGCGGGCTTGCTTTAAATCATTGCGCTGGCGTAATGCGGCCTGGATGGCAAGATCCAAGGTTTCAGGGGCAGACTGTCCCGGTATTTCCGACAACGTCAATTCCTGATCTGGCTTAAGCTGGAGAAGGCTTATTAGCTGACTAGTGACTAACTGGCGCTCATTATGTATACGAATGTAATTTTGCCGGGCTTGTGCCAGTTTCGCTTCAGTTCGCTGTACATTTCTTTTAAAGTCATTTTTCGTAGCATCCTGAAGTTTGATTTGTGTCAAATGCTGGGTCAGGTTTTCTACAGCCAATTTCGCTAGATCTTCGCGGTTCTTAGCTTGCAATGCATTGTAATAAGCCAGCATTGTACTAGCAGTTACCTGCTGCTTGGTATGTTCCAGATTATCAGCAGTTCCCTCATAAAACTCTTGTGACTGCATTACCAAGCTTTTGGTTCTACCTCCATCAGACAAAGGAAGTTTGGCTGTCAAGTAGTTGCCGTATTCCGGCTTAGGTGATTTTTCAATTTGGGTCTGCTCATGGGTCATACTGACGGTAGGCCAATAAGTAGACTTATTTTTCTTGATTTCCAAGGAGGCTTTGGCCGCATCTAGCTCCGCTATTTTTACTGCATGACTGCGGGTTAGCGCCAAGTGTATGCTCTCAGGAAGGGTGAGGGCAAGAGGGGCGGTATAGCCCCAGTTTGGTGCGCTCCAGCAAAGAAGAGTGATGCCGGCACAGAAAAAAGTCCGACGAAAGTTCATACATTGCTGTCTCCTTACATTTTAGTATGCCACCAGTATGGAGGTATGGCATAGCTAGCAGGGGAGCAAATATGCCAAACTATGATTGAATTTAAAAAGATATTCCACATCTGACAAAATGACTAGTGTTCTTTTCAAAGCACAGTATTAACTCAACTGGAGTGAGCCTATCTGCACTTATCAGCGGTGTATCCGCCGACACGATCGTCTAATTCAACTCCTTTACGTTTTTTAAAAAATTGGTTAGATTAGCAGGAATGATATTTGATATAAATAATCATTCTCGATACATCTAAATGGCAAATCGTAAGCACGAGTTAAACTGTATTATTTTATGATAATTAACTTGTGTTGAAAACCATTATAGCAAGAAGTTTTTATAAATGTCAATCACTATAGAACTTAATTATCAGAGGTTGAAAAAATAGTTGCAATTGCCATAACGTGAGAACCAATCTCATATTTGAAGGTGTTTAAGTAGTAATTATTTTGTTAAAAAGGAGCATTTTTAAATCAATTTGGGTTAGTATATAACTTGAAATATTATCCATATACTATGCTTATAACGGTTCGATTATTCCAGTCATCAGTTACAAGTGCACTTTAGTATGTCGATTTGTATTCACTTTGTGATCCAAGAGGTATGACGGATTGCTATTCTATTTATATAGAAGCATTTTGCAAATTTAAGTTTCCAGTGATTCGTTTTGGGTGGTTTTACCCAGCTGGGTTGCGGTAAGTTCATTCTAATGAGCCCTGCCAAGTTATTGATATAATAAATTGGACAGATAGTCAATGGCTTCATCCACCCGGCTGCCGGGGTTAACAGCAAACAGGCAATATGGCAATTGGTAGACCCGATTTTCCTGTACAGCTTTTAACTTTCTCCAGCTAGGGTGAAGTGCCAATTCATTGCGAATTTGGTCGCTGACCTTAGTATCATAGCTGTGAGTAATGAGCAGGATCAGGTCTGGATTGGTCTGGAGCGCAATATCGAGACTGAGGGGAGCATATCCCAGGGGATTGCCACCGCCTACGCTCTGGACAACATTCTTTGCATTGAGGCGGCAGAGAAGATCGCCGATAAAACTGTTTGGCAGCGCCATATGAAAACTTTCAGCAGATCCCCAGACAACGAGGACTTTTGGAGAGGGTTTATTTTTGCTTTTTGCTTGGACCTGCTGCAATTTGCTGTCCAAACGATGAATCACTTGATATGCTTGCCGCGAATGATCTGTCAATTCACCATAAAAGCGCAGGGTTTGGCTAATCTGCTGGTAATTATTCAATCTTTGAAGGTATACTAAAATACCTGCTTTTTCTAATGAGGTGAGGATTGGCTGACGCAAATGAATATCAGTAGTCAAAACTAAGTCAGGTTTCAAAGCGATAATTTGATCAAGGTTGGGAGTTGGTGTCTCGCCAACAGATGGCACATCTTTAATTTTTTCCATCAGATCCGATGACAGAGCCATAGTACTGGGGCGACCGACTAATTCCCCGCCAACGGCATAATATAAATCAACATTAGAAGCGTTAAGAGCGATAAGCCGCAGCGATCTGCCCTTTCTAATTGTTTGTATTAAACTGCATTTTGGACACTGAATTTCAATATACTTTACCTGTCCTTTGAATAGCAGCCTGTTGCATTTCGAACAACGGCATTCATTTGAACCAGTGTTATTTATCATGTTATGATGTAGTTTCATGATATTCCTCCATTAGCAGCAATTAATATATAAATAAAAAACTCCGTGCGAAATACGATTTCATCACGGAGCTCTGGGCTCTCTTTGCTTACATTCATTTTCTATAATGATTATTGTTCTCATTATAGAAAATGAATGTAATTTTGTCAAGAATCACTTGTGCAGAAGTGAAGGGCAGGGTGATTGCCCCAATATATATTTTTATAAAAATAAATTGACTTTGATAATGATTATCAATATACTAAATAGTAAAGGTAAATCCTTCCTTCTCCTGCTATAGGGGAAAATGAATGCCGCAACTTACAGAAGTTGATTTTAAGATCGTATAATTTGGAGTGATGTACATGGAGATAAAGGATAAAGACTTGCGATATGCGAAACCAAAGTGGCCGGAAGTACGCTGTGGTCAATGTAATCGCTTATTATTTCGTGGAATCGTTGAAGATATGGAGATTAAATGCTCACGATGCGGCACAATTCAGTGTATAGGTGGTTGTAAACAAGAAACCAGAATGAACGTTTGCAGCAGGTAAGCTGGAGTTGATGAGAACATTGTTATATTCTTAAAAAAAGATATTGACTTTGATAATTATTATCAATATACTATAGAACAATAATAGCATTTGGTGGTTCTGTACGAAACAACACAATACAAATGGTTAGCAAGATAACCGATTAGAGAGCCAAGAGCTCCGTGCCAGTAGTAATACGCACGGAGCTTTCATTTATTTTAAAAATAACAGCAGCTGAATTCACAGTTGCTTATTAAATGAGGTGATGCAGTGATTTATAACGTATGGCATAAATAGACCCGGGATAGTAAGAGCCATGCTCGTGAAAATAAAGAAGTGAGGTGTAAATATGAATAGAATGACTGGAGGAATAATCGTTTTATTATTGGCTGTCAGTGGTTTTTTCTTGTTTAGAGGGCAGTCAGAACCGGTGGTAAATCAGTTATCAGCCCGGTATGGTGTAACTGACAGTGCTGGCAGACAGGTGGAAATCCCCCGACAGCCCCAGCGGGTGATTGTTTTAAATGCTTCGAATCTGGAACTATTTTATGCAGTCGGCGGGAAAGTAGTTGGACGTCCCACTACAGAGGCTTTGCCACAGGCTGTTAAGGATGCTGTCCAGCAGGTTCCGACTGTTGGCATTACGCCTAATCCTAATATTGAGCAGATTATAGCGCTGAAGCCTGATTTAATTTTAGGAGTTAACATGCCGTTTCATCATAATTTGATTCCAGTATTAGATAAAGCGGGAATTCCCATTCTCCTGCAATCCCTTGAAAACTATCAGCAAATTATCGATACACTGCGTTTTTATGGTGATCTAACAGGAAAACCGGATCAGGCAGACGCACAAATCAACCAGATTCAGTCACGCTACGAAGAGATAATGAATCATAATAAAGATCGTGTGGCTCCTACAGTAGTTGTTGTATGGGGATCGCCGGAAAGCTTTAATATGGCAACATCCCGCAGCTTTAGCGGCGATTTGCTGAAACGTCTGGGAGCGGTTAATATTGCTGATCAGGGAGATGACGGTGGTGGGCAAATGGGCTATGTACCATTAAGCATGGAATATGTTGCAAAGCAAAATCCGGATATGGTTTTTTTGATTACCCATAGTTCTGATGAAAAAATCAATGAGAAGTTTCGCAATGAATTGACTAATCATCCTGCATGGCGGGGGCTAAAGGCCGTCAAATCCAATCAAGTTCATCAGTTGCCCTATCGTTTATTTGCTGTAAATCCTGGTACGCAGGTGGGTGAGGCCTTGACTGTTTTAGCTGGGTTTTTATATCCGGAGGTGGCGAAGCAATGAGAGAAGTTGCAATCGACCCTCGTGGGACTTGGCGAACGGGGATCAGTATAATCGGACTGGTTGCGCTGGTGGCCGCCTTATTTTGGGGGATCAGAGTGGGAACTGTACCTTTTAGTGCTTATGATATCTGGAATGTATTTATTGCTCCGGCCAGCAATGAAGCTTATCAAATTATCTATAATATCAGGGTACCCCGGGTATTGGTTGGTGCGTTAACCGGGATCAATTTAGCTTTGGCCGGCTGCATCCTGCAAGGGGTGCTGCGCAATCCTTTAGCCGACCCTGGAATTATTGGAGTATCCGCGGGAGCTGGTCTGGCAGCTATGTCTGTAATGATTTTATGGCCTGGGCTTATGGCATTGGTGCCGGCGGCTGCTTTTGTTGGAGCGCTGCTGGCTGCTGGAATCGTGTTTTTATTGTCCTGGGATCGGGGGATACAGCCTCTTAGGCTGATCTTAGCCGGTGTGGCCCTGGCTGCCTTCTTTGGCGGCGGCATGAGTGCTCTTATGGTCTTTCACTCCGATAAAGTGCAGGGGACGGTCAACTGGATGGCTGGGGGATTTCAGGGGCGCAGCTGGAATCATGTGCAGATGATTCTGCCTTACAGCTTGATCGGAGTTTTAGGGACTATGCTTTCTTACCGTCATTTAAATGCATTGCAGTTAGGTGATGAAGTTGCCAAAGGTTTGGGAATCAGAGTGGAAAAAGCACGATTTTTCCTGGTTGTTTTGGCAGCCTTGCTGGCAGCTTCGGCAGTCAGCGTGGC
The DNA here is from genome assembly GCF_000271485.2 of Pelosinus fermentans DSM 17108. Lineage (NCBI taxonomy): Bacteria > Bacillati > Bacillota > Negativicutes > Selenomonadales > Sporomusaceae > Pelosinus > Pelosinus fermentans. The sequence continues at coordinate 1,514,569 of NZ_AKVN02000001.1, forward strand.
AGGTCTCTTAGGCTTTGTTGGACTTATCATCCCTCATATTGCCCGCATGTTGGTCGGTTCGGATTTTGAGTATCTGATGCCCTGTGCAGCCGTACTGGGAGCTACGATTGTAGTGGCTGCGGATACCGTCGCCCGTACCATATTCAGTCCGGTGGAAGTACCAGTAGGAATTTTTATGGCTTTTTTAGGAGCTCCGTTCTTTATTTATTTACTGCGAAAGGGGATGCGGCGATGAGTCATACCATTGAAGCCCAGTCTATTAAACTTGGCTATGGCAGCAAGGTAATCATTCCAGAAATGGATATTGTAATCGATAAACCGGAAATCATCTCAATTATTGGACCAAACGGATCAGGAAAATCCACCTTATTGAAAGCATTAAGCCGAATATTGAGTCCTTTGGCTGGCTGCGTATTGCTGGATGGCAAGGATATTCATCAATTGCAACCGGTACAGGTAGCTAAAATCATGGCGATACTGCCTCAGACAGTACATGCGCCAGGAGACATGACAGTTTATGATCTGGTGGCTTATGGTCGTATGCCTTATAAAAAAATGTTTGAAAAATTGGACAGTAATGATCAAGAGTGTATGGCAGCGGTACTGGAAGCCACTGGTATCCGGCAAATGCTGCACCGGCGGCTGGACAGTTTGTCGGGAGGGGAAAGGCAGCGGGCTTGGCTGGCTATGGCCCTGGCCCAGGAGCCTCGCTTGCTTTTATTAGATGAACCGACAACCTATCTGGATATTCATCACCAACTGGAATTAATGAAGCTGGTTCGCAAACTGCATCAGGATATGCAGATTACCGTTATTATGGTTCTGCATGATTTAAACCATGCAGCTCGCTTTAGCCAGCGTATGATTGCGGTCAAAGACGGTCTGCTATTTGCGGATGGGCCAGTGGAAGAAGTATTTACTGTAGAAAATTTACGGGCTTTATACGGAGTCGAAACAACGATTATGACGATTGAGCAAGGAGGGAGTTCGCATCTTGTCTGTTTTCCTCATGACAGCTGCCTGAAGCAGAAGGCATGATTATGCACTGACTGTATATGAATAATAGCACAGTTGTAAAATAGGATTTTTAAAAAATAGGGAGGTTTTTCTATGCAAACGTTAGTTGTTTATTCCAGTCTTACGGGCAATACCAAAAAAGTGGCAGAAGCGATCTATGAAGTTTTTGGTGAAAAGGCCGCCTTGTTTCCAGTTGAAATGGCACCCGCGCCGACAGACTATGATTTTGTGATAGTCGGCTTTTGGGTTGATAAAGGAACAGCCGATAAGAAGGCCCAGGAGTATCTCAAGACCATTCAGGATAAACCAGTTGCTTTATTTGCTACATTAGGGGCCTATCCTGATTCAGAGCATGCTGCCAGCAGTCTCAAAAATGCAGCTGCATTCCTGGATGCCAGCAATCAATTGGTGGGAACTTTTATATGCCAGGGGAAAATAGATCCGAAGCTAATTGAACAATTTAAAAACATGCCGGGAAATCATCCTCATGCTGCTACCCCAGAACGGATGGAACGCTATAAGAAAGCTGCCAGCCATCCTGATGCCAGCGATCTAGAGGCAGCTCAGGCTATTTTTGCAGATATAAAAAATAGCTTGAATCGAGTTGCAGGGCAGGAAAAAGGTGAGGTGACTGCCTCTTGAGGGGAAGTAGACTAAAGCAAATTCTGGCAAACATGAGCCCAGAGCAATATGCCTTGACCGTTGGCACAGCAGCCGAAGAGTCGCTGGTAGAAGCCTTTGTAAAACGCCGGGTCGTTCATGCCGGCGTCAGAGGAAAACCGATCATGCCGGTAGAATGGCAGGCGACATGGCAGTCTTTACTGGAGCAAAAGCCAGAACCAGAGCAACGTGTAGCATATATCCATATTCCCTTTTGCCGGCATCGTTGTCTATATTGCGGTTTTTTTCAAAACTATTCAGCGGCAGAGCTGGAAGCCGTTTATATTGATCATTTAATTAAAGAACTGCAGATGAGCAGAGATAGTCCTTATTTGTCCAGTAGACCGGTTAATGCCGTATTTATCGGCGGTGGGACTCCCAGTACTCTGGCACCTCAGCAGGTTGCCAGGCTGCTGGATGCTATCCGGGACTGTTTGCCCCTAGCCAATGATTATGAATTAACACTAGAAGGGAGGGTTAACGACTTAGTTCCAGATAAAATGGAAGCTTGGCTGGATCATGGGGTAAATCGCGTATCTATCGGTGTTCAGTCCTTCAATCCAGAAGTACGGCGAGGGGTTGGCCGGCTGGATGATACGCAGACGATTCTTAAGAGGCTGGAACTGCTAACCAGTTATAATCAGGCTGCCGTTATTATTGATTTGATTTATGGTCTGCCGAACCAGACTAACCAGGTTTGGGCCAATGATATCAACCTATTGAAAACGGCAGCCATTGATGGAATGGATTTATATCAGTTAAACATTTATGAAGACAGTGCCTTGCAGCAGGCCATCAATTCCGGTAAGCTGCCGCCGGCAGCTACAACGGCCCAGCAGGCTCGAATGTTTGCTGCGGCCGAAGCGGAACTGTCAGCCCATGTATTTTCACGGCTCAGTATTTGCCACTGGAGGAAGACCAATCGCGAGCGAAGTATATACAATACCCTCACGAAGGCTGGTCACAGTGTAATTCCCTTTGGCGCCGGTGCCGGCGGTAATATTGGCGGTGTGGCTATGTTTTTAAATCGGGATGTCGGTAACTATATTAAAAGTATTGAGCAAGGTCATAAACCAGTTGCTGGCATGCTGCTGCAGCCAGCCGACAGTGGTTTGCACAATATGGTTATTGGACAACTCGAGCGCGGCTATTTACAACTTAGTGCCTTAGCAGCCTGCTATGGACCTGCTGTTTTGGAATTAGAATCATTACTGGAGATTTGGCAAGGGCGTGGGCTTCTTGAATTTGGTCCATCAGTAGCTCGACTGACGGTAGCTGGTCAGTTTTGGTATATGAATATCGCCCAGTCAGTATTAGAATGCTTGCATGCTCTGCTAGATGGTGAACATTCGGTGGAAGTGCAGCCTATAGCGGCCCAAGGCTAGTTGCCGGGTCCTTTTTAGAGAGCCTGTGAGCTCCATGACGGTTTATTACCGCATGGAGCTTTGCTATTTTCTGTTACCAATAACTTAAGTTAATGAAAGGAGTCGATTATGAACTCAAGTTAGCTCATAGATAAAGTGATAAAGTTGTCGATTTTACTACAATATAAGAAAGGAAGATAGTATATGAAAATGAGACAAAATCGGAGAAAAGGCAAAGTGGCGTTATTAAGTTTCGGTATTATGGCGGTATTGAGTCTGCCGGCTTACGCTGAGGAGGAACCTTACCAGTTTAGTGAGGTAGTGGTTACTGCCACCCGGACCAAGCAGAATGTGAAGGATATACCAGCCAGTGTTGAGGTCATTACCCGGCAGGATATCGAAACCATGGGTGCTGACAGTGTAGTAGCGGCATTGAAGCTGGCCATGAACTTAAATCTTTCTGAAGCGGGAATGACAGGTAATCAGGTTAGTTTGCGTGGTATGAACACGAACCAGTCCCTAATTTTGATTGATGGTCGACGTATGGCAGGGGAAGATACGGGATCAACCATGAATTATTACGAATTAAACCGGATTAATATTAATAATGTGGAACGGATCGAAATCGTACGGGGACCCGTTAGTTCTCTTTATGGATCAGATGCTTTGGGCGGCGTCATCAATATTATTATGCGTAAATCGGAAAAGCCACAGACTACCGTGGGTTTGTCGAACAGCAGCAAGCAACAGAACGCTTCCTTCCGCTTTGACTTAGGTAAAGAAGGGAAATGGTCATGGGTAGTTGATACACTTTTTACTGAGATTAAAGAGAGGACACGAACAGATAGTACGAATATGTATGGACCGCGCCAGTTCTATAATATCAGTGGAACATACGATATGTCGGAAGGTAAGAACCTGGATGTCTTTTATGAAAGAATGAGTGAACATTTGAAATCAGGATTTACTGATGGCAGCAGAGATTATTATACCAATACGAGAAATTCCTACGGTATCAATTATCGTGGTATCAATTCACGAGGGAATTATGAACTGCGGACTTATTTTAATCAGCTGGAAAAAAATAATGATACATTGCTTGAAGGTGGAACCTATAGTGATTTTGACAGAGCAAAGTATAAAACCTGGGTAGTTGATGGGAAAAATACGGTGAAATTGGATGATGAACATGTACTGACATTTGGTGGTGAATACCGGTCATCTGAATATCGTGGGACCCGGCTGGAAGACAATGGTGATCATGCTTCTACGATTATTGAGCATGGAATAAGCAAACCCATATCAGAAAAAGAAATAAAATATCAGGCTGCCTATGTACAAGATGAATGGACTGTTAATAACAAACTGTTAATTATTCCATCCCTGCGGTATGATAACAGTAATAAATTTGGCGATGATTTTAGTCCTAAAATTGGTATGACTTACAAAATGGATAATAATTATCGTTTTAAGGCGAATTTTGGGAAAGGGTTTAAAGCACCCAGTGTCAGTGAGTTATATATGCAAATGACTCATCGCCCGATACCCAACATGACTGTTATTGTTGCTGGTAATCCAGATTTAAAACCGGAAAAATCGACTAATTATGATATAAGCTTCGAAGGAGAAAGAGGAAGTGATTTTGGAAAAGTAACCTACTTTTATAACGATGTTACCGACCTGATTGGAACAAACGACACAATGAGTTATATTCCTGGGACTGGGATGGTTTATAATTCCAAATACATCAATATTGATAAAGCTAAGATAAGAGGCATTGAACTTGAAGCTGGAAGGCATCTGAATGATAAATTTACGCTGAAATCTGCTTATAATTATCTGGACGCTGAAAATTCCAAAACCCATGAACGCCTGAGCAGCAGGGCAAAAAACAGGTATTCCCTGCAGCTGCATTATGATGATATTCAAGATACGGGAATCAGTGGTATTCTATGGCATGAATGGGTGCGTGATTACCGCTATGTTGAGACTGATTACAACTATAATACGTTAAACTTTGTGATCAACAAAAAATGGAATGATAAATATGACTCCTATTTTGGTATTGATAATATTCTCGATAAAAAAATCGATGCACTGATCCTCGAAGGCCGTTTGTGGAGATTTGGCATGAATATAACAATATGAAGCTAATAATGAGATCCATTATACTGTTTATTGCCATATGGATGACGTTTTTTTCTGTTCTGGCAGAAGCGAATTCAGCTGTTTACCAGTGCTATGAGACCGTTTCCGGGAAGACTGTGTCAGTGGATGATGTCAGTCAGCTAGTACGGGATTACAATGTCGTGATATTCGGCGAATACCACGACAATCAAGTCCTTCATCGTCTGGAAGAGGAGTTGCTGCGAACTGTTTATGCCCAACACTCCACGCTGGCCGTCTCCCTGGAAATGTTTGAGCGTGATGTGCAGCAACCGCTGAATGACTATCTGGCCAGTGACATAACCGAAACTGCTTTCTTAGCCCAGTCCCGTCCCTGGCCAAACTACCAGAGTGATTACCGGCCCTTAGTCGAGTTTGCTAAAAAGGAAGGACTGCAAGTGCTTGCGGCCAACATTCCCCGACCGATGGCCTCGCACTATGCGAGACAGGGTTCACTGGAAGGGGTTGAAGAAACGATGCGGCAGTATCTGCCTGCAGTTCACCGCGCTCCTGACGGCGAATACAAGCAGCGCTTCTTTGCACAGATGCAGTCCGTAAAGGCTATGCCCAAAGAGCAAATGGAGGCATTTTATCGCGCTCAGTGCCTAAAGGATGATACTATGGCCGAAAGCATTGTAGAGCATCACCACCGTTACCCTGATAGGAAAATCATCCATTACCAGGGGGATTTCCATGGCCGCTATCGGCTGGGCGTCGTCGAGAAACTCCAGGCGCTGGAACCGGGTTTGAGAATTCTGGTTATCACACCTGTCCTTGTGGATGACTTTGAGGACGGATCAGCCAAGGCCAGGAATCTGCAGGCAGACGGCGACATCGTGGTATTTGTTAAACGAACAACACTTTAATCTGAGAATTGGAAGCGTATGGCAGGCATAAGCGGCCAATAAAACGAATAGGTTGGTGAAGTTTGACTAGGGGAAAGTAAAACGCCAGGGATACCGTTACGGTATCCCTGGCGTTTTAGTACTTTTGTCTAAACCTGGCAGTTTTCTTACCAGCGATACGTGGCAGTCAGTGTGACTTTACGCCCGGTATCGACGGAATCATAATAAGCCCAATAGTCGGCAGATGAGACGACATACTGCTTGTCGAAGACATTCGTGACATTGAGGGCATAGCGCCAGCCATTGGTATCATAACGAACCATGGCATCAGTTAAGACGGAGCCGCCAAATTTGCGGGTGTTATAGTAGTTGTAGCGGGAACCGATATAACGCAGCCCGCCGCCGAAGCTCCAGCCTTCTGCTGTATCACCGGGTTTTACCGTGTCCAGCCATAGAGAGGCGCTGTGTCGGGGTACGTTTTCCGTGCGGCGGCCGACTTTGGCTGCATCGCTGTCTTTAGTGATTTTATTATTGAGTAAAGTATAGGCCAGAGTCAGGTTGACTCCTTTGAAAGCCTGCATGTTGGCTTCCAGTTCCAGACCTTTAGAAGCCACTTCGCCGGTTTGTATTTGAAAAAAGGTATCTACAGGGTCGGTGGTGAGGACATTTTGCTTGCGCAGATCAAAGATCGCTGCCGTAAAACGGGCATTCATCTTCTTCGGCTCATACTGCACGCCAAGCTCATATTGTTGTCCAGTAGTTGGTTTGAAAGCCTTCCCATGCCGGTCGCTGCCGCCCTGACCTTCAAAGGATTCGTTGTAACTGATATAAGGCATTACGCCATTACCGGCGTCATAGACGATACCGGCGCGCCCGGTAAAAGCGTTCTGATCGGTAATGGTAGTGGTGCCGTTGGAGACGTTTCTGAAAATATTATCATAGCGGTCATAGCGTCCGCCCAGCACAGCGGTCCATCTTCCGCCGAATTTAAGCTGGTCCTGCAGGTAATAACCATTTTGCTTGGTTTTACCTGCGGTAATATAAGAATAAGCGGGCATGGTGATGGCTTGTCCGTAATTCATAGTAGATAAATCCAGGTCTGGGGCTGATCCGCCGCCCCAGCGCCAGTTGTATTCGCCTTCCTGATAATCAAATCCCAGCAGGGTGGTATGGGTGACTGCGCCGCTGGACCATTTGGCCTGAAAGTTAGTGTCGATGGAATCAGAACTGCCGTATCTGCCGGTTGCCTTGGTGGATCGGCTGATCGTTTGGTTAGCGGAGTCCAGAGAATCTGCCGTTACTCCTCGCTGGGTCATTGAGGTATGAAAATGACTGGCAGTTTGGGTCATAGACCAGATATCATTGATTTTGTGTTCTAAGATATAGCCGATTTGGCTTTGGTTTCGAATGGCGCGGTCAAAATCCCCCTCACCAAAATAAGTCTTGCTGGAAATACCCGAGCCATAAAAGGAGCTGCCAGGCAAATAGTTTCTTCTGTACAATTCTTCCGTAGTTCCTTTTAAATCATCTTTATTAAAATAGCTCAATAAAGTCAGGCTGGTGTTTTCAGCAGGTTTCCAGGTCAGGGCTGGGGCGATAAAAGAATGCTCTTTTGTGCTGGAATCGGTGTACAAGTCTTCTTTGGATTTCAGCGCCGTCAGACGAAACAGCAGTTTGCCATCCTCGGTTAACGGACCGCCAAGATCCAAAGCACCGCTAAACTTGTCACTGCTGCCGGTCTGCAGTTGAATCTCTCTCAGCGGTTCGGTTGTCGGTCGTTTGGAAACATTGTTGATGATGCCCCCGGGGCTGCCTGCGCCATAGAGGATTGAGGCCGGACCGCGCAGCACTTCGACCCGCTCCAGGCTGTACATATCAAAATCACTGGCGTAGTAGCTGCCTAGGCGGCTGGAACCATTGTTATAGGCGCCGTCATAACTAAAGCCGCGGATGTTTAATCCATAGGTTTGTCCCTCCCCGGAATGAAATAAAGACGTCACTCCCGGGGTATACCCCAGGGCTTCGGCAAAGTTGGTAACGCCGCGGTTGTTCATTTGCTCCCGGGTGATGATGCTGATGGATTGGGCAGTTTCGCTTAAAGGGGTGTCGGTCTTAGTGCCAATCGTGCTGTGCTTGGCGATATAGCCTTCTTCCTTGAGTCGTTCATCCGTCACTTCGATGCCTTCCAGGATAAATTCACGTTGACTGCTGTCTGTCTCTGCAGCAGTTTGTTCTGGAGTTGAGGCCACTTCATCCGCTGCGTTAGCGGTCATAGGCAAGTGCCAGAGCAAGCTGCTGCTCAGTAAGGCATAGAGCAGGCTTTTTCGGGTACGGGAGGTTTTTTTCATACCATCAATCCTTTGCTATTGTATTATATAGTGAATAATTCCGAAAGTAATATCGATAAGAATAATCAATATCACTTATAAATAACAAGTTAGCCAACTTAACAAATTCTTGATGACTAGCCTGGGCACATTATAGCAAGGCAGTTCCAGTGGCGTCAACGCCTGATAATGACGGGTTACAGAGGTTTAAGAAGTGGGTTGTCATGAGACAAATAGAGAACTGTTATCAACGGACCGAGGGTAAAAGGAGGAATTTTTGCGAATAGAATGTGCAGCCTTATGTCAATTTAGGACAGGGATATGGAGCTTGGACTAGTTCTGTTTAGACAAAATTCATGCTATCATAAGTAATAACAGTAAGATACTGTGAGCGATAATAGCAGAAGACTGAAAGAAGGGAGGCGGACAGTGGATACAAATGAGTATTTGACAGGAAATGCTGGACTGGCCGGGCAGCTGAGCTGCAGCACAAGAGGCTTTGGCAATGGCGTACTTTATGGGCTGCCGCCGCAAAACGGCAATAGCTGGCTGGTTGATATTCATCCGGCGGCTGGTCTGTTTTTTACCGATGCTTACTTTACCCTGCTGGAGCCGGTGGTTAGGGAATACCAAATGGAGCAGCCGGGTTTATGGTTGTGGTCAGTAGCCAGTGGCGATATCACCATTGTCGAGAATGGTAAAAAAACACGCAAACTGGAACCAGGCATTCATGTACTGGTCAATCAGGGAAAGCCGTTCAAGATTATTTATGGAACCGAACAGCCGATGTGGTATACTAGCATGCTGGTGTTTCATGATTGTCTTGGTCGTTATCTAAAGGCTCACCCGCTGGAGTCACCTTTTTATCTGGCTGAAGCAGCCTGCTGGAAGCCGTTTCAATACAATACTCCCGATGTTGTCATGGTGTTTGAGCAGCTGAAATATGCGATCCGCAATGGAGACGCTCCACCGCCGTTTATGTATTATGAAAGTAAGCTGGGGGAACTGTTGTCTCTCATTGTGCGTAATATGCAATACCCGCATTTATGGGAAGACTACTTGAAGAAAAACCGCAACCAGAAACATCTGACGTATCAAAACAGAAAATATATCTGGAAGGTTAAAGAAGAGCTAGATAAGAATATCCTCCAGCCGCCTTCCATGGAGCAGCTTATTGTCCTTGCCGAAATGGGGGCAACCAAGCTGCGGCAAAGCTTTAAGCTCTGGTACGGAATCACCATTGCCGAATATATTAGGCAGGAAAAACTAAAGCATGCGCTGCGGCTGCTGTCCGTTGACGATTTGAGCATCAGTAATATTGCTGCAACCGTTGGCTATGAGAGTGCCAGCAAGTTTGCGCTGGCCTTTAAGAAAGTCTATCATGTTACTCCTAGTGAGGTCAGAAAATCATTTCTAATCTAATGGTACTAAATATTAATTTGATAAAGAAAAAAAGATGGAGTGCATGCAGCAGCATGTATGGGACAGGTCCTTGTCCCAAATGGACAGAGACATATTTGAAAAATAAAGGTAAAAGTGTAAAATGCAATAAGCTTTCATTATACTTGACACATTGTAGGTAGGACGATTATAATGTGTGTATATACACACAATGATTTTTTGGTGTATATACACTTAAGGTTCAATACTTAAGATTAAGATGTGATTATAAAAATGGAAATGTAAAATGAATAGGTATAACAACTAATGGAAAGGGCGTTGAATAAATGAATCGATTAGCATCGGAAATAAAAAGTACAGCACTGAATATGGGCTATGAAAAGTGTGGCATTATTAAGATCTCTGCTATGTCTGGTTATGAAGAGAAGCTTAATGAGCGAGTGAAGCGTATGCCAGAAACAAAACAATTTTATGAGAAATTTTATCGTTTTGCTCATTTGCAAGATGCGTATCCATGGGCAAAATCCATTGTTATCTGCATAAGTGAATATGGAAAATATCACGTACCAGAAAACCTGCAAGGTTTGATTGGTAAAGCTTATTTGTTTGATAGTAGAAGAGATGAGCAATCGAAAGAACTTCAGAATAGCTTGAAATTTGAAGAATATATGCAGGGCATGGGGCTTAAAACGGAAGCTGAAAGGAAATTTGGTGTCACGGCATTACGCTGGGCAGCAACAAAAGCAGGACTTGGCGTAGCTCGTAGAAATAATTTCTTTTATACGGAATCAGGGTCATGGATACATTTGGAAGCCTGGTTGATTGACAAGGAGTTGGAATTGATCGAAATACCAACAGTGAAGGCATGCTCTGAGCATTGTAATCGGTGCGTTAAATCCTGTCCAACAGCTTCTTTAGCACAGCCATATACGATGAATCCTGCATCATGTATTTCATTTCTCACCACATTTGGCGGTAGGGACTTATCACATGAAAAGTGTAATGGGCAAATAGGAGGTTGGGTTTATGGGTGCGATGTTTGCCAAGATGTTTGTCCTATGAATAAAAATCGTTGGAGTGGAACAGAAGAGTTTCCAGCTTTAGAGGAATTGAGTGAACATATATCCCTAGAAAAAATTCTAAGAATGGACTATGCTTTTTTAGAGCAGGTAATACAAGCTAAATTCTGGTATATCAATAAAGAGGATGTTTGGAAATGGAAAGTCAATGCTATCAATGCTATGGTAAATAACTATAAAGAACAATATAAGGAATATATCGTTGGTGCTTGTAATGACAGCCATGCAAAGGTAAGAGAGATGGCTCAATGGGCAATTAAAAAAATGAATCTACTAGTATAGTGCTGTAAAAATATTGGTGGGACAAAGGGACAGGTCCCTTGTCCCAGAAACAGACACATTTGAGAAATCAACGCGTAAGTGTAAAATGCAATGAAGGCGAAGTACCTACCAGCGGCGGGTGGCTGTCAATCTGAAAGTGCGGCCGGGACTGACGGTTTCATAGTTATCACCGGTCCAGGAGCCGATGACATATTCTTTGTCAAACACATTGTGAACATTGAGGGCGTAGCGCCAGCCGCCGGCGTCATAGCGGATTAGGGCATCGGTCAGTACGACGCCGCCTAATGTAACGGTATTATAATAATCATACCGGGAGCCAATATAGCGCAGGCCTGCGCCAAAGCCCCAGCCTTTATTTCTTTCATCTTTCATTGCTTCTGGCGCAGCGGTATCGAACCAGAGGGAGGCACTGTGCCTCGGGACGTTTGCTGTGGTCTTGCCAAGAAGAGCAGCATCGTTGTTTTTGGTCACTTTATGTTTGGGCATGTAGGTGTAGGCAGCAGTAATATTAAGACCTTTTAGAGCGGCAATATTAGCTTCTAGTTCCAGGCCCTGAGCGGTGACTTCGCCAGTTTGAACTTGAAAACTTTCGTTTGATGTATTTAATGGATCGCTAGTTAAAACATTTTGCTGGCGCAAGTCGAAAATGGCGGCGCTATAGCGGATATTGCTATTTTCCGGTGCGTATTGCACGCCCAGTTCGTATTGGCGGCCAGTGGTTGGATCAAAGGTTTTGCCGTGGCGGTTTGTGCCGGCCTGGCCCTCAAAGGATTCATCATAGCTGATATAAGGGAACAGCCCGCCGCCAGCATCATAAACCAGTCCTAGGCGACCGGTAAAGGCGCTTTGGTCAATGCGAGTGTGTTCATCCGTTTTGATATTGCGCGTGTCTTGGTCGAATTGGTCGTAACGACCGCCGGCAATTGCTGTCCAGCGTTGACCGAATTTTAGCTGATCCTGGACATAGAAGCCGGTTTGCTTAATTTTGATATCTGCCGAAGTCCAGGAGGCTAATGCAGTGGGAGTCGTAACCCCTTGTCCGTAGTTTAGGCTGTTAAGGTTAAGAGATGGCGCTAAACCTGACCGCCAGATATAGCCATATTCATTATTTTGATAATCAAAGCCTAATAAAGTGGTATGGTCTACTGCACCGCTGGACCATTTCGCCTGAAAGTGAGTATCAATGACATTAGAGCTGAGATCGGTTTGAGAATAATATGCTGTACGTTTGGCGATACCATCCGTTACGCTGTCTATCGACAGGTATTTGAAATCTGCGGAAATGTCTGAGTGACGGGCACTTTGGGTTACCGACCAGATATCGTTAAAGCGGTGCTCAAAAATATAGCCGATTTGCTTATCATCTCTGATAAAGCGGTCATAGCCCGGATCACCGTAAAAACCGGTACCGGAGTAGCCGTATAGCTCGTGTCCGGGTAAGTAGCGGTACGGATTGGTATCGTAGCTGCCTTTGATATCGTCTTTCTGGTAATGAGCCAGAAGGGTCAGGCTGGTATCATCGTCAGGTTTCCAGGTCAGAGCAGGGGCGATCATTTGCCGCTTAGCGCTGCTGTAGTCTTCTGGCAAGTCTTCGTCGGAAGTACGGGCAGTCAGCCGGAAGAGCACATTGCTTTTTTCATTCACTTCACCACCTAGATCAATGGCTCCACTAAGCTGGTTGTCGTTGCCGGCTTGGATTTGAATTTCTCGCAGTTGTTCGTTGGTGGGGCGTTTGGAGACCTGATTGATAATCCCTCCAGGGCTGTTGGCCCCGTAGAGAATACTAGCCGGGCCGCGCAATACCTCGATGCGTTCAAAACTATAGGGGTCGTAATTGGACTTAGAAAAGCCTCCAACTGACATGCGCAAGCCATCCGTATAAATGGAATAGTCGGTGAACCCGCGGCTATTGGCCCTGAAGAACCGAGAATCCCGATTGTAGGTGGCGTCACTAAAGCCGGGGGTGTAGCCTAGAGCGTCAAACAGATCGGTTACGCCGCGGGCTTCCATCTGCTCTTGGGTAATGACGCTAATAGAGCGGGCGCTTTCTTCAAAGGGGGTGTCAGTCTTGGTTCCGACACTGCTGCGTTTAGCGACATAACCTTTATCGGCAGCAGCATCTTTATTAGCTGTAACTTCCACGCCTTCCAGACTAAATTCCTGCTGACTTGCAGTTGCTTCAGCAGCTTGTTCATCAGCAGAATGTACTGTTGGCGGTGCGGTTTCCTTTGTTTCATCTGCTGCGTAAACGGGCGCAGGCAGATGCCAGAACAGGCTGCTGCCAATCAGGGTATAGAGCAAGCTTCTTTGCGCTGCCCGGGATACGTATTTCTTCATGCTTTCTTCGACTCCCTCTGTGATAGAATAATAACAATAATCATTATCAATAAAATTCCTGATTGAAATGCTAAGTTAGTTTTTGATAAGCCGGCTCTGGCTAACTTGTGGCTAATTATAGCAAGGTAATTTTATGTTAGTCAACGGTTGGACAGATGATGAATTGCTATGTAGAAAAATAAAGTAAGCTGGATTAAACGAGAAAAATTCTCATATTTAGAACTGTTAATAGAATCTTTTTGCGTTTTCTTGACATGATCTTATGTAATTTAAGCATAGCAAATTATTGTATCAGTTATTTAGTTTGCAAGAGCAACATGGTATGATACATATAGATTGTAAGATAAGGATCAGCGCGAATAAGCATATTTTGCCGATGAAACGTAGCAGTGGAAAGGATGCGGGTATGGGTACTAATGAATATTTTAGCGGTAACCGCGAATTGGCGGCGCAGCTGGGCTGCATGACAGACAGCCAAAATCATGGAATTGTCTATCGGCTGCCCCCGGAAATAAGGGACAACTGGCTGGTAGATGTTCATCCTAAGCCTGGTTTGATTCTCAGCAACGTTTACTTTACACTGTCACAGCCGGTCAGCAGAGTGTATGACATTGAGCAGCCCGGTCTATGGCTGTGCTCCTTTGCCCGAGGTGATGTTACTATCTTAGAAAAGGGCAAGAAAAGCAAACGGCTGCAACCCGGCATCCATTTGTTGGTCAACCAAGGGCAGTCATTTAAAATTACGTTTGGCAGTTCAGAGCCCATTTGGTACACCGCGGCTTGGATTTTCTCTGATTTCATTGCCAAATATCTAAAAGACAGGGAATGGGAAGAGCCTCTTACACTGGCTGATGCTTTAAGCTGGCCAAGCCATTACTACAATACCCCTGAACTGGTTATGCTGTTCGAACAGCTTAAATATGGTATCAGAAATACTGACAAACCTCTGATGTATTTTGAAGTTAAGATTATGGAGATCCTGTCCGCCATTTTGAGTAGCGTTCAGTTTGAAGGGTATTCGGAAAAGTTTTTTCAAAAAGAACGTCCTAAGTACGTTACTTATCAAAACAAAAAATTTCTCTGGCAGGTCAAAACTGAAATTGATAAGGATATTCTGGTGCCGCCTTCAGTTAAGCAGTTGGCAGCTATTGCCGAAATGGGGACAACCAAACTGCGTCAGTTGTTTAAGTCTTACTATGGCGTGACCATCGATGGCTATGTACGGCAAGAGAAAATGAATTATGCATTGCGGCTGTTATCCCATGACGACATGAGCGTACAAAATATCAGCACTTTTCTAGGATATGGATGCCCTAGTCGGTTTACGGCAGCTTTTAAAAAAATCCACGGTTTCACACCCCAGCAGTTTCGGAAGTCACTGACTTTGTAATAGGCCTTTGGCTTTAGCAAAAAAGACATCACTAGCTGCCAGAGCAACTGTGATGTCTTTCTCAGTTATTTGCTTGTCGTAATGGTTACCACCTGTACGTAGCTGTCAGCCGGAAAGTGCGGCCTGGGCTGATATATTCATAGCCATCACTAGTAAAGGAGCCGGTGACATATTCTTTGTCAAACAAATTGTGCACATTGAAGGCATAGCGCCAGCCGTCGACGTCATAGCGGACCATGGCGTCGGTTAGTACCACGCCGCCCAGCTTGACGGCATTGGAATAGTCGTAACGTGAGCCAATGTAGCGAAGTCCTGCTCCAAAGCTCCAGCCTTGCTCCACGTTTCCCTGCTCATCCCGTGGGGTGGCAGTGTCGAGCCAGAGGGAAGCACTGTGTTTAGAGACATTGGCTGTCCGGCGGCCAATATTTGCGGCAACGGTGTCTTTGGTGATTTCATGTTTGGGCATGTAGGTATAGGCGGCGATAAGATTTAAGCCTTTCATAGCCGCAATACTGGCTTCCAGTTCCAGTCCCTGGGCGGCAATTTCTCCAGTCTGGATTTGAAAAGATTGACCAGGGGCATTTAGTGGGTCGGCAGTCGCTACATTTTGTTTGCGCAGATCAAAAATTGCGGCAGTGAAGCGGGCGTTGCTGTTTGCCGGTGTATATTGTACGCCTGCTTCATATTGCCGGCCAGTGGTCGGGTCAAAGGCTTTGCCGTAGCGGTCGTTTCCAGCCTGACCTTCAAAGGATTCATCATAACTGAGGTAAGGAAATAATCCATTGCCAGCATCATAAACCAGTCCCAGGCGACCGGTAAAGGCATTTTGGTTAATGCGGGTATGGGCTTTCGTTTTGCGGTTTAGCATATCACTGTCATAACGGTCATAGCGGCCGCCGATAATTGCTGTCCAGTTCTGTCCAAATTTAAGTTGATCCTGGAGATACCAGCCGGCTTGCTTTACTTTGTATTTTCGCATAAAAGTGAAATCTGGATCGGTGACCGTCTGGCCGTAGTTCATGGCAGTAAGATCAAGGTCTGCTATGCTGCCCCAGGCGTAGTTATAGTCGTAGCCGGTATTTTGGTAATCAAAGCCAAGGAGTGTAACATGTTTTACTGCGCCACTGGACCAGTCGGCTTGAAAGTGCGTATCAATACTATTGGCGCTCAAGTCGGCAGTAATGTATTCTGCTGAGCGGCTGGCGATGCCATTAGTTACGCTATCTACGTAAATAATCCTGGAAACCTCATCAATATCTGAGTGACGGGCGCTTTGGGTTACTGACCAAGTATCGTTAAAACGGTGTTCAAAAATATAGCCGATTTCCTTATCGTTTCGAGTGTATCGGTCATAACCGGGCTCGCCGTAAAAACCGGTGCCGGAGTAGTTGTATAATCCGTGACTTGGCAGGTAACGGTACGGATTGATGTCGAATGAGCCCTTGATGTCGTCTTGCTGGTAATGTGCCAGGATGGTCAGGCTGGTGGCATCATCAGGCTTCCAGGTCAGGGCGGGAGCGATAAAATGCCTCTCGGCTCTGCCATAGTCCATTGATGTATTTTCATCAGAGGCGCGGGCGGTCAGCCGGAATTGTACATTATCCTGGTCATTTACCGTACCCCCCAGATCAATGGCTCCACTGAACAGGTTATTGCTGCCTGTTTGGAGCTGGATTTCTCTTAGCTGTTCACTGGTCGGCCGTTTGGAGACCTGATTGATGATGCCTCCAGGATTTCCAGCGCCGTAGAGAATTCCGGCAGGGCCGCGCAGCACCTCAATTCGTTCAAAGCTATAGGTATCATAGTTGGGATTTGCGACACCAGCTCCCTGGAGCATTCGCAGACCATCCGTGTGAGTAACAAAATCGTTGTTGAAGCCACGGATTTGAGCTGTAAAGCGTCGAGCATCCCGATTATAAGTTGAGTCGCTGAATCCCGGTGTATAACTTAAGGCATCAAACAAGTCGGTAACACCGCGGGCATCCATTTGCTCCTTGGTAACCACGCTGATGGAACGGGCGGTTTCCTCAAGAGGTGTGTCGGTTTTGGTGCCGGCAC
Organism: Pelosinus fermentans DSM 17108; assembly: GCF_000271485.2. Lineage (NCBI taxonomy): Bacteria > Bacillati > Bacillota > Negativicutes > Selenomonadales > Sporomusaceae > Pelosinus > Pelosinus fermentans. The sequence continues at coordinate 1,531,495 of NZ_AKVN02000001.1, forward strand.
TGGCTAACTTGTGGCTAATTATAGCAAAGCAATTTCTGGTCAGTCAATGACTATGAGACATGCCAGCAGATGGGTAGGGGAATCTGGGAAAGTGGTTTGGGCGCGATTCTTTCTCGTATCCTGAGGGATGGATATACTTCTGCCGCGTTTTTACGGTATAGTCCCCTGGAATTGAGGAACGAAATATTGCATTGGGAATTGTTTCGTTTGAAATAGTTATTATGTTATGATAAAGAAAAAAAGCGAGTCAGTGTAACCGTACAATAAGGTGATTTATTTCAGCGATTGACATTTGCTGATGTAGAAAGGGAGAGGCCATGGGAACGAATGAGTATTACAGTGGCAACAGAGAATTGGCAGTGCAATTAGGCTGTTCTGTAAAGAAATATCGTACAAAAGGAATAAAATATATCCTGCCGCCGGAAAACGGTGATAGTTGGCTGATTGATGTTCATCCTGCGCCCGGCTTGTTTGTTACGGATGCTTATTTCAGTCTGCATCAGCCGGTTACCCGGATCTATGAGATTGAGCAGCCTGGCTTGTGGTTGTTTTCCCTGTCAACTGGTGATGTGACGATTATGGAGCAGGGGAAAAAAAGCAGACGCCTGCAGCGTGGCATTCACTTACTGGTTAATCAAGGCAAGCCATGTAAGGTGATTTTTGGCAGTTCGGAAACCATCTGCTATACCAGTACCTGGATTTTCGCTGATTTTCTTGCTGACTATCTTAAGGAACGGGGCCGGGGGGAAGAGCTGAGGGTAGAGGATGCCCTAACCTGGCTAAGCCACTTTTATAATACACCTGAGGTTCTGATGGCCTTTGAACAGCTTAAATATACAATTCGAATTTCCATTGCACCCTTTATGTATTATGAAAGTAAAATCATTGAAATTCTGTCGCTCATTCTGTGTGGTGTGCAGAATCAAGGTTATTCGGAGATGTTTATAGCACCAAAGCGGCCCAAGCACCTGACGTATCAAAATATCAAACTCCTTTGGCGGGTTAAGGAAGAACTGGACAAGGATATTTTGTCTCCGCCTAATGTAGAGCAGCTGGCTCGTATTGCGGGGATGGGCACAACTAAGCTGCGTCAGGCATTCAAAGTATATTATAAGTTGACCATTGCCGATTATGTGCGCCAAGAAAAAATGAATTACGCGCTGCGCTTATTGTCCAATGATGAGATGAGTGTTCAAAATATCAGTACTTTTTTGGGTTATGCAAGCCCCAGTAAGTTTACCGTTGCATTTAAGAGAGTGCATGGGTTTACACCCCGGGATGCCAGGAAGACGTTTAATATTTAAGAGTACGTTATGATATCCGAAGAGGTAGTACTTCTAAATAGTGCTGCAGGTGCTTTTAGAGGATATGAGAGACCTAGTAAGTTTAAAATGATTCATGGCAAAAAGAAAAAGACGCAAAGGCTTTTTAAAGCTTTGCGTCTTCAAAATCAATTCCGTATTAAGTAGTCGAATGCGCCCAGTGCCGCATTGGCTCCAGACCCCATAGCAATAATAATCTGCTTATAAGGAGCCGTTGTGCAGTCTCCCGCGGCAAACACTCCCGGCACATTGGTCGCACCGCGGCTGTCTACAATGATCTCACCACATTGGTTGCGTTCTACTGTGCCATCCAGCCAGTCGGTATTCGGAATAAGACCGATCAGGATAAATACCCCCTGGAGTTCCAGATGATGTATATCTCCTGTACTGCGGTCAATGTAAGAAAGACCGTTGACCTTATCCGTACCAGTAATTTCTTTCGTTTGCACATTTTTCAAAACCGTTACATTCGGCAAACTGTAAAGGCGCTGCTGCAACACAACATCCGCTTTCAGTTCCGGTAAAAATTCCAGCACAGTCACATGCTCCACAATACCGGCCAGATCAATTGCCGCCTCAATACCAGAGTTGCCTCCGCCAATAACGGCTACCGGTTTTCCTTTAAATATAGGGCCATCGCAATGGGGGCAGTAAGCCACACCTTTATTTTTAAACTCGGCTTCTCCCGGTACGCCAATATTGCGCCAGCGGGCTCCTGTAGAGATAATGACTGCTTTGCTCTTTAAGACAGCACCACTTTCCAATTCAACTTCGATCAGCTCTTTCTTCTCCAAGCGTCTGCCGCGCTGCAGCTTCATTACATCAATCGGGTATTCTTTCACATGCTCCTCAAGATTTGCCGCCAGTTTAGGACCTTCTGTATATCTTACCGTGATGAAGTTTTCAATTCCAAGGGTATCCTTAACCTGACCGCCAAACCGTTCGGCAGCAATCCCGGTACGAAGTCCTTTTCTTGCCGCATAAATAGCTGCGCTGGCTCCAGCCGGACCGCCTCCCACAACAAGAATATCGAAGGGCTCTTTTTCTTCCAGTTCGGAGACAGCAGAACCATCACTGAGTTTGGCAAGTATTTCCTCGGCATCCATACGACCGCTGCTAAAAAATTCACCATTCAGATAAACCGAAGGCACCGCCATAATCTCTTTGGTCTGCACTTCCTCTTGAAAAGCAGCACCATCGACCATGGTATGTGTAATGCCCGGATGAAGGACACTCATAAGATTCAGAGCTTGAACTACCTCTGGACAATTATGGCAGCTCAAGTTGATATAGGTTTCAAAATGATACGTACCCTTAATCCCTTTAATCTGATCGATGATTTTTTGCTCAACCTTCGGCGCTCTGCCGCTGACCTGCAGCAACGCCAGCACCAAAGAGTTAAACTCATGCCCCAAAGGAATACCGGCGAAGGTTATTCCACTGTCTTCTCCTGGGCGATGGATGCTGAAACTCGGTGTTCTGGGCAGCTTTGTTTTCTCGATTGCGATCATGGGAGACATCGAGGCGATTTCATCTACCAGAGCGATCATGTCACTAGATATAGTATCGCTGCCTGCACTAACTTTAATCAGCACATCGCCTTCCATCAACTGAAGATATTGAGATAATTGTTCTTTTATATCCTGATCTAGTAACATTGAATCCACCTCTTAAATCTTCCCTACAAGATCCAGGCTTGGTTTCAGTGTGGCAGAACCTTCCTTCCATCTAGCCGGGCAAACCTCGCCAGGATTTTTCCGAATGTATTGTGCGGCTTTAATTTTATTAACCAATGTGCTTGCATCACGACCGATGCCGCCTGCATTGATTTCAACTGCCTGCACGATGCCATCAGGGTCGATTATGAATGTCCCGCGATCAGCAAGACCGTTCTCTTCAATCAGCACTTCGAAGTTTCTTGACAACGTATGAGAAGGATCACCAATCATTATGTAGGTGATTTTTTTTATGGTTTCCGAACTGTCATGCCAGGCTTTATGGGTAAAATGAGTGTCCGTGGAAACAGAATATACTTCCACACCCAGTTCTTTTAGCGTAGCGTATTGATTTTGTAAATCCTCAAGCTCTGTAGGGCACACAAACGTAAAATCTGCCGGATAGAATAAAACTACGCTCCATTTGCCTTTGAAAGCCTCTTCTGTAACTTCAACGAACTTTCCATTGTGGTAAGCCTGCGCTTTAAACGGTTTTACCTCTGTTCCAATTAATGACATAATAAATTACCTCCAAATATAAATTTTAACTAATAATTAATGCTTGGTTGATGAATCAACTAAACGATAATTATTATCTCTTGATTCATATTATCTTATCTATTTCATTAAATGTCAATAGTCAAAATGAAAAAAATTTATAAATCAACACGAAGGATTCTGTTACCCAACAAAACGAGCAGAGCAGGGACAGGGAAATCGAGATGCAGCTAAGTTCTGTAGGTATAAATAAAACCTGCTGATATTCTCAGCAGGTTGAAGTGTCTTATTAACGTTTATTTTACGATTTTCAATAGTGCGATATCTGTTTCAGTTTGAAAAAGTTTATTGTTTATCAAATCAATTTTAGTGTCAAGCCTTGTTATCGAATCCTTTGTTGCCGTTCTTGCGACATCTTGAGATAGGGCAGAGATAAACCTTGTGCTTTCCGCGAGTTTACTATCAATGTTATTTAAACGATCATTATTGATCAGTACCGCCTGTTCGATCAGATCAAGCTTCTTACTCATCTTATCTTGACTCTCAAATAGTTTATTTTGCCCTTCTAGTAATTGCTGCAAGATCTTTTCCATGGCTGTACCTTCCATTTAAATCGTTAATTTATTGTATCATAGGTAATTATGCTTGTACAATGAGGATATTTTATTTATACAAATTGCTGGAAAGCCGGAGAAACGAAATGAATATCGTAAAGCCTTTGAAATTCTAGTGCAAATCAGTATAAACTAATGAGCAGGATCAATCACAAACCTACGTACTTTTTTGCTTGCAATCCCAACAAAAAGTACTATAATTAGTAATAGGTGGAAATTAAAAAGTCGCCGTGTCCTAAGAGTGTTAGAGCACTCCTAGGCACGAGCAGGTGTGTTGGCACCTACACGTAACAGCTAAACTGTCCACGACGACAGATTTATTATACCGTGAACGTTTCTTGATTACAAGCAAAGGTATGTTCGAGGCGGTATCATAGAGAATGTAGTTTTGGCAGAGGCTAGCGGCTGTATTGAGTCATCGATTTGTCCTATCCAGTAACAGGCTGTAATTTCGGCAGGAACCTTTCTCATAAAGGGGATTTTCTGCGATGTGTTTGTGGTACCCCAATCAGCCGGGTTATCGGATTTGGATACAAACGACGAAACAATAGCGCATGTGTAGGTTATAAAAAACCTGGCATGCGCTTTTTAATTTCCCCATTAATAAGGCTGTTGCTGGATGTTCCCACAAGGGTGGGCTTGCATCCTCACACAGCCAAAATGGGGGAATATAGAGTGATATTCAATCATTGCAAGTTGTACCTTATTGCAAAGGAGTTATTGCGATGAGGATTTTTGAAACAGCTGCGCGAGGGTTAAGACACATGCATGATGCAGAAGAGCTAAGATGCTTAGAGAATGTTTCAGAAGGGTATTATCAGGCAGAGCAGGCAAATGATCAGTTGAAAAAAAGGTTATTGGAAATCTTGCCGAAAGAGGGCATAGAAATTGTGGACAAATTGCAGGAGAACTTTACGGAGAAAGAAACTCTTGCAGGAGAAATCTATTATAATCAAGGATTCTGTGATGCCGTAAAGCTCATCGTGCAGTCGTTAGCATGGGAGCCGGTTCGAAGGTAGAAAGCAAAAGAAGCAAGGGATGATTCCTTTGCTTCTTTTGCTTTTCAACAGCTCTATTTCCACATCAAAATGCTAAAAAGCAGCTTATTCATTCAGCATAGCTTCCAGTTGCCTCCTGTTCACAATGGTAATCGTTCGATTATTTAATGTAATAATATCGGTTTTACATAAATTCCTCAATTCCCGGCATAGTGAGGGGCGGGGTACATTGAGATGCTCGGCCCAGGCTTTTTTGGAATAGGGTAGTTCAATCACCTGGGCCATTGGATTTTGGTTTATACAATGCAATAAAGAAAAAGCAATTTTACTTTGGATCGAGCAATAGGATAACAATTCTATTTTGGTATTCAACATGATGAGCTTATTAGACATAAGCTGCAGAAGGTTGGTCAAAAGACTGGGATTGCAGCCCAGAGCCTGGAACATATACTGCTTGGGCAGCAGCAAAATATCAGTTGTTTCCCGTGAGGTTACCTGGCAGGGATAGGTTGGTATGGTAGAGAAGACAGTACCCTCAGCAATAATTTCGCCTCTTTCCTTATAAACCAGATTGATCATCCGACCCGACTGAATGACTTTTTGGACCTCTACACTGCCAGTGAGAACAATGCCGACATGAGTAATCTGCTGATCCATCCGAAAAATAAGTTGGTTTTTCTTATAGCGGTTTATACTGTAGTTTGTGCCAGCTAAAAACTCCCTGATTTGCAGGGTAGAGTAATTTTTAAACAACGGGCAGTGAGCGATAATTTCAAGAATATCAGACATAGTTATCACCAGCTTGTCAAAATAATGTAACATGGGCTACGAAAATTATACATTCATTCTATTATAATAATAAACAGATGTAAATGATAAAGAATTTCATTATCAGTAAAATCGTTGTAAGGATGTAAAGTTAGGGAGGATGAAGATGAAGAAGAAAACCGTATGTGCGTTCTTGTCACTGCTGCTTACTGTCCCTGTTGTTCAGGCCCAGGAAAGCGAAGAGGAGGTATTCCCTCTGTCCGAGGTAATTGTAACTGCTACTAAAACCAGCAGGGAGGTGAAAAGTGTTCCTACGGCAGTTCAGGTCATAACCAAAGCCGATATCGAGGCACGGGGGGCACAGACGTTAAAAGATATCATCAGTACAGCCACCGGTATCAGTGTGATGCGATCAGACGGTAAAAATGCGATTTCCATTCGCGGTTTCGATTCCAGGTTTTCAATGATTTTGATTGACGGCAAGCGGATTGCTTCGGAAATTGACCAAAACTATGAACTGGAGCGCATTGATCTGGATAATGTAGAACGTATTGAGATCGTCCGCGGGCCTGCCAATTCACTTTATGGTACGGATGCGTTGGGCGGTGTGGTAAATATTATTACCAAGAGCCCTGTCGAGCAAGCCTTTACCTTGCGGTTTGATCATGGAGCCTATGGGGGCAATGAGGGAGCAAGAGATAATTATCATTTTGCCTATGACTCCGGCAGAATCGGCAAATACGGTATCACCATCTCAGGAGCCCAATTAAAGAATGATGCTTCCTTTAAGGATGATGGGACAACCTATGCGCCCTTTGGCAAAATCAATAACTTCAATACCAAGATGGATTATCACATCAGTGAAAATGAAATTTTTACATTTACAGCGGCTTATATGGATGAAGATACGCGGGAGCATGTTTTTAAACAAACTCCGGCTGGCAAAGTCAAAACGGAGGTTCATGATGACAATGAGCGAACCGAATATGCACTGAGCTACAGCAAGCAACAGGATGATGCATCCGTATTTTTTCGGGCCTACTTATCAGATTATTATAAGAATGTAGATGTACATAATCTTGCCAACAATAAGTTTATGAACTTCGGTAAATCCCACCGTACGGTTCCCGGTTTTGAAGCACGCTTAAGCAAGAACTATGGAGCCGATCATTTGCTCACCTTTGGCGGTGAATACCGGCCGGAAAAATTTCGCGGAACGGGGGTAAGAACCGGCGAGGGCATTTATACAGAAACCTACAAAGACCCGGTTTCTGGGGAAATAAAAACCCTGCCCGGCTCAAAAGTTGATATCGATTATTCAGCTCTGTATGTCCAGGATGAATGGCAGGCGTCTTCTAAGCTGCTTGCGGTTACGTCGCTGCGGTATGATGACAGCAATAAATTTGGCAGCAATGTAAGCCCCAAGCTGGGACTTACCTATCAGGCGGCTGATGATCTTAGGGTTAAGCTGAATGTCAGTAAAGGATTTCGCAGCCCTACCCCGAATCAGCTGTATATTAATTCCCAGGTAGTACGCAACGGTAAGGCAATGACTTTACTTGGAAATCCCAACCTGGATTCGGAAGACTCCAATTCGTATGAGCTTTCCTTAGAGCGGGACTGGGGGAAGACTACGGGTAAAATTACCTATTTCACCAATAAGGTCAGCAACATGATTGAAGAAGATATGATAGACAGCAGTACGATTCAATATAAGAACATTGATAAGGCCACTATCCAGGGCATGGAAGCTGAGGTTGTCTATCCGCTGTCGGCAAAAATGCATTGGACGACCAGTTATACCTATCTGGATGCAGTAAATGATACGGATGGAAGCAGGCTCTTTAACCGGGCCAGGCATAAAATAGCCTCCCGCTTATCCTATGTGGAGCCGTCAGCAGGTTTACGGGCTAATTTATGGGCTGAGACCTACAGCAATTATCTATATGAAGCTTCGGCGGGCGTCGGCAGGAACAAATCCTATACCTTATGGAACTTAAATCTGGAGAAAGCAATCAGCAGCAACAGTGCAATCATTGTGGGAGTGGATAACCTATTAAATAAGCAGGATGACGATTTATCAATCCAAGGCGCTTATATCCACACCAGCTACAAAGTTAAATTGTAACTTTCGAACTGGCTGCAGCCTATACTCAAAAACGGAGGCGTAACCAATGTATCATAGACTGACTAGAGCCGCGCTTTTGCTGGCACTGATGATTGCACTGCAATCCATCAGGCTGTTCGTACCGATTCCATTTTTTATCTCGATGTTTGTTATCGGCAGTGCGGTAAACGCCTGCCTGCTGCTGGCAGTGGAGAAAAGCGGCTGGAAGTCTGCAATCGTGCTGGCTGTAGCTGCGCCGACGGTTGCGGCTCTACAGCAATTTTTACCAAGTCCGTTATTTATTTTTCCCATAGCTGCTGCCAATGTAATGTATGTTGCCAGCTATCGGATGCTGTTAACCGTCAATCGCTGGCTGGCAGTTGGTGCAGCTGCCAGTTTAAAGATGGTGGGCATGTACATGGCAATTTCAATCCTGGTGGAGCTGATGAATGTATCGGACAAACTAGGGGCTGGTCTGAAAATGATGTTTGGTTACCCTCAGTTGATCACTGGAGCAATTGGAGGAGTACTATGCTATATGATAATGAAAAGACTGGAGGGAGCCAGGTCATAACGGCCAACACATACAATAAGTACAAAAGCAGGGAAATGCTGCTTTTGTCCGGCTGCCGAGAGTGCCATATCTGTCTACAGCAATGTCCCTTACATAAAGGGAAGGGGGCAGGAGTGACAATGGAAATGGCTCTGACCCAGGGGTGTATTAATTGTGGTCTTTGTCTGGGAATTTGCCCGCAAAAAGCCATTGGCTACCAGGACGATATGGAATTGTTTCTGCAGGATTTGGCAAGGGGCAGGCAAATCTCTTTATTGGTTGCCCCGGCTGTTCAGCGTCACTTCAGCGATTATCGGCAGGTATTTGGTTTTTTGCAATCCCTGGGTGTAAGAAAATTTTATAATGTAGTATTGCGGGCGGATATTACCCTGTGGGCCTATGTCCGGATCTTAGAAAGTAATTATGGCAAGCCCTTTATCTCATCGCCTTGCGCGGCTGTAACTGACTATATAATGAACCATGTGCCGGCGTTGCGCCCTCATTTGATGCCTGTGTATAGTCCGCTGGTGTGCAGTGCTGTGTTTTTAAAAAAATATCGGCAGCTTGATGATGATCTGGCATTCCTGTCACCCTGTATTGGGAAACGTGGGGAACTGCGGCAAAGCGGCAATAAGGTTCGATATAGCGTTACTATTGGCAAGTTAAAGCAATATATAGTGGAGCGGGGCATTGATCTGAGTCGGTATGAGGCTGTGGATTTTGCTGATAGCAATGAAGGGCAGGGAGTCACGTTAGGAGCAAGGGGCAGCGTGTGCGCAAGTCTTAGAGAACAACTTTCCGACAAGCTGTTTAGAAAAATCAGCGGCAGCGGAGTATATCCCTATTTGATGGAATATGAAGCTGCTCTTAAAGCTGGTGAGCTGCTGCCTGATTTGCTGGAAATATATAATTGTAAGGCAGGCTGTGATAGCGGTACAGGTACTGGTGAAATGCCGCCGGGGGGCGCCCCGTCTAAGGCAGCGTTTGACAATGCTGACTTAAAGAAGGAGACGGCAGCAGCCTTTGATTCTTTTAACCGCACGCTTAATATAGCTGATTTTATTTGGCCGGAGATAAAACGTTATGATACGCATGGAAAAGACAGGGGGAGGATATAATGCAAGAGGCTCTTAGGATTAAAGATGGCAATGATGTTTTGTTGATAAGCTATGAGGATATGCTTAAATACCACGGGCGGCAATTTATTGGCGGTGTGGCTTTGGCTTATAAACTGCTGGAATTGGCTTTGCGTGAGTTAGTACCAGATGAGGTTCCGGTGCGCGACCGGATTACGATAACTTTGGGGGTATATGGACCGGGCATTATTGATGGTATTGAAATGGTCACCAGAGCCATGAGAAGAAATGCGTTACTGGTTGAACCGCAGCTGGCTGCTGATAAACTGGCACCTGATGCGGCTGACGGACAGGGAGGCAAGTATTATTTTGAAATTGCTTATGACGAGGAGAAACTCAATATTACCCTAAAGCCGGGATTGCTGCCGGATGAATTTATTCGGCTTGCTTATAAGACTCATGATAAGACGCTAACCGAAGGGGAACAATTGCGTTTACAGGATCTTAAAGAAGAAATTGCTCAATTCCTGCTCATGCAAAAGCCAGAAGACTTATTTGATTACTGTCGGACGAAGCTGTCCGATCCATACTGCAAAAAGTGAAAAAATCATCCCTTCGTCTTAGTAACGGAGGGATGATTTTTTTATAATTTCAAGAAAGAACCGATCCGTGCAAGATTGTTCGCTAATGTAGTGCTAAAGAGGTCAACGCTGTTAAGATCATCATGAACCCTTACCCCACTGCTTCAAGCATAGCAAAGATTATGGGGAATAAGGTGTGCTGGCACGTTTATTGCAATAGTAATGTGTGTGACTGTATTGGAGATACATTATTTTAGAACTAGGATTTTGGAAAAAATTAAATGAGGAGTGACGAATATGAATGAAGATATTTTAAAAGGAAAATGGAAAGAACTTAAAGGGAGTGTAAAAGAAAAGTGGGGTAATCTCACAGATGATGATCTTACTGAGGTAGAGGGAAAAGAAGAAAAATTGTTAGGGCTTTTGCAGGCGAAATATGGATATACCAAAGACAAGGCTGAGGAAGAATACAAGGGATTTATCAGTGGCTACAAAGATGGAAAATCCTCTAATAAGAAATGAAAGTCCAATGAGAGCAGATACAAAAAATAGAAAAGGAGGATGATTATATTGCTAAACAAAGCCAAGACACTTTCAGGCTACACACTACATAGCTCCGACGGGGACATAGGAAAGGTGAAAGAATTTTATTTCGATGACCATCACTGGGCTATTCGCTACCTGGTCGCCAATACAGGGAACTGGATTACGGGCAGACAGGTGTTGATCTCCCCATATGCACTGGCTGCTGTGAATAAAGAAGAGCAGTACATCACCATCGATTTGACAAAAAAGCAGATTGAAGAAAGCCCATCCTTGAACAATGACAAGGTCGTTTCACGACAATTTGAAAAGTCGTACAGTATGTATTATGGAATGCCGATGTATTGGAACGGCCCGGATGTATGGGGTGCTTATCCTAATATTGTACGTGACCCTAAAATGTGGAATGAATCCACCCCAAGTGAGAAATCCTGGAATCCGAATTTGCGAAACACTTCCACTGTGACTGGCTATAGTATCCAAGCTTCAGACGGTGAAATTGGACATGTTGAGGATTTTGTTATTGATGATGAGACATGGGAGATTCGTTATCTAGTTATTGATACACAGAATTGGTGGCCAGGGAAAAAGGTTTTGGTTGCACCGCAATGGATCGAACGGGTAAGCTGGGATTTATCCACAGTATTCATCAACCTTTCCCGCGATGCCATCAAGCAGTCCCCGGAATACAGCGCGGAGGCTCTGTTGAATCGGGATTATGAGGACGCAATGTATAAACATTATCATCGTCAAGGGTACTGGATGATGAAATAGTTACCACAAAGCATCTTCGTTACAATAAACAATTACCTCCTAACCTCTATTAAAGAGAATGGTTGGTTCTAGTCATAACCTTTTTGCCGTCTTTACCTTTTTTAAGGTGAGACGGTTCTTTTCTATGAAAAAAAGCATTTGGAATTGAGTGAAATAAAGCCAGAACACAATTGACACTGATTATCGTTATCGCATATAATTAGGTTCATAATTGGCAGTATCAAAAAGGATGCGTTTGAAGGGTGAGCAAAGGTGGAGCATTTTACCCTATTACAAGGGATATGGAAGGTTGGTAACCATTATTGGCGATCGAAAGCAAAAAACTATGCGATATTGCTATTGCTGGTTATTATTGGGCTGAATATTACCAGTGTTTATATTCAGGTGTGGTTGAATCAATGGCGCAATGTGTTTTTCAATACATTACAGAACAGGGATATGGCGGCATTTCTGGATTCCTTATATCTTTGGGGAGGGTTGATACTGGCGGCTTGGGCGGTAAGTGTCTACCAGAACTATCTTCGTCAGCTGCTGGCGGTGAGTTGGCGCAACTGGCTGACTGATCGGCTATTGGGGGAATATTTGCAGTCAAAAAAATATTATTGTCTGCAGCTTCAGGATAATGGTATTGATAATCCGGATCAGATGATTTGTGAAGATGTAAAATTATTCATTGATTCCCTTTTGACGATTTTTTTGTGGTTCTTGTACAATCTTGGAATCCTATGCAGTTTTACATTGATTCTGTGGGAGTTGTCAGGCAGTTTTTCTTTGTCCTGGGGGGAGTCGAGTATCACAATTCCCGGTGATATGGTTTGGATTGCCGTAGGATATGCTTTGATGGTGAATTGTGTTATGGGGAAAATGGGTCATCCCCTGGTACAACTCAATTTTCTGCAGCAGCGTTATGAGGCAGATTTTCGTTTTGCCTTAGTGCGCCTGCGGGAATATGCAGAAGAGATTGCCTTGTATTCAGGAGAGAAGCGGGAACGCCATTTGCTCAGGAATTATTTTAAAAAAGTGTATGATAATCTTCATAAATCGATAAAACGCCAAAAAATCTTAGACAGTTTGATTTTTTTCTTGTGCAGGGGTACAGAGCCTCTTCCCTACATTGTAGCGGTTCCGCGCTTTTTTAGCGGAGAGCTGCAACTGGGAGGACTGATGCAGGTCACGGGAGCTTTTGAAAAGGTACAACGGTCGCTCCTGTTTTTTTCTAGTTGGTATAAGGAGATTACGGAACTAAAAGCCATTGTAAAACGATTGGCTATTTTGATGGATACCATGGAAGAATTTAAGAGATTGGATCAGAAGCAGGCAATTCGGATTATGGATGCTCCTGACTCGGCTTTTTCAGTAGAGAACCTGAATCTCAAGCTGCCAAATGGGGAGTTATTGTTGGACAACTTCGCCATGAGGCTGCAGCCTGGTGAATCGTTGCTGATTACCGGATCATCTGGCTGCGGCAAAAGTACATTGATCAAGGCAATTGCTGGGATTTGGCCTTTTGGCGAGGGGCATATTCACATTCCCCAGAATCAGCAGTGTTTGTTTTTACCCCAGTCGCCCTATTTACCTGTCGGGACCTTACGGGAAGCGCTGCTTTATCCACGCTCCAGTCAGGAATATTCAGAGGAAGCGATTCAGGGGATTTTGAAGAAATGTTGTTTGGAGCATTTACTGGAACGCTTGGATGATCAGGAGAACTGGTCCCATGTTCTTTCCCTGGGCGAGCAGCAGCGCATTGCCTTTGCCCGGGCCATTTTACAGCGGCCGCAGTGGCTGTTTCTGGATGAGGCTACTTCTGGATTGGATGAAGCTACGGAGAAAAAGCTATATAGTCTGATCCGCAGCGAGTTAAAGGGCACGGGAGTAATGAGCGTTGGTCATCGTAAGGACTTAATTGTCTATCATCAGAAAATCCTGACCATTAAAGGAAAAGGATGCTGGGATTTAGTGGCCTAATAGAGCTGCGTAAAGGAGGACACTCTGACGTAAAATTAGTGTTAAAATAAGGACCACCCATTAGACAGGTGGTCCTCATTTTATGTAGCTATATTTTCAGACTACCAACGGTGGGTTGCGGTCAGTAATACTGTCCGTTCTTCACCTGCGTATCCATAGGATGCCTCGTACTTCTTATCAAATAAGTTTCGGACATTGAGGGCGTAATGCCAATCAGCCAAGTCATAGCGGATTAAGGCATCGGCTACCACCACGTCGCCGAGTTTAACTGTATTCGCAGCATTGTACCGGGAACCAATATACCGTACTCCTGCGCCGTAGCTCAGACCTTTAGAAATCGTGTTTGGTGTGGCAGTATCTAGCCACAGGGCAACATTATGCCGTGAAACACTCTGGGGTCGAAGACCAATTTCCGTAGGGGCGCTGCTCTTAGTCGTTTTGGCATCCAGCAATGTATAGGAAGCTGTAAGATTCAAGCCTTTAAAGACAGGCATGTTGGCTTCCAATTCCAGGCCTTTGGAGGTGATTTCGCCTACTTGTACGTTAAACCACTCGCTGGAAGTGTTCAGTGGGTCAGAGGTCAACACATTTTGTTTGCGTAGGTCGAAAATGGAGGCTGTAAAACGTGCATTCATTTTCTCTGGTTCATATTGAATGCCTAGTTCATATTGTTTGCCTGTTGTTGGGTCGAAATTTTTACCATGGCGATCTTGACCTTCCACTGGCTCAAATGATTCAGAGTAGCTGATATACGGTGACAGCCCACGACCAGCGTGATATACCATTCCCACGCGCCCCGTAAAAGCATCAGCCGTCTGACGTGTCCTTACGCCAGTCTGAGGGTTAACGGCGTCACGATCATAATGATCGTGGCGCCCGCCGAGCATCGCTGTCCATTTATCGCCAAACTTAATCTGGTCCTGGGCATAAAGGCCGGTTTGTTTAACGGTAGCCTTATAGATCAACGAAGTTTCTGGCTTAGTCAAAGATTGACCATACTTCAAGTTGTCAAGGTCGATATCCGCGGTACTGCCACCTTCGCCGTAACGTCTTTCTAAATCACCCTTCCGATAGTCAATTCCCACAATAGATTGATGGTTTAAAACGCCGCTCTTCCATTTAGCCTCACCATAGGTATCGAAGGTATAGGAATCTGCGGTTTCATCGTAAATATACAATGGACTCAGTGCCATGGTGTGTCCATCGGGCTGTAGATTCGCTGAGTTCATATTATAGACCATTCCCACATGACCATAGCGAAAATTTTGATGAAGAGACCAGACATCATTCACCTTGTGATCTAGGAGATAGCCGTAATAGTATTGCTCCCGGTCATAACCAGTCCAGCCTGGTATGCCTAAAAAATATTTTTTAGAAACCCCATAAAGATTATCACCAGGATGATAAATACTATTTCCAGTATTTCCATCGTGTTGATCTTTAAGGTAATGAGCCTGGAAGGTCACGTTGGTGTTCTTGCTGATTTTCCAGGCAAGAGAGGGGGCGATGAAGGTACGTTTGGTACTACTATAGTCATCTGATAAATCCTGGTCACGAGCCAGCGCAGTCAAACGGAAGGTTAGGTTTTCCTGTCCATCTACCTGCCCTCCAAGATCAAGGGCGGCACTGCGAAAGTGGTCGCTGCCACCCTGTAGTTGTATTTCCCGCAATGGTTCGGCTGTTGGTCGTTTGCTTACCCAGTTAAACATACCACCAGGCGAACCGCCGCCGTAGAGGGTAGAAGCAGGGCCACGCAGAATTTCTAGGCGGTCCATGCCGTAAGGCTCAAAATCCCATATTGCGAAATCGTTGCCAAACAAACTCAAGCCGTCCACCCGAGTACCCTCATAACCGACACTAAATCCTCGCACATAGCTCCAGTTCCAGCGTGAATCGTTACCATACGGTTGGGCAGTGATACCAGCACTATATTCCAGAGCCTGTGCTAGGTTAATAACACCACGGGCGCTTAGCTGATCCCGTGTTACTACACTGATGGACTGCGGTATATCGTGGAGCGCTGCATCGGTCTTGGTACCGATTGTGCTGCGTTTGGCCACGTTATCTTTGTCTGCCGTTACTTCAACGCCTTCCAATGTAAATTCAGATTGAGGCGCAGCGGTATCGGCGACAGTACTTTGAGGTTCAATGGCCTCTTCGGCGGAGGCAGCATTAGGCCACTGCCAGAGTAGGCTGCTGCCTAGCAAGGCATATAGCAGTTTTTTTCTGGCATGAGATGTTGTTTTTTCCATAGTATCGACTCCTTGGTTCATCAGGGTGATTTTGCTGCTGGCCTAACAGCAAAAATCATATGATAAAAATAATCAATATCAATAAAATTGCTTATTACATTCACTAGTGACAGCTAGCCCTACTAGGATTAACAAGTAAAGGACTAACCTGGATCTATTATAGCAAGGCTTTTTTTATAGAGTCAATTGAAGGAGGAGTCGATTTCTTGGGGTGTAAAGAATCAAACAGCAGCTTATGATGTGAGAATAATTATCATGTAATAGGATGCTGATTGAGATAGTTTTGCGATTTTGAACCGTATCCTGGTGGTATTTGGCAGTATGAAATTATGATACAGGTTACTTTTTTCTACGGATTCCATGTTATGATAAAGAAACAGATTGCGTGAATTTAACTCTAATGTCTCGCGAATTATTGGAAAGGAAGATCGCCGTGGGAACGAATGAATATTTGACGGGCAGTGCAGAACTGGCCGCCCAGTTAGGCTGCACCCAAATTGATCAGAATAATGTTGTTGAATATCAGTTACCGCCAGAACATGGTGACAGCTGGCTCATGGAAGCACATCCTGCTGCCGGATTATTTGTTACTAACGCCTACGTTACTTTGCTGAAGCCCGTTGTCAGGGAATATGATATCAGGCAGAATGGGCGGTGGTTATGCTCGTTGACTGGCGGCGCTATTACGATTCTAGAGCCTGGAAAGAAAGCACGGCGGCTGCAGCCCGGTATTCATTTAGTGCAGACAGGAAGGCAGCCATTTAAAATGATATTCGGCGCTGATGCACTAATTGGGTTTACCAGCATTTGGCTGTTCGATCACTATATTCATATTCATTTGCAAGATAAACCAGTAGAGCCGTCTTACAATTTCACTGATTATGGTGCTTGGCAATTTGCCCAGTATAATACTCCGGACATTCTGCTGATATTTGAGCAGCTAAGGTATGCAATAAGAATTGCCGGTGTACCGTTAATGTACTACGAGAATAAAATCGGCGAATTGCTGGCATTGATTATACGTAATGTCCGTTATGAATGGTTTTGGAAAAGGCAGCTGCAAGAGGAACGGCGCCGTTATGTCACGTATCAAAACAAGAAATATATGTTTCTGGTCAAGGAGGAACTGGATAAAAACATTTTAAATCCGCCCTCAATTAAGCAGCTTACAGCCGTTGCCGGCATGGGGACAACCAAACTGCGTCAATGTTTTAAGAAAATCTTTGGAGTTACCATGGATGAGTATCTGCGTCAGGAGAAGATGAAAGAAGCCATGCGGCTGTTGTCAAACGATGACCTGAACATTAAAAATATTGCGGCGGCAGTAGGCTATAAAAACAGCAGTCAATTGATCACCAACTTCAAAAAAGTACATGGCTTTACGCCTAATGAGTTTCGGAAGTTGTTCGGTTTGTAGGCTGAAAGTGGATTATGAAAAGTTCTAATTGGAAAGTATTTTTGTAGTGGCAATATGAGAAATCAGTTATAATAAGAACCATAGAATAAAGCTTTTGAAGCTGAATAAGTGTAGTGATTGGAGAGTGGCACATTTGGCTAATAAAAATTTGAAAAAAATTGTTTTACAGGTTGTAGACAACCAACTCAGAGAGAATAATCCACCAATAACGAAGATTACATTTGAAAGACTGCAACAATCCGGATATACAACGCAGCAAGCAAAAGAAAAAATTAGTGCTGTCTTGCTAGAAGAGATGTACGATGTGCTGAAGACTAAACAGCCATATAATGAAGAACGATACAGTAATAAATTATTGAAGTTGAAATAGTATACTGCCGTGAGAGAAAAATTATGGATATTAGAGAAAGCCACAGGAGAAAGATTACGGGAATTAATAAGGCAAGGTAACAATTAGACATCTGTAAAAGCAACAAGTAATGAATGTAGATTAGTCAATAAATAAAACGATTTTAATCTTATTAAAATCATTTTATTTATTGATTGTAGAAAAGTGTTGTGATATATTATTACTAGGATTATAAATTAATGTAGTAGACTTAGACGAAAGGTAGAGTGAGCAGTTATGAAAACGATAATTCGTCCTTTAACTGATCTTAGTAAAAATATGACGGTTATAGATGATTATGCTGTAAAGAAAAACCTTCCCGTTTATATAACGAAGGGGGGATCTAGCTATCTAGTTGTCTTGAGTCATGATCATTATGAGAAAATGCAAGAGGAAATTGCTTTCTTGAAGCGCCTTGCAACTGCGGAAGCTGAAAGCCGTCGTGGTGAGCTGATAGATGTTGACGATCTAGGAAAAGACCTTGATAACATCATATTGGAGGAGTTTCGCCATGACGACAGAGAGAAATCAGTTCCCAGGGAACTTGAAAGTTAAGTTTACTCCAACGGGCTGCACAGGAAGTGAGGGACATAATTCGCCACATGGCGAAGGAAAGTCCCAAAGCAGCACAGCATGTGCGGGAAGCTCTTATAAGTAAAACAAAAGAAGTGCTCACAGCTAACCCTTTTCTCGGCAGGCTGTTGTCTGAATATCCTGAATACGAGAAAAAGGGTGTTAGACGTTATTTACCTTTGGCGCACTATTCTATATTATATTTTGTGACAAATGATACAGTGGAGATATGGCATGTTTGGGATAATCGTCGTAACTGGACAACTTTATTTGATGATTAATGAATACTTTAAAATAGACATTGCAAATTATTGACTAGGAAGATAATAAGAACGTCCCTTGCTGTCTAGTAGCTATTTTTGTAAAGAATAAGGCTGCTCGGAACGGTTTTGATAATTGTTCCGGGCAGTCTTAGTTAAATCTTATGGTGGAGTTCGCTGTAAATCAAGAGGTAAGGGGTGGCTTATAAAGCGAGAATGATAACCATTACTTGGAAGAAATTCGGCAATCATTCCAGATACATACAGGGCTTGTTAGCATAGTTTCAGTTAAAAGGAAGGATGCAGATGAGAAAGATAATATCGATTTTGATGCTTTTATCCATATTGCTGCAGCCCATTAGCTCTGCGGAGGAGGTTAGCGTAGAAGATGGATTAACCAGGGTGGGAAATTCGTATATTATTCAGGGGATTCAAGAGTTTAAACGAAATGATCTTCCTACCTGGCTGCAGCTTACGGATATTGGGTTCCGTTTTCAAACAGACGGCGCACCAATCTATTCAATCGAAACCATTCAGCCAATTGGGGTTCCCTCCGATCAGATTACCAATTTCACGCAGTTCAGATTGGGCAATGATTTAAGTGCAGGTACAGTGGCTAATTTTGTCCTTGGACGGCGTATCCTTTCGGCTGATAAGACGTCAATGTATACTGTGAATACTTTTTATGATCATGGATTCAAATATGGACATGGCCGGGTTGGAGGAGGTCTTGAATATGCTAACGGACGTAACAAATACCAGGCCAATATGTATTATACTGTTTCCGGTGAAAAAATGGTTGATCCTTCCAATGCAATTTACGAGCGTGCTTTGAGTGGGTATGATTATTCCGTTGGAACTACGTTTGCATATGCACCATGGGCACAAGTGTACATAAAAGGGTATTCGTGGGATTATAATAATTCCATTGATGATGTTGATTTTAAGATCTATACACAATTGCAAGTCACTCCGAGGCTGAATATTGAATTCGGCTATTTGGATGATAACGGCGGGGAGCATTATGGAAAGATATTGTATTCCCTTGGACACAAAGGACCGGCAATGATCGAAAAAGGCAAAAAGATCTTCAGAAGTGAGGATGGAAAGACCATTTTTGCAACAACATCCCTAGAGAAAGTCCAACGTAAAAATGATATTTATGTAGAATGATTCATAAAGAATTCGTGACAGGAAGAAAGCCATTTCTCTATATGCTAAGAGAAACGGCTTTTTTTTGATTTATCTTACTTTAGTAATTTTATTGGTGTATTCAACCATAAATTCTGTCGGGTATCTACGACATATACAATATGAATATTTTCCCGTTCAACTAGGTACAAAATCGCATGATGCTTATATACCGGAGCCTTATGATATCCTATTTCTGCGAAAGTAGGTAAATTGTCTGGGATACCATACATATATGGATTTTGACCGATAATCTGTAGTTTTTCATAAACTGCATCCCTAAATTCTTTGGCGGCCGGAGGATAGTTCATGGCATCCACATAAAAGTCTACGATTTCCTTAATATTTGCTACGGCATTAGGAGTTATATTAACCTGATACTTGCTGTCCTGACTGTTCATGTATACGCTCCTTTAGGTACTGGTCAATGTCAGTCATCGCTGTATCCAATGGCAGAGATTTGCCTTGTCGGATTTCAGCCTCGGAGCGTAGCAAATTTTCATACATGCTGATTTTTGCTGATAGTTTTTCGTAATGGCTGCTGCTCATGATAACCATGTGATTTGATCCATTTTTAGTAAGATGGACAGGCGTATCTTGGTCAATCGCAAAGGCTTCTACATCTGCCATTCTTTTCGACAATTCACTAATGGGACGGATAATCGTTTTAATCATGCTTCCACCTTCTTTACTGATTTTTCTTTATTATACCCTGAATTTCGGAAAATATAAAGAAAATCTTCCGAAACAAGAACGTTTATATCTTAATAGAAAAATACGTAGGCAGCACAAAAGCCATCACTGCATCTCTGGCAAAGAGATGCTGGTGATTGGCGTTTGTGAATCGTAATGCCTAAATATCTTGGGCTGCATGCAGGCGGGCGTAGATGCCTTTTTTCTTGAGCAGAGTTTCATGGGTGCCTTGCTCGGCAACGCCTGTGCCTTCCAGTACTACGATTTGGTCGGCGCTCTTAATGGTTGATAGGCGGTGGGCAATCATCAGGGTGGTGCGCCCTGCGGACAATATGGACAGTGCCTGCTGGATCGCTGCTTCTGTCTGATTGTCTAGGGCCGAGGTTGCTTCGTCCAACAGGAGAATGGGTGCGTCGCGCAGAAGTGCTCTGGCAATAGCAAGCCGCTGTTTTTGTCCGCCGGAAAGCTTTACGCCCCGCTCGCCAATATAGGTGTCATAGCCATGCTCCAGATCCATGATAAACTCATGAGCCTGTGCCTTTTGGGCGACAGTTATGATCTGTTCTTTTGTCGCATTTCTGCAGCTATAAGCAATGTTTTCAAACACCGTACCAGTAAATAAGTATACATCCTGCAGTACCATGCTGACATTATCCCGCAGGCTTTTTAAGGATACATCTTTAAGGTCGCAATTATCAATTAAGATGCTGCCCTGCACCGGATCATAAAAGCGATTGAGAAGGCTGACCAGCGTGGTTTTGCCTACGCCAGTCGGACCAACCAGCGCAACAGTCGTACCCGACTGGATTTTCAGATCAAAATTTTTTATAATAGGACTGCCTTCAATATAATGAAAGGTCACATGGCGAAACTCGATATCACCCTTCATATTTGTTAACTGGGTAGGATTTATTTTTTCCTTGATACTGCTTTCCTCATCCATGACTTCAAAGACACGTTCACAACCGGCAATCGCAGTATGCAGCTGTTCGTTGACGTCTGACAGCCTGGTAATTGGCTGATAAAATAAACCGAGATACAAGATGAAGCCCACGATATCCGCAATAGAAACTTCACCTATCGATGCCAGATAACCGCCATAGATAATGATGATGACGGTGCCAGCTGCACTAAAAAAACTAATAAAGGGATGGAACAGTTCTCCCAGCCGCATGGCGTTTAGAAAGGTATTGGATTGCCTGCGGGCCAACATTCCGATCTTGCGAATCTCGTATTCTTGCTGATTAAATACCTGTATTTCTTTTACGCCGGACAGATTATCCTGTAAAGCGCCATTTAAGTCACCAATGGCCTTTTGGTTCAACCGGAATTTCGGCAGGACAACGCGGGCATAAAAGATATTGATCAAATACAGAAAGGGAGTTGTAATAAAGCTGGCGGCAGCCAGTTTCACATTGATGGAAAACAATATGGCTGCCACGGAAAGGAAGATAAAAACATTGATGATTAAATCAGGTATTGCATGGGCAAGCAATAGTTCGACGTTGGCAGCGTCATTCATAATACGACTGACGAGCTGTCCAGTTTGCTTGTCATTAAAATAGTTAAGGGACAAGTGCTGCAGTTTATCATAAAGTGCTGTTCGCAGATCAGCGAGGTAATGGTAGGCGCCGTAATGGGCCGAATATCCCCGGGTAAAGGAGCATAATGCCTGTAAGGCATAGGCGGCCAGCAGGTTCAGTCCCATTTTCGAAGCTTTGGCTGCAATTTCTGGATCGCCCTTTGTCGCAAGGTCCGTCAATTCCTTTATCACCCATGGTGCATATAATTGCGTAAGAGTTAATACTATGATAGAGATCATCGATAAAATAAGGTAGCCCCAGTATTTTTTGGCACCAAGGATAACCCGGATACATACTTTCATGGTAACGGTAAACCTGCCTCTCAAGTTTTAGAATCATCAGTGATACCGTGCAGATGTCACCCTGGTGACTCCTTGGTCATTATAGCAAGTTGATTTTATATGCGTCAATTACTGAGGAAGATGAGTGCAGCAGGTTGGAGAGCAGGCTGAGGAACCTATCAAGTGAGTGTTCTTCACATTTCAGCAACCATATATGCAGCTTTTATCTTGTTAAATTAGAGTATAATTAAATTATTTTGGGATCATACTCAAGAGGGTGAGAGGGTGATTGATAAAAAACGTGAATGAAAAAGGCAGTACCTTTCCTAAGGGAATGGTACTGCCTTTTGATGTGGAGGACCCCCCGTTCTTTAGACAGCGAATCCTTCTTGTGATCTACTATAGATCCACTGTTGCTGACAATAATAAGGTACGTGGTGCGCCAATGGCCAAGGCTCCTCCGGTAGTTCCTGTCCAATGACGCTTATTTAGTACATTGGTTACAGTTGCCCGGATGGTCACTGGTGTGCCAGACTGGTTGAAAGTATAGCGTGCACCGACATCAAAGCGAGTCCAGGGCGAAACTTTAAGCGTGTTGGCGCTATTGAGGTATTGAGAGCCATTGTATACTGCCCTGGCTGTCATTGTCAGTCCAGGCTGGAATGGAACGTCCCATTCAGCGCCTAGCGTAGCGGTCCAGCGCGGTACGCCGACGGGTTCATTGCCGTCATAAGTATCATTGGCCGTCTTGACCATTTGACCATCCAGCAGCATAAGACCGCCCATCAGGCGGGTTCCCTTGACCGGTTCACCAAACAGACTCAGTTCCAGACCGCGATGACGCTGCTCACCATTCACGCTGTAGATCAGCGTATCTGGATCGGTCAATCCACTGGGCTTCTTAATTTGAAAAGCACTTAATGTGGTGGCAAAAGTACCAGCATCAATTTTTATGCCAGCTTCATATTGTTTTGACTTATAGGGGGCGAAAACTTCACCGGCATTGACTGCAGTGCTTGGCGCAGTGGGGCCTTGCTGCAGACCTTCAATATAGTTGCTGTAGAAGGACAGGTTAGGCCTGACCTTCACGACTAACCCCACTGCGGGGGTAGTGGCGCTTTCATCATAACTTGTGGCATTTGACCAAGTGGAAGCAGCATTATCGATTTGCACTTGCTGGCGGCGAACTCCCAGTGTTAGTTGCAGGCGGTCATCCGGAGTGGATAGTGTGTCAGCCAGAACAATACTGGAAAGGATTGTTGAAGATGCTTTTGGTGTCCCTTTTAAAGCTTCCAGGGGGGAGCCGTACACGATGTCGTAGATATTTGACGGAATACCATTGACTGTTCTGAAATTTTGATACAAGTCAGCTTCCAGCCGGGTGCCGCTCAACACTAATTGATGACGGACAGCACCAGTGGAAAATTGACCGCGAATTCCCAGTTCTTCGGTCTGGGAATTCGTCTTACTGGGATAGTTATAAAAATATTGGCTGAAATCGCCCGCAGCATTGTTGATCGTTCCTCGGGAAAATAAATATTCAGTGCGGCTGCGGCGCATACCGGCAGAGGCGAATGCTGTCCATTGCTGGTTCAGGTCAAATTCACTGTGCAGGACACCAAAAGTATCTTTGCTGCGAGCATAAGCCCAGGGGGAATCAAAATTGGTTGTATTTTTAGGCACTTTAGGCACAGATACGCCACTGGCCAAATACATGACCGTACTTGGAGCATCAATATCATTTTCCTGATATCCCAGATCAAGAGAAGTGCGCAGACGGTCCTGCCGGTAATCAAGAGCAAGCGTTGCAGCACTTGTTTTTTGTGATTCGCCGTCAAATCGCATGTCGCCATTGCGATAAACACCATTAAACCTCACACCGAACTCTTGATTTTCCCCGAAGCGGCGTCCAATATCCAGATGTCCTCCCAGTTGGCTGTCGCCGCTGTAACTGGTCGTCAGTCTGGTAAGCGGTTCTTCGCCAGCCCGTTTGGGGATAAGATTGATGCTGCCGCCGATACCACCCGTCGGCGACATGCCGTTTAGAAGGGCACCAGGACCTTTTAATACTTCAACCCGTTCGACAAATTCCGTACCAGAAGAGTACAAAGGAGCAATGCCATATAAGCCGTTAAAGCCAACATCCTCGTTTAATACGGGAAAGCCGCGGATCGTCCACATCCCATAATAAGAAGCATAGGCATTGGAGCGTACCGATGGGTCATTGGTCAGTACATCGGTGAGGTTTTTCGCCTGCTGGTCTTCCATCAGCTCGGTGGTATAGCTGGTGATAGCAAAGGGGGTATCCAAAAAGTCTTTATTGCCAAGCAGGCCCACCTGGCTGCCGCGTGCTATCTTACCACCAGCATAAGCAGGCGGCAAGCCTGTTCTTCGGTCGCGATCTGCCGTCACTTCCAGACCTTCCAGTGTAAATTCACGTTGGTTATCAGCGGTTTCTGTCACCGATGCTTGCTCAGCATCCGGTTTTTCTGTATCTTCTCCGGCAGCATAGACAATTACTGGCATATGCCAGAACAGGCTGCTGCCAATTAAAGCGTAAAGCAAGCCGCGGATGGCAGGGGAAACTCTTTTATTCATTTTTTCTCGACTCCCTTATATCGTGCATATATCGATAAAAATAATCATTATCACTATCTTTTGCAATTCATTCTGTTCAGCGATGTAATTAATTAACCACCTTTCTTAACTATGGAATTCAAGCAGCTTGTGGCTCATTATAGCAAGGTGAATCTTTCTTCGTCAATCACTGCCAGAGGAAGGGAGAGGAGGTATAGAACCTGCCATCAATCAGCTTGTGGCGATAATGATTATCAGGGGTGTCCAATGTTTATTTAGACCGCAATTTTATAAAAAAGGACCATGCTTATATCAATATGGACTAATTTTGTATTTGTTATCAGATGTAATGCATGTTATCCTGAAAGCAACAAATGAAAAAGATCAATTCACTTTCCCTCTAAAGAAAGGATGATAATATGAATACACAGAATGATGACCTGCTGGGAAGCGAGGGACTGGCAGTGCAATTAGGCGCTAAAAAGAATAATTATAGAAATGGCATTCTATATAAACGGGAGCCAGAAGCTGACAATAACTGGCTTGTTGATATTCATCCTGCGTCAGGGCTGGTTCTAACCAGAGCTTATTTTAAACCAACTGAGACAATTACTAGAATCTACACCTTTCCAGACAATTGCCTGTGGTTATGTTCTTTCGACTCCGGCAACCTAACCATTACTGAAAAAGGCAAAAAGGCTCGGCAGTTACAGCCGGGCATGCATCTCCTTGTTCATCAGGGCCAGCCTGTCAAGGTAACCTTTACCGCTCCTAACC
Source organism: Pelosinus fermentans DSM 17108 (assembly GCF_000271485.2). Classification (NCBI taxonomy): domain Bacteria; kingdom Bacillati; phylum Bacillota; class Negativicutes; order Selenomonadales; family Sporomusaceae; genus Pelosinus; species Pelosinus fermentans. Next base: position 1,557,001 of record NZ_AKVN02000001.1, read on the forward strand.
GGCAGGTTTACACCAGTATTACGATATGTGATCATTTTATTGCCGCGTACTTCAAAGATCGGCCTCAGGAACAGCTCTTTACCGCGAAAGATGCTTTGGCCTGGAGCCCACTCCAGTATGATACTCCGGAGATTATGTTGATTTTTGACCAATTGAAATGTGCCGTTATAAATGCCCAAATCTCTTTGGTTTATTATGAGGGTAAAGCAATTGAGCTTCTTTCCATCATTCAGCGTAATCAGGAGCATGAGATAGGTTGGAAGAAATATCTGAAGGGCGAGCGTAAAAATCACCTGAGTTATCAAAACCGGAAGTACGTTTGGTTGGTCAAAGCGGAACTGGATCGGAATATCCTTGCACCACCTAAACTTGACAAACTGGCGATTCTGGCAGAAATGAGCGTGCCCAAACTTTATCGTTGTTTTAAACGGTGGTATGGAATGACCATCGCTGACTATGTACGAGGGGAAAAAATGAAATATGCCATGCGCCTGCTGTGGAACGATGAGCTTAGTATAAAAAATATTGCCGAAACGGTGGGTTATGAAAGCCATGGTAAGTTTACCGCCGCCTTTAAAAAAGTCCATGGCTTCACTCCCAGCCAATTTAGGAAATCCTTTAATTTATAGTAGCAGCAAGATGTATCGACGCGAAAAAGGCAGCACCTTTCCCGAGGGAATGGTGCTGCCTTTTTTTATCAAAAACAATTACTCATATTTCAACGCATCAATCGGATGTAAACAAGAAGCCTTATACGCAGGGTAATAGCCAAAGCCGATTCCAACAGTTGCCGAGAAGACAAATGCCAGAATAATGGATGTAGCAGTAAATAGCGGCGGGGCTTCGGTAAAGGAAGCCAGCATATATCCTGTTAATACTCCCAGCAGAATCCCTAACATACCGCCAAGCATGGACAAGACAAATGCCTCCAGCAAAAACTGCAGTCGAATTTCTTTCGCTTTGGCACCGACAGCCATCCGGATTCCGATCTCCCGAGTACGCTCTGATACAGATACCAGCATGATATTCATAATGCCGATCCCGCCCACTACAAGAGATATAAAGGCGATAGAGCCAAGCAGCATGGACATGATGGTTGTTGTCTTGCGCCGCGCCTCCAGGAACTGGCTTATATTTCTTACTGCAAAGTCATCAGCTTCTCCGGCTTTTATCTTATGCCGCTCACGCAGCAATGACTCTGTCTCATGCTGAATAAACTGCAAGGAGTTCATCGAAACGCCTTTAATGAAGATCATGTCGATACGCCCCGGCGTATTCCAGCGAACCAGCCTGCTTTGGGTTGCAGTTACAGGTACCAGCACAAAATCATCCTGGTTATTGCCCTTGGTATTTTGCCCCTTGGAGGCAAACATTCCGACAACAGTAAAGGGTACGTTATTAATTCGTATCGACTTGTCCAGCGGCTCAAGCAACCCTGTTGCCTGTATGACAGAACGGATGCTGCCCCGGGAAGCGCCCATCGTTTTATATTGTATTTCCTCTCCGCTGATTCTTGCTGTCATATAATATCCGACGCCCAGTAAGACTAACACCATGGTGAGAACTATCTATAATACAAAAAAGTGATGTCTTCGGTGTTAATAGTAATAATTGTTCTCAATCCGGATTGTCTCAGTATAACAAGGCAATTTATTGAGACAATTGACGATTTTATCATGTTATAATAAAAAAGTAATTGGCAGATCGACGTAGGCAGTCTGCGCCTCTTGTGGAAGGATGATGATTGTGGAAACCAATGAATACAGGTTAGGCAGTAGTGGACTGGCGAAGCATTTGGGATGCAAAGAAACCCGTGACGGCGATGCACATATTTATTGCCTGCCGCCGGCTTATAACGACTATTATACAAGTGACCGCAGCGGAGGTTACCTTTTGGATACTCATCCGTCACCAGGCTTGGTGGCCAGTTATGCTCGCTTTATGGTGAAGGAAGTAGTAACGTACAGCTATGGGGTTGTGCCAATGGGCGTGTGGATTTGTTCCGTAGAACGGGGCAATATTACCGTGATTGAACCAGGGAAAAAAGCCAGGCGGCTGAGGCGGGGCATCCATATACTGGTTCACCGGGGACAGACGGTTAAGCTGGTTATTGGTGCTGATGAGCCGGTTTGGTGGACAAGTGTGCTGGTATGTGATGACTTTCTTGCAGCCCATGTACGGGGGGATTTGATTGATGGGCCCTTTCAGCTTGAGGAGGCTTTGCACTGGCAAAGTCAGCACTATAATACACCGGATCTAGTGGTGGTATTTGAGCAGTTAAAGTACGCCCTGCGCGGTGAAGCGCGGATGCAGGCTGCACGCTTAATGTCACACAGCATGACGATGCAGGAGATTGCCGCCGCGGTGGGCTATGAAAGTGCCGGAAAGTTTGCGATGGTGTTTAAGAAAACCTATGGAATGACGCCCCGTGAGTTTAAAAAATCCTTATTTTGATGTTGGAAAGGTATTATAAATACTCCGAAATGATATATTTATGCTCTTTTATATCACGACAATATTTGCGTTACCGTAGTAATACTGCTGGTTATCTTGCTTTTGTAAAGGGGGACAGGTTTGGTTGGAGTCGTTTATACTGGGCTGGAATACTTGAAGAATGAATGTTATACTAATTAAAAGTTGTCAACTTTCAGCTGATTTAGCATGCTGCATAATTGAAAAGGGCTGTGGATGGAAAAATTTTTAAGCATTTGATGATAATGATAATTATTATTGAATGCTTTCTGCATGACGATTGCTTGAGAAAAAAATCGTATCCAGCTGCTGCAAAATTTACGCCGCAATACGCTGAACCATTTACATAGGGTCGTTCTGGTAATGTAGGCAGGAGGAGATTTTCTAAACAATGAAATATTGGTATAAAATCCACAAATGGGCGAGTTTGATCTGTGCACTTTTTCTGTTTAGTATGTGTGCAAGCGCCTTACCCCTGATTTTTGGCCGGGAAATAACGGCGTTTAATCAGGTTAGTGTACCTACGGCTTCAGAAGCATCCTTAGCGGATGTGACAAAGCTATCTGTGGGCAAGCAGGCGGAAGCAGTGCTGGAAGGTTACCCCGACTACAATCTGCGTGCTGTCTATCTGGATCATGAAAAGCATATTAACGGCTTTTCCTTGCGGTCTCAAGATAAGGGCTATGAGTATATTCGTCTAGATTTGAACACAGCCCGATTCATAAAACGGTCTAATGAACAAGTGAGGTATGAGGTGATTCCGAAATTCATGGAATTTGCCTATCGGATGCATGTTGATATGTATCTCGGGTCATTCGGCAGGAACTTGTTCGGAGGAATGTGCGGATTGAGCGTTGTAGCTTTAATCTCAGGCATCTGGCTGTATGCACCCTTTATGAAAAACATCTCCTTTGGGACGATTCGTTCTTCCCATCGGCGCATCTATTGGATGGACTGGCATAAATTACTGGGGATTGCCACACTTTCCTGGACAGTATTATTAAGTGTAAGCGGCTTTGTTTTTATATTTGCAGGTCCGATTCATAATGCTTGGAATGAAAGTATACGCAAAGAATTCTTGATTGAGTATCAAGACAAGCCTTTTTCTGTCCAGCGTATTTCTATTGATGAGGCAATCAAAACGGCCCAAGCCGCTTTGCCTGACCGCAGAATAACGGGGATTGAATTGCCCCAGGAAGACGGAAAAATGCGCTGGCATTATACAGTTCGCACACAGGGGGAAGGTTTGGCTGCACACTTCAATAAGCCTGTCTGGGTTGATGCGTCTACGGGAAAGGTTACTGCCGTCATTCAGCAGCCTTGGTATATCCAGACGCTTTCTATGGCTAATCCAATTCACTTTAGCAATCATGACACCTTACCGCTGAAAATCTTATGGTTTATTACGGATGCCTTGACCTGCATTATGATCATCACTGGCATTTATGCCTGGTTTGTCAAATTCAGGTCGAACAAAAGCAATGGGGCGAATAAGCAGCAGGCGAAAGCGATTCCTCCAGTACGGCAGTCGTCCAGGCAAATTTGGCTGCTGCCAGTGGTCATTATAGTGATTACGTTGTTCGGAATTATCGCGCCTCTGGCTGGAAAGGAATGGAGTGCCATATCGGCTGTTGCTCTGGCAATACCCCTTGTACTCACCGCATATTACTGGCTGCGCAGTTAATTACGGGCAAAAAAAAAACTTACTGTACCTTATGATAAAAGGATGCGGTAATAGTTCTTTTTTATAAAAAGTATGAGTCGGAGAAGAACGTTAAACACAGAGGGCGCAAAGATCCACAGAGGACACAGAGAAAGCCAAAAAACAGTGATGAAATGCGAAGGACGCGAAGGGGTATTATAGATAATCCTTCGTGTTCTTCATATTCTTCGCGTCTTCGCGGTTCAAAAGGTTTTATTTTTTAGACGTGTACTTCTTTCTTATAGGCAAAATTTCTGATCTTTTCATCTGGTAGATTATGCTATAATAATTGTACAGGTTGTATACGGAGCGGTTGGCACTCCCGTAATAAGGGGGTGATGCTTAATGACTACATATGAGTCCTTAGTTGTGATGATTATGTTTGCTACTTTAGTAGTTTTAGTCATAAAAGGCAAGTAACCGCTCCTAGCCAAAGGTAAGCGGTTACTTATTGTAACTAACTCTTTTGGGCTAACCGTTTCCGGTTAGACATCCTGTGGGGCTGGCGTGTTTCGAGCACGTCAGTCCTTTTCTTATATTATACCCATTGAAATAAAAATATACAATCGTTTAGGAAAAATCTTTCTTTCAGGATCCATTTACTTGCAGTCACTTTGACATCTCCTGGGATATTATTGACTGGGCAGTTAATTATGGCGTAAAAAGGACGGTAATGGTTCTTTCTAACTTATTAAAAGTATGAGTTGAAAAACGTTAAACTGGCTGCATTTCATTTTCCAATGAGTCAAGTGCCTTCGACTAAGTGAATATGCAGGCTTTAGGTTGTACTTCCACAAGCTGTGGAAGTTTAATGTCTAGGTGGAGCGTTGAGGTGCTGTTATAATCAAATTGTAGCAAGCGAGGTGTAAGGTATTGGATATTCAGAGCAAAAGGATTTTAAAAATACTGGAACTGTTTGATATTGAAAAAAAAGTACTTGATAGTGCGAGTATGGCTGCTTTAATTGGTGTAAGCTCAAGGACGATTCGCCATTGATTAAAAATGCCAAATTTGAAGTGTTGATAGAAAAACTTGGAGAATAGTAGGAAAAGGGGCTAGGGTAGATGTTAAAGGATTTGACCAGTGAGAAGCTGATTCGTTTGAATATTGATGCGAAAGATTGGGAAGATGCAGTCCGTCAAGCAGCTGATGCCTTGTTGCAAAATGGCAAGATAAAGTCATCGTACATTGAGACGATTATAAAGACGGCTAAAGAGGGGGGGCCTTATTTCGTTCTAACGAAGCATGTTGCCTTACCTCATGCCAGGCCGGAGGCCGGAGCAATTGAAAGTGCTATCGGTATTGCAACATTAAAAGAGCCGGTTGTATTTGGAAATAAAGAAAATGATCCGGTGAAATATTTATTTTGTTTGAGTGCTCTAGATAATGAAAGTCATATCAATACTTTGGCAGATTTGACGGGATTGTTGGAACACAAAAAATTTTACGAGTTCCTGGATCAAGCGAAAGATGCGTCAGAGGTAATGCAGTATATTAAAAATTTATAAAAAAGGGGTATACAAAATGGAATTTAAAGGGTTAGTTGCTTGCCGTGCAGGTGTAGGATCAAGTTTGATGCTAAATATCAAACTCAAACAGGTGATTAGTGAGAATAAGCTTCCCATCAAGATTGAACATGGTTCGCTGGATGCAGTTGCAGGTTTTAATGGAGCTTTGATTGTTACCTTGAGCGATGTTGCCAAAGAATTGGAATCAAAGAAATTGCCGCAGAAAATTATTGGTATTGACAATATTATGAACAAAGTCGAAATTCTGACGAAATTAAATGCTTTTCTTGCTGAAGCCAAATAAAAAGAACAAGATGTAATGGATGTCAATTTTGGATCTGATGCTCCTATGTTAGTGTGACATAGGAGTTTAAGTCCAGCATAACCCAATAAAAACACCAGTCTTATGTGGCGATGGTCACTCCTTTTGATGAAAATCAAGCAATTGATTTTCAGGCGACAAAACAATTGGTTAACAAATTAATTGCTGAGGTGTTTATGGGATTTTTATTCTTGGGACAAATGGTGAATTTCATCTGCTAAACAATCAAGAAAAAGTAGACTTTGCCAAATGTGTTATTGAGGAAGTGGGTAAAAGAGTTCCGGTTTATGTTGGCACCGGCGGGAATAGCACTGCGGAAGTGATTGCTTTATCTAAAAAAATGGAACAAATTGGTGCCGACGCATTGTCAGTCATCACCCCATATTTTAGTGCCATCCCAGGAAGAACTGCTTTATCATTATAAAGCGGTTGCTGCAGCCGTAACGATTCCGATTATTTTATACAACATTCCTAAAAATACAGGAATTAATATTGCCGTTGAAACCGTTGCCGAATTAGCAAAAGTTGACAACATTATCGGTATTAAAGACAGCAGTGGTAATATTGACAATATAGAAGGCTATATAAAGGCAACAAAAAATCAAAAGTTTGCGGTGCTTTCCGGCTCGGATTCCTTGATTTTAAAAGCACTTAAAATTGGTGCCAAAGGGGCTATTGCAGCAACAGCCAATCTTTTGACGAAGAATGATGTTGCCATCTATGAAAACTTTATGAATAGCCGGTTGGAAGAAGCAGAACAAGCACAGCAGCAGATTGAAATGCTGCGCAGTGTCTTGAAATTGGCGACGGTTCCCTCTGTACTAAAAAAATCTTTGGTATTATCCAATATGCCTGTTGGCTTATGCCGGTTTCCAGTTAGAGAACCAAAGGCGGAAACAATGCCGAAAATAAAGGAAATGCTGACATATTACGGTTTATAAAATGCGCTGGTGCAAAAATACAGTTAGAATCGATTTAAACGGTTCTAACTGTATTTTTTATTTGTTTCTAAGACGACTATTGGCTTTGAAACAAATACCAAGATATTCGAAGACTTTAATTGACAATGATTTTCATTGTCTCTATAATGATAAAGAAGGCTAAATAGAGACGGTTTTAACTAGGGCGGGCTGATAAGCTTTTGGACTGGCATGGAGCAGGACGAGTGTTCTGATTTCAAAATAGATAAAAAAGGTAAAGAGGGTGTATTCGTGTGAAAAAAATGCAATTTATTGTAGTACTCATGTTATTATTGACAACAGGAATGTCAGTAACTGCTTTCGCTAAAGACAAACCTCAAGTGACACCTCCCCAGATTATTACGTTGGCGGCGATTTCTTTGCCTCAGGATGTGAAGGAAAAATACGCAGAGCAAACAGTATCTGTGAAGGTTAAGGCAACGATATCTGTGAATGGAACGGTAGATGGCGAGGTGAAGATCATTACTAGTTCTGGAGATGCTGCCTTTGATACTGCAGTGATTGAATCAATCCAAAAGTCAGTGTTCAGTCCTGCCTATAGTGATACTACGGCAATTTCGTCTTCTATTATTATTCCCTTGCATGTTAAGGTAGAAAAAATTATACCGGAAGAACAGGCAAATGGTGAAGCCCAGCCGATTGCAGAATAGTTTTTCCGTACTGTACTACAGAGGATGAATGATTGTAAGATACATATAAGCAAGGCAATATGTATTGAACTTTAAATAGGTGTGAAATGGAATGAAACCTCTTACAAAGTATCCATGTTTGTAAGAGGTTTCATTCCATTTTCATTATTTTCTATCTAACACGCATTCATTTCCATTTATTTTTTGACAGGTGTTGCAATGGTTTTTATTAATCTGCTCTAGTGCATAGGCGATTGCATGATTGGTGTGAGGAAAGAAACGGTCTTGTCCAATCTGATCATAAAGACCAGTTTTTTTCATTTTTTTCTCCGGTTGTTCATTTAAACCAGAAATCAAGACGGTGATGCCCTTTTTCTGGATATTTTCTACGATCATGCGTAAATGGTTTTCTCCCGTAATGTCCATAATTGGAACTCGGCTCATGCGTAATATAATAATTTTAGGATCATAGTGAATTGTACTCATGATGCTTTCTGAAAACATTTGCGCTGCCCCAAAGAATAAAGGGCCTTCAATGCTAAAAATGCTAATTTGGGAACAATCATAGGTATGAAGTGCATTTTGGTCTGCGATATCAATTAAATGGTTCTCGTGATCGGGTATAACTTGTGTTACGACCATGATTTCACTCATTCGTTTGATGAACAGCATCATCGTAAGTAATAAACCAATTTCCACAGCTACCGTTAAGTTTGCAAATACGGTAAGGAAGAAGGTAATAAGTAAGACTCCGGTGCTTAAGGATTTGACTTTTGCGATACTAATAAAGGCTTGATGCTGACTCATATTATAAGAAACAACCATTAAAACAGGAGCCATGCTTGCTAGTGGAATAAGACCTGCATAGGGCGCAAGAGCGAGCATCGTAAGGAGTACGAAGATGGCGGAAATTATAACAGAGTATCGTGTTGCCGCGCCAGATTTAATATTGGTTGCCGTACGGGCAATGGCACCTGTAGCCGGGATTCCCCCAAATAAGGGAATTACTATATTGGCGATACCTTGTCCTAGTAATTCACGATTGCTGTTATGCTGTGTACCTGTCAGACCATCGGCTACAACGGCAGATAGTAAAGACTCAATGGCACCTAATATAGCTATTGTAAGAGCTGGCTGAAGCAGCAGCTGTACTTTTTCGAGTGTAATGTCAGGAAATTGCATATGAGGTAAATCGCTGGGGATTCCACCGAAAGCAGAAGCGATAGTAATTACATCGTTTGGAAAGAATAAAGTTGCGGTCATTGTCGATAGGATGAGTCCAACGAGAGAACCAGGCACTTTTGGTAGAAATCGAGGTGTTATGAGAATCACTGCTAGGCAAATGACTGCAGTTAATGTACTATAAGGATTAATCGTATCGAAGTGGGTTATGATTTCCTGCATATTAGATAAAAAGCTTTCATGACGTTCAAGGCCAGTTAAACCAAAGAAGTTAGAAATCTGGCCGGCAAAAATGTTGACAGCAATACCGGCTGTAAAACCAATGGTAACAGAGCGGGGAATGAATTTAATCAGAGATCCCATATCTAAAAGTCCCATGACAACCAGTATGATTCCGGATAAGAATCCAGCAATCAGAAGGTTCTCAAATCCGTAGGTGAGTACAATGGAAAGCAAGATAGGAATAAAAGCACCGGTAGGACCAGCAACTTGATATCTGCTTCCACCAAATAGAGCGACTAGGCAAGCTGCAATAATTGTGGTATAAATACCATTTTCAGGATTTGCGCCAGAAGCAATTGCGAAGGCCATGGCTAAGGGCAGAGAAATCACACCTACTGTCAGACCTGCTAATAAATCTTTCTTAAAAAATCTAGTAAAATAACGTTTTAGTGGTATTCTAATAGCGCGTGTCATGTAAATCCCCTTTCAGTCCGAAAAACAATATGCTCATTATTATACACCTCTATGCAAAAAATGTGAAACATTATTATATTGAAATATAGATAGATACATAGTATCATATATTCAATTAATACTATATAGTTATCTTTGAATATGAATTATAAAGTTATCATTATGAAGTGTGGAC